>DVKR01000037.1 GCA_018715935.1 Candidatus Aphodovivens excrementavium
CATCAGATGTGGGCGGCTCAGTATATCGACAGGGAACGCCCGAGGACCTTCATCACCTCCGGCGGGCTGGGCACCATGGGCTTTGGCTTTCCCGCCGCGCTGGGAGCCGCCATAGCATGTCCCGAAAAGCAGGTCGTGTGCGTTGCAGGCGACGGGTCGTTCCAAATGAACATTCAGGAAATGGCGACTGCCGCCGTTCACCGCATTCCCGTGAAAGTGGTTTTGATGGACAACCGCTGCCTGGGGATGGTTCATCAGTGGCAAAAGCTGTTTTGCGATCAGCGCTATGCGGCAACGCTGCTAGACCCAGTGCCTGATTTCGTGGCCGTGGCAAAAGCCTACGGCTGGCAGGCGCGGCGCATCGAGCGCTCCTGCGATGTGTCGGATGCGTTGGCGGAGATGCTTGCGAGCCCCGGCCCCTACCTGCTTGACGTTGCTATCTCGCGCGACCAGGACGTATACCCGATGGTGGCGCCGGGCACGGGCTTGGAAGACGCAATCGGCGCCATCGACGTAGCAGTTGGCGCGGTGAGGACCGGCATGCCACAGCAGAGCGCCGGCGCCGAGAAGGAGAGCTAAATGAGGCATGTTCTTTCCGTATTGGTAGATAACAAATCGGGCGTACTTTCGCGTGTGACCGGTCTTATCTCGCGGCGTGGATTCAACATCGAATCGCTTTCCGTCGGCACGACGGAAAGCCCCGCCTCGTCACGCATCACTGCAATTGTGGTGGCAGACGACGATGTCGCCTACGAACAAATCACCAAGCAGCTCTACAAACTCGTTAACGTCCAGAAGATAACCGACCTCACCAACGACAACGCCATCGAGCGCGAGCTCGTTTTGATAAAGGTTGAGGCCACGCCCGAGCGCCGCAACGAGATAATCGAAGTCGCCAATATCTTCCGTGCGAAAATCGTTGACGTGGGGCGCAGCTGCCTCACTATCGAGGCAACCGGCGACGAGGCGAAGCTTCGAGGCCTCGAGGACCTGCTGCGCGCTTATGGCATCAAAGAGATAACGCGCACCGGAAAGATTGCGATGTCGCGGAGCAGCAAAGAAGCCTAAACGCAAAGCGCCGAACGCGTGTGGGCATTCGGCGCTTCATGCACTGGTTTGGGGCTCGGCGTAGTTTGCGGAGGGTTTGTCGGAACCTCTTCGTAGGGCTTTCGACGAGTGCTATTTCAACGTGGCGTAGATGATGGCCTTGATGGAGTGCATCCTGTTTTCTGCCTCGTCGAACACAACCGAGCGCGCGCTTTCGAAGGTTTCGTCGGTCACTTCCAACTCCGTCAGGCCGAACTTTTCGGCAACGCGCTTGCCAACCGTTGTTTTCGTGTCGTGGAAGGCGGGGAGGCAGTGCATGAAAATCGCCGAATCGGCAGCAACCGCGAACAGCTCCTCGCGTACCTGGAAAGGCTTCAACAGCTCGATGCGCTCGGCCCACAGCTCGTCGGGCTCTCCCATAGAAACCCACACGTCGGTATAAATTACCTGCGCGTCTTTGCAGGCGGTTAGCGGGTCGTTCGAAAGCTCGATCGACCCGCCCGTTTGCGCGGCGATTTCCCTGCAGGTTTCCACGAGATCGGGCGAGGGCATTTGCTTCTTTGGCCCGCAGGCAACGAAATGCATGCCCAGCTTGGCGCACACAACCATCAGGGAGTTGGCAACGTTGTTTTGGGCGTCGCCCATGAACACGAGCTTGAGCCCGGAAAGTCCGGTGGGGAATTTCTCTTCGATGGTCATCATGTCGGCGATCATCTGGGTGGGATGGAATTCGGTGGTGAGCCCGTTCCATACCGGTACGCCGGCGTTGGCGGCAAGTTCTTCCACGATGTCTTGCCCGAACCCGCGGTATTCGATTCCGTCATACATGCGGCCGAGCACGCGTGCCGTATCGGCGATAGATTCCTTCGAGCCCATCTGGGATCCGGCTGGGTCAAGGTAGGTGACCCCCATGCCGAGATCCATGGCTGCGACCTCGAAAGAGCAGCGGGTGCGAGTGGAGGTCTTTTCGAACAGCAGCACGATGTTTTTACCCTCTAGGTAGCGATGAGGGGTGCCAGCCATCTTCATGCGCTTGAACTCGTGGCCTAAAGAGATGAGATAGCGGATTTCGTCGGGGGTGAAGTCGAGGATCTTAAGAAAGCTGCGTCCGCTGAGGCTTACGGGCATGGTTCGTCCTTTCGACGTGCGTTGCGAGGGGAGCCCGCGGCAGAGCCGCGCCCCTCGCAAAAGAGGTCTCGTTGCCTTCAAAACCAATATAGCGCTTGGCGCGCCCAGTAGGACTCGAACCTACAACCTACAGATTAGAAGTCTGTTGCTCTATCCATTGAGCCATGGGCGCCAAGCGCTATATCGTTGAACAGCAGACGTATTATAGCGCAGTGCCGCAAAATCGGCGCACCTTTACCCAATGAGCGCATGTTAGGCGCCGCAGCGGGTACAGGCGGTGCGCTCTTTCGCGCAAGAATTTGCCAATCCCGCACGTATTCTCCTTGCGGCATGCCGGCTGCTCTTTGGTTCGCATTAGGGCGGTTTTGCCTGTTCTTTGCGATTTCGAGAAGGGTAAGGCGTATACTTTCATGTAGGGAATTCGCCGATACGTGCGCTTTGGGTATGGCGCAGAAGGGCGTATCGCACGCGTCTGTGCGTGCGCGATGTACGAAAGGGGTTGTCATGGCAGTTTTGTCGGACGAGGTCAAAAAGGTCTTCGAAGAGGTTCCTACCCTCGTGTTTTGTACCGCGACGCTGGAGGGTCAGCCTAACGGTGCTCCGGTGGGCATGAAAAAAATCATCGACGACGAGACGGTCTATGTGTCGGATCAGTTCTTTAAAAAGACGCTCGCCAACGTAAAGGCCAACAGCAAGGTATCGCTGGTGTTCTGGGGAGACAGCGGCGCCTACCAGATCCATGGAACGGCGCGCTACGTTGATGAGGGCGAGCAGTTCGCCGAGCAGAAGAAATGGGTTGACGCCGCGTTTGCCGCCATGGGTGCGCCCATCGTAGCAAAGGGCGGCTGCTTTGTGCACGTAGACGCCGTCTACACGTCTCAGCCAGGGCCCACTGCGGGCGACCGCATCGCCTAGGGTAAGCGGCGTTTGCCGAAAAACGAAGGGAGACCCCAATGCATGGTATGAATCTTTTGGGCGGCATCGCGAGTTTCCTTGGAACGCTTGCGGTGATAATCATCATCCTTGTTGTGCTGATCGTGGTCTTTAAGGTCATATTCATCGTTCAGCAGCAAACCGAATACATCATCGAGCGCTTCGGCCGTTTCAATCGTACGGCGGGGGCGGGCATCCGGTTCAAGATCCCTCTTGTGGAGCGGATTGCTGCCAAGGTGGATCTGCGCACGCGTCAGTCGCAGTTCCAGATCGACGGCAAGACGAAAGACAACGTTACCATCACCATGCAAGTGGCGGCTCAATTCCATGTGAGCTACGACCGCGGGCAGTCGCCTGAGCAGTCGGGCGTGTACCGCAGCTACTACATGCTTTCCAACCCGGAAGAGCAGATGCGCGCCTATATTGCCGACGCGCTTCGCTCTGCCATTCCAAACTACACGCTTGACGAGGTGTTTGACAACAAAGACCTCATTGCGGGAGACGTCAACACCAACGTGGCGGCGCGCATGGTGGCCTACGGCTACGACCTGGTTTCCACCCTTATCACTGCCATTGGGCTTCCCGCTGACGTTGAGGCTTCCATGAACAAGATCAACTCTGCTCAGCGAGAGAAGGAAGCCGCCCAAGCGTTGGCGGACGCCGACCGTATCAAAGTGGTTGTGGAGGCGCAGGCTCAGGCGCAGGCGATGGAGGAGTCGGGCAGGGGTATCGCTGCCCAGCGAAAGGCCATTGCGGAGGGAATCGCAGAATCGCTTGACGTCATCAAGGAATCGGGCGTCACGACAAGCGAGGCGAACGAGCTGTTCCTGTTCACCCAGTGGACTGAGATGATGAACGAGTTCGCCAAGAACGGGCGCTCTTCCACCGTGGTGCTGCCGTCGAGGTTCCAGGAGACAGCGTCGATGTTCGACCAGATGCTGTCGGTGAAAGCGGCAGAGAAGGATGATGAGCCGCCTGCGCGACTTTCCTGATAGCTTGCGCGATTCGTGCGCAAAGATGGTAGAATCGCACAGTTAGAGCCAAGAGGCCGCGCGTGACGCGGCCTCTTCCATCGAAGAAGAGAGATACGCATCATGCAGATTCGTGAACAACTCGAACAGGTTTTCAATACCGCACTGGTTGCGGCGTGCGCCGACGGCTCGCTTGCGCTTGAGGACATCCCCTCTGCGGCATTGGAGCGACCGCGCGACGAGGCGAACGGCGACTGGGCTTCAACGGTTGCCATGCGCTGCGCCAAACAGGCTAAGCGCAATCCGCGCGAGATAGCGCAGATTCTCGTAGACCATTTGCCCAGCAACAGCATGATCGATTCAGTAGAGGTGGCTGGCCCGGGATTCATCAACATCCGTCTTACCCCGGCAACGCTTCAGGCGGTAGTTCGCCAGGTGCGCGTCGAGAAAGACTCGTTTGGCAAGGGCCAGCCTAAAACTGAGGCAGGACGCATCAATTTGGAGTACGTCTCGGCAAACCCCACAGGCCCCATGCACGTTGGTCATGGCAGGTGGGCCGCGCTCGGCGACGCCATGGCTCGCGTGATGCGCCATGCCGGTTACGATGTATCGGAAGAGTTCTACATCAACGACCATGGTGTGCAGATGGACGTGTTCGGCAACTCGGTGTCGGTTCGCTATCAGCAACTGCTGGGCCGTTCGGTCGAGATGCCTGAAAAGTGCTACGGAGGCTCTTACGTCGCCGACATTGCGCAAAGCATAATTGACGCCGACGGGGATACGTGGCTTCAGGTTTCCGACGAAGAGCGCGTGGCGGCCTTCCGCGAGCTTGCCTATATCAAGATGCTCGCGCTTATGCAGGATACGCTTGCAGGGTTTGGCGTGAAGTTCGACCGGTGGTTTTCTGAGCGCACGCTCTACGTTGAGGACGCCGAGGGAGAGACGGCTGTTTCGCGCGCCTACAAAGCCATGGATGAGAAGGGTTATCTGTACCAAAAGGACGGCGCCACGTGGTTCCGCTCGACCGAGTTCGGCGACGACAAAGACCGTGTGCTTATCAAAGAGAACGGCGAATACACCTATTTCATGAGCGACATGGCCTATCACCACGACAAGCTCATGCGCGGCTTCACCCATCTTATCGATATCTGGGGAGCCGATCACCACGGATACGTGAAGCGCTGCGAGGCCATGCTTGAAGCATGGGGCAACCCCGGCGCGCTTGAGGTAGTGCTGGGCCAGCTCGTCAACTTGTATCGCGATGGCGAGGCCGTGCGCATGTCGAAGCGCACCGGTGAGATGGTGACGTTTGAAGAGCTCATCGACGAGGTGGGCGTAGACGCCACGCGTTTTCTGATGCTGTCGCGCTCTTCCGATCAGCCCATCGATTTCGACATCGAAGTTGCGAAGAAAAAAGACGCCAGCAATCCGGTGTACTACGTTCAGTACGCCCATGCGCGCATCTGCTCGCTGTTGCGCAAGGCGGCTTCCGAACTCGATGACGGCATTGACGCGGAGTCAAAGCCTCTCTCTGAGCTCGCTGACCTGCTTGTTCCAACCGATGCGCCTCTCGAGCCGCTTTGCGCCGATGCCGAGCTGGCGCTTATGCGCAAGATGGCAGATTTTGAAGAGTTCATCGACTTGGCCGCACGCGACCGCGCCCCGTTCCGCCTGACGCACTACGCCCAGGATCTGGCGGCTCTGTTCCATCAGTTCTATACGGAGTGCCGCGTGATCGGCGTCGAGCCCGAGGTGCAGCGCGCCCGTTTGGCGCTTGCCGATGCCGTGCGTACGCTGCTTGCGCTGACGCTGTCTCTGCTGGGAGTGAGCGCGCCCGAAAAGATGTAAACGAAACCGCAAGCCATGCGCTCACGCGCGGCTTGCGGATCAGGACCATTTAAATGGTGTCGCCAATATCCAATTGCATAAGATTGACGTTTTCGCGCATGCGGCGCGCAAAGGTACGGCTGATGATGCCGTCCTCGTAGAACTTCTGGATCTGCTCGAGTTCAAGCTGAAGGGCAAAACGCTCGATGTCCGTTGACTTCGCCGCAAGGTTGGTAAGCATGGTGATGGACGGGCTGTCGCTCGTAAGCGAGCGGGCGGCGCGCTGATACTCCACAAGCAGCGTGCCGGCGACCTCTGCGGGTACGTCGATCTCTGGGGAAGCCAGCATCTTTTGGAGCTTGGAGATAACGTATTGCGCACATGCCAGCTGCAGGTTTCGGCGCTCCAGAAGACGGTCGGCAACGAGCGCGTCGGGGAGGCTTTGGATAAGGGCGCCAATTCCTTTGCGCGCAACCGAGCGGATGCGCACGAGCAGACCGCTGAACGTCCTATTGCCTGCACGGTGGCACAGAAGCGATTCGACGCTGTCGAGGCGAACCAGATTACGGTAGCCGACGGCGGGAGAGAAGTCTCCTGCGTCAACGAGCTGCTTGGTGCGTTCGCGCTCCCATTCGAGGCACTTCAGGTGAAGCTTGTTCTCTGCTTCGTCCTGAATGGAGCCGCTGCTTTTAATGCGGGAGATACGATCGTTGTATGAGGTGATAACGAGCTGGGTGGCGTAGCGCGTTTCGGGCGTCTGATGGGCAGCCAGCTCCTCTATCACGCCGCGCAGAATGTCAATTGCCGCTTCCTGCTCTTTTTTCTGCGCGTCTGCGCTTTTCTTGGGTGTTTTCGACGGCGCAATGACGGGGACGATGAACGTGGCAATGAGCAGGGTGACCACGATAACGCCACACGCAAGAAAGATAAGCAGCTCGCGCTGGGGAAACATATTCGGAAGGTTGAACATCACCGCAAGGGAGATGGTGCCTTTTGCGCCCGAAAGGGTCATGACAAGAGACTCGTATAAGTCGTCGCGCAAGGACGGGCATCCGGAAGCGCCCTGCTTGGTTTTGCGGTGCGCTTTAAGGCGCGAGGTGATGAGAATCCACAGAAAGCGGACTACCAGCAAAACGGCGGTGAGCGCAAGGATGACCAGGAGCAAGTACCCGTTATTGATGGTGACGTCTTCCCACGTGTGGGCCATCGCCTGAGGAAGCTGCGTGCCAAGCAGCACGAACACCACGCCGTTTAGGCCAAACGATATCACGCGCCATACGCTGGTGGAGACGATGTTCATGCGCGAGACCGACGGGTTGCTCTCGCGCGGCGAGATGACGTTCACCAGGCCGCCAGCCACCACCGCGATAATGCCGCTGACGTGGAAAAACTCCGCAACAAGATAGATGATGAACGGAACAAGCACTTCGAACAGCACGTGGAACGTGGTGTTCTCGAGGCCGGTCCTGCGCACCAGGCGCACGAGCAGGTTGCCAAGGTAGCCCATCAGCGCGCCCAAAACAAGCCCGCCGATGAAGCTGAACACGAAATCCTGCGTTGCGTCGGCCAGGGAAAAGGCTCCGGTCATGCCAAGCGCTACGGCGAACTGGAACGACACGATGCCCGATGCGTCGTTGAGAAGCGATTCCGCCTTGAGGATGCTGCTTGAGCGCTTGGGGATTTCAGCAGTTTCGGAAAGCGAGGCAACGGCGATTGGGTCGGTGGGCGAAAGCGCGGCGCCCAGCGCAAAGGCGCATGCGAGCGGAATAAGGGGCAGGGCAACATGCACTGCGTATCCCATGGCAAGCACGGTGAGCACCACAAGCCCGATTGCCAACCCGAGAACAGGGCCGCGGTAGCGCCAAAGCGCAGCTTTGTCTGCGTTTTTCGCTTCGTCGTAGAGGAGCGGAGCCACAAACAGCACCATGAAAAGCTCGGGGTCGAGCGTTATGTCTATCTGCTGCGGAGCGAGCAGGGCCAATGCGATGCCGAGAACGATTTGGACAAGGGGCGCAGAGACCTTAGGCACAAGCTGGGTGATGACCGACGACACTAAAACGACCGCCAGCAGAACCAAAGCGAGCTCTAAAGCCTCCAAGACCTTGCGACTCCTTTCGGGGGAGAGGTATCGTTTCGTCTATTTTATCCGAGATGTCGCCTCTCAATCGTCTGTTCTACAGAAGTCACAGCTTCTACGATTCTGGCGCTTAGCGCCGAAAGGACGCGCTCGTCTCGTTACGTGCCGCGCAACCATTCTCTTTGGTTGTGCAGCACGCGCCTCTTTGGCTGTGAGCTACGCGCGCGGCAAGACGGAAGCGAGCGGCGCAGGCGTGCCGACCGGGGCCTCTTTGGCTGTGAGCTACGCGCGCGGCAAGATGATGGCTCCGGAAAACCCGCAGGGCTTTTTTCTCACTTCGAAGATGCCTCCGTGGGCGCGTGCGATGCGGTCGACCAACACGAGCCCCAGCCCGTGTCCGGAATCGTCGGGCAGGGCATCGTCGGGCGCGATGCGGGCTTGGGCTAGGCGCGCCTCCAGCTTGGCGCCCTGCTCGTCGGAGATGCCGACGCCGTCGTCTGAAACGCAAAGCTCAACGCCGGGGTCGTGCTGCAACGTGCACGCAGACAGCGTAAGCTCGACCGAGCATCCTTCCATGTTGTGCAGACGCGCATTGGCAAGGAGGTTTTCAACCATGCGAGTGAGCATGCGCACATCGCCGATAACCACCGCGTCTGCGCAGTCTTCGTCGAGCGTGAAGGAAAGCGGGTGGGTTTCGTCGAACCCGCTATTGATGTAGGAAGCGGCTATGTCGCGTAAAAGCTTGGGAAGAAAAACTCGTTCGAGCGTGAGGGGGTCGCTTTGAAACGAGAGCTGGGAGGCGGTGTTGAGATCGGCAACGAGATCCTTGATCTTCATCCCTTGCGCGCGAATTGCCCGAGCCTCGACTCGCGTCGATTCGGAGACGCTGTGCGACGACACGATGCCGTCGGCTTTGCCGATAATCATGGAAAGCGGTGTGCGAATGTCGTGAGACACCCCGCGAATCCATTGTTCGCGAGCGCGATCCTTGTGTTCGAGGACGTCGGATGTCTCGTTGATCTGATCGGCGATGGGCTGCAGATCTCCTTTGAGGTCGAGTTGGGCACGTCCGCCGCGCGAAAGCGCCTCGAGCGCCTCGTTGATGGGCTCCACGGCTTTCTGGGTGCGGCGGCGGTAGATAACGTACGCTGCGAACAAGATAAGCAGGTCGAACAGGATGATGCCGAAAACATAGAGCGGTATGGTTCTCCATGTTTCTTCAGGCCAGGTGATGCTCATGGTTTCATAGGAGCCTTGTGGAAAGCCCACCAGCAGTATGCCGTCGGAGCGATCCCAGATAAATGCCGGGTATCCGTTGACAGTATGGAAATGCGCAACGAGAACGAGCTGGTTGGTGGTGTAGGTAGAAGGAACGGCGCCCCAGCCAGGCTCGCTTGGTTCGCGCGCCACCACTCCTGTTGGCTCCTCGCTGGCTTCCGGAACGTTGCAAGACCACAAGACGGTACCGTCCGGGCTTACGAGCTGCGCCCACGCACCTTGTTCTTCAAGTTGGGTTTGCGCCTCTGACCCAAGGGAATAGACGCCGGTTGAATCGGCTGTAAGCTGGTCGCTCACCGTTCGGGTGACGGTGGCGGGGGTGCCGTACAGGTAGTTTCTGTCCATCTCCTGCGTCGCGATAAAGACGTAGAGCATCACGTCGATCATCAGCAGCGCGGTAACCAGGGCAAGGAACCAGACTACCTGCTTTGTGAAGAAGCGGGCAAGCGAGCCTGCTCCCTTGGACCGTTTGAGACGTCGGCGACGCTGGTTTTTTCGCAGCTTGTCGGGAGGCGTCGGAGGTTCGTTGCGCCAGCTCGCTGTTGGCTTCCAGGAGCCGGGGGAATCGGTTGGGTTCGCGGATTGGCGGGACGGCTGGCACGCGCCGGCGTCAGGGGTGTCGGGGCGTTTGCTCGACGCGCTCATTGTCCGCTCACCAGCTTGTAGCCCAGTCCTTTGACGGTTACCAGCGATTGCGGCTTGGAGGGGTTCGCCTCGATTTTCTCGCGCAGGCGCCTAATGTGCGCCATGAGGGAGTTCTCGTATCCGAAAGACGTCCCCCAGCACGCCTCGCACAGCGCGTCGATGGTGACGATGCGTCCGGCGTTGCGGGTGAGCACTGTGAGGATTTCGTGCTCCTTGGCGGTAAGGGCGACCGTGTCTCCGTCGGCGCGCGTGACCTCGGCGGTGTCGAAATCGACCGTGCAGAACGAGAGGTGCAAAACGGGGTTCTCGTCGGCGTAGCAGCGCCGCAGGATCGCAGAAATGCGCAGAATGAGCTCCTGGGGTAAAAAGGGTTTTACCACATAGTCGTCGGCGCCGAGTGAAAGCCCGTTTACCCGGTCGAACGGCTCGTCTTTGGCGGTGAGGAAAAGTGCGGGAACATTAGCGGTTGCGGGGGCGTTTCGCAGAAGAGACAGCAACTGAAACCCGTCCACGCCCTCCATCATAACGTCGAGCACGAATAGATCGACGCGCGGAAGTGTCGGGGCGGTTTGCGGGGTGGCGTGCGCGGATCCGCCTCCTCGAGGGTCTTTTGCGGAAATACCGCAGTAGGAAAGGGCGTCTTGCGCGCTGTGCGTAACCTGCACGTGGGAAAACCCTGCCGCGTTCAGGATCCCGCGAACCATATCGGCCAGTTCGACCTCGTCGTCCACGATGAGGATGCGTTTGTCGAGCAAATGCGATTCAAGTTGGCTAAAGGCGCTTTGATACGGCATGGCAATCTCTTTCTCCGTTTGGGCGCTCATCTGTCAGTTCGTTTGTATGGTAACTCATTTGCGCAGATAAACCGCAACATTCCTGTTTTGTTACGGCGCCGATACGAGGCGTAAGGCAAATGTAAGGACGCCACCAGCCTTGCGTAAGGAAGCCTTTCTATCGTAGAGGGCGGCTTCACAACGCAGGGAAGGAGTTGCAATGATGAACGAAGGCATGCCGGGGCAGATTCGGCGTCGAACTATGGTGGAAGTGCGTCATGTGAGTAAAACCTACGGGCAGGGGAGGTCGCAGCGGCGCGCTGCTGCGACGAACCAAGCGCTGAGAGGCGTGAGCTTTACGGTGGCCGAAGGGGAGTTCGTGGGCATCATGGGTCCTTCGGGCTCGGGGAAATCGACGCTGCTCAATTGCCTGGCAACGCTTGACACGCCAAGCGAGGGGACGGTGCGCATCGGCGGCGTGGACGTTGCCAAGCTGGCGGGAAAGCAGCTATCCCGCTTTCGTCGCGACGACCTCGGGTTCGTTTTCCAAGATTCCAATCTGCTGGATACCCTCACCGCATTCGAGAATATCGCGCTGGCGCTCACCATTTCGAAGACGCCCGCGCGCGAAATAGAGGCGCGAGTGAACGCATTGGCTCATCAGCTAGGGATATTCGAGGTTTTAGGGAAATATCCCTACGAGCTGTCAGGCGGGCAGAGGCAGCGGGTTGCCGCCGCGCGCGCTACTATCACGCACCCCAAACTCGTTTTGGCGGACGAGCCTACCGGCGCCCTTGACTCCAAATCGGCACGGGCGCTGCTTGAGTCGTTCACGGTGCTAAACCAGGCGGGCGCAACCATCGTCATGGTGACGCATGACTCGGTTTCGGCGAGCTACTGCGAACGCATCTTGCTGCTCAGCGACGGCGCTCTGTCGGGCGAGTTGTGTCGCGGAAGACAGGATCGTTCTGAGTTTTATCGGCGGATCGTCGATACGGCTGGCGAGCTTGGGGAGGCGATGGCCGATGCTTGCTAGGCTGGCACTGGGAAACATTCGGAAATCCGTGCGCGATTTTGCGGTGTACTTTCTCACCGTCGTTCTCGGGGTGGCGGTTTTCTATGCCTTCAACTCTATGTCCCAGCAACGAAACGTGCTGGCGATGAGCGAGGCGCAAGAGGGCATTTTCGAACTGCTGGGCACGGTGATCGGGGGCGTTTCGGTATTCATAGCATTCGTGCTGGTGTTTTTGGTGGTGTACGCCAATCGGTTCCTCATAAAGCGGCGCAAGCGCGAGTTCGGCATCTATGCCGTTTTGGGCATGCCCACCAGCAGCGTGATCGCTATCGTTGTGATTGAGTCGCTTGTGGTAGGCGCGGCTTCTTTGGCCGTGGGCTTGGTGCTGGGCATCGCGCTTTCCCAGGGGCTGCTCTATGTTACCTCGGCGATGTTTTCGGCAGACATTGCCTCGGAAAGCGGTTTTGCGTTCCTCTTCTCATGGGACGCGTTTGCCTACACCCTTGTTGTCTTTGCTGTGGTGTTTGTGCTTGCCGCCCTGGTGAACGCTCGCGAGGTCTCTAAGGCGCGACCGATAGACCTGCTCTATGCCGCCCGCCACAACCAGCAGATCAAACTCAAGAGCCTGCCTCTTTCCTTGGTGGTGTTTCTTGCGTCGCTGGTGCTTATCGGCGTTTCGTACAAGCTGCTGTTAGACAACGGGCTTTTGAACCTGTCTCCGCAGTTCGGGATGGCTACGCTTTTGGTGTGCGTGGGCACGGTGCTGTTTTTCTGGGGGCTGTCGGGGTTTTTGCTGCGTTTGGCGCAGTTGTGCAAGCCGCTGTATCTGCGCGGGCTGAATATGTTTGCGCTCAGACAGCTTAACGCTAAAGTGAACACCACGTTCGCGACGTTGTCGGTAGTGTGCCTCACGCTGTTTTTGGCGCTTACCAGCGTGTGCGGAGGCATCGGCATCCGCAATACGGTCGAAGACAATCTCGAACAGAGCACCTCGTATTCTGCAACAGTGAGCACGCGGTATTACTTGAGCATCTCGGACGGCTACGAGCAAGCAGAGCTTGGAGTGTACGGCGGTTATGCACGCCAGCTTGGGTACGACATGGCGGAAGGGCTTGCGCAAAGCGCTCGCGCCATTGGCGAGCAGGACGTCTCCGCTCTTGTCGATGCGGGCGTTCAAGTTGACTATCTCATTGACAGCGAAGACGACCCGCTTACCCTTGGGAAGATTGAGCAGGCGTCGGACGTGAGCTTCTCGGAGTTTTCGGGCAACAGCGCCATTAACCCCGAGTACGTGGTGACGCCGGTGCCCATAGTTCGCCTTTCCCAGGTGAACGCAGCGCTTGAGCTGGCGGGCAGGGATCCGGTCGACTTGGGCGAAGGCGAATGCGCCTTGCTTGTGGATTCAGACGTCACGAAGGCGTATTTCGAAGAAGTCGCGCGCAGGCAGCCCGTTTGCGATATAGGGGGCGCGCAGCTGACAATCGCGCAATGCATCGACCAATGCCTGGAAACAACTTCGTTTCCAACCAATACCGGCGCGCTTATCGTCCCCGATAGCGCGGTGCCGGATCGGGCGCTGATAATGGCGTCGATATACGACGTGCAGTGCTCGTCGGTTGAAGACGAAAAAGCTTTTGTGGATGTGTGCGATGCGATAGAGAATGCGGAGGAAGGCTCAACCTGGCCTATCACCATGACGCAAGGGAGGAGCAGCGTAATCGAGCAATCGATAAGCCTGTCCACGATAATCGCCTACCTCGCCATCTACCTTGGGTTTGTTCTGACGGTAGCCTGTGCGGCGATATTGGCGATCCAGCAGGTGTCGGAGGCCTCTGACAACGCGGCTCGCTATCGGCTTTTGTGCAAGCTCGGTGCGCCGTCGGCGATGGTTACGAAGGCGTTGTTGGCGCAGGTTGCCATCTATTTCGTATTCCCCCTCGTGCTCGCAGTCGCCCACTCCGTCTGCGCAATGCAAGTGGTAACCGATGTAGTGGCGGTATTCGGCGCGCTTGATATTGGACTGATGGTGGCAATGTGCGCCGGGGCATTCGTCGCGGTGTATGGGGTGTACTTCCTGGTTACGTTTTTTGCCGCGCGGCGAATGATTGAAGAGTAGGTTTGAAAGGCGATACGGCAAAGGGAAGGCGGTAAGGCAAGGGGCAGGCGGTAAGGCAAGGAGCAAATGTCCTGTTTGGTTTTGCCCCTTGCCGCCCGTGCCGGCTTTCCTGGTTCCGTAACGCCTCGAACTCCGGTGCGGGATGTGAGGCGTTTAGGCGAGCAGCAGTCCCTGCGCCCAAGTGCGTACGTCGGAATCGGATACGCTGGAGTGGAAGCGCATGCCCTCTTGCCAGTCTCCCGAGCCTGCCATGTCGGCAAGCAGCGAGCCGCTTTGACCCAGGGGAGAGGATGCCGACGTGCAGAACGGGATGACCGTCTTTCCGTCAAAGCTGTTGCCCGACACGAAGTCGTCGACGACCCAGGCGGCCTCGCCCCACCAGATGGGGTAGCCGATCAGCACGGTGTCGTAGCCGTCGAAGCCCTCGGGAGTGATAGTTTCCAGCTCGACGTGGCGGCCGTCGGGGTTGCTGTGCTCGGTGCTCACGCGGCTGGAATCGTTGTTGTAGTTGAGGTCTTCGTCGCTGTAGGGCTGTACGGGCGTGATAACGAACAGATCGGCGCCGAGCTCGTCGGCGACCGCTTCAGCCACGGCTTGCGTGTGTCCCTGTGCGGAGTAGTACGCCACCAGCACCGAGCCGCCCGCTGCCGCAGCGCTGCCCTGCGATGTGCTCATAGAGAGTTGGAAGAGCCGTTGTCGGTGTTTTCGTCGTTCGCGCTGCCTGACGAGGCGTCGATGCCGTCCGCGCGTCTTGCGGGTATGCCGACGCCAGGTCGGCGGGTGCTGTGTTTTTTCGGCAGGGGCGTAGCCCGCTGGTCTTTAGACGTTGTGCACCAGGCATGTGATACTTTCGACGACTGCCGGGTCGCGGTGGTCGAAGAAGCAGCTTTCGTGGGTGTCAAGTGATTCGACGCGCGCCACCTCCTGGAGAGAGAGCTCGAAGCCGAACGCGTCGAAGTTCTCCTCCATGCGCGAGCGATGCGTGCTCTTGGGAATGCACACGATGCCGCGCTTTTCCAGGTACGCTTGCCTGGATGCTGGGCAAAAAGCCCTGGATTATTCCCATTCCCGGCAGCCGCAAGCCCGAGCGCCTGCGCGAGAACCTTGGCGCGGCGGACGTGACACTGTCGCCCGAGGAGATTGCCCGGGTCGACGAGCTTACCGACCGGCTCGACCTCATGGTGTTCGGCGGCAATGCGATCCGCTAAGCGTTGCGGCGGGGTTCAGCTTTCTTTGTGCCTTCGGGTTTCAACCCTGTTTCTTGTTTGAGGCAATTCGCGTGCGTGACGAGTCGCTATCATGAAGGCGTATGATGTATGCAAGGAGGAGCCAAGTATGATTTTTTACTTTACGGGAACGGGAAACTGCCTGCATGTTGCCCGAGAGCTTGCTGCAGGAGAGCACGCCGGCGCGCAGCCCCTCAGCATTCCGCAGGAGATGCGCCGCGAAGGGGATCTGACGTATGCCGATGAAGCCATTGGCATCGTGTATCCGCTGTACGGACACCTTATGCCCGCCATGGTGCGCGAGTTCATCCATCGTGCCACCTTCGACACGCCCTACTTCTTCTTGGTGGCCACCTACGGCCGTCGTCACGCTAACGGCGTGGAGCTTGCGCAGGAGGAGGCGCGCTCGGCCGGCATCGAGCCCGTTTACATCTCAACGCTGCTGATGGTGGACAACTGGCTGCCTAACTTCGACATGGACGAAGAGAGCGCCCTCATCCCAGAAAAGCGCATCGATGAGAATCTTGCGCGCATCAAGAATGACGTTAGCGCCCGCAAGCGCTGGATCGAGCCTGTCACCGATGCCGATCGAGCGGCGCACGAGGAGTATCTCTCGTTCGGGCTGAAATTCGAGGCGTCCGACCTGGGCGGCTTTCTCGCTATCAACGAGGATGCCTGCACGGGGTGCGGCACCTGCGCGCGTGTGTGTCCGGCGGGGTGCATCGCCATGGAAGAAGGCGCCGCTCGTCGCGACGCGATGGCGGGCATGGGCTGCAATGCGTGCCTTGCCTGCATACACGTCTGCCCAGCGAGCGCAATCAGCTTGCCCATGGGCGAGAAGAACCCTGCCGCGCGCTTCCGCAACGAGCACGTACGGCTTGCCGACATCGTGCAGGCGAACAACCAGCTGGGCTAGTGCGGCGGGCGCGCCGACGGTTCCTCGATGATATTAAGTCTGCAGAAGCGCTTAGAGCTCTCGAAACCGACGAAGATCTGCGACGCGCTGCATCTGATGTATCGGGCTCGGTAGCATCCTTGGGGCAGGCGCTTCCTACACGTAGCGCCAATCCCTCGACACCGTGTTTGCGCCCAGCTCGAAGTGGAGCTTGGCGATGCCGAGGTCGATCTTGCCGCACGAGAGCGCGGGGAGCGCGATGGCGCGTACCGAGGGCGTGTGATCTGCCGGTGTCTCCAGCTCGAAGCGGAAGCGCTGCTGGTTCATGGCGGTGGGCGCCAGCTGCGCGGCATCCATTCCCGCTGCGAACCAAGAGGGAATTTCCCCTGAATCCGAACGCAAGGGTTTCGACACGCGGCACAGCTGCTCGACGGGTTTGACCTTGTGCGCCCGTCCTTGGTCGGTGCCGTATCCGACGGCGATGCACAGCGCGAACTTCTCGTGTTCGCCCACCTGTGCCGCACTGCCGCCTTTGCGGAACGTAAGCGCTACCCAGCAGGTGTTCAGCCCGAGAGAGTGCGAAAGCAGCACAAGACGCTCTCCGTAGTAGCCGCAGTGTTCGTCGAGGCTGGCGCCTTTGAGCCCTACCAGCGCAAAGTGGTTGCGCACGTTGCGGAAGCTGCCGTATTTCGCCAGGGCTCCGTCAAACGCTTCGGGGTTGTCGCGAACAAGCTGGATGGAAAGTCCGGCCTGGGCGTTGCACCAGTCGATCTCGTGTTCGAGCTCGGCGAGCGTCTCGCCCTCGATCGGGCGATCGTCGAAGCTGCGCACCGAATGGCGCGATTTCATCAGACCCACCAGCTCTTGGTAGCCGAGCGATGCCACGCACGCTTCGAACGGCGATGCTGCCGCGTTGTCGGGAATCCTGGTCATGTGCTCTCCTTCTCGCGGTTGGTTCGACGTGCCGACGGGCTTGGCGGCTTCCCATCCGGGTGTCGTGCTAACAGGCGTGCGGTCAACTCGTTTGCCGCATCCCGCTTCGTCCAAAATAACGAACGGAAGCAGTATCTCCCACCGGTGCTTCTGTGTCAGCATCGGGAAAGGAAATTAAGACGGATGCTTGCCGCAATCGTCTATCCTGCCGATCAGTTATAACTCAAAGGTATAGGCTAATACCATCCAGAACCGTCTGTTCTTTGGCTTGCGGGCTGTCAGGCCGTGTGCGCCCGCTCTCCGATGTCGGGGCGAGAAAGGGGCTTTTCATGTACAATCCCCAGCTCGATACTTTTATCCGCGTTGCCGAGGCAGGGAGCTTTTCGAAAGCGGCATCTGCTCTGTTAATCACGCCGACGGCGGTCATTAAGCAGATGAACCTGCTGGAATCGCGTCTGGTGCTCACCCTGTTTCACCGCTCGCACCAGGGGCTGTCGCTCACCAAGGCGGGTGAGTCGCTTCTGCGCGATGCTCGCCATATCGTCCAGTACTCCCAGGAGTCAGTTGCGCGCGCCCATATGGCCGAGCGCGCCGAAAAGCGCATCGTGTGTGTGGGCGTGTCGCTGATGACGCCGTCTTCGCCGTTTTCCCTCATGTGGCCGCGCGTGAAAGAGCTGTGTCCGGGTATGAGCATGCAGGTGGTCACCTTTGAGAACATGCCCGAGGCGGCGCGCGGCCTGGACAATCTGGGTCAGGACATGGATGTGGTGCTTGGCGTGTTTGACGACGCCTTCCTCAAAGAGCATGGGCGTGCTGGCCTTGAGCTTGCGCGCGAACCGCTGCATTGCGCCGTTCCGGCGGGCAGCAGCTTGGCTGAGCGGAGCATCATCACGCTCGGCGATCTGCATGGTCATTCGCTGATGCTCATTCGGCGTGGCTGGAACGTGGAAATCGACCGTCTTCGCGACGAAGTGTTGGGGCGCCACCCCCAGATCGACGTCGTTGATTTTCCCCAATACCGCATCGAGGTGTTCAACCGCTGCGCCAACGAGGATCTCGCACTTGCGACGCTTGCCATATGGGAGGACGTTCACCCTCTGCTGAAGACCGTCCCGACCGATTGGGAGTGCAAGGTGTCCTATGGCGTTCTGCACGCGCCCGAGCCTGCCGAGCACGTGCGCGAGTTCCTTGACGCGCTGGCAGAGATAATCGGGCGCTAGCGCAAGGAACGCTTGCGACGCGACTCCGCGCCATGGTGACGCGCTCTACCCGTACGCCCTTGCTAGGTCTCGAGCGGCGCAGGATTATCCGAAAAAAGTTCTGAGCGAACCGCCAGATGCGTATGCGTGAATTTGGGATCACTGTAGCGCAGACGTTTCCCCATGTAACCGGCGACTTGGTGGGCGAGACGATTGAAGGCGCCTGAATCAAGCAGTTGACGTGGGGAAACGGTAATCACAGTGTAGCCAAGCGTAGCGAGGATATTTCTTCTTCGCGCGTCGCTTTCCTGCTGTACGGGGTCAAGATGATAGCGCGCGCTGTCGTACTCGAGGCACAGCTTGTGTTCCGGCCAGCACAAATCGCATACGCATGAAGCACGATCTGCTCGGTTTCGCTTGCTCGGCGGTACGTCGACTTTAAAATTCAGCTGCGGTGAGGGTATGCCGTATCCTCCCATTGCGTAGGGGAGTGTTAAAAGCATTGCCAGAAGAGTTTCCATAGGTGAAGCAGACCCGTCGATTACGTAATGTGCGGCGCGTTGGGCCTTTTTGTGTCCGGGGATATTTGTAAATTTCTGAAGGTAGGCCGATAGCTTTGCTGCAGACGTGAGTGGCTCGTCGCGGTTGAGTGCTGGCGCGCCTGGCCGAAGCGCGTAGGTGCCGCAAAGCTCGAAGCCTAGCTGAACCAGTTGCCCGACGGTAAGTGACGGGGAAAACTGTGCGAAGCACAGTTCGGGCGACGCAATGAGGAAATCGCCTCCGGCTTCGACGAAAGATGAAGGCATCTTGTTGGCGTATCCGCCGCCTTCGCATGTATGAGAGACGATCGATCTGGTTCGCGTACGGGCCGCGTTCGATCCCACCATCACATGGAGGGGTAGTTGACAACCGGCGGGTCGTCGGTTTCCACCTGCAAGTTTGGGTTTTGCAGCAGACGAAAGGATCCGTTGCGCCTTGAGGGTTGCATTGCGTCGCTGGCGAGGCGTTCCCAAAAAGCGAGGCCCGACGCATCGCCAGTATTCAAGAGCACTGTTATGTCCAACCACGACGGAATTCATGCATCCATTATAAGAAAAGATGGCACAAATTTACAGTTCGGGCAATTTCTCTGGAGTAGTAAAAATGCTGTTACGGCATCGGGCGCTAAAGTGCGAAACAAAAGAATCGCAATCGCAAGGCGCAATAAGATAGCCTTGTACGTGTTGCGCCTGATGAAAGCCTCGTTTAGAGCACTCATGGAAATAGTAAGATCAAAAAATGGGATAAGCTTTGGGGTGCATACCGTGGTCTAGATTGCGCTTGAGAATAGATTCGAAGCGTTATACACGAAAAAAAATGACCAAACCGAAAATTTCTGCCAAATATTGCCGTGACGCATCTTGTTTCATGAACAATTCAGGACTTGACGTCCTGCTGTGTTCTGCGATCTATGCATATCGTCATGCATCTATGTATGTCGTCAGGTAGGAAAGACGCATTCGTCTTTGAGGTCGTGTAGCGGCGGCTGACGGCAATGTTAGTCCGTTTCGCGTGGAAGTCTATCCGCCGGCAAGTAAGCCCGCTTCGCGTGGGTGCTGATCCGCCAGAGCTTGTCGCGACATCCCTTTTCGCCTGGTCTCTTGCGAAGCGCATCTCGACGATCGTAGTGTGTCGCTACGCAAGGGGATGTACAATAGATTTGAGCGATTATGCTATGCGTCGGTTGCATGCTGGCCCGAAGGCGGGATGCGCGGCTGACGGTGAGTGAAGGGGAGGCGTCCGTGGAATTCGAGCAGCTGCGTCAGCTTGATGCCATCGCCCGCGAGGGCACGTTTTCGGCTGCGGCCGAAGCGCTTCATACCTCTCAGCCCTCCATCAGCCGCTCGATGCGCGCGCTTGAGCGCGAGCTGGGATGCGAGCTGTTCCGACGTACGCGCAACCGCGTCGAGCTCAACGACGAAGGCCGCCGCGCGCTTTCCCACGCACGGGCGATACTGGCGGAGGAGAGGCGCATGCGCGATGCGTTCGACGAGATTGCGCGCAAGAAGCGAACCATCCACGTGTTGTCGGTTGCGCCTGCACCGGTGTGGAGGCTCACCGCGCAGGTAGTGGGGCGCTTTCCGGGAACCATCCTCACTTCCGAGCTTGTTGACGATGAACGCGAAGCAGAGCGTCGTTTGTTCGATCGTTCGGCGGACATCGTCATCATGCGCCGCCCTCTGGGGCTTCCCAATCTGACATGCACGCCGTTTATGGTGGAAAACCTGTTTGTCTACGTGCGTGCCAACGACGAGCTTACCGCCCGAACAAGCGTGCGCGCCGCTGACCTTGACGGGCGCACGTTTCTCATGAACGCAGAGGTGGGCTTTTGGGGAGATGTGGTGCGGCGCGCCATGCCCAATGCTCGTTTCATCGAGCAGAACGATCCTACAGTGCTCGCGCAGCTTCTCCGCACGTCCGACCTGCCGGGCTTTGTTACCGACGTGTCTGAGTTCGAGCGCTCCTTCGGTGAAGATGCTGGTCGCGTGCGCATACCTATACAGGACGCGGATGCGCACGCGACGTTCTACGCGGTAGCGTTGCTCGACGCGCCGCAGGCGGTGGCAGACATCATGTCGTCGCTGCGGCGGTGGAGCGACGACATGTCTGATGAGCGCTCGGTTGTCTCGGATGCCGGCGCGGGAGGCTGCGAGAAGGTGGGAAGCTAGTGTCGGGGAGTTAACCGATCTGCCCCCTCACCATCTGCAGCAGCCCGCCGATGAGCTGGGTGTCGGTGTGGTCGAAGCACAGCGACCGCCCGCAATCCAGCTCGGCGATCCTAGTGCGGTCGCCATCGTCCAACGCGAAATCGAAGACGTTGAAGTTCTCGGCCATTCGCTCTGCGCGCACGGTCTTGGGTATGACGATGACGCCTTGGTCTAGCTGGTAGCGCAGAGCCACCTGCCCCACGCTCCTGCCGTGCTTTGCCGCGATTTCCGCCAATAGCGGGTTCTGGAAAAAGCCGTTTGCGCCCTCGGCGAACGGGCCCCAGCCCATGTGAGCCACGCCGAGTCGCTCCATGTTGGCGTGTGCTGCGCCCTGCTGCCAGAAAACATGCGTCTCAATCTGGTTTACCATCGGCTTGACTTGGGAAAACGTGCACAGATCAAGCAAACGCACCGGATCGAAGTTCGACACGCCGATAGCGCGCACCAGCCCGTCGGCGTAGGCGCGCTCCATGTCGCGCCAGGCGGCGTGGTAGTCGTTGTAGGCCTGATGCAACAGCATGAGGTCGATCTGCTCAAGGCCTAAGAGCTCTCGAGAGCGCTCGATAGAGGCATAGGTCCGCCCTTCGCCATACTCCGACACCCATACCTTGCTTACGACGAAAAGGTCCTCGCGTGCCACGTTGCATGCTGCTACGGCTGCCCCGACGCCGCGCTCGTTGCCGTAAGCCTGCGCCGTGTCGATCAGGCGGTAGCCTGTTTCGATCGCGTCTGCCACGCAGCGCTGCGCCTCCGCATCGTCGATTTGAAACACGCCGTATCCCAGTTGGGGCATCGTAACGCCGTTTGCAAGTTCAACGTACTCCATGCGTCACCTTCCTTTCATGCGGCTTTCTGCCGCGTGCCGTTTCGTTTGCGATGGCCTTGCGCCATCTTGGCTTTCATTGTGCAGGCGCATCGCTGCGAAGTACAATGCCGGATGTCTATTCCAGTATGCAGTTGAAGCATGCTCGAGTGCCTCTCGTCTCCCTGTCGAGTAAAGCGGGGGAAAGCACCTCCTTCGCTTCGAGGTTGTCCTAATTTAAAAGGAATCGGGGCGTTCAGAAGGAGCTGGGGCGGGTCGTGGGTATCGAGCATGCAGTTTAAGAAATGTTTAACCTGTCGGGCGCGCTGCCTGCGTGCGGATGCGATAAGCTCAGAATCGAAAGGGGCTCCGACGCTCAGAGGGGGTGTCCTGTGAAGATCGGCAGGCGGTTGGCCGTTTCAAATAATGTCATGGCTGTGGTCCCTGCAGCGATTGGGCTGATAGCTTGCGCGGTAGCCGTGGTTGCGGCGTGGGTGCTCATCGGGGACGCCTTAGGTTTGAGGGGCGCAGGCGCCGACGGGATCGACTGGGTGAAATTAATCGTCGCGCAAGAACTGGTTGAACCCGAGGGGGCTGCGGATGCCGCCACTGCGGCTGAATCTGCGCTTAAATCTGCCATCGCCATTGGCTACTACGATCCCGGGCATTATTGCTTTCTCGTGGTAGACGGGCGGCAGAAAAATACGCGCGGGATGTTTCTCGAAGAAATGTCGAGTCTGTTCGAACAGCTGGGCTGCTGCGTTGCCTACAACCTCGACGGCGGCCACTGCTCCTTCATGACGCTGGGAGCGCAGGTGGCAAACCATCCCTACAAAAAAGACCATGGGGTTGCTGACGGTATTTTCATCTGCGAATCCCCGGCGTCCAGTCAGGCGAAAGGGGAATAAGGTGGCGAAAGACGATCGGTTTGAGCGTTCAGTTCCACCGCGTATCGGGCTCCCGTTCAGGGTCATGGCGCACGTCGCTTGCGTGATGTCTCTCGCATTCGCAGCGTTTCTCGTGCGCGACTTTTTCAACCTCCGCATGGTTTTCGCACCCCACCACCCAGCGATCAGAGACAGGCGACTGCAGGTTCGCTTGCGGGGGCGTTTGTGCTGTACGGGGTAGGATGCCTTCTCTCGCAAGAGCGGCTTTCTCGGCTGTTCGACACGCGTCCGCTGCGACTTCTCGGCTTTAAGGGCGACGACGTGCGGCGCGTAGTGTCGTGGTTCGAGCGTCACGGGCAGATCACGGTGCTCATCTGCCGCTGCATTCCGGGCATCCGCAGCCTCATCTCCATCCCGGCGGGCACGGCGCGCATGGGGATCGCACGGTTTACCGTTTACATGCTTGTGGGATCAGCGGTGTGGAACACGCTGCTGTGCTCGCTGGGAGCCGCTGCGGGAAGCGCCTGGCAGCAGGTGTCCGATCAGGTGTCGTGGGTGTCGGACATCGTGACGTACGCGCTTGTTGCGATTATTGTTGCGGCTGCGGCGTGGTGGATCGCGCGCCGTGCCGTCCCTGCCTGGCGCGAGGGGCGGGGACGAGGCGAAAATACTTTGAGATGACGACCTGCCAGGTCTGCGTACCCGTGGCTCCTCGACGGAGGTTAGCGCGCGACGTCGTTGTAGGAATCGCGGTCGGTGTACCAGGCGTAGGAGTAGGAGTTGCCGAACTCGCAGGACCCAAACGCCTCGTCGAATTCGTCTGAAGCGCCGCCGGCAAGCGGGTATCCGGCTCTGCGTCGCTCCCTCTCGCGCTCCTCGTCTCGCCTGATGCGCGCCATCGCTTCCGCGTGCCGCTTCTTTTCGGCGCGGTCACGCCTGCCGCGTTCTTCTTTCGTGTAGCGGTCGAGTCGGGCGCGCTGCGGCTTGAAGAACAGACGCCGTTCGGTTGGAGATCTGAGGATCGAGCTATAATTCGCCGTTATCTGAACAAGATCCCAGACGTCGTCGTAGCAGGCCCGGGTGAGGAGGTTCAGCTCGGCGCGCAACAGGATGAGCCGGCGCCCCCAGTCCGTGCGCATCGCATGCCGGTCGTCGGGCTTTCTCCCGTGGTAGGGGCGTACCCAGCCGCATTCTCGTCCGTAGGCGAACCGGAGATTGCGCGAGAACGTGCCGAACGCCTTCCAAAACTCTCGCTCGCAAGCCAGGATGCGATCGGCGGGCAACGCGCGGTCAAACGCCTCAACGAGGTTGGGCAGCGAGGGAAGCGCGCGGGCGGCTACGGTGGAGATGCCGGAGGGCTCCTCGCTGTGCAGGCGCCGGCGCAGATTGGCGTGCAGCGACGTCACTCGCTTTATGTTGAACGCGGGCGGCGCGAGCTTCGCGAAGGTTTCGGCCTCGACGGCGAAGTAGCATGCCGTCTCGCGCCGGTCGAGCGGCAGCGGGTTGCCGTCCACGAGCGCTCCGTAAAGCTTCGTCGCTTCGTCCCACGAGCTGCGCAGCCCCCAGCTTTCGTTCAGCTGGGTGAACAAGCGATGTGTCCAGTCCGTGTCCGTTTTGAGAAGCGAAAGCTCTGCGAGAGCCTTGTCTGCGGCATCCTCCGGAAGGACGCAGCGCGTCTGCGGATAGGGGTTCGCCCGATCGAACGAGCTCACCACCTCAAGCGCCCATGCGTTGTGGTCTCCCTCGAAACAGGGGATCCCGTAGCGTTTGCGAGCCGAATCGAGACGCTGGAGTTCTTCGTAGCGCTTCTTCGCTTTGCCGAAGGGGAGAAGCGGCTTGGCTGCTCCCGCGCGCACGTCGTTCCAGTCGTCGCGGTTTGCGTGCATGATAAGTTTGAAATCTTCAAGGAACGATGTCATCGTCGAGCTCCTTTCGGATCATGTCTACTGACGAAGCTCAACGCAATAGTACCGCATCGCGCAAGGATCATAGGTTTTCAAATTCAGCAAGCGAATGAATGAAAAAAGCCCCGGGCTGGGGCTTTAGTTCAAGTGGTGGACCGTCGGGGACTCGAACCCCGGACCTTGGGATTAAGAGTCCCCTGCTCTACCAACTAAGCTAACGGTCCATGAAGTGTCGTTTTGCGCGCTGGGGTGGGTAATCGGACTCGAACCGACGACCTCCAGAGCCACAATCTGGCGTTCTAGCCAACTGAACTATACCCACCATGGCGCGAAGAAGTATTATACGTACGTTGGTTTTCATGCGCAAGAGGGTTTTTTCATTTTCTAATACTCGACAATCTGCTGATATTGCATCGTGCACGGGATGCGCCGTTCTGCTATGATGTTCGCCGCTCATGATGCGGCGGCTCAGAAGGCTTTGCACGGCATCGGGGCAGTTGTGCGGGCGTGGCGGAATAGGCAGACGCGCCAGATTTAGGTTCTGGTGGGGCAACCCGTGAAGGTTCAAGTCCTTTCGCCCGCACCATCTCTTAGAAGAAGTGCCCGAGTAAAAATCCCGCTATCACGCAAATGGCGCCACCGAGCACGCCGGCAACCACCAAGCGCATTTCTCGGCGGTGCGCCCGTGCACGATCTTTTTCCTGCCGGGCTTTTTCCATGAAGTATGAGTACCCGTCAGTCGTGATCACCACGATGGTTCCTCGCCGCGGGTCGGGGTGTTCTGCGAGCATGCCCTTTCCTATGAGTTCGGCCTGAAGCTCGTCATCGGGTCGATAGGGCAAAGCGCACCGATATACGAGTTCGCCTTCGACGCTGCAGGTTTTCCGCTCGAAGTCTATGAGGCGTTTCAGTTCGCGTTCTTGAGGAATGTTTAAGAGTGCGTTCACGCGGCATCGCCTTTCTGCATACCAATACGTTATCTTATCCATCATACCTGTTTAACGGTAAAAAAACAGTGCATATGGCGTGTTTTCCAACTTGTAAAGGTTGATGATTAACGCAAGCGAAATAGCTTTCGAATCGACCGAAGCCTTGCGCGCGAAATTCGCCCTCAATTCGCTCGTAGGTTTCATGAACGGGGTTTCGCTTAACTGCTCACTGTGCGATAATGCCAAGTCGGCGTGTGCGGGCTTTAGGGCGCAAGTCTTATTTGTGGCTCGCATGCGGTGATAACTGCGTTATCACATGCCTTATGGCACAACGGTACAGTATGGAGGAAAGTTACGTGGATACTAAAGTAGAGGCATTGGAAGGCAACCGCGTCAAGGTGTCGGTTACCGTCGACGCTAAGCAGGTTGATTCTCGCATCAAGCAGGCGTATCGCCAAGCTGCGCAGAAGTACAATTTCCCCGGATTCCGCAAGGGCAAAGCCCCTCGTCCGGTTATCGACAATGCCTTGGGCAAAAACTATATCGCGGCAACGGTAAGCGACGATATCGTAAATGAGACCTATCCGGTTGCCATCGATGAAAGCAACATCTACCCGGTCGCGAATCCTCAGTTCGACGAAGAGGGCATGGATCTCGTTGAGTCCGGCAAGGATTTCTCTTTCAGTTTCGAGGTTGAGGTCAAGCCCGAGTTCGAACTTTCAAGCTATGAGCCGGTGGAGATCGAGCTTCCTGCAGAAGGCGCAACCGACGAAGAGATTCAGCAGCAGATCGACGAGCTGCGCGAGCACTATTTCGAGCTGGTCGACGCCAGTGCGGCCACTAAGGTCAAGCCCGAGAACTGGGTGGAGCTTTCCATCAAGGCAACTGACGATGCGGGCGAAGACATTCCCTCTATCACCACGGAGTCTCGTCTGTGGGGCATGGATTCCACGCTCTTGCCGCAGGCTTTCAACGACGAGCTGATGGGTCTGAAGAAAGGCCAGTCGAAAGAGTTCGACATCGACATGCCCGCAGAGACCACCGTCATGACCGCGCCTCTTGCAGGCAAGACCACCAAGATTCATTTTGAGGTCGAAGTAAAGGTGGTTAAGAAGAAGGTTGTTCCCGAGCTCACCGACGAATGGGCGAAAGAGAAGCTCGGTTTCGAGAGCGCTGAAGACATGCGTACGCGCATTGCCGAGTCTATCAAGGCGCAAAAGGAAGACATTCTTCCGCGCATGAAAGAGCTTTCTTGTCTCGGCGAGCTTGCGAAGCGCCTTGAGGGCGACGTTCCCGAGGCAATGTGCGAGCAGGCCGAAACCCAGCTGCTGCAAGACTTCTTCCAGCAGCTTCAGCGCCAGGGCATGACCTTTGACGCATACCTTGCAGATCAGGGAGTTTCGGCGGATCAGTTCAAAGACGACGTGAAGCAGCAAGCTGCCGACAACGTCAAGCAGGATTTGGCTTTGGACGCATGGGCGCGCCATTACGATCTGCAGGTAACCGACGAGGATCTTGCCGAAGAGTTCAAGAACAGCGGCGCTGCCAATCCGGCTGCCTTGGAAAAAGAGTGGCGCGAGGGCGGCCGCTTGCATCTGCTGCGCGAGGGCATCATGCGTTCTAACGCTGCAAAAGACGTAATGGACAAGGCGAAGGTCACTGAGATGAAGCCTCTCGGCGCCGATAAAAAGTCTGCTAAGAAGACCTCGTCTAAGAAAAGCTCTTCCAAAAAAGAGGCAGCCGCCGACGCTGAATAAGTGACGGTTTGGATAAGGTTTTTTGCAGGCGCGCCCATGGCGCGCCTGTGTGTTATAACGACTAAGGCAATTAAGTGCGCGGCGGCAAGCCGCATAAGGCTAGCGAGGTAATTATGGGTAACGATTTCATGCCGGCTCGTTCGGCGCTTATTCCGTATGTCATTGAACAATCCCCGCGCGGCGAGCGCAGCTACGACATCTATTCTCGTCTGTTGAATGATCGCATCGTCTTTTTGGGAGAGGCAATTGATGACCACGTTGCCAATTCGGTTGTGGCTCAGCTGCTTCATCTCGAGAGCGCCGATCCCGATAAAGACATTGCGCTTTATATCAACTCTCCGGGCGGCAGCGTGTCTGCAGGCCTTGCGATCTATGACACGATGCAGTTTGTGAAATGCGACGTGTCCACCATTTGCCTAGGCATCGCCGCCTCCATGGGGTCTGTTCTGCTCGCAGGCGGTGCGCCGGGCAAGCGCTTCATCCTGCCCAACGCTCAGGTGCTCATCCATCAGCCGATGGGCGGTACGGGCGACGGCCACACCCAGCAAACCGACATTCAAATTATGGCAGAGGAGATAAAAAAGACGCGCGATCGTCTGGAGGGCATTTTGGCCAAGCACTGCGGCAAGACGCCCGAGCAGCTGCATGCCGATTGCGAGCGCGATAAGTGGATGACCGCCGAGGAAGCAGTGGCGTACGGCCTGGTGGATCGCATCACCACCTCTCGCGCCGCCTCCTCCGAAGAGAAGAGCGAATAGCACCCCATGGCAAAAGACAGAAACGACGGCTTTGCGGCCGATGACGACATCGTTTGCGCGTTTTGCGGGAAGCGTCCTGGCCAGGTTGCGGCTATGATCTCCGGGCCAAACGGCATCTATATCTGCGACGAGTGCATTTCGGTTTGCGCCGATGCGATGATGCGCGATCTCGGTTTGTCGGTCGCAGCGATGAAGCCCGACCAAGACGAAGAGGTCGCCCCGCGTCACGCGCGTCATAGCGCTGAGGCGGTAGCTTCCGCCACGCCGTCTCCTGCCGAGATTCTAGGCGCCCTGCCGACGCCGCACGAGCTCTACGATAGGCTTTCCGAACATGTTGTGGGTCAAGAGCAGGCGAAGCGTGCACTTTCCGTGGCGGTGTACAACCACTACAAGCGTATCAGCCTGGGCGCCGATGCTCAAGAAGGCGACGTGGAGCTTGCGAAAAGCAACATCATGCTTTTGGGTCCCACCGGCTCAGGCAAGACGCTGCTGGCGCAAACGCTGGCGCGCACGCTCAAGGTGCCGTTCGCAATTGCGGATGCCACCACGCTCACTGAAGCGGGCTATGTGGGCGAGGACGTTGAGAACATCCTTCTGAAGCTCATCACTGCTGCCGATTTCGATATCGAGCGCGCGCAGATAGGCATCATCTACGTGGACGAGATAGATAAGATCGCCCGCAAGGCGGAAAACCTCTCGATTACGCGAGACGTGTCGGGCGAAGGCGTTCAGCAGGCGTTGCTTAAGATCGTCGAGGGGACCGAGGCAAGCGTTCCTCCGCAAGGCGGACGCAAGCACCCCCAGCAGGAGCTCATCCACATCGATACCACCAACATCCTTTTCATCTTGGGTGGAGCTTTTGTCGGTCTGGCTGACATTATTGCTGCGCGCGTTGGCAAAAGCGGACTCGGCTTCAATGCGGAGCTGCCGGAAAGCAAAAAACATGCAGAAGCGGAGCTTTTGGCTCAGGTCTTACCCGAGGATCTGAACAAATACGGGATGATTCCCGAGTTCGTGGGTCGTATTCCGGTCATCACTTCGCTCAACGAGCTGTCCGAAGACGATCTCGTTCGCATTCTCACCGAACCTAAAAACGCTTTGGTCAAGCAATACAGGAAGATGTTCGAATTCGAGAACTCCACACTTGAGTTCACGCAGGAAGCCTTGCGCGCTATCGCTCGCGAGGCGGTCGAACACGGCACGGGAGCGCGCGGTTTGCGCTCCATTTGCGAGCGAGTGCTGCAAGACGTGATGTACGATCTGCCTGAACACAAGGAGCAAACGATGGTGGTGATTCGCGAAAGCGACATCGTGGGCGAAACGGCACCCGCCATCGAGCCGCTTAAGGCCGTGCCGGCGGCGAGCGCTTCGATTAAAGAAACTCCGACTGCCGAAGGCGCCGTCGAGCAAAGCGCGTAAGCGTAGTATGATTCATGCACGCGGCCCCTCATGCCGGGGCCGCGCCTGTTTTTATCTTTGGAACAATGTGGGTTATGCACCGGGAAAGGGGCACGACAACCATGGAGAACATGCCTAAGACCTACGATGCGGCCGCTGAGGAGCAGCGCATTTTAGACAAGTGGATGGCGGGGGAGTACTATCGTCGAAATCCCGGCGTCGGCGATTGCACCGTTACCATACCCCCACCCAACGTAACGGGCGTGTTGCACATGGGTCATGCGCTTGACGACACCATCCAGGATACGTTTATACGCATGAATCGCATGCGTGGTGTTTCTACGCGTTGGATCCTCGGCACCGACCATGCCGGCATCGCAACGCAGACCAAGGTCGATAAAAAGCTTGCGAGCGAGGGCATCTCGCGTAGGGAGATCGGGCGCGAGAAGTTTCTCGAGGCGTGCTGGGATTGGACGCGCGAGTATGGCGGACATATCGTCGAGCAGATCAAGCGCATGGGCTGCTCGATTGACTTTTCCGACCCGCACTTCACGATGGACGCCGACTACGCAACTGCGGTTCGCAAGGTGTTTTGCGATTGGTACCACGACGGGTTGATCTATCGGGGCAAGCGTATCGTGAACTGGTGCCCCCACTGCACCACTGCCATTGCCGACGATGAGGCCGAATACAAGGAAGAAGACGGTCATCTGTGGTATTTGCGCTACCCGCTCAAAGAGCCGGTGGACGGCAAGGACTACGTTGTTGTTGCGACAACGCGTCCGGAAACCATGCTGGGCGACACGGGCGTGGCTGTTTCTCCCAAAGATCACGACAAGGAGCCGTTTGTAGGCGCGACGGTCGTTCTTCCTATTGTTGACCGCGAGATACCAATCTTCAGCGATTTTTATGTCGATGCAGGCTTTGGAACGGGCTTTGTAAAGGTAACTCCCGCTCACGACCCCAACGACTTCGGCATGGGCGAGCGTCACGATTTGGAAAAGGTAAATATATTTGACGAGACGGCTCATGTTGTGGAAGGCTATGGCGATTTTTCTGGCATGAGTCGCGAGGAATGCCGCGAGGCGGTGGTTGCGTGGTTCGAGGAGCACGGCTTGCTCGATCATGTGAAAGACCATCACCACTCGGTTATGCATTGCTATCGTTGCGACACCACGCTTGAGCCTTGGCTTTCCGAGCAGTGGTTCATTGCCGTGGAGAAGCTCAAAGGCCCGGCAACTGAAGTCGTTACCAGCGGGAAGGTGACATTCCATCCTGCACGCTGGACGCAAACGTATCTTACCTGGATGGAAAACCTGAAAGACTGGTGTATCAGCCGTCAGCTGTGGTGGGGTCATCGCATTCCGGTGTTCTACTGCGACCAATGCGGTTGGACCGACGCCCTTGCTGAGGACGTCGACTCCTGTCCGAAGTGCGGGGCGCACGTTCGCCAGGACGAAGATGTTTTGGACACGTGGTTTTCCAGCCAGTTGTGGACGTTTGCGACCCAAGGGTGGCCTGAGCACCCAGAGCGTATGGAAGGGCATCATCCCACCACGGCGTTGGTAACCGCCCGCGACATCATCGCGTTGTGGGTGGCGCGCATGATCATGGCGTCCACATACTTCTGCAAGGAAATCCCGTTCCATGACGTAGTTATCTACGCCACCATTCTCGCCAAAGACGGCACGCGCATGTCGAAGAGCAAGGGCAACGGCGTTGACCCGATGGACCTCATTGATAAATACGGCGCCGACGCCATGCGCTTCAATCTGCTTACGCTGGTGACCAACAACCAGGACGTGCGCTTTGACGCCGACATCGACAAAAAGACCCATGAGCTTTTGGGCAGCCCCCGCACCGAGCAGGCGCGTGGTTTCGTGACTAAGATATGGAACGCAAGCCGCTTTGTTTTGGGCAATTTGGATGGCTATGTTCCCGGCGAACCCGCTGTGCGCACGCAGGCGGACGCCTGGATTCTCAGCCGTTTGGCTCGTCTGTCCAAGCAGGTGACCCAAGGCATTACCACCTACCAGTTCGGTGAGGTCGCCCGCGAGCTCAATGCGTTTTTCTGGAGCGAGTTCTGCGACTGGTACATTGAATTCTGCAAGGCCGACCTGCGCGAGGACGCCGATCCTGAGGCGCGTTTGCAAACGCAGCGTAACTTGGTGTTCGTGCTCGATTCCGCGTTGCGTCTGCTGCATCCTGCTATGCCGTTTGTTACCGAGGCGATTTGGGAGCACCTGCCTCACGAAGAAGATGAGGCTCCTGCTCTGATGGTGGCGAAATGGCCCGAGCCCGAAACGCTCGAAAAATGGATTAATCCTGAGGCTGAGCGCGCGGTTGGCCTGTTGTGCGCTGTGGTGGGCGCCGTGCGCTCCACCCGTGCGCGTTACGGCATCGCTCCTCGCCAGGAGCTCGAGGTGGTGGTGAACGCGCAGCAGGAGGCGGCAGAGGTGCTGCGTAGCCTGGAGGCTCAAATTACTTCGCTGGCGCGCGTGTCTTCTCTCACTGTTGCGACCGACGCTCAAAAACCTGCCGAAAGTGCGGCGGTGGTAGTTGAGGGTGCTGAGGTCTACAGCGTTCTGGCGGGCCTCATTGATTTCGATGCCGAACGCAGCCGCCTCCAAAAGGAACAGAAGAAGCTATCGGCAGATGTTGCCAAGTACGGCAAGAAACTCCAAAACCCCGGATTCTTAGCGAAGGCTGCACCGGAGATCATTGAGAAGGACAAGGCGAAGTTGGCGGAGCTGGAAGATCAGCTTTCCCGCGTGGAGCAGGAACTTTCCGAGCTGCAGTAAGCTTTTTGCTATAATGTGGTGCCGTGCGTAGCGAAATGCGCACGGCTAAGCAACGCGCACGCAGGGAATAGGCCGGCGGCGCCCGTAAGAGATCGAGGTTGTTATGAGCGAACTGCTGTCCCAGCTTTGGACGCCCGAGCTTCAGGCGGCTTTCACTGCTGTAGTTGTGGTGCTCGTCATTTTGTACGTGCTGTCCATCGTCTGGGTTGCGCGTGATGCGTATCAGCGCGGCACGTCGTGGGTCTGGTGCCTGATCGCGTTAATCCCTTTTTTGGGCGTGGTCGCGTATTGCCTGCTTCGTCCGTCGCTCTTGCAGATCGATCGTGATGAGCAAGAGCTTGAGATTGCTCTCAAGCAGCGTCAGCTGATGAAGTACGGCGAGTGCGCCAACTGCGGCTATCCGGTGGAAGGCGATTTCATCCTGTGTCCGAACTGCCATACGCGCCTGAAGAATATGTGCCCCACCTGCCACCGAGCGCTTGATCCCTCATGGACCGTTTGCCCGTACTGCGCTACTCCGATGCAGTCCGGACAGCGCAGGCAGCGTCCGCAGCGCCGTCCTCAGCAGGCTCCTCGCGGCGAGCAGCACGCGCAAGCGCAGCAGCCGCAGCAGTAGTTGCTGTTTGTCGCTCAGATGTCCGTTTCGGGCTAGGCGACTTGGGGCTTATGCGAGATTGCCCCTCTTTCCCTTACTGCGTCAATGACAGAAAGGCTGGTCGCGTAGAGGCGAGAACTCAACGCGACCAGCCTTCTCTTATGCGCTCCTAGACAAGCTTATTGTACAGGCTACGCTGTGGGGGTAAGCGCATCGTCGGCTCGTGCAGAATCGTCGGGCGTGATGGTCATCGACTGGAAACGGTGCTCCATGTAGGCATTGTCGAAGTTCTTTGCGTAGAACTCCTCTACCGGAGAGGTGGGGGAGTATCCCGATTCCCGCTGGTACCAGCAATCAAGCGCCTCGAGGGTCATGACGCCGTTGACGAGCATGAGCGCCGCGCAAACGGTGGTGACGCCGTAGCGCGCCTTCCATGGAATGAGATTGATAAGCTTGAGCAGCCACGGAAGGCAGACTTTGATCCACACGCACCCAAGAGCACCCCACATGCACATGAAGAGCGCACTTGTGCGTCCCTGGAACAGATCGGCGATAGGGTCGGGAAACAAGCCGAATATCGTCGAGCCGCTGTAGTCCCAAGCCACAGCGCCGAATGCCGTCTGCATGAACCAGGAAACGGCAGCTTCGAACAACCCGCCGATCACCGCGCTCACCAAAAAGATAATGAGGAAGTTGCTCTTGTAGAAACGGTTGAGCGCAACCGTCATTAGCACGGCGCCGAACCCGTAAATGGGAGAAAAGGGGCCAAAAAGCATTCCCGCACGATCCTGGTAGACGCCGGGATCGACAACCACCATGTGGTACACCGTTTCAATGATGAGCCCCAAAACGCAGCACACCACAAACACCCAGAACAGATTGAAAAAGTCAAGCTCGATAAACCCTCTGTCGCCCTTTGCGCGTCCGAGCGTCCCGGCCTTCGCCTCGGCCTCAAGCTCTTTGTCGCGCTGCACGCGCTCTCGTTTTCGCTCTTCGCGCAGCGTGGGGTCAACCGTAACTGAGATGACGATGAGTATCGCAAGCTGAACGAACGCCGGCGTGAGATTCGTGCCAATTCCATGCAGCATGATCTCGATGATGAGGTTAACGAGATTGATGGCTATGAGCACGTAGGCGATTTGGGCGGCATAGCGTCGCCAGTTCTTTAGGAGAGAGACGCCAAAAACAACGAGCGAAACGCTTTCGATGCCCACGAGAACGAATTCGATAACGGTGAGGATGAAGGTAAGCGAGGCGTCGTTTGACCCTGCGGTAAGGTTGATGGCGCCGGTTGCCGATAGTCCTACGATGGCGGCAACTCCGATAAAGATAAGCGCACCGGACAAAAGGCAGTAGAGACCGTAGACCTTGTAAAGCAAAGGGATCTTCTTTACGGGTTTTTCGGGTGCGGCAGGTGCGCTTTTAGTGTCCATGCTTCTCCTAGGCCAGAACGGGCAAACACGGGGTTACAGGATGGATAAACCGAGGTCGTAGGGTGGATTCCACCTTGTGGCGATTATACCCGACTATCTACAAAACCGCATCTTTTCGCAGGGTATTTCGGCATCTCCTATGAATTCCCGGTCGCAACACGCAAGGTAGTGGCATACTAAGGCAGCTGTTCGAGTGGCGTTTTATCGGACGGCAGTGTAACCCGACATGCAGATGCTTTGTGCGCATCCGGCAAGACAGCGCAGGCGCTTTGTGCGCGCCCGGCGCGAGAAAGGAAGCAACTATGAACATCATCCTTCCCGACGGTTCCGTCAAGGAGCTCCAAGAAGGGGCAACCATCGCAGATGTTGCCGCCTCGATTGGCGCAGGTTTGGCGAAAGCCGCCCTTGCGGGCAAGATCGACGGGGTGCCCGTCGATTTGAATGCGCCCGTTCATGACGGCGCTACCGTCGAGATAATCACTTCGAAATCCGTCGAGGCGCTTGGAATCATGCGCCATTCGTGCGCCCATGTGATGGCGGAGGCGGTGCAAGAGCTCTTCCCCGGCGCCCAGATTGCGTTCGGACCGTCTACCGAAGACGGCTTCTTCTACGATTTCGAGCTGTCTCGTTCGCTCACGCCCGACGATTTCTCCTCTATCGAAGAAAAGATGAGCGCTATCGTCAAAGCCGACGAGCCGTTCGTCCGCGAGGTGGTTACGCGCGAGCAGGCAAAGGAGATTTTCGCCGACCAGCGCTTCAAGCTCGAGCATATCGACGAGCTTCCCTCCGACGAGCAGATCAGCATCTATCGTCACGGCAGCTTTGTCGACCTGTGCAGCGGCCCTCATGTTCCCTCCGCCGGCAAGATCGGCGCCTTTAAGGTGATGAAGCTGGCGGGCGCGTATTGGAAGGGAGATGCCGACCGCGAGCAGCTGCAGCGCGTTTACGGCACGGCGTTTTTCAAGCAGAAAGAGCTTGACGAGCATTTGCACAATTTGGCGGAGGCAGAGAAGCGCGACCATCGCAAGCTTGGCCGCGAGCTGGGCATCTACATGATGGACGAGGACGCCGGCGTCGGCTTGCCGCTGTATCTCCCCAAGGGAGCGCGCGTGATTCGCCTGATGCAGGAATGGCTGCGCCGCGATCTCTACGAGCGCGGCTACGAAGAGGTCATCACGCCGCACATCTACAAGGCAGACGTGTGGAAGACCTCCGGTCATTACGACTACTACAAAGAGAACATGTACTTCTTCAACATCAACGAAGGATCCGACGAAGAGCCGCGCCTGTCGGAATACGGCGTGAAGCCCATGAACTGCCCGGGCCACGTGATGCTGTACCGCAACGAGATCCATTCCTACCGCGATCTCCCGTTGCGCTATTTCGAGTTCGGCACGGTGTATCGTCATGAGATGAGCGGTGTAGTGCATGGCTTGCTGCGCGCACGCGGATTTACCCAAGACGACGCGCATGTGTTCTGCACGCGCGAGCAGGTGGTAGGCGAGGTCGTTGCCATTCTTGACTTGGTGGACCACATCATGAAGACGTTCGGGTTCGAGTATTCTGCCGAGATCTCCACGCGTCCCGAAAAGTCCATCGGCACCGATGACATGTGGGAGCATGCCACCAATGCCCTGAAAGAGGCGTGTGCACGCCACGATCTTGCCTACGACATCAACGAAGGAGACGGTGCCTTCTACGGCCCCAAGATCGACATCAAGGTCAAAGACGCCATCGGGCGCACCTGGCAGTGCTCGACGGTGCAGGTGGATTTCAACTTGCCTGAGCGCTTCGGGCTGACGTACCGCACCGAAGACAACACCGAAGAGCGTCCCTGGATGCTGCATCGTGCGATTTTCGGCTCCATCGAGCGCTTCTTGGGTATCTTGATCGAGCACTATGCGGGCGCGTTGCCGCTGTGGCTCGCCCCGGTACAGGTTGCCGTCCTGCCTATCGCCGACCGTCATATTGATGCGGCGCATGACCTGGAGCGCACGCTGAAGGCCGCAGGAGGTCGCGTTGAGGTCTACGAGCAGAACGAGCCCATGCGTGTGAAGATCGCAAAGGCGCAAAGCCAAAAGATTCCCTACATGGTTGTGCTTGGCGACAAGGAAGTTGAGGAGCACACGGTAAGCGTGCGCGACCGCCACGAGGGCGACCAAGGGTCGTGGCCGGTAGAGAAGCTGGTCGACGTTATCCGCGAAGCGGCCTTGTAGCATAGCCTCCTAAAGCGATTATTTCTAAGCGGCTCGGGTAAGGTTCCCGAGCCGCTTTCGTTTGCATGGGGGCCGGCGAAGGTGCATGGGGGTCGACGAAGGACGCACGCTCGCAATCGAGCGTGCTGCAATTTAGAGCAGCCCGCCAAGCCCGTTGGTGAAATGCATGAGGGCGAACCAGAGGGGAGGCACCGCAAGCGCGGGAAGCATGTTCATCGTTGAGATCTCTTTGATCTTGAGGATGGAAAGACCCGATGCCAGAATAAGGAACCCGCCAACAATGGATATTTCAGCCATAAGCCCATCGGTAAGCAGGGGCGCGGCGAAGCTCGCAAGCAGATAGATTCCGCCCTGCCAGCAGAACAGAACCACCGCAGCAAAGGCGATGCCGTATCCAAAGGTGGACGCAAGCACCATAGAGGTCACGAAGTCGAGCGTTGCGTTGGTGAACAAAAACGTCTCGTCGCCATAAAGGGCGCTGTTCACCGGGCCGAGAATGGAGAGCGTTCCGATGCAGAAAAGCATGATGGCGGTGGAGAGCCCGCGTGCGAGGTTCGATTCGCTTTTCGATCGGCTGTTTACGAGGTTGTTGAAGTGCCCTTCGATATCGAGAGCAGTGCCGATAACGCCGCCGATGGCCAAGCTGGCGATAAACAGCACCGGATAAGAGCTCTGCGACATGTTTTGAACCACGGCATTGATTCCCAAGCCGAACGCAGCTAAGCCCATTGCCGTATATAGTATCGACTGGTATTTCTCTTTCAAGCCGCGTCGAATAGTGCCTCCAATGAGGCTGCCCACGATGATGAGCGCGGTGTTTGCAATGGTTCCAATCATGTAGGAACCGCCTTTCTAGCTTCGCATTGCCGTTCGGTATTGTATAGGACTTTATTGTTCGAAAGGCTCTTTATGGGAATAATACCGATTAACAATCGAAGCGAGCAAAGGCATGAGAAACACCGTGACGGCACCTGCCGCCACGAGCGTCCCGGCTGTGTCGGACGTCATGGCACCGGCGTTTACGGCGACGGCGGTGACGGCCACTATGATAGGTAGCGCGGTGGTGCAGTACAGCGAAACGGTCAGACGTTCATGTACGTTAAGGAGCGCACGGCTCGCCTTTCCGATGCTTTGCGCGATGAAAATAGGCAGTGCGCGAATGAGCAGCAGCAAGACAATAAACATGACAAGCAGGGTGGGCTGGGTGAATACTCCCATGATGTCGATGTTTGCTCCTGAAACGATAAAAAACAGCGGAATGAAGAATCCGTAGGCCATCCCTTCGAGCTTGCGCTCAAGCTCATGGTCTCCCTCGGGAACGATGTAGCGCAAAACGAATCCGGCGGCAAAAGCGCCGAGTACGATATCAAGCTCAAACACTGCAGACAACGCCACAAGCCCTACCAGTAAGGCAACCACGGCACGCACCAGCGTTTGAGAGTTGGTGTGGCGCGTCTTTTCGGCGAAGGCAAACAGCTTGCTGCCCGCTCGATGCATTTTCGAGGGGATGACTGCGGCAAGCACCGCAACCGCGAGGAACAAAAGCAAGATAACAACCGTCTGCCACGTGCTGCGCGCCGAAAGGAGAATCGCCATGGCAAGAACGGGGCAGAGCTCGCCCCAGGTGCCGTACGACAGTATTGCGTTTCCGACCGGCGTGCCGGAAAGCCCACGCTCTTTGAGGATGGGAAGCAGCGTTCCCAGGGCTGTGGTTGTCATAGCGATGGCAACTGCGACGCCGTCAATGTGACTCGCGGAAAAGTCGGGAGAGAGCCTCACGGCGACGAAAGCCAAAACGATGGATACCGCCCAGGTTGCCAGGCCTCGCTTTCCCTGAGACCCCGTGAGGCTAGACGGGTTAATCTCATAGCCCGCAAGGAGAAACAGAAACGCCAAACCAAGTTCGGATAGCAAATCGACTGGTCCGGTAAGGTGGATCACGCCTACAAGGTGAGGCCCGAGCACCATGCCGCCTATGAGGAGGAACACGGTTTCTGGAACGAGCTTGCCGGGAACGAGCCGTGCGGCAATAGGACATGCAAGCGCCACGAGGGCGATAACGAAAAGAGAGATGAAATCCTCTGCCATGTAAGCCTTTCTCTGTTGCGCTTTTGGAGCGATTTCGTTTGCACAATACGGCAACCTTGCTTATGCGGCGTTCCATTATAGCGCTTGAGAATCGTGCCTGCTCGGGGAAACGGTTTGCTCAACTGCGCGTTTGAACCCGAATCGTTTGCCTTGGGCTCGACTGCGTGCTGCGCGGCGAAGCTCGCGTCGGGCTGTTCGCGCTATTTCTCCAGATAGCGCATGAGGTCATTCCAGACACGAACCGCCTCTTTGCAGCCCTGTTCGTAAAGATCCATCAGCTTGCCCGGGTCTTTTTCCATGCTGGCAACTTGCACCGGCTTTTGCGGACGAATGACGAAAATCTCGCCTCGTCCCTGCGCTTTTGCCACGGCCCGATAGGTTCGATTGTATTCGACGTGGCGGTATTGCAGGCGATCGAGGTAATAAGGGTAGTTTGAGTATACGCGGCTCAGAAGAGGTAAAAGGCGGTTGGGCGTTTTTTCGTAGGTGTCGTCTTGGGTAAGCACGACTACCCGTTTTCTTTCGCGCGGTGCGGTAAGGAGGGAGTAGAGGTAGGGCACGCTGTCGCAGGTGCCCCCGTCCAAAAGCGTCTTGCCGTCGACAACCACTTCCTTGCTAACCAAAGGCATCGACGAAGAGGCTATGACATAGGGCATGCCTTCTTCCGTAGAGGTGAGGGCATGGTAATCGGCCTCTCCGGTTTCGAGGTTGCTGGAAACCGCCACGAGCGAGAGAGGGGAGTCGTCGAACGAACGCGCATCGAAAGGCTCAAGCGTTCGGGGAATGTGGTCGAACGCGAACTCTCTTCCGTAGGCGTTTCCCGTGCGAACGAAGCTTTTAAGCGAAAGATAGCGCCAGTCGTCGCAGTACTTTACGTTCAGATAGCACGACCGACCGGTAGCGCCTGCAACGTAGTTGTACCCGCAGAGCGCCCCCGCCGATACGCCGATGGTGCGTTTGCAAAACAAGCCTCTGTCCATGAAGACGTCGAGCACGCCGGCGGTGAACTGTCCGCGCATAGCGCCGCCTTCCAAGATGAGGTCGACATCGGAAACATGCGCATCTTTCCAGGCGGGAAGCGTGCCGTCGAGCGCGCAAGGGGTAGGCGTGCGCTTGTGCGCGCTGGCTGTTTGCGGTGTGGAAGGTTTTGGCATGGACTGGTTCGACAACGACATCGCGCACCTCCTCATTGCGACATTTTCTTCCATTATAGTGGGCTTTTGGGAACAACCGTCCGCGTGCGCAGCCGATAACAAGCCGTTACTTTTGCCTCAGGGGATTTTTGCTTGAAAGCGCGCCTGTAGCCGCTCACCTGGATTTCGCATGCCGTTTCACCTAACGAATTACTAACAATTGCAGCGGTTGGCACCTATAAGGCTACAATGGGGCAAGACAAGTTGCCAAAAGGCGAAAAAATGCGCAGACCGCGCGTGTTGCCAGCAGGAAGCCCGCTGGCGTTAAGGAGGCAGACCACCATGAGTGAGATCGTTTCTTCTTCCGATTTTCAGGCCAAGGTCCTCGACGCCCAAGGTCCGGTCTTGGTTGACTTTTTTGCCACATGGTGCGGGCCGTGCAAGATGCTGGCGCCCACGCTTGACGAAGTGGCCCAAGAGGTTGCCGGCAAGGCGCAGGTCTACAAGCTTGACATCGATCAAAGCCCCGACATCGCTCAACGCTACGGTGTCATGAGCGTTCCTACGCTTATTGCATTTGAAGGCGGACAAGTTAAAAAGCAGGCCATCGGCGTTCAGCCCAAGCAGGTTCTTTTGGACATGCTTTCCTAGTCGAACCGTGTTTCGCAGATGCCCCGGCAGGCGTTTTGTCTGTCGGGGCTTTTGTCGTTGCGGGTGCGGAAGTTGACTCTCGCCGCTGCTATGTTGTGCATGAGTTGTGCGCAGTTGTGCGTTTGATTTGGGGAAATGCCCGAAAGATGCTATCATTTGCAAAGATATGCGCTTTTGCGCACGCGAAACGCAGTTGAAACGCAGTGGCATTTGTGTGGGAAGGATACATCCGATGGACGAAACCGGAGTTTTGGGACTGCTTGAAGAGCTCTCCATCCTCCTTGAGGATTCTAAGCCGGTATTTGGCAAGAACAACATGCGTCAGGTGGATATCAACGCCGCCTTCGAAATCATGGACGAGATTCGCGAGACGTTCCCCAGCGAGTTCGCCCAATCGCGTCAGATCGTACGCGAGCGTCAAAGCTTGCTCGACGATGCCGAGGCGGAAGCGAATCGCATGATTGAGGATGCACGCAGCCAGGCTATGACCATCGCAAGCGAGCAGGAGATCGTTCGCATTTCCCAGCAGCAGGCAGACCAGATCTTGGCTGACGCTCGCGAGCTTGAGCGCCAGACTCGCGCTGGCGCCGAGGATTACGCTGACGAAGTCTTCGGTCATGTGGAGAACAGCCTCGACACGCTCTTGAACAATGTCCGTCGCTGCCGCGATCGCCTCAACGCGAATTCGATGGCTGCTGGTCGTTAAGGTTCAGTTCATATGCAATCTTTGCGCATGGTTATGCCGCCGGAGCTTTTTGCTCCTGCGGTATTTAAACATTTCGAAGGGGATGCCGCAATTCCCCTCATCAAGGCGGGTCCCGACCTGTACGACTTTGCCGAGCCCCTTGTATGGCAGGCGGATGTCACCAATACCGGCGGAGCCCTTTTGGTGACAGGCGAGGTGCGCGGCACGGCTCGCACCTCCTGCGCGCGATGCCTTCAGGAGTTCTCCTTTCCTGTTGCAGGGGAGATAGAGGGCTACTATCTTACGGAACCGTCGAATGATGCCCCCGACGAAATGGAAGAGGACGAGTTCGAGGTTTTGCCGGACGACCGCGTGATAGACTTCGAGCCGCTCATAACTGCAGCGCTGCTGCTGGAATTCCCGCTCGTGCCCCTTTGCGACGAGGGATGCAAGGGGCTGTGCCCCAATTGCGGCGCCGATTTGAACGAAGGCCCTTGCGCGTGCGATAACCCTGCAGAGGTGAAGGCCAGCGACGACGCCGACGCGCAACCGGCTAGGGAAAACCCCTTCTCGGTTCTGAAGAATCTCGATTTCGGCTCTCAAGACTAGGCTTGCCATGACAAACGATCGGACAGGCGCGCAGGCAGAACGCGTCAAGCGCGAGCATGCGCGCACTACCGAGCAGGCGGGCGGGGCCACGCCGTCTGGTAAGGGAGCTGGAGCTTCGGTTTCCGGTTGGGAGGTAACGAAGCGCTTCGTCGGGTATTACCGTCCGTTTAAGTTCCTGTTCTATTTCGATCTGCTCTGCGCGACGGTGCTTGCTGCAATCGACCTAGCGTTTCCCCAGTTCCTTAATTTCTTTACCAAAGACTTCTTTTTGCGGCCTGCCGACGCGGTGCTTGCCTCGCTCGGTTGGATACTTGCGATATTCGCTGCCCTCTATGCGCTGCGAACCGCATGCCAGTATTTCATTACCGCCTGGGGTCACATTATGGGCGCGCGCATGGAGGCAAATATGCGGCGCGATTTGTACCAGCAGTACCAACGGCTGAGCTTTTCTTACTACGATCGCCATAACACGGGCGTAATGATGAGCAAGATCGTCAACGACCTGTTCGATATCTCCGAGCTTGCGCATCATGGGCCGGAGAATCTCTTTATATGTCTTTTGAAGATTGTCGGCTCGTTCGTCTTGCTGTTTATGGTCAACGTTCCTTTAACTGCCATCATGCTGGCGGCAACGGCTCTGATGGCGGTATATTCGGCATGGCGCAACTATAAAAAGCGCATCATCTTCACCGATAACCGCCGGAAAATGGCGGACATCAATGCGCAGCTGCAGGACTCCCTCGGCGGCATTCGCGTGGTGAAGTCGTTTGGTAACGAGGACGTTGAACTGGGCAAGTTCGACGCGAGCAACCGCCGATTCGTTGCAACCAAGGAAAGTTCGTACCGTTTCATGGGGTCTTTCCATGCGGTCAATTCCGTCTTCACGGGTGTGCTCTATACCATTACGGTGGTAGGTGGCGGTTACTTTGTGGCAACGGGAGGTCTTGCGGTAACCGACTTGGCTATCTATGCGCTCTACATTGGCATCTTCCTCTCGCCCATCGAGCAGCTCATCAATTTTGTGGAAACCTTTCAAAAGGGATACGCCGGCTTCCGGCGATTTGCTGAGGTTTTGGCTATTAGACCCGACATTCAGGACGCTTTCGACGCGCAACCGCTGACGCAAGCGGCTCACGAAGGAGTCGTGCGCGGGCATGTGCGCTACCGCGACGTTTATTTTGGATACGATGATGTCGATGTGCTGCGTGGGCTTGATTTGGAAGTGCCTGCGGGAGCCACGGTGGCGCTGGTGGGGCCTTCCGGTGGTGGAAAGACCACGACGTGCTCGCTGTTGCCGCGATTCTACGATCCGCGAAGCGGGTCGGTGGAGATCGACGGCGTGGATGTGCGCAAGGTGACGGTCATGTCGTTGCGCGAGGCAATCGGCATCGTGCAGCAGGATGTGTATCTGTTTGGCGGAAGCATTCGCGACAACATTGCCTACGGAAAGCCCGATGCCACCGACGAGGAAGTGCGTGATGCCGCACGCAAGGCGAATATCTTGGAGTTCGTGGAGGATTTGCCTGACGGCTTCAATACTCAGGTGGGGGAGCGCGGCGCGCGCCTGTCCGGCGGCCAGAAGCAGCGCATTGCCATTGCGCGCGTGTTTTTGCGCGACCCGCGCATCCTTATCTTGGATGAAGCTACGAGCGCGCTCGACAACGAAAGCGAGCGTGCCGTGCAGCATTCGCTTGCCGAGCTTTCGCATGGGCGCACGACCCTCATTATCGCGCATCGTTTGTCTACCATCCGCGGTGCCGATGCAATTGCTGTGGTTGACGAGGGCCGCGTTGTCGAGTTTGGCACCCATGACGATCTTTTGGCGCGTGGCGGTACTTACGCGAAGTACTATAAGTTGCAGTTCGGGGGATAACGGCCCCTTTTGTGAGCGGGCGTTGCCCGAAGCGGCTCTCGGTTAGCGGATTCCCGCGATTGGCGATCTGCTGCCGTGATGGGATTATGAATTATAAAATCCATCTTGTATGTACTGCAGCAATTGAGTAAAATACTTTTTCGCGTGTTTATTGAATCAGGCGGGCGAACAAGCCTCGCCCGGCTTTAACGAAGGAGCAATGTCATGGCAGTACCTAAGTATAAAAAGGGTCGTGCTCGCACCCACGCTCGTCGCAGCGCACACGATCGCATCGAAGCAGCACCTCGTTCCGTTTGCCCCAACTGCGGTGAAGTGAAGCTGCCGCACCGTGTGTGCCCCAGCTGCGGCTATTATCGCAAGCGCGAGGTTATCGAGACCGAATAGACGTCTGCGTTTATGCAGTTGCAAAGCCTCCCTGTTGCCGTAAAGGCGTACCGGGGGGCTTTTTGTCGTTCTGCTGAAAAGGAGGTGCCGTGATGTCCGAAAAGGTAACGATTGCGGTAGATGCGCTTGGTGGCGACAACGCCCCCGATGTTGTGCTTGATGGAGTCGCCCAGGCTCTTGCCGAGGACGCCGAGCTGACGGTGATTCTGTGCGGCCCTGATGAAGTCGTGTCTCCTTTCGCCGCCTCCCACGAGCGATGCGTGGCTCAGGTTGCAACCGAGGCGATAGGCATGGGCGAGCATCCTGCTCAGGCGGTGCGAAAAAAGAAGGATTCCTCCATTGTGGTGGGTTGCCGCCTGGTGAAAGAAGGAGCCGCCCAGGGCTTCTTCTCGGCGGGGTCAACCGGCGCCTGCCTGGCTGCCGCTACCCTTGTAATGGGGCGCGTCAAGGGCATAGCGCGTCCTGCGCTCGCAACCGTGCTGCCGTCTCCTGTTCGCCCGGTGGTCATGTGCGATGTGGGCGCCAATGCCGACTGCAAGCCAGAGTACTTGGTGCAGTTTGCGCGTATGGGTTCGGTCTACGCCCAAAAGATGCTCGGCATCGAAAGCCCGCGTGCGGCTTTGCTCAACATCGGAGAAGAAGAGGAAAAGGGATCTCAGTTTGCGCAGGCCGCCCATAAGCTCATGCGCGAGAAACTTCCCAACTTCGCCGGCAACGCCGAAGGCGGCGATGTGCTTGCCGCCACGTTCGACGTGTATGTCTGCGACGGCTTCACGGGCAATGTGTGCCTCAAAACCATTGAAGGAACCTCAAAGGTGCTCTTCAAAACGCTCAAGGACATCATGATGAAGTCTGTTGCCACCAAGCTCGGCGCCCTTGCGCTTAAAGGCGGGCTTTCAGATCTTAAGAAGCAGGTTAGCCCCGACACGTACGGAGGAGCGCCGCTTCTCGGCGTGAATGGCGCCTGTATCGTGGGGCATGGGTCGTCTAGCGCCACGGCGGTAAAAAACGGCGTTCTTACTTCGGCAAAGCTCGTTCGGGAACGCGTTTCTGAAATAATCGCGCAGACGGCAACAGCGTAGGCTGCCTGGGATAGAATGAACCGATGCCCAGCCAACTGGCTGGTCCATTACGGCAGATAGTGATAAGCAGACAAACAGCTAGGTTGGAACAATGGCATTAACAGACGAGCAGCGAAGAAAACTCGATAGGGCTCAACAGATCCTTCGGTATGACTTCACTAACGAACATTTCTTGCTGTCAGCCATTACGCACCCTTCCGCAATCGAAGGCCGCGCGGTTAAGTATTCCTATGAGCGCCTCGAGTTTTTGGGCGATAGCATTTTGGGCGCCATCGTTGCAACCGAGGCGTTCGAGCGCTTTCACGATCTCGACGAAGGCGGTTTGACGCGCATTAAGGTTGCGCTGGTTGCGGGTTCCACGTTGGCCGACATTGCCGGCGAGCTCGGTTTTGCCGACATAATCGTATTCGGGTCTTCTGAGGCGGGCACGGGAAAACGCGGCTTGCACTCTGCGCTGGAAAACGTCTACGAGGCTGTGGTGGGCGCCCTTTTCCTGGACGGCGGCATAAGCGCCGCGCGGGAGTTCGTGTCGCGAACCGTTCTGCCGCTGATGTCGCAGGACTTGGCGCTTGAGCCGGAAAACCCAAAAAGCGCCCTGCAGGAAAAACTGCAGGAGGACGGCATCACTCCAACCTACAAACTCGTTGAAACCCAAGGGCCGCCGCACGATCGCACCTTTGTGGCCCAGGTGTTTGCTGGCTCTCAGGGCTTGGCGTTAGGAACCGGTCGAACCAAGAAAGAAGCCGAGAGCCAGGCCGCCAAAAGCACGCTTGCTCGCTTGGGCGAGTTTTTCGGTCTTGGCCTTGACGGCGATGCCCGCGCGGAGAAAGCGGAGGCGGCTGCGAAAGCGAAGGCAGAAAAAGCGGAGGCTGCGGCTCGCGCAAAGGCGGCTAAAGCCGAGGAGAAGGCTCGACGCAAAAACGAGCGCGAGCGCGCGAAGCAACAGAGAAAAGCCGGCCAATAGGGTTGCTTAATGTATTTGAAATCGCTCATTCTCAAAGGGTTCAAGTCGTTTGCCGATAGAAGCGTCCTGTCGCTTGAGCCGGGCATAACCGCAGTTGTGGGGCCTAACGGCTCCGGCAAGTCGAACATATCTGATGCCGTGTTGTGGGTGCTTGGCGAGCGCAACGCCAAAAACCTGCGCGGCCAAGCGATGGAAGACGTCATCTTCGCGGGCTCTTCAGCACGGAAAAGCGTCGGTCTCGCCGAGGTTGATCTTGTGCTCGACAACTCGGACGGCACGTTGCCGGTGGATTATTCCGAAGTGGCCATTACGCGACGCATGTATCGCTCGGGCGAGAGCGAGTATCTTATCAACGGATCGGCAGCGCGTCGCATGGACGTTCTCGACATTCTGCACGATTCCGGTTTGGGCACGGGAACACATTCCATCATTAGCCAGGGCAACCTTGACGCTATTCTGCAATCGAAGCCGGAGGACCGCCGCTCTCTCATAGAGGAGGCGGCTGGCGTTCTCAAGCACAAACAGCGAAAGGCGAAAAGCGCACGCAAGCTTGAGCGCATGGATCAGCATCTCGCACGCGTGAAAGACGTCGCGGCTGAGGTCGAGCGACAGCTCGGCCCGCTTGCTCGCAAGGCGAAGCGCGCCAAAACATATCAGGAGCTCTCCGAACAGCTCTCTTCGATGACGGTGTCGCTTGCCGTCGACGACTTGCGTACCTTGCAAAAAACCTGGGAGGACACGCTCGCACGCGAGAAGACCCTTGACCAAGAGCTTCAGCAGCAGAAAGAAGCCGTTGAGGGCGCCGAGCGCGAAGTGGAGCGCATCCAAGAAGGCATCCGCCGGCAATCGGTTGACGCGGGAGAGCTCTCCAAGCAGTATCGCCGCGCCGCTGCCGCGCTCGAGCGCTTCGACGCCGCGACGCTTTTGCTACATGAAAAACGGCGTGCGGCGCAGGGCTATGCTGCCGATTTGCAGGTTTCGCTAGAGGCGGACAAAACTCGTCGAGCCCAGGTGGAGGCCGATCGCCGCCAAGCCGAGGAGACGCTTGCTTCGGTGAGCGCAGAAAAAGAAAAGGCTGATGCCGAGGTGGAGGTTTTGGCCGAGCGGCACGCATCCCTTACGGCTCAGCACCGCAAAGCCGACGCCGACATCGCCGAGCTTGAAAAGGAGCGACGCGGCGCCCAGTCGGCGCGCGAGCAGGCTCAGCGTGATTTGGAGCGCACCCGCGAGGAGCTTGCGGCGGGTGTTGCTCAGGCCAAGCTCATCGAGGCGAAACGCCAGGAGCTCGACGCTCAGCTGCAACGCGCGGGATCCGAGGCTTCCGAAAAAGAGGCGGCGTCCAAGGCGCTAGAGGCGCAGCTGGCAGAGCTGGAAGCTGCTGAGCGGCAGGCGCGCGAAAAGGCGGGAGCAGCCGTTTCCGCGCGAGAGGAGGCGCGCAAGGCGCTTGACGGGGCTCGCGATGCGGTTTCGGTTACCACGTCTCAGATAAAGGGATTAGAAGAGCGCGAACGCGCGATGGGGTCTTTAGGTCCCGCACGTTCGTGGGTGCTTGACAACGCGGGTTCTTTGGAAGGCTCTCCGAAGCCGCTTTCTCATTCCCTGCGCGTAGAAGAGGGAATGGAAGACTTGGTTGAGCGCCTGCTAGGAGACGACGTCGCGGCGCTGCTTGTCGATAAAAGCAGCGATGCTTTGCCGCTTTCCGAACGTTTGGAGTCGCTCGAAACGGCTGGCGACGTTGTACTCATGCCGCGTGGGTCGCAGCTGGACGTTCCTGCAGCTGAAGCGGCTCGCGCATGCGGCGGACGCGCCTTGATAGATGCGCTCACCTTTGATGCTTCGGTTGCCGGAGCCGTTGAGAGGCTTCTCGGCGACGTGGTGGTGTGCCCGACGCTCGAGCGGGCGCTTTCGGCTCATGAGGGTGACTGCTACAACGTGCGCTACGTTACGCCGAAAGGCGAGATCGTCTGGCCTACCGGCAAGGTCATGGTAGGCGTCCCCGCTGACGACAAGGGTGCGGAGGGAATGCTCGCCCGCGCGCGAAAGCTCGATGATCTGAAGGCTCTTTGCGCCGATCAGGAGGCAGTGCTTCGCAAGCACGAGCAGGCTGCAAATAAGGCAGAATCGGATCTTCACGAAGCGCAGGCGGAAAGCTTAAAGCTGTCGCAGCAGCTTGCCGCCGCTCGCGGTGCTGCCCAAGCTGCCTTCAACGAAGCCGAAGCTTCTATGCGTAGGCTCGCGACGCTTCGAGCGGAGCGGGAAGAAGTTGAGCGTCAGCATGCCAACGCCGCCAAAGCGCTAGAGGCCACGCGGCCTTCGGTCGACTCGCTTGAGAAACGCATCTCCGAGCTGGCTGACACCGTCCAACGATGCGAGCAGTCGCTATCCGCTCTTCGCGAAGGCCTGGCTCCTTTGCGAAAGCAAGCGGCGCAAACGCGCGACCAGCTCGCAGAGGCGCGCCTGTCTGCGGCAACGCTGGCAGAGCGCAAAACGTATACTGCCCGTTTGGTGGACGCGCGCATGCAGGAGCTCGGGCAGCTTGATGCCGCCGACGCAGAGGCGCGGGAGACGCTTGTTCGCAAAGTAGTGGCGGACCGCCGCGCCGTGCCGCTGCTTGCGCTTATGGAAGAACTCGCCGAAGGCGCTCGAAGCCGTGCTCGTGCGTTAGAGGAGCGCGCGAACGCAGCGCAGGACTCATCGTCGGGCCTTCACGCGCAGGCGAACGAGGCGCGCACGTTGGCGCGCGCGGCTCATGATGCGTTTGACGAGATCAATGCCCGTATGAGCCAGGTTCGCGTTGACAAGGGCAGGCTCGAGGTCCAGGTTGACGCAGCCATTAACGCCATCGTGCGGGATTGCGGCATTCCTTTGGAGGAGGCGCTTAAAACACCTGAGCTCGAAAACCGTGCAGAGCTTGAAAGCGAGGTGTTCAAGCTGCGCCGTCGCATTGCCAACATGGGCACCATAAACCCCGACGCAGCCAAAGAGTACGACGAGATTAAAACTCGTTACGACTATCTGGCGTCGCAGCTCGAAGATCTCGAGAGCGCCCGCCGCTCGCTTGCCAAAATCGTACGCGTCATCGATGCGCGCATGAAGGACGACTTCATCCGCACCTTTAACGAGGTAGACGCTAATTTCCGAGAAATCTTTTCGGTGCTGTTCCCCGGTGGTTCTGCCGAACTTTCTTTGGTGGATCCCGACAACCTGGAAACTACCGGGGTCGAGGTCACCGCCCAGCCACGCGGAAAGCGCATCACCAAGATGATGCTGATGTCTGGCGGCGAGAAATCGCTGACGGCGCTCGCTCTCCTGTTTGCGGTATATCGCACGCGAGCTACGCCCTTTTACATCCTCGACGAGGTGGAGGCGGCGCTTGACGACACGAACCTGCGTCGGCTTACCGCATATCTCAACTCGTTGCGCGACACGACGCAGCTGATCATGATCACCCATCAGCGCCGGACAATGGAGATGGCAGACGTCCTGTTTGGTGTTTCCATGCAATCTGACGGCGTCACAAAAGTGGTGAGCCAACGTCTTGAACATGCGCTGCAACATGCTGAGTAGGGGCTCTTCCCCTCTGCCTGCCGAGCGCCTGCGGGCTCATCTCGCGCGACGCCTCGCGACTGCGCGGGCGCTATCCCTCAGTGCGCGGGGATTGCGGGGTGGAGCGACTTAGGCATCGGGGAAGCCTGCGCCGATTGTTTCTCAATCTGCAGTAACGTGCGTTTCTGATTTACAATTGCCCAAAGCGGATTCTCTTACGAAAGGATTGCCTCATGGGGTTTTTCGATAGGATCAGCGAAGGCCTTGCGCGGTCTCGCGATCGGTTCAAAGAGCAGATGAACGTCTTGCTGGATCGTGGCCCTAACCTCGATGAAGACTTTTGGGAAACGCTAGAGGAAACGCTCATCTTGGCCGATGTGGGAGGTATGGCGGCCAACGATATCGTTGAGCGCTTGCGCGACACCGCGCGTCGCCAGGCGCTGCCCGACGCCTATGCGGTGCTGGATCTGCTGCGCGAGCACATTGCCGACGCGTTTGCAACTGGCGGCAAGGAGATCCTTGGCGCAGACAAGTCTCTCGTGCTGTTCGTGGGCATTAACGGAACAGGCAAAACCACCACGGTTGGAAAGATTGCAAAAGAGGCAACCGACGCGGGACGCACGGTAATTCTGGGTTCGGCGGATACGTTCCGCGCTGCTGCCATCGAGCAGCTGGAGGTGTGGGCGAAAAGGGCTCAAGTGGAAATGGTCACTAGAGAGCGCGGCGCCGACCCTGCCAGCGTATGCTACGACACCATCGAGCGTGCAGAGGCAGTTGGCGCGGATCTGGTGCTCATCGACACGGCGGGACGTTTGCACACTTCCGCCGATTTGATGCGCGAGCTTGAAAAGGTGGTGCAGGTTACCCGCAAGCGCTCGTCGCTGCCCGTGTATACGGTGCTGGTCATCGATGCCACCACTGGTCAAAATGGCCTTCAGCAGGCGCGCGAGTTCAACAGGGCGCTTCAGCTTGACGCGCTGATTGTCACCAAGCTCGACGGTACCGCGAAAGGCGGTATCGCTCTTGCAGTGTCACACGAGTTAGGGCTCCCTATCATTAAGATTGGCGTAGGGGAGCGCATCGACGACCTCCGCGATTTCGATGCAACCGATTTCGCCGCCGCGCTTATCGGCGACTTCGACGACCGATACGAAGACGAAGAGGGCGCTGCGGATACGGCGTCAAGCAAGATAGCTTCACGTGAAGACGACCGTCTTCAGGGGCTAAATGCCGGAGACGCCGATGAGGCAGCTGACGAGACGGCGGACGATTCTGTCGTGAATGCCGATGCGATTGACCTAGACGCACCCGCGCTCGACGATTTCGAGCCTGTCCTTGCCGCCTCTGATGAGAACGAGATTTCGTTTGGAAAAGCGGGCGACGGCGCAGCGGTCGCGGCGGCGCCGCAGGCCGATCCTTCCTCCGAGTTCCAAGCCGACGACTCTGAGTTTACCGATGAAGAGCTTGCCGAGCTTGCCATGATGGCGGCTCACGATTCTTCAGATGCGCCCTCCGATGCGCCTTCCGAGGCAGAACCTAAGCGGAAGAAGCATTTTTGGGAAAAATGGTGGTAGGCTTTTCGCCGGAGAAAACGCAGCGTAGGCTTTGCAGTCGCTCTATCCCGACATTTGACTGAAAGAAGAAATGCACGATGAACGTTCGAGCTTATACCGAAGCCGACCTTTCCGCCATGCGCGCAATCTGGAACGAGGTAGTTGCCGCTGGAAATGCCTTTCCCCAGATCAAGGGGCTTGGGTCTCTTTCGGAAGCACGCGAGTTTTTTGCCGATCAGACGCGCTGCGCTGTTGCGGAAAACGAGCAGGGGGAAGTTGTTGGGCTCTATATCCTGCACCCTAACAATATTGGAAGGTGCGCCCATGTTGCGAACGCCAGTTACGCGGTGGCATCGGATGCGCGCGGTTGCGGCATTGGGCGTGCGCTTGTGCAGGATTCTTTGGCATCGTTGCGCACGTGCGGGTTTCGCGGTTTGCAGTTCAACGCGGTAGTTGAAAGCAACGCCTCTGCCATTCACGTATACGAAACTTTGGGTTTTACGCGCATAGGTGTTATTCCCGGTGGATTTTACAACGGCAACGGCGAATACGAGAACATGATTATCTTCTACCATTCGGCATAATGCGCATCTGCGCGTTTGCGCGGAAGGCGCGTAGGAGGGAGGTTGGCTATGACGGCGGCGGAAGAGGCACTCGAGCGCCTGATGAAGGGAAACCGCGATTTCGTTACGGTTCGCTCCCACGAGCGCGATCTGTCTTTAGAGCGGATAGAGCAGCTCTACGAATATGGCCAAAATCCCTTCGCCGTGGTAGTGACCTGCTCCGATTCACGCACGGTTCCAGAGCATATGTTCATGATGGGGCTGGGGGATTTGTTTGTGGTGCGCGTTGCCGGCAACGTGATAGGGCCAGCCGAGCTTGCCAGCGTCGTGTATGCCTGCGAGCATCTTGAGGTGAACCTCGTGCTCGTTTTAGGCCATACCGGCTGCGGCGCCATCCAGGCTTCTTTTGATGCGGCGGATCGACCCTCTTCTGCTGCGGATGCGCTTGAGGTGTTTTCGCGCGGTTCGGCAAAAGATAGCGCGGGTGTTATGGCGCCCCTTACGCATTCCATCTTGCGGGCGGTGGGAGACGAGCGAGATCCCTATCAGGCAAGTGTTAAAAACGTACGCGCGGGTATCGCAACCCTTCAGGCGTGTGACGAGATTAAAGCGTGCATGGAAAGAGGGCTCCTTGTTGCAGGAGGAATCTATCACACGCATTCCGGCAAAGTCGATTTTCTTGCGCGCGATTAGCAAGTTGCCTAAAACGTCAAAATAAGGTGTAGCGCTGCCGCCCATCTCATGCGAAAATTTCTCGCTGGACTGTTTTGAGACGCTGTGTAAAAAGGGGGATGGATGTCAGCAGCAGACGGGGCTTCCCAAGCTTCAAGCCACGTGTTTCGCGGAGCGATTTGCGCGCTTCTCGGCGGCGCTGCGTGGGGCTTTTCGGGCACGTGCGCTCAGCTTCTGCTTGACGGTTTCGGCATTCCCGCCCTGTGGGTCACCTGCGTTCGACTTGCAATTGCCGCAGTGGTATTCATGCTCATAGCCGTTGTTGTTGACGGAAAGACGCTGCGAGCCTGTTTGCGCGATGTGCGCTCGGTGCTCCAGATTTTTCTGTTTGCCGTGTTCGGGGTTGTTTTCACCCAGATGAGCTACTTGCTGGCAATTGCCAACACCAACGCAGGCACGGCGACGGTTATCCAGCAAATCGGCCTTGTTATCATCATGGTGGTAACGTGCGTGCGGTTGAGGCGCGGGCCGAAAGTACGCGAGGTGGCAGGGCTACTGTTTGCCTTAGCCGGCGTTTTGATTATCGCCACTCAGGGCAACCCGAGCTCTCTCTCCATTTCTCCCGCAGGGTTGTTTTGGGGGGTCATGTGCGGCATAGGTCTGGCCTGCTACACGCTTCTGCCCGAGCGGGTGCTGGGAAAATGGGGCTCGCTTTCCGTCACCGGGCTGGCCATGCTGTTCGGCGGCGTCTCCTCAGCGCTTGTGGTGCGTCCATGGTCTTACGACATCCATGTAAGCGTGGAGGCCGTTGCCGCGCTGGCAGCTCTGGTCCTTGTCGGAACGTTTCTTGCCTACCTGCTCTATCTGCAGGGAGTTAAAGATGCCGGTCCAGTGCGTGCAAGCCTGTTGTGCTGTATCGAACCGGTTTCTGCCATGGTGATTAGCGCGCTCTGGCTTGGAACCGAGGTTTCTCTTTGGGACATCGTTGGCTGCGTCCTCATCCTGGTGATGATTTTTTTGGTGACCGGCTCGCCAAAGGAGGCGGAAGAGACCTCGCCTGCTTTGGCGTCGGGTTCTGCGTCGGAAGGAGCGTCGGCAGGCGTTCTGGAGCGCGAATCCCCTATGGCCCCGGAAGGCGAAACGCAAGCTGCTCGTGGCAAGAGTGTCAAGGCGGCAACCTTGCCGAGCGACGATCCGGTATTTCGAGGCAGGGCGTCGGTGCTGGGATATTACGAAAGCCATCCTGCCACACAAGATGACTTTGCCGCAGTGCTGCGCCTTCTTCGAAGCACGCGTGAAGAGCTTGTGCGGGCGGGGCTTGAAGACGAGGGGAAGAAGTATCCCTCGTCTCGTCGTTTGATGAATACGATAAAGAAGGGCCTGCTTCACGTCGTGAGAGATGTCGAGGGGCGCATGATTGCAGTGTTCGCGGTGACCCTTGACCTAGACAAAAACTACGAGCGGGGAATCGACGGCGGCTGGGTGTCGGAATCTTGTGACCCGGGTTCTTCTCATGAGTTCAGCACTTATGCGGTGCTTCGTTGGATGTGCGTGGAGCCCGACGCTCGACAGCGTGGCGTGGGGGCGTTCATGCTCGACAAGGCGCTGGGCATCGCGCGTCTGTCGGGCAGGGTTTCTCTGCGCTGCGACGTTCATCCGAGCAATGAGCCCATGTGCCATCTGCTTGAAAAGTACGGGTTCTCCCATTGTGGAACGATGGAGATAAAAGACGCGCTGGGTCGCGTGAAGCGTCGCGAGGTATTTGAAAGGAAGGTGTGAGTTGGGCAAGGCCGTTCAAGACCGCATGCGTGTAACGCGCGGCATTCTGCTGGCGGCACTCGGAGGAACCTGCTGGGGCTTTTCCGGATGCTGCGCTCAGCTTCTCACGACGCAATACGGTTTAGAGCCTGGTTGGATCATCTGCGTACGTCTGCCGTGCGCCGCCGTTTTGTTCCTGCTCGTCGCGATCGCCCGCGATCGCGCCCGCTTGAAGGGGGCTCTGCACGACAAGAAAACGATTGCGGGCATCGTCCTGTTCGCGTTTTTCGGCATTCTGTTGGTGCAGTACAGTTACCTTACCGCCATCTCTCTCACTAACGCGGGAACCGGTACGGTGATGGAAAGGCTTGGCTTGGTGCTGCTCACCGCACTGGTGTGTGTTATGGCCCGGCGTCTTCCGCGCGCGCGTGAGGTTATCGGCGTCGTTTTGGCCATTGCGGGCACGATTTTAATTGCCACGAAGGGAAGCTTGGACGGGTTGGCAATTCCCCCTGAAGCCTTGCTGTGGGGTTTTCTGCTGGCATGTGGATTCGTGGGCTACACTCTATTGCCGGAAAAGATGCTTGAGAAGTGGGGAAGCTTCGTGGTTACCGGATTGGGCATGCTGGTGGCTGGCGTTGTCATGATTGCCGTCGAGCGCCCGTGGGAGGTGCAGGTTCAGTTTTCTGCAGGCTTACTCGCGGCGTTGTTTGCGATGGTTTTCATCGGTACGTTTCTGGCGTACCTGTTCTACTTGCAAGGCGTGAAAGAGGCGGGCGCGATGCGCGCTGGTCTTGTGGGATGCATCGAGCCGGTGGCTGCCACGGTTATCTCTGCGGTTTGGCTGCAAACAGCGGTCACCTGGGCGGATATTGTGGGTATGGTTTTAATTCTCGGAAT
>DVKR01000038.1 GCA_018715935.1 Candidatus Aphodovivens excrementavium
ATCGACAGGTTGCCGCTCGTCCCCTTGAGGGAGTGGACGGCTGCGATGGCGCCGTCGACGTCGTTGGCGGCGACGGCGTCGCGCAGCTGATCGAAATGCGTGTCGTCAAGGAACATCCCCAGCACGCGCTCGAGAAGCATCTCGTTGCCCATCACGCGCTCAAGCGCCTCGTCGACGTCGATTCCGGCTTGCGTCAGTGCGTCGCGGTTGAGCATGGGGGCCTCCTGCCTGTGCGTGTCGAGCCGGTTCGCCGGCGCGTTCCTGCCGCATAGTATACCCGTGCCGTGCGCGTTTGCCTCTGTGTGCGTTTTGCGGCGGCGTGGTCGAAGCGCGAATCGGCGTTTGACAAACATCTGCAAGAGGTGCAAAATACTGCTCTGCGCTTCGGCGCGATAACCCGTGGGGATGTAGCTCAGCTGGGAGTGCTAATAGTAGTTATACGATAAGCACTTTCCATCCCAAGCAGGGAAATGTACAATTGCTGAGCGCGTTTGACATTTGAATATGGGGCATTAGCTCAGCTGGGAGAGCGCGGCGTTCGCAATGCCGAGGTCAGGGGTTCGATCCCCCTATGCTCCACCAAACTCAATACGGTCGTCGGCGATAACTGACGACCGTTTTTTATTTTCGGAATCAAGAATGATCAATGTGCCTGTCGGCAATCATGCGGTCAGTACCATTGTCGTTTTCTCACCTCCTGCTCTTGCTTCGTCCATGCATTCTACGTATTGCTCCAACGTGACGTTGAGCCTTAGTTCAATCTGGTATCCAGATGAGACATATACGCCATCGACCAGTTGGCTGATAACCATTCTTTGGGCATCGAGATCGCAGCCGTCGAATAGCTCAGAGAGGCTTACCAAACGACTATGCTGCCTTTCGAGCGTGCGGATTATCGTCTCCGTATCTGCAAGCTCGTTTTCGAGGTTGTTGACCAACCGCCTTGCTTCGTCTAGTTCGACTTGGGCGGCTTGTATGGCATCCCCAAGGAGATCGGGGTCGAATTTGCTTTCCCCCATAAGAGCGGGGGCAAGCTCGGCCTTCAAGGCTTTGATTCCCCGTTCGCTTTTTGCCTCGATGCGCCGTGCTTCGTTGAGTCGCTTTTCCAGATCGTCCACCGCCAATCCGTAGCGCCTCTCCACGACGGTCTGCATGGGAATCTTTTTAAGCCCATCGAGCAGCTTTCGTATGCTTTCCCTTACGGCTTCGTCGATTCGTTCTGCGGAGTAGCCAGTCTGTCCGCAGCATTCTCCCTTGTGACGAACTCGGTTGTAGCACAGGTATCGCCACCAGCGCCGATAGACTTCCTCTCCGTTGGCTCTTTGGTATCTTGTTCCCGCCGTCGAGGTGACAAGACGTCCTCCGCAGTGACCACAGAAGATGTTTCCAACCAAGAGGCAGTTTTTCGCGAGGCGCCTCGGAACACGCCTTAGCTCTTCTCTATTTCGCGATCGTTGCTCCATCAGCTCCTGCGAGAGGCGGAACGTTTCATCGTCGATGATTTTCAGGTGCTCGAAAGGTTCGGAAAGCGTTTCCCCAAAACGAAGAACGCCTTTATAAATTGGATTCGTTAGGATGTTGCGTATCGAGGGCGCGACGAAGTTCTTCCCTGCACGGTTGAGAATGCCGTCTTCCGTAAGGCGTCGAGAGAGGGTTTGAGGGCCCATTCCGTAAGCGGTGTGAAGATGGAAAATCCTACGGACGACCGTGGACTCGTACTCGTCGATCTCGAGATCAAATACCTCGTGTCCGCGTTTGTTGACGCGACCCTTGTGAACGAGGCGATAGCCATAAGGCGCTGTCCCCCCTTTGAAATGTCCCTCCTTTACAAGCTGTTCCATCCGGGTTCTTGTTCTGATGGAGGTCTTGATGCTCTCGCCCGATGCCTGCCAAAACCGAATGTAGTTGAGCAGCTTATCGACATGGGTGTCAAACCTCTGCTGGCCTTCTTTTACGCTCCACACTTCGACCCCTTGACGGACAAACCACTCCACGACGAAGGGGGTCTCGTCCTCTTTTCTGCCGATGCGGTCGAACATGAAAACAAGCAGCACGTCGAACTTTTTTTCGACGGCAGCTTTCTGAAGATCTTGAATGGCATCACGGTCTTTTGCCGCAATTTTGAAGCCTGACACTCCTTTTTCGGAAAACTCCTTTTCGATATGCCAGTCCGACTGTTCGGCCACGAATTCGTGGCACGCCTGCTTTTGCATCGGGATGTCATCTTTCTCGACTTGTCCTTTCGTGGACACCCGATACAGGCAGTATACGCGTTTCATGCAAAAGCCATCCTTTCAGGACAGCGTTACGCCACTTTGCTGTTTTCAAGTTTCGCCGGATAAGGAATCCCTATCCGGCGGCTGATCGTAAATCACGTGCTTCCTTCTCGCAATTGTGCGATTTCGGCTGTCGGGCCTGCGATGGCTGAGCAATCGCGTCGAGAAGAAATGCCGTGACTTGAGGGATGCACGTCTCGCTCTTTCGCTTCTCTCGAAAATGCACATGTACCGTACATCCGTG
>DVKR01000039.1 GCA_018715935.1 Candidatus Aphodovivens excrementavium
GCGACGACGTTGGCCACCTCCTCGTTGAGGGGCTCGCCCTCCTTGACGGTCTTCATGAGCTCCTTGTAGGTGGCAGAAGGAAGACGCTCCTGCATCGTGTGCTCGTTGAACACCATCGAACCGTAGATTTCGGAGATGTTAGTCATGGCGGTCCTTTCCCGTTGCGCCTTGTACAGCTTGCGGCAGATCGGTAATGCCGGTATGGATAAAGCCTACGCACCAAGTGTTTCCGCAAAACGTCCGCTATGTTTCGTTTTTGCAACCAGTGTGTTTCCGTTGTGAGTCGGGCTTCTTCCAGAGTAGCGCGTTTGAGGCGTTGCGGTTGTTTCTGCGGCGCAGAAGGCCCTCCCCCTGGAAGAGGGGAGAGGGCCAAAAGGGGAGGAGAGGGCTGCTGTTACATCGTCAGCTGGGCTGCTCATGCTGAGGCGCGAACGCTGAAACGCACGCACCGTTTGATGGGAGGGCGCGTTCGGCTATCTTGCGTACATTGAGCTGTACGGGCGCGAGCTGGCAGGGCGCAGCTTCATGTAGTCCGAAGCGGGAATGTCCGGCAAAGAACGCTCGCCGGCAAAATGTTGCGCATAGCCGTCGAGAAGCGGCTGCAGCACGGCAAGGTCATCCGCGTCGAGCGGCTCTTGAACCAGGCCGGCGGGAACAGCGCTCTCGGCAAGGGGATGCGCGAGGTACATGACGCCGCCGTGCATGCCCGTGCCCAGGTAGGCGCCGGCATGGCCCATCAAAACGATAACGCCTCCTGCCTGGTATTCCCCTAAAAAGCTTCCGGCGTCGCCGCCGATCACGATTGCGGGACGGTGCTCTTCGTACTCTTTCATATGCACGCCTACGCGCCAGCCGCATCCGTCGCGTACGAAGATGGTCCCGCCGCGCATGCCGTAGCCTGCCGCATCGCCGCAGCGTCCGTGGACGACAACTTCTCCGTAGTTCATGGTGTTGCCTACCTGATCTTGCGCGTTGCCAAACACCTCGATGCTGCCGCCGTCTAAGTAGCAGGCAAGGTCGTTTCCCGGCGTGCCGTGAATCTCGAGACGCTTTCCGGCGGGCATGGCGCAGCCCAAGTAACGTTGTGCGTGCGCTTGTTGGATCTCAACCGTGTCGGCATGAGCCAGCAGCTCGCGAACTTTTTCGTTAGCCTCTTGGAAAGGCTCGGTTCCCAGCGTTGCCACGGCGCGCGTTGCCTTTGTGGCGTTGTTGTTAGATGTCGTCTCAGGTGTCATGGCGTTCCTATCGGGTAGGTGTCGTTTCGTAGGGGGCTCGCAGGCTATTGCTCCGCCTTGCCCTCGCGCTGCGGGGGTTTGCAGGGAGCTTCCTCGCGCGCGAAGCCCAGCCTCGTTCGGTTGGTGGGGTAGCAGGCGTGGAGGCGTTCCCAGCGGGTTTCTTCGTCGAAGTCGTAGTTGAGGGGAGCCTGGTCGAACATGGCGGCGTCAACGCTTTCCAAGGGGGTCTTCTTTTCGATAAGCGCGGTGTAGATGCCGGCGTTGTCGGGGCGGTTGAGCAGGATGTAGCCGATAAGGAAGCCCTCTCGCGTCACGAACTTGGCGTACGTGCCCGCATCTTCATCGAAGCGGATGTCGCACTGAATGGACGCGTCGTCTGCAGGCGGGTTGATAACCCCCGCCGTAAGAAGCGAGATGTCGAAGAAGTCCACTGCATTCACGGCAAAGGAGCTTTCGAAGGCTTCGGCGTCGGGGTTGTTTGCCATGTGCCGTCCCGCGATGGCGCCTTGTCGCACGGCGTTGGGCCAAAGCGCCAGCGGCCGTTGAGATCCGTCGAGCGCGTCGGTGACCTGCACTACGTCACCGGCGGCATACACGTCGGGAAGGCTTGTCTGCAGGCTTTTGTCGCACACGAGCCCGCGTCCTTGCTGGGCTCCTGCTTCCACGACGAACGCGGTGTTGGGACGCACGCCCACGGCCGCCACGACAAAGTCGCAGGGGACGGTAGTGCCGTCGGTAAGCAGCATCTCGGTAGCGATTCCAGAGCTGTTGCATATGACCTTGCTGGCCGATACGCCCGGTCGGCAGACGATGCGGTGCTGCTTGAGCTTGTGCTGCAGCAGCGAGGCGCCCTCGTCGTCCAACACTGCGGGAAGGATGCGCGGCGCCAGCTCAAGCACGAGCACGTTGTCAACAAGATGCGACAGCGCCTCGGCGGCCTTCAGGCCGATAAGCCCGGCCCCAATGACAACTGCGTTGCTCTCACGCTTTTCCTTATCGGCGGCGTTCCGAGCCTCTTTGGCCAGCTCGTTGGCCTTGAGCGCGTCGTCAAGCGTAAGAAACGTCGTTTTGTTGCGCGCTTCATTCAGCCCGTCGATGGGCGGTGTGAACGGGATGCTTCCCGTTGCGACAAGGCAGCGTTCATAGGTAATGCTGGAGCCGTCTGCAAACGCGACGCGGTGGGCGTCGCTGTCGAGGCTTTTCGCCTCGTGGCCTTCGCCCAAAAGCGCAGTGATGTTCAGGCGTTCGTAGAACGCGTCGTCTTTGTACCCGATGCGCTCGAAAGACGTCTTTCCCTCCAGCAGATAGGAAATGAGCGGCCTGCCGTAGGCCGGATAGGGCTCAGGGCTTGCGATGGCGATGCTTCCAAGCGCATCGGTTTCGCGAATTGCCTCGGCGGCGCTTACGCCTGCTGCCGAGTTGCCCAAGATAAGATAGGTGACATGCATCTAGCAGCCCTCGCTTTCCAGATAGATCAGTGCGTTGTTGGGGCATGCGGCAACACAGGATGGGGTGCCGGGCGTATGCCCGTCTTCGGAGCACAGGTCGCACTTGAGGGCGACGTCGCGTCCGTCCACGCAAACCACCTGCACACATCCGTAGGGGCACATCGAGACGCAGGTCCGGCATCCTACGCATTTGTGCGGATCGGCGGTGACCAGGCCCGTTTCGGGGTCTTTGCGCATGGCGCCGGAAATGCAGCCTTCGACGCACTTGGGATGCGCGCAGTGGCGGCAGTTAACTGCCAGCGACATCTTCAGCGTCCCCTCAACGCGCACGCGCGAAGAGGCGTTTTCCTGCCTCAGCGCCGCTACGGTGTTGCGGGATGCCGAATGGAAGGTTTTGCAGGCGATCTCGCATCGCTTGCAGTCCAAGCACCACGATTCAATAGCGAAAATACGTTTCATTGCGCTCACTCTCCCGCATGCTTCACGCCGAGGATGGCAAGTTCGCGGTCGGTTAGTCCGATGCCGCGCAGCATCAAACGGTTGCCACGCAGGCTTTCAATGGCGTTGATGCCCATGCCGCCCATCATTTCCTGGATCTCATGGTTCCACGCGCGAACCATGTTCACAACGCGCTGAGCTGCAATTTCGGGATTCAGTCTTTTTACAAGCTCGGGGCGTTGCGTGGCGATGCCCCAATTGCATTTGCCGCTCGAGCAGTCTTGGCATTGGTGGCATCCCAACGCGATAAGCGCGGCGGAGGCGGTGTAAACGGCATCGGCTCCCAGCGCTATTGCGCGTACGACGTCGGCTGAGCTTCTGATGGAGCCCGCCGCAACGATGCTTACCGTCGAGCGGATTCCTTCGTCGCGCAAGCGCTCGTCAACGGCGGCAAGGGCAAGCTCGACGGGAATGCCCACGTTGTCGCGGGTGCGCTTGGGCGCCGCTCCCGTGCCGCCGCGGAAGCCGTCCAAAACGATGATGTCTGCGCCGGCTCGGGCAATGCCGCTCGCGATAGCGGCAACGTTGTGCACGGCGGCAATCTTTACGGCAACGGGCTTTTGGTAGCGCGTCGCCTCTTTGAGAGAGAAGATGAGCTGGCGCAAGTCTTCAATGGAGTAGATGTCGTGGTGCGGCGCGGGGCTGATAGCGTCGGTTCCCTGGGGAATCATGCGCGTCCTGGACACTTCGGCATTGATTTTTTCGCCCGGCAAGTGTCCGCCGATGCCCGGCTTCGCCCCCTGTCCGATTTTGATTTCGATGGCAGCTGCCGTGTTCAGGTATTCCGGCGTAACGCCGAAACGACCCGAAGCAACCTGCACGATGGCGTTTTGGGCATAGGGCTTCAGGCTTTGGTGAAAGCCGCCTTCTCCGGTATTGAAGAAAGTGCCCAGTTCACGTGCCGCCATAGCCAGGGCGGTTTGCGCGTTGAGGGATATCGAACCGAAGCTCATTGCGGAAAACATGAGCGGCACGTCCAGCTTAATCTGTGGCGGCACCTTGGACACCACCGTGTGGTCCCGCTCGTTAACGGTAAGCGCTTCCGGTCGGGCGCCAAGAAACACGCGTGTTTCCATAGGCTCTCGGAGAGGGTCGATGGACGGGTTGGTTACCTGGCTGGCGTTGAGCAGCAGATGATCCCAGTACACGGGGTAGGGCTCGGGGTTTCCCATGGAGGCAAGCAGAACGGCGCCGGTTTGGGCCTGCTTGGCGATGTCTTGCATATACCCTAGCGTCCAGTTAGACGACCCGTTTCCCACCTGCGGCCAGTTGGTTATGGCAAGCGCGTGGGTGGGGCACATGACCACGCAGCGCTGGCAGTTGACGCATTTCATGTGGTCGGCGGTGACGGTGTCGTGCTCTTCGTCAACGCGATGCACTTCATTCGAGCACGAGCGCTCGCATACGCCGCAGCGCGTGCATAGGTCGAAGTCGCGCAAGACCTTATAACGGGGAAGCAGATAATCGAGCATGGCGAACTTAAGCCTCCTTTCGCACAAACGGCTGGACGCCTACTTCGAGCGCTCTCGGCCTTGGCTGTTCGGGATTGTTTTCGGGCGCTTCGAGATGCTTGCGCCGTGCCACTTCGTCAAGCAGCGCAATGAACGGCACGCCGCCATCGAGGGAGCGCACGTTTTCGGCATCGGGGCAGACGACTTCAATGGCGGCCTGCTCGCTTGCCAAATAGACCATGCTGCCTTTTTCGGCGGTCATCAAAGCGCGCAGCTTCAAGCGGTCGTTAAGCGCCAGCAGCCCTTCGTTGGAGCCGATGATCACCGAAAAAGGCCCGTTCACCAAGGCGCTGGGGTAGGTGATGCGCAATGCGGTCTCGAAGGCTCGCTGCGGAGGATCCATGCGGTCGATTTCGTCCCATGAGGGAGCGGTCATAATGTGGGCGGCCATCTCTTGAGAGAAGCCGTGGCGCCGTACCAGCAGGTCGAACAAATAGGTAATGACTTCGGTATCGGTTTGCAGCCCGCAGTCGTAGCCGTACTGCTCGACGTAGCGTCGGTTGGCGTCGTAGCTCGAAATCTCTCCATTGTGCACAACCGACCAGTTCAACAGCGTGAACGGATGCGCGCCGCCCCACCAACCGGGCGTGTTGGTGGGAAAACGTCCGTGGGCGGTCCATGCCCATGCCTTGTAGTCGGTGATGCGATAGAACTCGCCGATGTCTTCCGGGTAGCCAACCCCTTTGAAGGCGCCCATGTTTTTACCCGACGAGGCAACGAAGGCGCCCCTGATGGAGCCGTTGATGTGAAATACGTGCTGCATGGTGTATTCGGCTTCGTCAAGGCCACTCATCGAGAGCCGAACGGGGTGCGGCGCAAGAAAGTAGCGCCAGATGTCAGGGGGGTTTTTGATGGCGGTGCTGCTTTCGGTGGGGATGCGCTCTTGCTTCTCGCTCATGAAATAGGTGTCGAGGTACGCTTCGGTTTCATGCCGCGCCTCGGTGGACTCGTACATGATATGGAAGGCGTAGAGATCCGCATAGTCGGGGTAGATGCCGTATGCGGCAAAGCCGCCGCCCAGTCCGTTTGAGCGGTCGTGCATTAAAGCGATTGAGGTAAGAATATCGCCGCCGTCGTGGCGTGTGCCGCTGCGGTCAAGTATGCCGGCGATAGCGCAGCCCGACGGTATGCGGACTTCGCCCTCGCGCGGCGCAGTGATGCGTGACATAGCGTGCTCCTCGTCTTACAGCCGATAAAAATGCTTTAACGAAAAGCTTATGGTCTGCGTGTTTCGCCTGCGCTACGTCTGTGTTACAAACGTGCTTCCACTGTGTTTCGAGTGAAGAAACAAACCCACAAGAAGGGGCGGAAAGCAGTAGCGCTTTCCGCCCCTTCCCATGCGGTCTCTCTGCGGTTTTCTATCGAATGAAGTTCGTTTTAATGGGGGTTTCGTGCTGCGGGTACTCGATGCCCGCCGCTTTGCCGGCGTCGATGCATGCAAGCATCCATGCCATATTTCGGCCGAGGGTGCGCATGGTCTGCAAACCCTCCTCGTCCTGGCGCACTTCCTCCGGCGTGTTTCCGTGAACTTGGTTCCAGTACTGCGACGTGGCAATAGGCATGTTGCTGATGCTGAAGTACTTGTTAAGCACGTCGAACGTTGACGTTGCGCCGCCGCGTCGGCAGCTCACCACCGCAGCGCCCACCTTGCCGGCAAAGCCGCTGCCGGCGTAGAACAGGCGGTCGAGGAACGCCTGGATTTGTCCGCTCGGACCTGCGTAATACACCGGCGAGCCCACTACGATGCCATCGATTTCGGGCAGCTTGTCGATGACGGAGTTGACGGCATCGACGTTGAAGGCGCAATGGCCGGTGTTCTTGCAGGTTCCGCACGCGATGCAGCCGGCGACGGGCTTAGCTCCCACCCAGGCGAATTCCGTTTCGATGCCCAGGTCCTCAAGCGTGTCAGCGACTTCTTTAAGCGCAGTGTAGGTGCAGCCCTTTTTGTGCGGGCTGCCGTTGATGAGCAGAACTTTCATGGTGCCCCCTCGGTAACGTAGGCGATTGTTTCCGCCTGCAATCATACTACTTGTTGGCGGCATCCTCTTCCGTCCTACGCACCGGCTCCTTCAGGTTTGGGCATTTTCCAGTCTTCGATGTCGTCGGCACGCGGTTCCATCTTGCCTTCGTCGCCTCCTGCGGCTTTCAGGCGGCGGAAGTAGTCGCGCGCCTCTTTGGCAACCACGCCCGAAAGCGCGAACAGCGCAATCATGTTGGGCACCGCCATGCAGGCGTTGAAGATGTCGGCGATGGTCCAAACGGCCGATACCGTCATGTACGGGCCGATGAAGATGCAAAGGATGTAGAGCCAGCGATATACCATCACTGCTTTCTGGTTGCGGCCGCTGAGGTACTCCAGGCAACGCTCACCGTAGTAGTTCCAGCCCAGGATAGTGGTGAACCCGAACAGCGCCAGGCACACCATCAAAATGAACGACACCACCTGCGGGGGCATGAAGGGCAAGCCCGCCTGGAAGGCGGCGGTGGTAACGGCAGCGCCCTCCAAGCCAATCTCGTAGGTGTCGGTAAGCACCAAGGCCAAACCGGTCATCGAGCAGATGATGATGGAGTCCACAAACGTCTGGGTCATGGAAACCAAACCCTGGCGTGCGGGCTCGCGCGTTTGGGCGGCAGCAGCGGCGATGGGGGCAGAGCCCAAGCCCGCTTCGTTGGCGAAGATGCCGCGCGCAAGGCCCATCTGCATGGCAATGAGAATGGCGCCGAGCATGCCGCCGCCGAATGCCTGCAGGCCGAATGCGTGCGTGACGATGGTGTAGAGCGCCAGGGGGATTTTGTCGATGTTGCAGGCGATAAGCGTGAACGAGAACAAAAGGAACACCACTACCATGGCGGGCACTACGCGCTCCGATACGTGGGCGATGCGCTTTACGCCGCCGATGATAACCAGGCCGGCGAAGATGGCGGTGATAAGGCCGCCAATTATTGCGGCGACGGAAATTTCAACGCCGATGAGCGGCACGCTCACCATATAGGCGCTGTTGGGATCGAAAAAGCCCACTACCGCGCTGGAAATAGAGTTCACCTGCGTGAACGTGCCGATGCCGAACAGCCCGACGCACATGCCGAAGAAGGCGAACACCTTTGCAAGCCATTTCCACTTAGGCCCCATGCCGTTTTCGATGTAGTAGAACGGGCCGCCGAGCACGTGTCCGCTTTTGTCCATTGTGCGGTATTTAACGGCCAGCAGGCCTTCCGAAAATTTGGTCGCCATACCGAACAGAGCGGCCATCCACATCCAGAACAGCGCACCGGGGCCGCCGGTCACCACGGCGGTGGCGATGCCAACGATGTTGCCCGTGCCGACGGTTGCCGACATCGCGGTGCACATGGCGGCGAAGCTGGTGATCTCGCCGTCGGCGCCTTTTTCGTTGCTAAAGGTGTAGCGCAACGCGCGCGGCAGCCACGGGAACTGCAAGGCGCGCAGCCGGATGGTCAGAAAGATGCCGCCGATGAGGATAAGCGCGATAAGGGGAGGGCCCCACACAAAAGTATCGATGGTGGAAAGGATGTTCTCGAAGGTTTCCATGGGTAGCGTTCTCCTCTTTCGCCGTGGTGCCTACCGTGCATCCACGCTGTGACGAGGGTCTGAACGCAAAGGATTAGAGAAGCGCGCGGCAACGGCGATATGCAAAGGCGAATGCCAAACCGTTCAACCGTGTAGCTCTCTGTCCTTTTGCCTGAGAGTTTCGGAGCGAACCCGCCGGGAAAGCCCTGCCGGTTTCGCGCCTTGCCCCTTCGGCACCCGGTATTCCGGGATTCTCCAGAGGTCCCATCCACGTCCAGTCTCTAAAGGAGGCATGCCTTTCGATCCAGGGCGCTTCAGCGGGATGCGCTATGCGATTGCATACGCGCTATTGTAGGCGCACTCGATGGCTTGTCAAACATATTTTTTGGACGGTGCGTAGAATCGTCGGCGGAATGAGGTGGGAAAACGGATATAGTGGCTGAGTGAAAAGACGAGCACTACCGGGCGCGATAAAAAGACGATGCGTGTTTCTGTGCGCCTTTGCGAGGAGAATCTGCTTTGACTACATTGAAAGATCTGCCTATCGGCCAAACCGCCACGGTTCAGCTGGTGGGAGGCGAGGGTGCGCTGCGCCAGCACTTTTTGGACATGGGAATTATCCCACAAGCAGAGGTTGCCATGGTCAAACATGCGCCCATGGGCGACCCTGTGGAGGTGCGCATTCACGGCTACGAGCTTACCCTGCGCCTTGACGATGCGGCCAAAATCGAAATTGCGAACATCCGCGACACGGGCGCGCAGCCGGCGGCGCACCCTGCGCCGAAGCCCCTCAACCATCCCGGCCTAGGAGAAGGCGGTGCGCGCTTTCACGACAAGGCGACCGAAAGCCCTCTGCCCGAAGGCCAGACTATCACCTTTGCGCTGGCGGGAAACCAGAACTGCGGCAAGACTACGCTGTTCAACCAGCTCACGGGTTCAAACCAGCACGTGGGCAACTTTCCCGGCGTGACGGTGGACCGCAAAGACGGATCCATCAAGGGACATCCGGAAACGCAGGTGACCGACCTTCCGGGCATCTACTCGATGTCTCCCTACTCCTCAGAAGAGCTGGTTACGCGCGCGTTTTTGCTCGATGAGCACCCGTGCGGCATCATCAATATCGTTGATGCCACCAATATCGAGCGCAACCTGTATCTGACGATGCAGCTGATGGAGCTGGGCATTCCTATGGTGCTTGCGCTCAACATGATGGACGAGGTGACGGGAAACGGCGGCTCCATTCACGTGAACGAGATGGAGGAGCTGCTGGGCATCCCCGTGGTTCCTCTTGTTGCCGCACGCAACGAAGGCACGGCAGAGCTGATCGACCATGCGCTTCATGTGGCTAAGTTCCAGGAGAGCCCGGTGCGCCAAGACTTCTGCGACCCGGAAGATCACGGCGGAGCGGTCCACCGCTGCCTGCACAGCATCATGCATCTTATCGAGGATCACGCCGAACGTGCGGGCATCCCGCGGCGTTTCGCTGCGAGCAAGCTTGCTGAGGGCGATCGTCAAGTGCTGGAGGCGCTCCAGCTTGACCAGAACGAGCAGGAAACGCTTGAGCACATCATCTGCCAAATGGAAGCGGAGCGCGGCCTCGACCGCGCGGCTGCCATAGCGGAAATGCGGTTCAGCTTCATCGAGCGCGTGTGCGCGCAGACGGTGGTGAAGCCTCGCGAAAGCCGCGAGCATGCGCGCAGTCAAAAGATCGACCGCATCCTCACCGGACGTTTTACTGCAATCCCTGCCTTTGTTGCCATCATGGCTCTGGTGTTCTGGCTGACGTTCAACGTTGTGGGAGCTTGGCTTTCGGAGCTCCTTGATGCGTCTATCACCTGGATAACCGACACGGTTGCTTCTGCCATGGTGGCGGCGCAGGTGAACGAAGTGCTGCAATCGTTGGTGGTGGACGGCATTTTCAACGGCGTGGGCAGCGTGCTTTCGTTTGTGCCCACCATCGTGACGCTGTTTTTCTTCCTGTCGATTCTGGAAGATTCTGGCTATATGGCGCGCGTGGCGTTTGTGATGGACAAGCTTTTGCGCAAAATCGGGCTGTCGGGTCGCTCGATCGTGCCTATGCTTAACGGGTTTGGATGCACGGTTCCCTCCGTTATGGCAAGCCGCACGCTTCCGTCCGAGCGCGACCGAAAGATGACGGTGCTGCTTACGCCGTATATGAGCTGTTCGGCCAAGCTTCCCATCTACGCGTTTCTTACGGCTGCGTTCTTCCCTCAGACGGGGGCGCTTGTGATGGTTGCGCTGTACTTCGGCGGCATCGTGGTGGGTATTCTGGTGGCGCTTCTGCTGCGGAAAAGCCTGTTTTCTGGCGAGGCGGTGCCGTTTGTCATGGAGCTGCCCAACTACCGTTTGCCCGGTGCGAAGAACGTGGGGCGGCTGTTGTGGGATAAGGCGAAAGACTTCCTTCAGCGCGCCTTTACCATCATCTTCGTGGCGACCATTGTCATTTGGGTTTTGCAGACGTTCGACTTCACGCTGAACGTGGTGTCCGACTCGCAAAACAGCATCCTGGCGGTTATCGCGGGTTGGATTGCGCCGGTGTTCGCGCCGCTTGGCTTCGGCGATTGGCGCATCTCCACCGCGCTTATCACGGGCGTCATGGCAAAAGAGAGCGTGGTGTCTACGCTGTCCATCCTGTTCGGCGGCGTAGGCGCCATCACGGCGGCGCTTTCGCCGTTAGCGGCCCTGAGTTTGTTGGTGTTCTGCCTGTTGTATACGCCCTGCATTGCGGCGCTCGCATCGGTTAAGCGCGAGTTGGGAGGCAAATGGGCGGTGGGCGTGGCGTTGTGGCAGCTTGCGGTTGCGTGGGTGGTGGCGTTTGCGGTGCATGGTGTCGGCCTTTTGGTCGGCATGGCGTAGCACTAGCTCGTCTGAGGTGGCTGCGGGAAAAGAAGCAGGCGAGAGGCTTTCTTTTATCCTGCGGTTCGCTCTTTGACGCCCGAAGCGGCTGCTTTCGCCTCTTCGCTGCTCGAAGCGCGTGCCCTCTTTTCTTCCCGGTCGGCTAGAATATCCGTCGCAGGATGAGAGCCTACGAGAACGTGAGGAAGGGATCTTTTGTCTGCCATCAACCCCGGAGTCTACAAGGCGATAGTGCGCGTGCGTGAGGCGCGCCTTTTTGACATCGGCTGCTTTTTGATGCGCTTTCTTCCCTATATGAACACTATTGGTACCGTAACCATGCTTACGCTGTCGGGGTTCTCGTTTTTCGTGGCGGGGCTTGTTTCTTCTACCATCGCTTTGGCAACGTTCATTGTTTCGCCGCGCGTTTCGAAGCTCATTGACACCTACGGTCAATCGCGCGTGGTTCCGTGGGCTGCGCTTGCCAACCTGGTGGGGCTATGCCTGATGGTGGCGGTGGTGGCGCTCGAAGGGGCGGTGCCCCTGCTGTTTGTTGCGGCCGTGCTGATGGGCTGCACGCCCAACCCTCCCGCCTTGGCACGCGCTCGTTGGACGTATCTCATACGGTCGGGCAAGCTGGGGAACGCCGCTCCCGTGATGCGCACGATGTTTTCCTACGAAGGCGTGCTTGACGACGTGGGGTTCATGTTCAGCCCCTCGCTGTCGGTTGCGCTGGCATCGGCGATTGCCCCGTTTGCCGGCATGGTGTTCGGCGGCGCGGCATTCGCGCTCGGCACGGTGCTGCTGTTGCTGTCGCGCAACACCGAGCCGCGCCCCGGATGGAGCGAGGTGGTTGCCGAAGGGGTCGAAGAGGGTGCTGAGGAAGGTGTCGGTGCGGCGCGCACGCGGAAGGGCGTGGACGGCAACCCCGCCGAAAACCCTGCCGACAACTCTGCTGCTGGCGAGGATTTCCTTCATCGTAAAAGCGTGTTTCGAACCACTGCGGTCGTGCGTGTGATGTTTTTCATGATGCTGTTCGTGGGCGCGTTCTATGGCGTGTTCGATACGGCAACCGTGTCGTTTGCCGAGGAGATGGGAGACCCCACGTTCGCGAGTATCGTGCTCATGGCTTCGGCGATCACCTCGATGCTCATGGGGTTTGTGTTCGGCATGATTCGCCTTCGCATGCCGCAGTACCGCCAGCTGGTGCTCTTTGCGGTGATAATCGGCCTCGCCTATGGAACGATGATGTTTATCGACTCGCCCATGATGCTGTTTGTCGTGGGCACGCTTGCCGGCTTGGCCTATGCTCCGTTTTTGATCGTGATAAACGCCACTTGCGAGCGGTCGGTGTCGGGCGATCGGCTTACCGAGGCCATCACCTGGATAAACGCCGGAATTACCTGCGGAATGGCGTTTGGCCCCACCGCTGGCGGGGTGATCATCGACACGTTTGGCGCCGCGCGCAGCTTCGATTTCGGCGCGCTGCTTGCTCTGGCGATTCCGGTGACGGCGCTTGTGTGCTTCCGCATTATCAAGCGCAACGTGCGCAACGAAACGGAGCTGAGTGTCGCGTATTCTTCGAAGGACGACGCCCAGTAGCGTTCTTCTCGGTAAGGCAAGCGCCCTGCATCGGACGTCCTGTCTCATAAAAAACCGCACCTTCGAACCTTGGCTTTGCTCGTCCAAGGCTCGAGGTGCGGTTCATTTCCGAGTTAGGGGTCGGTTGCCTGCGCTTCGGCTGGGGGCAGGGCTGGCTTCCGTGTCGCTCTCGATGGTGCTCAAAGAGTCGGTTTCCTACTCCTCGGCTGGGGGGCAGGGCTGCCGTGCGTTTCCCGCTAGTGCTGCAGGTCCAGCCAGTCGATTATGGTCTCTTCCACGTCGCCTTTGATGTCGTCGTAGTTGTGGATCTCGTGGCGATAGCCCGGATAGAGCTTGGTGATAACGTCCTCGTGGCCGGTGTCGATGAGCCAGTTGGCAACCTGGTAGACGCCCTCGCCGAAGTTGCCTACGGGGTCTTGGTCGCCGGCAATCAGCAGAATGGGCAGCTCGGCGGGAACCTGCTTCGCCCAGTCTTCGCCTTCGATGCACAGCATCATGTCGATAAAGTCGCGCAAGCTGATGTTGTGCGTGGGGTGCGTAAAGGCGTCGAAGGGGTCTTCCGCGTGGTCTTTTTGGACATAGGGATCGTGGCAGATCCACTCGTTGCCCAGCGTAGCGCCTTCAGAACAGCGGGCGAACATCCAGCCCATCAGCTCGCCCACGTACGCGGGATCCGACTCGTGAGCTTTGCCTGCGGCGATGGCTTCGTCTAGCTTCGCGCGGGTGGCGTGCGTGTTCTTGAATATGCCGGTGGTGCCGCAGTAGATGGCGCCATCAAGCTCTTCGCCGTATTTTGCGGAGAAGTCGCGCGCAATCATCGAGCCCATGGAATGGCCAAACATGAAATACGGCAGGTCGGGGTACTTCTTTGTGACTTCGTCTTTGAAGCGCTTCTCGTCTTCCATCATGGTGTGAGGACCCGCATCGCCCCAATCGCCCCAGGTGTTGTTGGCGATAGCGGTGGCGCCGTGACCCACGTGGTCGTCGGCAGCCACGATGTAGCCGGCATCCATCAGCGCGACGATCATGTGGAAATAGCGACGCGAATGCTCGCCAAAGCCATGAACGAGCTGGACGATGCCTTCGGGCTCGGTGGCGGGGACATAGATCCAGCCGGTTACCTGGTCGCGACCATTGGACGAGGGGAACTGGATTTCGTGAAGCATGGTGCATCCCTTCTTTCTGAGGACGGCTTCTGCAGCGGCGCGCGCTTTCGCTGCGCACACGCCCATTATCGCATCTGGCGTCGCGGGAAGAAAGCACGCGTCTAGCGGCATGCCCTGAAGAGAAGGGGGCTGGCGGTATGGCCGCGAGGGAGGCTGATTTTGGCGTGCAAGGGAGGCCGATTTTGGCCGCAAGGGAGGACGATTTTGGCGTGCGAGTGATGCCTTCATTCCACCTCCGCTTGAATTGCGCTCAAGAACCGAGATCGCATTGAAGAATGCGCTCACTTTCGTTTACCATGAAAGGCGTGCAAAGCGTGCGGTGCGGCAAGGGAAAGGGTCGAGATGGTCGAGCGCGAACAGCAGGAAGATCTGCGGGAAGACGTTCCTTGCTCGGAAGCGCCTGATTCTCACGATGAGACCGAGGCGGACTATTTCACCGCTCAGCAGGGAAGCGTGCGCCCCGCAGTGGCGCGTGATTCTCGAAAAAAGCCCATGGGCTCGCACGCGCGTCCTCAAACCAACACGATGAGCTTCGACGGCGAGATTGCCGGCCTCGGCGTGAGCATGCGCACGATTGCGCTGTTGGTGGCAGTGGTGGTTGCAGTATCGCTGGTGGTTTCGCTCATCGTTTCTTACGCGACGCTTGGGGCGGTGCAAGGGTCGTTGTCCAACCAGCAGCGCGAGTTCCAAACGGCCTTGCAGGAGCAGTTCGATCAGCAAAAGGCCGAAGTTTCCAGCATGCAGGACGAGCTCAAAGATCAGCTGGATGCCGTTACTACGGTGCAGGAAGACAGCGAAGAAGTTGTCCAGGCAAAGCAGTCGCTGCAAGAGGTTATTGGCGAGGCGAATGCGTGGCTTGAGTCGGGGGACGGTCGCTGGGTGAGCGATCGCACCGAAGAGCAAATGGAAGATGCCATCGAAACCGCGCGGCGCCTCATTGACGAGAGCGGCATTTCCGACGCGCAGATCATTCAGCATGCAAAAACCGCCATCGAAGACATCATCGACGGCGTCGACGAGGGTTCGCTCTGGTAACAAAATCGGAAAAGCGGCATTCACCTCTCAGGAATTATTCAAAGAGCGGGTTTCGCCCGAGGCGACAGATTGAAGAGGCAGACGCCCTTGTTTTCGATGCCGTTTTTTTCGAACGTCAAAAATAATTTGACAAGAGCAAATGATTTTATCGATCAAACCTAGGGAATTGCTTCCAAACAAAAAACGATGGTGAGATAATTCTCTGATAAGGTTATTCTCAGACGGTTCTCACTGGCGCCTGAACATGAGAGGGGAGCAGAGCGCGCATTCGTTTGGGGTTTTGTTTGCAAGGAGGTCGCCGCGTTCCCGGGCGCATGCCTTGCATAAGAGGGGACACATATCGGGGGGAGTCTATGGAGATCCAGCAACTGCGTCATTTGCTAGCAGCGGCTGAGCACTCGAGCTATGCTCAAGCTGCAAAACGTTGTTTCACCAGCCGCCAAAACGTGGCACACTCTGTCAAGATGATCGAGCGCGAACTGGGGGTTTCCCTGTTCGAGCGCCGTGGCAACGAAATGGTGCTTACAACAGAGGGCAAGCGCGTTGCCAAAGAAGCAAGCAGTATCGTCGCGAAGGTCGACAACCTGCGCGTGATGTTTTCCACTGCAGCTGGCTCAAGCGAGAGGCTTACGTTTTACGTGGGCACCAACATCCTGGCAGGCATCCCCGCAAGCGTAGACGCCTACATCGCTACGCATGCCGACAAGCTCCAAATGATCGAGGCAAGCTGCGAGTTCAGCTACAAGCAAGTGTGTTCGGGTGAGGCCGACATCGCTCTTATCATGTGCATGGAGCGCCGTTTCCCCGAATGCGATTCGCTCGAAGTTTCATCCTCGATATCGTATGCCATTACCGCCGCCGATTCTCCTTTGGCGAAGCTTCCCAGTCTCACTGCAGCTAACTTGAAGGACATGCGCCTCTTGCTCATGTCCGAACCGCCGTTCCAATATGAGCCTTTGTTCGAACAGCTGGATTCCCTTGGGTTCGACCGCCGTGCGGTAAGCGTTATCCCGTCAACCAGCTCGATGGTGCATATCATGAAAAGCCGCAAGTCGGTGGGCATCGTGTCCGAGAAGTTCTCGATCGACCCGCCGCGCGGCTCCATTGCGGTTCCTATCGCAGATACGCGTTTGAACTGGCATTTCTATATTTTGTATCAAGCGAGTTCCGAAAAGTATCCCTATATCGCCAAGTTTGCGGAAGGGGTTCGCAAAGCGTTTTAGTGCTCGGTGCAAAAGACGGCGCTACAAAAGAATCGTTCGAAAAGGGCACGCCCTTTTGGATCGCCTTTTGCGCGCTGCGTTTCCTGTCGGAACCTTTAGCGTCAAATTCACTTTGCCCCTTTGAAATTCCCGGGGGGTACTTTGCGGGTGAGATAACCCTAACAATGAAAAAGGCGGAAGGCATCGCTTACGAGGACCCCCGAACCCGTCAAGCGATGCCTTCGCTGCAGAGCAGGTAAGGGAGTGAGCTAATATGACATTAGACGAATTGATGAAAGAAGTTGATGAACAGCCCGAGCGCCAGCGGAAAGAGTTCAAGGAGATCATCACGCTTTCAACCCTTGGCGGCGATATCCTTCCCAACATGAAGGAGCATCTGGAAAAGGCCAATACGCTGCGCGAGTTCCTTCACTACATGTACGAGGACGACAACTGCCGCTACGAAAAGGCATGGGCGCTGTGGGTGAAGATGGCGAACCTTCCGTGGTACGAGCGCTTTGTTCCGGAGTTCGTGAACGAAGGCGTGGTCATCGAGCACGGTGGCGCGGTGGTGGAATGCGGCGAGAGCATGATCCTCATTCCGGTGCGCGGTATCCGCGGGCGCGATCGCACCATTGACATCTACGTATATCCCGACGACGGTTTCAATGTCGATGTTGCCGAGTATCTGGGGTCAATAAGCGGAAAGTTTACGTGCTACGAGCTGCCGCTTGAGGGAACGTTCGACATCTATCGTGCTGGCAAAGCGCTGGTTTTCGAACGCTGGGCATTCGATGAGCTGGGAGGACGTCGCGAGCGTCCTTCGCGCAAGGGTGCGTGCCCCTGCAAGGTCTAACGTATTCCACAGTAAAGTACCCCCCCCCCTCTCTTTTTACACCTCCAGTTGAAAGGGCGACGTCGAAAGGCGTCGCCCTTTCAACGTGTAAGGCGCAGTTGTCTATTCGTCCGAAAGAGCGAGGCAGGCGTCTTGCGTGCCATTGAACGTGCGCCTTGGATGCGTTTAAGGACGTGTCTTGGCACGCGCCATGCTCCGAAAAAACCCGCAATAGTGCCGCTCGCATTGCTTTTGACAGCAGGCAAACCGCCTTTGTCCGCTGTCCGTTTTGCCCCTCCGGATGACAATCGTCGTTTGTCAGCGGAAAAGCTTCGGTGTCTTCTTCTTGGTACCTACTCCTCTGACAATAAAGGTACGCCGTTGCGAGTATCGCTTTGGTGTCTTCGTTTCAAGACGAGAGAAGGAGAGAACATGACGGAATGGAAAAGGCAGGAAGGCGATGAGACTATCTTCCGTACCTGCGCATGGTCACCTCCGGGATGTCATCCCGCTGGCTGTGGCTTGCAAGTTCATGTGAAGGATGGTGTCATCACGAAGGTCGAAGGCGACCCGGAGCACCCCATCACCAGGGGTTCTCTGTGCCCCCGCTGCTTGGCTTTGACTGAGTACATCTATCATCCCGACCGCATCATTTACCCGATGAAGCGCGACCCGAAATATCGTGGTCAGGCCGACAAGTGGGAGCGCTGCTCTTGGGACGAGGCAACCGACCTGGTAGCGAACGCCGCTAACGAGATCACCGAGAAGTACGGCGCCGAGACCATCTGCGTGTTCGGTGGCACCGGCCGTGAGGCCAACAACTGGTATCCGCAGTGGGCAAACCTGGTATTCGGTACTCCGAACTCCGTATATGCTCAGGCTGGCTGGTCTTGCTACGGTCCTCGTATGACCAACACCGCTTTCATGATGGGCGGCGGCTATCCCGAGATCGACTACGCTCAGAAGTTCGACGATCGCTATGACGATCCGCGCTTTACGCCTCCCGAGGTTATCCTGCTTTGGGGTAAAGAGCCCCTGCGCTCCAACCCCGACGGTCTCTATGGCCATGCAGTTATCGAGATGATGCGCAAGTTCGGTACCAAGCTCATCTGCGTTGACCCGCGCATCACCTGGCTCGGCACTCGTGCAGAAGAGGTTCTGGAAGTTATTCCGGGCACCGACACCGCACTGGCAATGGCGTTCATCTACGTACTGGCTCATGACGACTTGGTCGACCACGACTTCATCGACAAGTGGACCTATGGTTACGACCAGTTGGTAGAGCGCGTACAGGAAATGCCTCCTTCGCGTGCAGCCGAGATCTGCGGCGTGCCCGAGGAGCAGATTTGGCGTGCAGCTCGCCTCTACGGCAACGCGAAGCCTTCCAGCGTATGCTGGGGTCTTGCAACCGACCAGAGCACCAACGGCGCTCAGCTCGGTATGTGCCTGGTAGCCTTGATGGCCATCACCGGCTTCCTGGATGCCCCCGGCGGCACCACGCTGGGCATGGGCGACGACCAGGGCAACGTTGTGCGTGACGGCGGCGCTATCAGCGCTGACGAGAAGGTCGAAGACGAGACCGCTTCCACGCTGTCTCTGGCTCTGACCCACGGCATCATGTCCGAGGAGACCTGGTACACCAAGCGCATCGGCACCGACAAGTATCCTTGCGTTGGTCAGGTTCTGTGGACCGTTCAGCCTGACGAGTTCTTGAAGGCACTCGAGACCGAGAAGCCCTACAAGATGCACATGGCCGCATTCGTTTCCTCCAACCCGGTTGGTACTGCTATCGCAGCAGAGCCGCAGCGTTGGTGGAAGGCCCTGAAGAAGCTCGACTTCAACTTCGCTTGCGATCTGTTCATGAACCCGACGACGCAGTCTTGCTGCGACGTGTTCCTGCCTGTTGCCACCACCGTCGAGCATGACGGCATGGTAGTTACCCACTATGGCCTGAACGCATCCTTCTACGGTGCTCAGAACAAGTGCGCGCAGGTTGGCGAGTGCAAGTCTGACGTTGAGATCATGATGGCTGTTGGCAAGAAGACCTATCCTGAGTTCTGGAACCGCTTCGAGACTCAGGAAGACTACGACAACTTCCACGTAATGCGTTCTTGGCTGCCGTTCGAGAAGCTGCGTGAGAACGTGGTCACCATGTCCAACGAGCCGTACTACAAGTACAAGGAAGGCAAGCTGCGCCCCGACGGCCAGATGGGCTTCCCCACTCAGACCGGCCGCGTTGAGCTCTACTCCTACGCATATGCTCGCTTCGGCGAGGATCCGCTGCCCTACTACGAGCCGCCTGCGTACAGCCGCGAGACTATGCCTGAAATGATGAAGGAACAGTATCCGTTCGTGCTCACCACCGGCGCCCGTCGCCAGGAGTTCTTCCACTCCGAGCACAAGCAGGTTCCGTCGCTGCGTCAGATCAGCCCGTGGCCTGAGGTTGAGATCAACCCGAAGGACGCTGCTCCTTACGGCATCGAAGATGGCGACTGGGTAGAGATTTCTTCGCCTTATGGCCATATCCGCCAGAAGGCAAAGGTTACCCCCACCATCAAAGAGGGCGTTGTTCACTGCATGCACGGCTTCTGGTATCCCGAGGAAGAAGGCTCCGAGCCCAACCTCTACGGCAACTGGAAGTCCAACGTCAACGTGCTGATGCCCAACAGCGTTAACGCAAAGATCGGCTTTGGCAACACGTTCAAGAGCATGATCTGCGGCATCAAGAAGGTTGACGAGCTGGGCGGCCCCAACGAGCCCGAGGTATACGTTGAGGCAAGCCGTCAGGCCGAGTTCGAGGTTCAGCAGGTATGGCGTCCTGCCGACACCCCGATCGTCGACCGCGTTGACCTGTAGACCCCCTGATAGAAAGAGAAGGAGGTTTGGAAATGAGCAAGAACGCCCTGTATATCGATTTCGAATACTGCACTGGCTGCCACAGCTGCGAGATCGCGTGCCGCAACGAGCTTGAGCTGCCCATCGATGGCTTTGGCATCAAGGTGCTCGAGGACAAGCCGCGCCAGAATCCTGATGGTGCGTGGCACTGGGACTACATCGCGTATCCCACCGAGCTGTGCGACATGTGCGAGAGCCGTGTTGCTGCTGGTAAGCTTCCTGCCTGCGTTCAGTCCTGCCAGGCAAAGGTGCTTGAGTATGGCACCGTCGAGGAATGCGCCGCCAAACTTGCTGCTAAGGGCAGCAAGGCTGCAATCTTCCTCGGTTAGTTCCGTCATCTTGGGAGCGCCGCTCGCTCGGCGCTCCCATCGCTGACGCATTCGACAGAAGGAGAATGGCACGGGTAAGCCCGGCATGCCGCGCTCTATCTACTGTTTCTGCCGAATGCATCGTTCCTACATAGGATTGGCGGTGTGGGAGCCGCTGGTCTGTTGAATCATCTACCCAACTTTGAACATCCGCGACACACGAGGGGTACGCGGTGTTCAATCGAAAAAAAGGGGACATTATGAGCGAATCTACTGCTCCAAAGTTTCAAATGAAGCAGTTCGTCGGTGTCGTCATTGCGGTTCTGTTGATGTTGTTCTTCCAGTTTGCGTGCCCGGTCCCTGAGGGCCTCGAGCGCACCGCAATGTCGGCTGTAGGCATTCTGGCGTGCTGTATCGTATTGTGGGTTACCGAAGCGGTGCCGTTTATCGTAACGGTTGTTTTGATCTACTTCCTTATCCCCATCACCAACGTAATTCCGGTTGCTGACGTGTACAACGCAGCTTCCCTGCAGGTGCCGATTTACTGCTTGTTCGTGTTTACGGTTTCCGGTGCGGTTATGGCAACGCCCATTCCGATGCGCATTGCCAATCTGGCTCTTAAGGTCGCTGGCAACAGCCCCACCAAGCTGGTTATCGCCTTCACGATGGCAACGGCCTTCCTGTCGATGTTCATTTCCGACTTGGCTGCTGCTGCAATCTTTATCGGCATCGGTTTGACCATCGTTGAAGCCAACGGTGGCATCAAAGGTCAGTCTGGCTTGGCTAAGGCTCTTACCCTGGCTGTTGGCGCGGCTGCTGCAATCGGCGGCATCGGCACGCCCCTGGGCAACTCCTTGAACATGCTGTCCATCGCCATGGTCGGCCAGTACATGGGCGTTACCGTAACGTTCCTGAACTGGTGCATTATCTGCGCCCCGCTGGCAATGGTCGGTGCGTTCCTCGCTGCTCTCTACATTACCCGCGTGTTCAAGCTTGAGCCGATCAACGACGACGCAATCAAGGTAGTGTCTGACAAGGTTGCTGGCTTTGGCAAGATGAGCGCACATGAGATCAAGGTTCTCGTATGGTTCATCATCGCCTTCGGTCTGAACATGGCCTCTACGTGGGTTCCGGCTATCAACTCCATGCTGGTATGCTTCCTGTTCACGTTCATTGCCTACATTCCTGGCGTCAGCCTGCTCACCAAAGAGCAGTTCCACAAGAGCATCGCTTGGGAAATCATCATGATGATCATCGGCGTAAGCCTGGTCTCCTCTGGTCTGGTTTCCACCGGCGTTGCAACCTGGTTCGTGAACACGGTTCTCGCTGGCGCAACCGCATGGCCGTTCTTGGTGGTTATCTTCGTAATGTGCTTCATCACCTTCATTCTGCACATTGCTATCCCCGTTGGACCTCCGTGCTGCTCTGTTGCGGTCCCGCTGCTGTGCGCACTGGCTGCCCTGACCGGCGTTAACCCCGCCATCATCGCTGCAATCGGCGGCATCTACGGCGGCGTTACCACGGTTCTGCCTATCGACTCCATCCAGATGATCTGCTACGAACGTGGCTGGATCACCATGGCTGAGTGGGTTAAGAAGGGTTGGGTTTCCACCTTCATTCTCGTAGTCGTCGGCACGTTCTATCTGCCCGCTATCACCGCGTTGCTTGGCTACTAGCCTTGCAAATCGCGTAGCGAGTTGAGGCAAGCATCCGGTCTGCCAAGGGAATGCTCCCTGGCAGACCGGGTTTCAGAAAACGAGAGCGATAAGCCACGAGGCGGTCGCTCTTTTCGGGAGGTTTTCTAATGGATGTTGTTGGTGCGGTTCTTCTGGTTGTGGCGGGCATTGCCTTTTTGGTTGGCGGTGTGTACATGGGAAAGCGCAAGCGTAAAAAGATGAGCTTTACCGATGAGGCGCTTAAGGTGTTTTCCGATTACGCCAAAGACATGCAGGAGTTCAAAAGAAAGTAAGAACGTCGTTGGGCTATCCCAATGGCGGAGATCCTGCGGGTTCAAACGTAGCAAGGAAGAAGGCTTTACCAATGGCAGGCGGTTGTGGAGTAGGGGCATTCTGCACGTTTTGCGGCAAGTGCGGCAGAACGTTCGGCTCGGTGTTTGGCGATATCGAAGTTCCTCAGGTCGCACCGCCTGGCGTGTCGGAAGAGGAGGAGGAAGCAAAGGAAAAGACAGAGGCGGCAAAGACCGTAGAGCAGAAGCAGGAAAAAGAATAGGGGTTCTGGCAGGAGAAGCGTGATGCAAGGCTCGTTGATTGCTTGCGATTAGAGGAGATGAATCGCAAGCAACCAGCGAACTGGAAGTCGCTGGAAGAGTCCCTCCATCAGCTTTGCTCGCATGGGCGGGTAAGGCAAATCAAGACGAAAGGAAAAGAGTATGTGCTTCAGACCAGCATCCGCTGGCGGTGGCGTCCAATGCCCCAAATGCGGATACATGAACGACGCGAATGCAACTGAGTGCAAGATGTGCCACACCACGGCAGAGGAAATGCAGAAGATGTCCGCCTCTATGGCGGGCGGTGCTCCGGGCATGCCTCCCATGCCTGCTGCCCCTGGTGCACCCGGCGCCCCTGGCGCTCCTGGCATGCCTCCTGCTCCCGGCGCTCCTGGTGCCCCTGGCGCTCCTGGCACCAAATAGCTCATCGTTTCGTGGCGGGGTAACCCTCTGCCCCTGCATCGAATGCTTAGCGTGTACCCTCCCTCCTTCTTCTAAGCGTTCGATTGCCACACGTCCCTCCTCAGTAGCCTCTGCGTTTCCCAAACGTAAACCGTATGGCGTTTGGGAAACGTAGGGGCATTATTATTTTCGAATGGGGTAGGGGTGCTACGCTTGGTAGTGCACGTAGCAGAGGTGCTAGGCTTAGTGACACGCTTAGCAGAGGTGCTAGGCTTAGCGATGCACTTAGTTCTACAATTACGAGCTGATTTTGACGACTGACGACGCCTTGCAGAGCGTCGTCAAATGGGTTTTGCGTCTTTGAAATACGTGGGGGCTACTACATCTACCTATTCAATTTGAGAATTGAGAAGGGCGTAGCCTGCCAGTTTAAGAGGGGATAGGCTCTTCCCTGAAGGGGGTTTGAAGTGGAAGTTTTAGAGCTGTTTTTGGTATTGATGGCCTCACTTATCATCTCGGCGGTGTTAAGCAAGCCGCTGCCGCGTGTTCCTCCTGCGTTGATGCAGGTGGCACTGGGGTTTGTGATCGCTTTGATTGTTCCTGATATCGTGGGTATCACGCTTGACCCTGAGGTGGTGCTGACGGTTCTGATTGCCCCGTTGATCTACATTGAATCTAAAGAGCTCGATCGGCCGATATTCAAAAAGACGCTGGGCCAGGTGCTCATTCTCGCCATTCCTCTGGTTGTGGTTACCGCGGTTATTGCCGGCGCGGCTCTGTCGGCATGGTTTGCCTTGCCGTTCTTAGTGGCGCTCACCATTGGCGGCGCTCTTTCGCCCACCGACCCGGTAGCAGTTGCCTCTCTGGCTAAGGGGACGAACATCCCTGCGCGCACGCGCGGCATCCTTGCAGCAGAATCGCTTGCCAACGACGCAACCGGTTTGGTTATGTTCGAGTGCGCCATCGCTGCGGCATTGAGCGGGGTTCTTTCCGTTCCGCAGGCGTCGCTCGACTTCTGCTACAGCTTCTTTGGCGGCATCGTCGTGGGCGGCATTATTGCCCTTATCGCCAACTACGCGCTGCGCATTGCGCGCAAGGGCGGTATCGTTGGCCCCGAGCTCTACGTGACCTTTGAGGTGTTGGCGCCGTTTTTCATCTACCTCATGGCCATCATTTTCGGCGTAAGTGGCATTTTGGCCGTGATGACCGCCGGCATCATCAACATCATCGACGTGCGCGAGACGACCGAAGAAACGCGCAAGACCGATGAGACCTCTCATGAGGTCTGGCGCATGCTGTCGTTCATCTTAAACGGCGCGGTGTTCACCTTGCTGGGCACCCAGATCCCGAAGGCGCTCGCCGGCGCATGGTTCAACCCCGAGTTCAGCTGGGGCTATCTGATTCTGGTGCTGGTGGTGCTGTTCGTGGTGGTTCAGGGCGTGCGCTTCATTTGCTTGTTCCTGCTGATGCTTTGGCACCGACGCACCGAAAAGGAGCGCAGCTTTGGTGCGGACACCAAGATTGCGTTGATGATGGCACTGGCGGGGTCGAAGGGAACCATTACGTTCGCATCGTTGTTGTCTATTCCCGTGACCTTCTCGAACTACGACATGGTGAGTTTCCTGATAGCCGCATTCATTCTGATGTCGCTTGTGGTGGCAATGATAACGGTGCCGCTGCTCGCGCCAAAAGACTGACAACCCTGTCCGTTTTATCTGCGTGCAAGAAAAGGCCGGCGACGCTGGCCTTTTCTTGTGCTATGGCGTTTTGCGATTCTCTAGGTATAATGGCGAATTACGTCATTTACCGTTTTCTTGTTCTGCTGTCCTGGCTCGCGATAGCCCTTTTGCTGGCGGCACAACAAAAAGCGACAGCAATAAGGGTTTTCAGGAGGGTTTTTCATAATGGCTTCTAACGGTGCGCCTGCGCGTTCAATGTGGTCGGGCAAATGGGCGTTCATCTTGGCGGCCGCCGCTTCGGCGGTTGGCTTGGGCAACCTGTGGCGCTTCCCCTACTTGGCAGCGAAGTACGGCGGCGGCATCTTTTTGATCACGTATCTCGTGTTGGTGGTTACCTTCGGTTTCGCACTTATGATGTTGGAAACCGCCCTTGGTAGAACCACAGGGCAAAGCGCTATCGGCGCTTTTAGGTCGCTGAGCAAAAAGTACGCTTTTATCGGCTACTTTACCTCGCTCATTCCCTTTATCATCGTACCGTACTACTGCGTTATTGGTGGTTGGGTCACCAAGTATGCGGCAGCGTATCTGATGGACGGCCCGGCGGCTTTGGCAGACGGCGGAACGTACTTTAACAACTTCATTTCGGGCGGCACGGAGAGCTTCTTGTGGCTGCTTGTCTTCACCGTGATAACGTGCGTCGTTGTGGCGCTGGGCGTGAAAAACGGCATCGAGCGCGCGAACAGGGTGCTGATGCCGGTGCTCATCATCATGTCTATTGGCGTCGCGGTGTTCGTGATGACCATGCCGGGCGCTTTAGACGGCGTGCTCTACTATCTCACCCCCGACTTCAGCAAGTTCAGCGTAGAGCTGGTTATTGCCGCTATGGGGCAGATGTTCTACAGCTTGAGCTTGGCAATGGGCATTATGATCACGTTCGGCTCGTACCTGAACAAAAAGGACGACCTTGAGCATTCGGTGCGCCGCATCGAGATATTCGACACCGGTTTTGCGTTCTTGGCCGGCCTGATGGTTGTTCCCGCTGCATTTGTGGCAATGGGCTCGGGCGACGCCGTTGCGGCTGCATCGGGTCCATCGCTTATGTTCGTGGCTCTTCCGCAGATCTTTGTGGAAATGGGTTCCGTGGCTCAAGTGGTGGGCTTCCTCTTCTTCCTTCTGGTGATCTTTGCGGCGCTCACTTCCTCGATTTCCCTGTTGGAGACGTGCGTGTCTATCATCTGCGACGCATTGCGCTGCACGCGCCGCACGGCGTTTATTATGGCGGCGGTCTTCTTGATCGTGGTCGCCTGCATTGTGAACCTCGGCTACACCGGTTTGTCGTTCATTGCGCCGCTGGGCGAGGGCACCACCATCCTCGACTTCTGCGACTTCATCTCCAATTCGGTGATGATGCCAATATCTGCGCTGCTCACCTGCATTTTCGTGGGTTGGATCATCAAGCCCCAGCGCCTTATCGACGAGGTTAAGGTGTCGAGCCCCTTCAAGGCGCAAAAGCTCTTCGTGGTAATGGTGAAATACATCGCTCCGGTGCTGGTGGTTATTATTCTCGTTGCCTACGTTGCCCAGCAGTTTGGCCTCTTCGTGATGTAGCGTGATGTAGGAACGGTCAGCCGCGTTGCGCAAAACGCCATGGCGCTGCGGAGGCAGTGCTGCGCGTTCGCGACGGAAATCGTGACGAAAAGACGTTGCACTGCGGCAGGACGCGGCTGCATGTCTTCGGCAGGGGCGTGGTTGCATGTCTGCGGAAGGGGCGCGCGGTTACATGTTTGCGGCAGCGCGCGCCGCTACATATCCCCGTACTGCCGCATGTAGTCGAGCAGCTCTTGGCGGGAGTGCAGGCCGGTTTTGCCGTAGATGCGGCCGATATGGGTGTGCGCAGTCGTCTGGGAGATGTGCAGCTGCTCCGCCACGCGTTTCTGCGTGAAGCCCGACGCGTACAGCGCCAGCACCTCCACCTCGCGCTCCGACAGCAGGAACTGCGCTCCCATCAACTCGGCGTTGTGGCGCACGACCGCGTGGCGCGCATCCGCCAGGGTCGAGTCCTCGTCCAGGCCCAGGATGCGCTCCAGGCGCGCCGTGCCGCTGGAGCCCTTCGCGGGGGCGCCGAGCACGTCGAGCGGCTCGCCCTCCGTCTCGGCCTCGTCGGCTCCATCCGCCCCCTGCGCCTCCTTGCGCGCCAGCTTCGCGGCGAACTGCGACACGTCGATGAGCCCCACGAAGATGAGCTGCGTCGACACCAGGAGCAGCAGGCTGATGACCGTGCCGGTGAAATGGCTGTCCCCGCCGGTGGGCATCACGCCCAGCACCACGAAGCGGCCGAACGCGCGGGAGACGGTCCAGATCGCCCATACGACGGCGGCGTAATAGAACGGATCGCGCCAGCCCGAGGCCAGATACGCGATGATGAGGTGCCAGACGAACGCCGTCATCAGCGTGCCCAGCATGGTGGTGGCGATCGCGCCGATCTCGAGATGGGCCGGGAACGCGCAGTACAGCACGAGCGCTCCGGCGGCGAGCAGCTCCATCACGATCCACACGCGCACCGTCATCGTGCGCGCGTGGCGCCGCACCGTCGATGCGATGAACAGCACGCACATCAGCTCGGTCAGCACCAGGCACGCCGCACGCGCCCCCAGCGTGAACGGGATGGGCTCGCCGTGGGGGAACCCCGCCAGGAATCCCGCAACCAACGACAGCGCCGCCAATCCGATGGAGCAGGCGACCAGGAAGCGCCGGCTCGCCGCGCCCGAGCGGACGAAGCTGAAGTAGTCGTCGGCGCGCCCGTCGGCCTCGCCCTCCTTGCAGCTGCTGCGGTTCGCCCACGCGAGGCAGGCGAACTGAGCTGCGGCGAACGGCAGGATCGCCAGGCAGCGCAGCCCGTCGGGCAGAAGCACGGTCGCGAACACGGGGATCTGGCTCACGAACATCGCGCCGAACACCAGAACCACGCCGTGCTCCATTCCCAGCGGCACCTCGTCGTCGTGCGCGCGCCTCAGCCAGCACGCGATGCACAGCGCCGCTGCGATGGTGACCAGCACGCTCAGCGCGAACCGCACCGGGAAGGTGCACAGCCCCGTGAAGCGCAGGATGCCCATCACCAGCAAGATGACGCACTCCAGGCTGATCGCGACCCGCACGAGAACTGCCATCAGGCGGCGCGTGCAGATGAAGCGGGTCTTGTAGAGGACGGCCGCGGCGATGAGGCAGGGGATGACCGCGACGGTCGCGGCTCCGTCGGTGAACACACCTTGGTCGGTGAGGCGCAGGCTTCCCTGTGTGGCGACGAGCAGTCCCATGTAGGCGCAAGCGAGGCCGAACAGCGACGGCCACAGCGGCGCGTAGCGATTGAAAAACCCTTCCTTCGATGGCGACGCCACGAACGAATCGGTCATGCCGCATGCACCCCCTCATACATCTTGTAGGCAAAATCGCAGGTGAGAAAAGTTTAGCGCAAGCGAGGGAAGGTGTGTCGTCTCTTTCGGACGACGCAGGGGGTTGCCCGGCGTTTCCCGTGTGCCGTTTCGTTTCGACGGACGAATCAGCTATGAAGCGTACTGGGCGATGTAATCGAGGATCTCCTGGCGCGAATGCAAACCGGTCTTGGCGTAGATGCGCTTGACGTGCTCATGGGCGGTGCTTTGCGAGATCACCAGCTTCTCAGCGACCTTCTTCTGCGTATATCCGAGGGCGTAGAGCGCCAGCACGTCCACTTCGCGGTCTGACAGCAGGAACTGCTTCCCCATGATCTCGGCGGAGTGCCGCATGCTCTCCTGCCGCAGATCGGTGAGCGTCCGGCTTTTGTCCAATCCCATGATGCGCACCAGCGTGCTGGGGTTCTCGGCGGCTCTCGCCGCCTCCTCCGCCTCGTCGGCGTGCCTCCGTTCGATGGAGAGGAACATGCTGAGGGTGGCTTGCGCGGAGACCACCACAAGCGTCGCCGTCAGCGCGATGGCAAGCGCCGGGTTGTCGATGATGCCGGGGGTGAGGACGAAGGCGGTGCGCACGACGGAGCGAGCGCCCAGCCACACGAACCAACCGGCAAAAGCGTAGTAGTACGGCTCGCGCCATCCGAAGCTCATGAATGCGATGATGATGTACCAGGCAAGCCCCACCATCAAGGCGTTGAGCGTCGTGGTGAACACCGCGCCGACGTCGAGCATGCCGGGCAGCGCCGCATAGCAGATGAGCGCGAAGCAGCTGAGCAGCTCCAGGATGAGGAACAGACCCACCGGCATCAGGTGCCTGCGCTTGCCGACGGTCAAGGCGATGGCGATGATCGCCAGCGCGACGGTCAGCGCAAAGTACGCGAAACGCGTGCCGACATGGAACGGGATCGCCTCCCCGTCGGGGTAGCCGCGCAGGAATCCCGCGACGATGCCCAGCAAACCGATGCTCACCGCCATGACGATGAGCAGCTGGCGGTTCTTGAGCGTGAGCTCGTCGAATCCGGGAAACGCGTTCTCCGCGGCGAGCCTCTCGCGGCTGTAGGCGACCGTCCGGCCCCGCGCCCAGCGCATGCAGGGGAACTGCAGCGCCGCAAGGACGCCTGCCAGGAAGATGCCGATGACGGAGGGGACGGCGGCGCAGATCAGCAGCTCGATTTCGCTGAGGACGAGCGCCGAGAACACGACCAGGACCGAAACGACGGTCCCGGTGCCCTTCATGCAGCGCAGCCAGTAGAACATAGCACCCGATGCCGTTACCGTGCAGACGACGCTCAATCCGAACCGTAGAGGAAAGCTTGCCGTTTCCGTTGCGTTCAGCACGCCCAGTCCCAGCATCGCAAGCACCTCGGCGGCGATGCAGGCGCGCGCAATGCGATCGATCCATTTGCCGGGGATGGTCTTCTTCTTGACGGTGATGACGGTAAAGGGGATCAGGAAGATCAGCAGGGTGACGATCATCGCGCCGTCGGTGAAGATGCCCTCGTCGCTTTGGCGGTAGCTGCCGTAGCTTGCGACGATGAGCCCCGCGCGCGCGAACGCGAGCCCAACGAGGAGCGGAAGCAGCTCGACGAGAGCCTTGCCAACGTCGAGCGGGGATCCCGCCTTCCCGCCAAGCGCCTGCGAGGCGGATTCCGATCCGTGCGCTCTCTGTTTGCCCGTCGTTGCGATGATGACCTGCCCTTCGCGAGTCCCCTGTATCGAAAAACCTCTCTTTACCCTTAAAGAGGTTACACCGGGAAAAGTATAAGCGAGATGCTGGAAGACAAGGGAAACTGTAACAAACGCCTTTGGAGCGTCAAGCGAATCCCCCGTCCGCTCGAAGCCGCAGCGGACGGGCGCGGGCGCCTGCCTCGGGAAAAGGGGGATGCTATGGAGGGTTCGGAAACTCTGCTCGAAGCGCGGCGGAGGCCGCTGATCCGAACGAAGGACGTCTATCAGACCAACGTTGACGACGGCGTGGCGGGCTATTCCGACACGCTTCTGGCGGTCGTCGCCAATTTCAGGAACGGCGGCGCGCCCGAAGGGTTCAACGCGCAAAGCATGGCGGGCAAGTCCAAGAAGGGTGAGGTCGCCGTGCGTTTGTTCGCAGTCGTCGACCCGCAGCGCCACGTGATCGAGCGCGTGGGGTTCAAAGCACGCGGCTGCCTTGCCATGACCGGGTGCGCCAGCATGATCTGCCAGATGATCGAGGGAAAGACGTTCGAGGAGGCGCTCGCCGTCACGCCGGCGCAGCTGGCGGATGCTCTGGGCGGGGTGCCGACGGGCAAGGGCAACACGACCGTGTTCGCAGTGGAGGCTGTGCACGCGCTGGTGGGCGATTGGCTCGTCCGCCAAGGGGCGAGCTTGGCGGATCTCGACCGCCTCATCCCCTGCGAGCCGGACTCGACCGCTTGCCTGATGTGCGAGCATTGCTCGCTGCGTGACTGCCGCACCGACCTGCTCATCGACCAGGCGATCGCCCAGGCGAGGGGAGGCGAGGGCGCATGAGCGAAAACGAGGAGACCTCCATCGTCGCGGGCGAGGAGGGGCAGCGCGCCGCGCGGGAGCTTGCCGAGGGCAATGCCCTTGCGCGGGTGTTCGAGGACGTGCGCGCCCAGTCGCGCGAAGGGCTGCTGGTGCAGCCGACCCGATGGCCCGAGATCGGCTTGGTACCCGATCATATGGACCCCGAGGAATTCGAGATGTTCGTCTACGGCTACTGGGAGGAGCACGAGGCCCGGGATGGGTCCGGTGCGGACGTTTGCGGGGAGCCTGCCGCTCAGGCTCAGGCGGGCGGCTCGTCCCGCGTCAAGCGCGTCTCGACGGCGCGCAGCAGCACCATCGGCTCGGTGGGCGTGCCCCCGTTTTTGAGGAAGGCTGCCGCCGAAAGCGCCCCGGCTGACGAGCGTGCCGATGCGGGCGAAGCGTCCGCATCCGGCAAACCGGCGGAGGGGTGGCGTGATGCGCCGGCTGCATCCTTCCATGCCGGCGAAGGGGAGCACCCCTCGGCACCGCGGTGCGAAGGAGGCTCCGCCGTGGACGTCGTCGACGATGACGGCAACCCCTACGGCTCGCTCAGGCTGCCCGAAGGCTACAAGCTCGTTCAGTTGGAGGGCGAGTGGGCGCTCGTGCCGGACGATGATGCCGAGCCCGTGCAGCTCGAGATCGACTCCAGCAACATCGTTGCCCTGGTCGGCCGCTACAGCTACTACCTGTACGATCGTACGCTCATGACCGACTCGTTCGCGCACTGGTCGTTCCTTGCCGCCGAGGGCGACGACGCGCTGACGTTCGCCGACTGCGTGCGCGAGGAGTCGCGCACCTATCCGCGGCCGATGCCCATCGAGTCATTGGAAAACGATCCGTTCCGTTTTTCGGAGGAGCGCATCTTGCGCATCTGGGACCACGTGCGCGCCTCGGGCGAGTATCCCGACATCGAGCAGGTCGTCGCCTCCAACGGCGACATCTTCTTCTACTCCACCCGCTATCTGACCCCCGAATACGCCGCCTCCTTGGCGGAATGGGCGGCGGTCGAGCGCCTGCGCAACGTGTAGGCTCTCGCTTCCCCGTCCGCCGCCGGGCTTCTCGCACGGGGGCCCTGGGCACGGTGTCTCCCGAGGGGGCGCCCCTGCAAAGCGAACGCCCATCGCGCCGAAAGAGGCGCGATGGGCGTTCGCTTTGCTTGCGGCGGCGCTTGCCGGAGGAAGGACGGCAGGCACCGCCGCATCGGAGGGCGGTCGTCGTGCTAGGGCAGCAGGTTCAGGCTCGCCAGCTCTTCCTTGACGTCGGGCATGTCGTAGTAATCCAAGCAGTCCGCGGTGGGGCAGCCGAGGTTCTCATCCCAGCCGAACGTGCGGTACAGCATCGTCAGACCGGTCTGGAAATCCTCGTGCTCCATCTTGTCGGTGCCCTCGGTGAAGGGCTGCTTGTCGGGATCCTTGTCGTAGGGCCATGCGGTCATGACGTCGTGGACGTTGCGGAAGTCGTTGCAGCCCATCTCCCCGTTTTCGCCCACCATGCCGCGTGCGGTCGCGGCGCGCTGGAGGGTCATGATCTTGGCGCCCGCCTTGTACAGGTCGTCCGTGGTCACCTGTTCGCCGGTGACGGCGGTGTAGAACTTGGCCTCCAAGTCGAGGTCGCCGCGGTAGTCGCGCGTCTTGGTCGGGCTCATGGTCATCGGCCACACCCAGTTGCACAGCGTCAGCGAATCGTGGAGCACGTCGGTGACGATGGACCACCAGCAGTAGTTCGCCTTGTGCTCGTTCATGGGCGTGTAGTTCTTGTCCGGATCCAGGGCGTCCTCGCCGCCCCAGAGCTCAGCTGCGATCTGCTTTTTCAACTCGACGGGCAGGCCGCAGTTGTGCAGGTTCTCATGCGAGTGGATCATCGGGTCGCGGTTGAAGATCATGTTGAGCAGGGCGCCAACCTGCGCCTGGCTCTCGAGTGCATGGTGCACCGGCCAGCCGCGGTAGTTGATCAGGCACGATGCCGTGGTGTCGAACCACTTCATGTCGTCCCAGCGCTCGCACCACACCAGCGGGCCGTGGCCGAGGTACGCCATCTCGTTGTCGTTCTGCGCGATGTGGCGCAGGAGCTTCGGCATGATCGCGGGATCGTTGTTCTTGAACGCGTCCCAATCGAACTGCGCGTATTCCTCGGGAGGCAGCACGCGCTTGAAGATGCCGTCGTGCACGCAGTGCGCGATGTCGCGGTACAGCTGGGCGTAGTTGCACCACAGGCCCAGGTCATCCACCGTGCTGCCGATAACCTGATCCCAGATCAGCGCGTCCTCGGTGCTCGCTTTCACGGTGGTGTTCTCGCCCAGGATCTTGATCATGTAGTTGCTGAACGGGAAGTTGGGCACGCAGGTGTTGCCGGTGATCTCGTAGCCGCCGTTTTTCTTGCTGTTGGGCACGCGCATGTCCGAATAACAGTGGATCGGGCAGCTGTGGCAGCCGTCGAGCTTGATCGTGTACTTCTCCGCCTCGGGGCCCTCGTCCTTGGTCGTCTTCATCGTGCGGTAGCCGACGGTGTTCAGCTCGCCCGGTTTGGGTTCGCCGGTCTCGATGGGCTCGCCTTCGGCGTCGGCCCAGTACAGGCCCTTGCGTGCGGTCCAACGGGATCCCTTGTCGTAGTATTCGGCCCATTCCTGCTGGGTCGACGGCACGACGTGGTTGTTGTTCGCGCCGATGATGTCGCGCAGCATGTAGTCGGACAGATCGGCCACGGCCTGCGGATCGGCGACGTTCACGCTGCCGTTGCCCTCGACGACCAGCGCCTTGAGCTTCTTCGAGCCGAACAGCGTGCCCAGGCCGGCGCCGGCGGAATGGTTGCGCGAGTTGATGACGCAGGCGTAGGGGAGCAGGTTCTCGCCGGCCGGGCCGATGGACGCCACGCAGGCGCGGGTGCCCTCGACGCGGTTGAGCGCCTCGGCGGTTGCGCGGGTACCCATGCCCCAGACGAAGCCCGCGTCCTTGATCTGCACGTCGTCGTCCTTGATGTTGAGATACACCGGACGATCCGATGCGCCCTCGATGACGATGGCATCGTAGCCCGCTTGCTTGATGTGGGCACCCAGCATGCCGCCGGTATGCGCGTCGACGGGAAGATGGTCCTTGGTGAAGGTCGACAGGAACGTGATGGTGGTGCGTCCCGCCAGGGGCACGCCCGATGCGGTCAACGGTCCCACGGCGAACACGATCTTGGATTCGGGCGCCAGCGGATCCGTGCCCGCCGGAACCTCGTCGTAGATGATCTTGTTGGCGAGGCCCATGCCGCCGATGTAATCCTTATAAGGATCGGTCGATTGGGTGGTGATCTCCCCGGTCGTCAAGTTGACGCGCAGGATGGAGCCCGTCCAGCCATACGACTTATTCGGATCTTTGGTTGCGTCAGCCATTTTGGTTACTCCAAATCTCTTTTTGTACGAACGTTGCGTGATCGTAGCGCTGCGATTCGGAGCTCCGTTTGGCGTTCGCCCCGCCCGTGCGGGGCGGGGCGCCGCGTGCGACGCGCATGCGGTCCGTCGCCTGTCGTTCGGGGCGAACGCCAAACCGCGCGTATCGTAGGCGAAGCGGCGTCAGGCGGTGTCCCCTCTTTGGGGGTAAAAGAAAAAAACGGCTGTTAAACGGCGGAGATACCCTCCAAGCGGGGACAACGCCCGACGCCGGTGGTTTAGGGTCGTCCCGTTGCGTGAGGCGCGCTCAGAGGCGCGAAGCTGCGAGAAGACGAGCGAGGAGAAACACCCGCAACGAGGGGGGAAACATGACCGACGTTACGAAAAACGGCGCTTCCGCCGATCCGGCGTTCGAAGCCGCATCCGGCGAGCCGAACGGCGAGCCCGCCGCGACCGCTCAAACGCAATCGACGCCGACCGTCGAGGCTTCGGAGGGCGCTGAGCCCGCTCGGGCCGAGTCCGCCGGGCAGGCGCCCGGAAAGCATCGCACGATAACCCGCCGCCAGGTGCTCGCCATGGCCGGCTGCGGCGTGGCGGGATTGATCGTGGGCGGCGTGCTGGCTTCGTGGGGCGTCACCGAGCGCTCCATCGCCTCGGGCCGCATCGACATCCGCACCACGCCCACCAAGATGATCGTCACCGACCGCGCCCGCTGCTCGGGCTGCCAGCGCTGCGAGATGATGTGCACGCTGAAGAACGACGGCCGCGTGTGCCAGCACATCGCGCGCGT
>DVKR01000040.1 GCA_018715935.1 Candidatus Aphodovivens excrementavium
GTCGGGGCTTTTTCACCCGCAGGAACAAAGCACGAAAAAGCGCACGTCCCTTTTCGCCAGCGCCCTTGCCGGACGGGATGCGAAAAAGCGCACGCCCCTTGCGCACGCCCCTTTTTTCACGTCCCCTTTTGCACTTCCCTTTTGCACCTTCGTTCTCTTCGCCCCTCGCAGTTGGGTTAATCGATGTAGACTATCCTGCCCATGTTGGACGTGTCGTATCCGCCAAGGCTTCCGAACTCGTCTTTCATGATGCCCGACTCGAGGATTCCCATCATCACCTGTATGGGATGAGAATCGAACAGCTCCCGTTTAACCACGAGATCGTATTGCTCTTGCTGCAACGGCACAAAATCGACGCCATCGACCTGCCGCGCCACCTTCTCGCTTCCAACAGCAACGTCTGCACGCCGCCGCGCCACGGCGCTCGCCACCGCAATATGCGACTGGACCTCGTTTCGGTATCCCTCTATCTGGGCAGGATCCGCCCCCATCAGCTTGAGATGCTCGTCAAGCAGAACACGGCTTCCCGCCCCCTTTTCTCGGTTCACGAGGGTTACACCCGGCTTCAGCAAATCCTCCCATTGGCAAATCTGCTTCGGATTGCCCTGTGCGACGTAAAACCCTTGCGTTCTGCAGGTGAGGTGCACAACAACAGCGGGCACGCCGGGAAGAAGCCGCCGCACATAGGGGACGTTGTAGGTGTTGCTTTCGCTGTCCCACAGATGAGACGAGGCAACCTGCACCTCGTCTTTGTAGAGCGCGGTCAGAGCATCGTAGCTTCCCACGTAAGACCGCAGGCACCTCACACCCGCCTGCGTGATGTAGTTCGACAGGACGTCCAAAATGACATCCTGGCCGCAAAGCACAAGCTGATCCTGCATACTCGGCGCAAGAGGCGTGCGACTGCCGCGCGAGGGCGCGGTTCGCGTGGAGGCAATATAGGCTTGAACATCGGCATAGGTGAAGCGCAAGCGCCTGCCGATGCGGTACGACCCAAGCGAACCTTCCTTCGCCAAGTCATACACGGCATTGCGGCCGATATGCAAGATCTCAGCAATTTCGTCGGCAGTCAGCGCGTCGTCGTTGGGCATGGTCTTTCCTTGCTGCTAGATGCTAAAAGGGACGAATCGGGACGAAACCGGACTCTATCTTCCCTTTACGTGTAGAGTAATTCGTTACTTAAGTATACTCGACTGAGGTATAAGGAGGGAACGATTGTGCTTGCAGAACTGCCTCTCATAGCTCGGTTTGCCATAACGATCCTCTTGGGCGTAGCGTGCGGCTTGCTTTGCAAGCGCCTGCGCGTGCCCGCCGGCTACATGGTTGGCGCCTTCGTGGGAGTAGCGGCGCTTAACTGCACAATAGGCGGAGTTTGGGTTCCCGATGGCACGCGAACCGCCGTTCAGATCATCGCCGGAGCGTTCGTTGGCTGCTCGATGGAACGCAGCGACCTTACACGCTTGAAGGAAATCGGAAAGCCCGTTGCCGTTATGCTGGGCGCCTGCCTGATTTTGATGCTCGCCGCAGGCGCGTGCATAACGGCCACAAGCCAGCTCGACCTGAGAACGGCGCTCATGTGCGCAGTTCCCGGAGGCATCAACGACACCCCCATCGTGGCTGCAGACATGGGCGCCGACGCGCCCGCTGTTGCCGTTTTGCAGTTGGTGCGGCAAATTCTCGGCATAGCCGTCCTTCCCGCCGCCATTGCGGCCTTCGACAAAATGCGTGTTGCGCGGGGAAACCTGGGCGAGCGCGCCGACAGCGCTACCGTAAACAGGGAAAGTCGCGTCAAATCGAAGCAGAAGTCGGCCGCCGCCACCGTTGCCGTTCTTGCCGCTTCCGTTATAGGTGGCCTTTTAGGAAGGGCAACCCACATTCCTGGCATGACGTTCGCATTTGCCATTCTTGCGGCGCTCGTTCTTAAGCTCGGCTTCGATTTCGCGTTCATTCCCAAGTGGATCAAAAAGATCTGCCAACTCGTTGCCGGGTGTTATCTGGGAACGTTGCTCACGGCAGACGGCCTTGCCGGAATGGGAGCGCTTGTTGTTCCCATTCTCATTGTGATTGCGTTCTACACCGCAAACTGCTTCGTAACCGGCAAAATTGAAAGCAGGCTTTTCGGTTACGGCCGAAAAGAAGGCATGCTCATCGCCAGCCCTGCGGGAGCGTCGGACATGGCTTTGATTATGGACGACATGGGAATACGAAACACCGACGTGGTGATCATGCAAGTCGTGCGCGCAACCGTGGTAATGACCTGCTTTCCGCAGATAGTAAACGCGATCTGCTTTGTGACAGGAGGATGACCGCGAACTGCGGCAGCCTCGCGGCGGCGCGGGGACGTGCGCGGAGGCGGGGCACAGAGGTGGCGCGAAAAGAGCCTCAGAAGCGGGCGAAACGTGAAAAAGTGCCTGTCCCTTTTTCACGGGGCTTCGGGAGGCGGCGCAGAGGCGGGGCGCTCTAGTTGATTGCGGGCTTGCCGCGGCAGATGACCACCGTCAGCGCCGCCGAAACGCACAGCACCACGGCCACGCAGCCGAACATCGTGAGGTATGACCCGGTGGCGTCGATGAGCGTCCCCAAAATCAAAGCGGCCATCACGTTGCTAACGGCCGACACGATGGAAATCTTCGAATAGATGACCGCGTATTCGGCGTCGCCAAAGCTTCTGCGCGCCAGAATCGGCAGCATTACGTTCGTCACGCCGTAATACAGGCCGAACCCGCCGGCGCCTATGTAGTAGCCGATCATCGACTCCGCGCAGAACGAGAACAAAGCCAGCCCCGTCAGGCCGCAGCACAGCGCCACGATAACCGTCGCGGCGGGACGCTTTTCCCCAACGGAGCCCGCGCCGAGCTTGAAGATCGTCTGTCCCGCCATGGCAACCGAACCGGCCGTAGCGCCCAGCAGCGGAAACACGATGCCGATGTCGAGCGTCGAAGCGTAGCTGGGAATCATGATGTAAACGTACATGCCGAAATTCAGGCAGAACCCCAGCGCGGCCAAGCAGTAGAAAACGGGCATCTTGAAGGCTTGGGACGCCGGAATGCCGGTTATCTGCACGGTGACGGCGTCGCGCGCGGCGGCGGCCTGCGCGGCGGCTGGGGCGGCTGGCGCGGTTGGCGCGGCGGCGTTGGCCGAAGCTGGTGTGGCCTCGACTAACGCGGATGCCCCTCTCGCGGCAGCTTCTCCGCTGGCAGCTTCTCCGCTGACGGCCCCTCTCGCGGCGACCCCTCCGCTGGCGGCCCCCTTCGCAGCTGCAGCTTCCCCACCTTCGGCGGCCACGCTAGCGGGCGGCTTGGCACCGCACGGCAGCAGCCCTTTGTCCTGCGGCCTGCTCGCCACCAGGAAAAGCGTCACCGGCAGCGTGCACGCCACCAAAACCGCGAAGACTCGATAGGTGGCCGACCACCCAATCGCTTCGATAAGAACGCCGCCAACCGAGGACCACACGACGCCGCCCACGCCTGTGAACGCCATAATCACGCCCAGGAAGAAGCCGGCGCGCCTCACAAACCAACGATTCATCAGGGTAGACGGCGCAAGATAAAGCAGCGACCCAACTCCGATGCCCATAATGAAGCCGCCAACGTAGAACTGCCACAGCGACGCCGTGAACGAAAGCCACACGAACGCAACCACCATCGCGCCCACCGACAGCGAAAGGCACACGCGCGCGTCGCCTTTGTCGAGCAGCTTGCCCATAAACGGCAGCGACACCATGGTGGATATCCACAGAAACGAGATGTAGTAGCTCGTCATGCCCTTCTCGATGCCCAGCTCATCGGCAATGTAGGGGTAAAAAATACCCGAGCAGCTAATCGCGAACGAAAGAGGAATGAAGCTAGTGATCACCAACGCGGCAACAACGCAGTAGCCAAAATGGACGCGCGGCGTGCGACCCCCTGCAACCATACAATCCCCTCTTTGTCGACGTAAAACTCCTTAGTTAATCATACGAGGAAAACGCCGAGTTCGCCCATCAACAATGTCATGCCGCTTTCCAAATTGGAAAACGCGAGGAGCCAGGGCGAGGCAGGGCGGGGTAAGCCGATCGTGCATAGCGGTGAAAACTTGCCGAGGGCACGCGGCGGGCGCCCTTGGCGAACCATCCGACCGTCCATAGAGGCGAAAACTTGCCGGATTCATTCGCTAGGTGAACCTGGAAGGCGGGCCGATCATGCATATCGGCAATTATTCGCCAGCTTCGTGCGCTAGGACGCCCCGCCAGGCGAATCGATCGTGCATATCGGTAAATACTTGCCCGGCGCGTGCGAAAAGTACTCGATATGCACGGTCGAAAAAGTTCCGAAATGCACGACGCCTCTCTGACCTGCGCAAACGTAGCGCCCCATCGAGTCCTCGACAGAAGAGAGCCGCGAAAGCCGTGCATATCGGCCAAAACTCGCACCGAGTTGGCAAGTTTTCACCGCTATGAACGATCGCTGCAAATCCGAATGTTGTATCAGTGAAAATCCGAATGTTCTATCGCTGCAAACCCGAATGCTTGAATCCGAATGCTTGGTTGGTGGAAATCCAGGTATTGCCCTATGGGAAATCCGCATAGCGAAACGAACGCAGAGAAAGGATGAAAAGGAAAGGGTGAAAAAGGGGACGTACGCTTTTGCAGGTGAAAAAGGGGCATGCACTTTTGCACATGGACGCGCTAAGAACTGCGGCGATAGGCGGCCAGACCGGCAAGGGCGCCCAGCGCCAGTGCTGCCAGGGCGCCGAACACAAGCACCATCGTCGAAGCTCCGTCTCCCACATCGGAGAGCTTCGTCATGCGCACGCTTTCCTGGGCAGCGTCTTTCTGCGCAACATCTTTTTGTTCGGCGCCAGCCTGCACTCCGTCTGCGTACCCGTCGTTGCTGCCGCCACCCTGGTCAGCCGGATCTTCCGCGCCGGAGCCGTCGTCTGACCCGGGATCCGACCCGTCGCCGGGCTTGTCGCCCGGATCTCCACCGGGCTCGCTGCCCGAATCGTCGCTCGTCCCGTCGCCGGAACCATCATCCGGCCCGCCGCCCGGATCCGCCGGCGGCGTCGGCTCCTTGGCCTTCACAGACAGCGTGCCGTCTACGGGCTTGAAAGTGTAGTTCGCGGCACTCATCAGCCCCGTTCCTTCTACCACGATGGCACACGTCTGCCCTGCCTGAGTCACGCCCGGCTCATAATCAGGACATGAAAGGCTTGGCGCGCCGGCGATTGCCACGCTCTCTTCAATATCCGCACCCACAAAGCCCGAAAGCCTATACGTCAGCTCGGGGAGCTGGTCGCCAAAAGAAACGGTCTTGTCGTCTGCAACAATGCTCAGCTCTGCCTTTGAGATAGTAAACGACACGGTCGCCTCGTTGCCCAAATGGGCGGTGTCGGAGTCAACCTTGATGACCGCGCGATAGTTGCCCGCGTCGGTCGGCGCCGACTCGATCCGCTGCCAAACGGGCTGCTCCATCGTCCCGGCGTTTCTGAACCACTCGACCACTGGCGCTGCCGCACTTCCCTCCACGGCATAGTCGAGTTCGCAAGGTTTGCCGTCGTAGGTTTTGCTTGGATCGGATGCGACCGTTATCGTGGTCTCGCCCTGTTTGGTTGCCGGCGGAAGCGTTAGAACCACGTCGTTGGTGGGCACACCCGACAAAACAAGCTTTTTCGACGCGGTAACGGTTGCAGACAGCCCGTTGAGATAACCAGCCAAGCTGCTTGCATAGCCCTCCGGAAGGTAGTAGCCGTCAAGCGTTTCCGCCCCGATGCTCGAAATCGCCTCTCCGGGCTTCACCAGCTGCACGGCATCACCAGGCATGGAAGCAAACCCATCCGCCCCCGCGATGCTGATGTAATAGCCGTCGTTCAGCGTCGCGTACTCAGCATAAACGACATGGTCTTCCGGCTTCGAGGTCTCAAGCCACACCTTGCAGTCGGCGAAACTTGAAACGTGCATGTCGGCGGCTGTGATGCTCATGTTGCCCTGAACGGCCTTCGCATAGGCCCCCTGGCCGGTCTGCACGACCAGATAGGTGTCTTCGGGCACGTCCTCAACGAACACTTTTGCCTTGTCGTAGGAAATCTGCGCGTGTCCAACGCCCTCGGAAGAACCGGCAGCATCGAGGCGCAGCGTGAAAGCACCGTCGGCGTCGGTGTCGGCGAGCTGCAACGAGCCGTCGCCCGTTGCCGCAGGCGCTGCGGAAGCGAAGAGTGCCTTTTGGGGTGTTCCGCTCAAATTGAGCTCAAAGGCAGGAACCACGCCTGCAGAGTCGGAGCAGCGCATGTTGCGCACCCATTGGGAATTGGTAAACCATGCCAGCGCACTCGTAGAGTCAGTAAGATACGGCGTGCGAACCCAGAAGTTACTAGTTGCGCAGTACCGCGCATCGACGCGAAGGCCGCCGCCCAGGTCGCTTGCGATGTTTTCTCCTACGACGACGTACTTCGTGTAGCCGCTGCTGTCGTTGAGTTGATCGTACCTTCCATAAGGAGGATACAGCTTGTCCGTGGTGGAATACGCTTTCGAGTTGCGTGCGTCGTGCGTGTAGACCGTCGAGCTGCTCATCAAGCTCTGTTCAATTGCTGTGAACAGTGACGTTTCGAGACTTTTCAGCTCATCTCTGAGCGGACTGGCACCATAATGGTTCGGATGAACTTCTGCAGGCTCACCATCGGCATACGAACAGCTCCAGGCGCTATCGTAGATTTTGTTGTCGTTGCTATTGGGCTCGAACTGCCGATCGGCAGCCAGCGGGCTCGCCGCAATCAGGGTCACGCTGCCCGAGCTTTGACTTCCCGCTATCCACCACTGCTGGCCGTTGCTGCCGAAATATATCTTGGCGGCAAGCTGCTCGCCGTCGCTGTCATTGGTGTTGAACGTCTGCAGCTGCTCAACCGTGGCAAACTGGGTGATATCCGGCTCGGCTGCGGCGTAGGCCTTTGAAGCTGCCACCAGTGGATGAAGGCAAGTGATTGCCGTCACGGAAAAAAGGAGCACAGCGGCCATGAGCACCGCAAGGACGAGCGACATCAGCCTTACAAGGGGAGCCGCCAGCGCTGCTTGAGCTACGTTGGATGTCGCCGGGATGGCAGCCCGCGTCTGGACAACGGCCGCTCCCGCCGGAGCAGCAACCGCCGCCTTGCTTGACGTAGTGCGTTTTGCGCGAGTGCCCATACGATTCCCAACTAGTTTGCGTGCCCACAGATGCAGCCAGCATACACTTCCGCGTGCTCACACGTCAACGCGAACGAACCCCAACGGCAAACAGAGACCGTACGGACTCGAAAAATGAGGTTTTCCCCTTTATTCTTCGGACACCGATCGAAGGACGCGTGCCGGCCAGAGGGCGGGCACCAATCGGAGGGCGGATGTCGACCAGAGGACTGCACCTTTTGCGGGATTTGTCCCGCATTCCTCCGGTGCGTTTTTCCGTACGCAAGGATCGCGGGTTTTATCCCGCATTCTTTTGGCAGGCGCTCGCCAAGCCGCAAGTTTTGCGGGACTTGTCCCGCGTTGTTGCGTCCCTCAGAAAGTTTTGCGGAGTTTGTCCCGCATCAGCCCCATTTTCGAGCTCGACAAGGGACAAACCCCTCAAAAGTTGAAACGGCGACATGCCGAGGAAGAGCAGGCCGCTTTTCCGTGCGCAAGGTGAAGCGAAACGCAGCTCGCAATCGAGCTCTACAGCCGTCCCACCATCCGCTACCACGCAGAGGGATGTTGCTTCTTCGTGTGCAATGCCTGGGAACTCATGCTCAAAGCTTATATCATCCGCGAGATCGGCTGGGCCGGCACGACGCGCGGCTGCGCCAAGCGCCCCAAGGGCGAGGCCAAGCAGGCAGCGCCGCAGGCCAACTCGGCGCCCGACCTCGTGCGGCGAGACTTCAGCGCGGACGGCCCGAACAGGGCCTGGTTCGCCGGCATCGCCTACGTGCGCACGCACCAGGGGTGGCTCTACCTGGCGGTCGTGATGGACATCTGGTCCAGGAAGATCGTCGGCTGGTCGATGTCGGCCCGCATGACGGCCGAGCTCGCCGACGACGCGCTGAGGATGGCGATCGCGAGGCGCAGGCCGCCCGGAGGCTGCATCCACCATAGCGACCACGGGAGCCAGTACGTCTCGCCCCTGATCGGCAAGACGATGCGCGAGGCCGGCATCAGGCCGTCGATGGGCTCGATCGCGAGCCCGTGGGACAACGCGGCGATGGAGTCGCTCATGGGGCTCGTCAAGGCGGAGTGCGTGCACGCCCGCACGTTCGAGACGCGGGATCAGGCGGCATTGGAGATATTCGACTACATCGAGTGCTTCTACAACAGGGTGCGGATCCACTCCGCGCTCGGCAACCTCAGCCCCGAGGAGTTCGAGGCGAGGCATGCGCAGGAGGCCGCTTCGGCGGCGTAGAGGGTGTCAACGAAATCGGGGTAAATTCATCCATATTGACGGAATGGCGCACATAGGAACCCCGCCCGGAGGGGAAAGGCGCACGTGGGAACTGCACCGGCGCGGGACGTTCCCGTATCCTCGTTGCCGTGGCGCACAGGCGGACCGGGGGCGCCCCGCCCCCGGTCCGATCCCGTCGAGCCGAACGGTGCGAGGGGGAGCCAGACGCTCCCCCTCGCTTAAACGTCTAGCCCAAGGGCAAAGGAGGACATCATGGCCAAGCACGCAAGGAGATCCTTCGCACGGTACACGATCGGGACGTCGAGGAAGGTGAAGCGCGCCGCGCACGCCGGGGGCGAGGCCGTCCTGCCTCCCGTCATGGAGTCGCGCGCCCGCAAGATCGCGGCGTCCGCCGCGGCCCTCGCCATGGCCGGCGCCCTCGCCCTGCCCGTGCCCGCATGGGCGGCGGATTGGGTCTCCATCGACGGGAACGATTACACCCAGGCCGCCAGCGGCGCGGGCTCGGGCGGGGGCTCCTGGTCGTGGAACGGCAAGGAAGACCTTCTGCTCGACGACTACTCCGGCACGGGCATAGGAGCCGGCGGCGACCTCGTCATCACCCTGGAAGGCGAGAACAAGGTCTATGGCGAAACGAGCTACGATCCGGCGACGGGGATGACCGAAACCGTCTCCGGCGGGGTCTGGGTCGAGGGCGGAGACCTCACCATCACCGGAGACGGCAGCCTCGACGTGTCGAGAGAAAACGAAGCCGCCGTCGTTACCTGGGGCGGCGACATCTCCATCGAGGGAACGACCGTCAGCGCCACGACCACTATAGACGATGTCTATCTTGACTTGAGCAGCAAAGGCGCGATCACCGCCGAGGATGGCAGCATAGACATCATCGGCTCAACGGTCGATGCGACTTGGAACGATAAAGGAGATCATACCGGCACCATCCTTGCGATTTACTCGACTTCCCTCGGCGGCTCCCAAAATGCCGGCACTATCGACATCATCGATTCCGATGTCACCGCAACCGTATCGGCACCCGATCGCAAGGGAGAAAACCTGGATTGGGCGCAGGGGATCGGAACGTTCAGCAACACCAAAGGCACCGCACCTCACGTCAACATCGACAAATCGACCGTTGACGTGAGCACCCCGGGCGGTGCAGCACTGCGTGCTTGGAGCAGAAGCGGTGAAGATTCGGGTGCGATCAACATCTACGATTCGACGCTGCCCGAGGGGTCCTCGATTCGGGATGTTAATTATGATCCTGGATTTGGCGTTCCCTTCATCGGCCAGGTCCTCGCCACGGGATCGGGGACCATCACCGAGGTCGACGATCCGGCGATCCTGTCCAGCGCGCATATCGAGCGCATTGCCGATCCGGTAGACCCCGTGGACCCCGTGGATCCTGTGGATCCCGCCGAACCCGCTGAGCCTGCCGAACCCGCCGTTCTCCCGCTCGCGCCCGAGAAGGCGTACGCCGCGACCGCGGACGACGCCGCGCTGCCCGCAACGGGCGACGCGGCGACGGGCATCGTCGCGACGGTGGCGGCCGCCATCACGGCCGCTGGCGCCACGCTCTTCGGCTGGAGGAAGATGAGGGACGCCGGGAAGTAGCGCAGACACCGCGCGTGCGCGTGGGTTCCCTCCTTTTGTCGGATCCCACGTGAAACGCTTGCCAAGTCCTGGGCGAGGACCGCAGAAGAACGCGAGCGCCTTTGGCCCAACAAGCGAACCGCCCCTCCCCCTTGTAAGGGGGAGGGGCGGTTCGATGCTCGATGCGTAATACCCGATACGCGGAGACCAGCTAGGCGATTCCCCGATCTATTGCTTCCTGCTCCTCGTTCTCATAGCATTCAACCAACCAGCCGCTCTCCGTAAGGTCGGAGATCATCCCGTTGATGCACTGGCAGAGATCCTCGTTGCCTTTCATGAGAACCAGCCCTAAGCCGAGGTAGGTTGGATCGACCATCTCCCAGCCGGACTGGGCGACCGTCCCGTTGACTATCTCCTGAACGATCTGATCCGCGAACGCCCGGTCGAACGAGGAGAACACGGCCGCATCGACCTGCCCGGCGGCCAGCGCTGCAAGAACATCCTCGTTCGTCGCCAGCTCAACAATCTCCGCCTCGGGATACACGACGACGGCGTTCTCCGCCTGCGCCGAGCCCTTGACGGCGCCGATACGCACGTGGACGAGATCGTCCTCGCTTTGCACCGATGCCCCAGACTCCGGATTCGTGCTCAAAAAGATCTCGTCGCCCACCACGTTCATCACGTCGATGCTGTCGGTCATCTCATAGCTAGCGAGCCGCTCCTCGGTTATCTCGAAGTTCGCAGCGGTGATGTCCACGTCCCCGGCTGCCGCCGCGCCCAACATCTCCTCGACGCTCCCGTACTCCACGAACTCGATCTCGACGCCCAGCCCTTCGGCGATTTTCCGGCAGAGCTCCGGCACGTATCCGTCCCGGGTGCCCGCCAGCTCTCCGTACGTCTCCGGATCATCCGGCACCACGTAGGTCATCTTGTTGCTGGCCCCCGCTCCGACTACCAGCACCCCGCGCTCCTGGATCGCAGCCGCGGAATGGTACTCAGGAGACGTCGGATCCGGAGCGGGCTCGGGAGATTCGGGAGCGCTGTTCTGGTTTTCGGCCGTTTCGTCGGATGAGGTCTCTCCCCCGCAGGCCGTCAGGCATAGGAGCATCGACAGGGCTACCATGATCGACACTATTTTCTTGAGCATCTGATCTTCCTCCATTTCCATCATTGACGCATTGGCATGATGGATGATGGTGAATGCAGAGCATGCCGTTTTGCAGTTCGCATGTGCGCCATTCGCCCAAAGGGAGGGTTCGCATGTGCGCCATTCTGGAGAGCTGGGGTTTCGGTGGATTCCCGCGTCACGCGTCCTCCGCGCGATGCGATGGGGAGCGCCCGCCATGGAGGAGGCGCGCGGGAGAGGCACGCTGTTCTCGATGACGCCGGCGCCTCCAGCTAGAGGAAGCGCCGGCGTCGTACCGCTTATCGCCTCCCTTTGACCCGGCAGACGGCAAGAGCGGAAGCTGCGAGCATGCCGATCAAAGCGGCGGCGGCGAAAGGAACGGTTCCGCTGTCGGATGTGGCAGACAGGCCGTCACTGCCGCCGGTCTGCTCTTCAGGCGTCTGAGGAGCGGGGTCGGGCTCGGGGTCGGGGTCGGGAGTGGGAGTGGGCTCGGGCTCGGGCTCCGGCTCCGGGGACTCCTCCCACTGGGCGTAGAGCGTCACCGACCCCCCGGCCTCGGCCAGGTCCTCCTCGAGGGCGGCGCCGGGCTGGTAGGACGCGCCGCTGCCGTCGGGCGCGGTGTTCCAGCCGGCGAACACGTAGCCCCCGCGCTCGAAGCCGCAGGGATCGAGGGATTCGGCCAGCCCGATCTCGACGCGCTGCGGATCCATCTCGCCCTCGCCGCCGTTGGCGTCGAAGACCACGGTGTAGTAGTCGCGCTCCCACTGGGCGTAGAGCGTGACCCGCCCGCCGTCCTCCTGCGTGAGGTTCTCGGCGACCGTCGCCCCGTCCGCGAACTGCTCCCCGCTGCCGTCGGCCTCCGTGTTCCACCCGAGGAAGTGGAAGCCCTCCAGGCCGAACGGGCACGGCATGAGCGCCTGCTCCTGGTCGTGGAAGAACTTCTGGTCGAGCACCTCGTCGGGATCCACCGTCCCCGCCCCGTTCGGGTCGAAATGCACGAAATAGGGCCAGGGGGTCCACTGGGCGTAGAGGGCCACTTCATCGCCCTGCACTGTCGTGAGGTCCTGCACTTGCTCGCCGTCGGCGTAGAGGGTGCCCGTCCACCCGGGGGTCGTCGTCCATCCCGCGAAGTCGTAGCCCTCGCGCGAGAACCCGTTGGCGAACAGGCCCTGGGGCTCGCCGTAGACCATGTCTTGGGACTCCATGCCGCCGATGGCGTCGTCCGCGTTGGCGTCGAAGACGACCGTGTAGACGTTGGCGGCGGGGTGGGCCTGCAGGACCGCCGGGCCGTTCAGCGTGATGGTCTGATCAGCAACCGAAGGATCCCAGCTGGGCACGACACCGCCGGCCGTCCAGCCCTCGAAGGAGTAGCCGGCCTCCACGGAGGCGCCGATCCCGATCTTATCACCGGCGAGTCGCTTGGTAATGCGGTCGACGTGCTCCCCAGTTGCGGGATCGACAATCCAGGCGCTCGCGTGGTCATCGGCCTCCACCTCCACGGTGAAGTACTCGAGCGAGAGCATGCCGAAGCCGCCCACTATCTCAATCTCGGCGTCCCTGGTGTCCCAACCGTCGATGGACACGGTGTATGAGCCGTCGGGCACGGAAAGCCCGCCCGTCGTCGTCGCGTAGACGCCATCGCATCCCGTCCGGTTGAAGGGGGCATAGGAGGTCTCGCCGTTCGTCAGCGTGATGCTCAGAGAATCCAAATCCACACCCCTACCGTTGTCGGTGATGGTGACGTAGGCCACCCCCTCCTCGGCGATGACCGCGTTCAGGCTCACCTCTCCGCTCGCAAGCGTCCCGTCGTCCTTCAGCCCGCAGAGGTTGACGACCTCGGAGCCGTAGGCGTAGAAGGACCCGAGGCCGAGCCCCTCCCACCCGACGATCGTCTCGTTGTCGGGGATCGCATCGTTCCAGACGAGCGCGACCGGCTTGTCGAAGGAGGCCGATATCGGCGCCGTCTGAGAACCCATGGTCAGCTTGATGCTGTACGTCAGCGGCGTCCACTGGGCGTAGAGCGTCACGGTGGCGCCGTCTTCCTCGGACAAGCCCGAGACTTCTACGGCGTCTTCGTAGGGAGCGCCCGACCCGTCGGCCTTGGTGTTCCACCTGGCGAACGAGTAGCCGGGCAGGGAGTACCCGACATGGGGCAGCTCCGCCGCGCCGGCGAGCGGCACCGTGATCGCGTCCATGCTCCCGGAGACCCGCGTGCTTGCCGAGGACGGCACGTTGGCGTCGAAGACCACCTCGTAGGAGGGCTCATGCCACCAGGCGTGGAGGGTCGTCTCACCCTGGCGCACCCACCGCCCGTCCCCGTCGGTGTAGCCCTCCACGCCGTTCACGAGGCTGCCGTCGGCGTTGGCGACCAGCTTGGCGTCCTGGCTATCCGGGTCGGCCGCGGTGCCGTAGCCGATGAGCGTCCACCCGTCCGGGCCGGTCGGCGCCGCCACGTTGAAGAGCGTCGCGGCGTAGGAGCGCGCGTAGGCCGAGCCGTCGGCGCCGCCCTCGGTGGCCTTGAGCACGACGTTGGGGGATTTGCTCAAGGTTCCGCCCTTGCCGGCGTCCACCTTGCCGGTGTAGATGGCGCTGCCCGAGTCCACGGCGCTCGTCACCGAGTTGCCGGAGTGAATCCACGGGTAGACCTGGTTGCCGATCGTGCGGACGTCGTTGGCGCCGTAGGGCACGTCGGCATGGGAGGAGCCCGAGAGGTCGATGCCGGCCACGCGGGTGCCGTCGGCGGCGCCGGCGAGCGCCACGGTGGTCTTGCTGACCGCATTGCCCCACTTGTCCACGGGGTTGGTAACCTTGTTGGCGTTTATCGATCCTCCGGTGATGATGGTGGTGCATCCGGAGGAGCTGTTGTAGTCTCCGATATCCCGGTGATTATCGATGCCTTTGGCGGTAATGGTTCCGCCGGATATCGTGATGGTGGTTTCATGCTTGTCGTACTGACTGACGTAAGTGCTCTTGATGGTCCCGATACCGATCTTTCCAGTTGCGTTCACGGTGCCGCCGGAAATGACTATGTTCGTCCAGACCTTCTCTACTTTTCCATCCTTGTAGCTGCAGTAAAAGTAGCCGCCTATGCCCGCGCTTTCGCTAGATTTGACGATATTGTTGCCTTTGCCGCCGATGGCGGTGATGTCTCCGCCCGAAATATTGATATCCGTAGCGCCGGAGCTTGATCCGCCGGATCCGATGCCGCTGCCATCGCCACTTCCTTCAGCATAGACCGTCCCTCCGGTGATATATATGCCCCGCGCGTTGCCATCGCCGCCTGAACCAATTCCAGCGCCATCGGAAACAGTGGCTTTGGCGGTTACGTTGCCTCCGTTTATGCGGATGTTCTCACCGCTGGCAATCCAATCCGCCGGGCCTTCATAGGACCTACCACCGCCGATTCCCGCGCCGCCTTCTTCTCCTGTGGCGGTAACGGTACCACCGTTTATCGTGATGTCCTTGCCGTTGCAGCCCCAACCGCCGCCGATTCCCGCGCCGCCGCCATCCCCCTTGGCTTCCACGATTCCGCCGTTGATCGTGATGTTCTGAGCGTGCCCGCGGCAGCCTCCGCCGATACCGGCGGCACCATTGCCTCCCTGGGCTACGACCTTGCCGCTGTTGAACTCGATGTTCCCGGTGGTTCCGGAGAAAGTGAACATGAGAACATAGACCGATCCGATGCCCGCGCTGCCGCTCGAGTGGCTCGCATGCGCGGTTATGGTGCCCGGGTTGTCAGGATCCTCGGTCTCGAACACGAGCTTTGTCTGCGTACCGTCCTTGCGTATAGCCGGGCAGAGTAGGTAGCTGCCAAAGTAGGAGCTGGAACCGGACTCTGAGACAAGCTTCACGGTGCTGTTCTTATTCTCTGCGATCTCGATGGCGGCCGTGCGTACGCCTATGTTCGCCTTGATGCTGGGATCTATGCTGAGACCATCCGCCAGCTTGACCGTAACCGTCTGTCCCTCCGGGGCGGAAATCACCACCCTGACATTGGTGCTCTGCCCGACAAGACGGTACTCTCCCGCCTTGTCGATGTGAACGGTGGTGTTCCACCCGGCTTTTGAGACGTCCACGGTGTCGCCGGGGTTCGGACGCCAGTTGTGCCAAGCACCCCCAACTCCCGATCCGTCGAGATCCCCCTCAAGCGCATCGGCCGCCGTCCCGCCGCCTTCATCGGCAAACGACATCGGCGCGGCTAAGCACAGCGCGACCACCAGAGCGGCGAGAAAAGCCATCGCCAGAGACGCCACAATCCTAATCGACTTCGAACGCATCGCGATTCTCCAATCCCCCGGGCCGCTGAAACCCCTGAACCGGGACGTCGATGAGCCAGTTGAAACCATAGGGCAATTATACGAAGGCGCTTGGTTTCAACCACACCCGTTGGAGGGACAAAACGGGTAGTGGCGGCCTAGGACGCGGAAGCGCGAGAGCACGCGGGGGCCGCGCGGGGCGTCGTGCCCGCGTCATGCGGCAAAGGCGGGATTGCAAAGCGGCGCGGAGATCCGCCGAGGAGGACGTCAGTCCACCGTGAAGCTCATATAGTTGCGGAGCAGGCCGACCCTCGTCTTTGTTTCGGCCTTCTCGTAGATGGAGGAGACGTGCCGCTGGACCATCCGCCGCGAGATGAACAGGCTGTCGGCGATCTCCTGCAAGTCGTCGTCGGTGGTCAGAAGCCTCTCCAGCACTTCCGTTTCGCGGGGGGTCAGGGAGCAGCGCTCCGCGTACAGCTGCAGCCGCTCTTGCGACAAGATCTCCTGCTGCGCGGGGATCTCCTCGATCTGCTCCGAAGCGGTGACCGCGCGGGCGATATACGGCAGCAGCACCAGCAGGATGCCGATCGATATCAGGCAGCTTCCCACCGCCAGCGCCGTGCTGCCCACGGCGTCGTAAATGCTCAGGGCAGGGAGGATGGTTGCGGCCACCGTAAGGCTGCGCACGATGCGCCCCATGCCCGCCCATAGCTCGGGGCATTTGCTCTTCGGCGCAAAGTCCAAGAACATCACGGTGAGAAAGATCACGTAAAAGCCGCTGTACAGGTACATCAGCGCGGTGCCCGCAAAATAGCCGACCTCCTCGGAGAGGAAGAACATGCAGACGGAGGAAACCAGTATGGCGCACACCGTGGCGAGCGGGAGGTATTTCCTCTCCTTCACATCCGCGATGAACCCCGCCAAAACGAGCCCCAAGGCATAGAAGAGCCGAACCCCGCTGTAGATATTGTAGGATCGCTCGGCGTTGAAGGCGGTCAGCACGCTGTCGATCATCCCCGCGACAAGGCTCATCAGCACAACGGCAGCGACCAGGGCGATCGCCGTTTTGCGGTACTTCCGGTCATCCGAAAAGCTTTGGACCGGCTTTTCCGGAATCCAATTCCTCGGCACCCGGATGACGAATAACATCACAAGCGCCACGCTCAAGAAGATGCCGACCATGAAAACGACCGATTGTGAAATCAGATTCTGCACGACGAACTGCAAGACGATCGGCGCCGCCATGCCGGCGCCGATCACCCTTCCCGTATACCGGCTTCCGGCAAAGCACATCGCCGTATCGTAATACACGCAGCCGCCGATATGGCCGGTCAGCAGAAGCGCCGCGGTGGCGCTCGCCAGGAAAACGGCCGGCTGGTCCGCGATCAGCAAGACGGCGGCGGCCGCGAGGCACAGGGCGCCTACGACGATCAACGCCGCTTTTCTCGATCGTTCCGTTTTGCAGGCTTTGCGCAGCAGGGAAAAAGAAAGGAAGCCCGCGCCTGTGCAGACAAGCCCGAACGTGTACACGGAGTTCACGGAGGAGCTTCCGAGAACGACGGCGCAGCGCTCGTTGACATACGCCTCGATCAGCATGAAGGTGAAGAAACACAGCGCGAAACAGATTCCGCACAGAAGCCGTGGGGAAGGGTTCGCCCTCACCCGTTTTTCCGCCATCGACCGGCCCCCTTTTTTGCACTTCCCGCCACATCGCCGATACCGCAGCAAAGCGTCCGGCGGATACGCTCCAAATCTCGAGGCCGACGCATTCGTCGTAACCGAGCTTCGCAACCGTGGAAACCGCGGCGCCGTCATCTGGTCGAGGGAGTTTCGCAAATCTCGGCCACCGGCTTCTGCGGCTTTTCTGCGGCTTATTATATTGCACACCCGTGCGATTGGCCCCATCGTTCCGCACGCTCCGCCGCAACGGGCGCGGAACGACCGCGAGGCGGCGGGGATAGCCGAGGAGCTGCCAGAGGAAGCAGGAGCGCCCGGCGGCCAGAATTCCCAAACGGCAGCTTGGACGCGGCAGGACCCCAGCCATTCTGCATTTCAAGTTAGGAGGATATCTACTACTTTTGGCCTGCGGCCCGGAGGGAGATAGGAAGGGCAAGTCGGTCGTGCCCGCGTAGGGCGAGGAGGGATGCGCCGCGCTTCCCTCCTCGAGGTTGCGGGGGCGGATGTCTCCGATTGCAAACGCCCCATCCGGAGCACGACCGACGACATCCCCGCCATCCGCTTTTCCCGCCAATCGCCCGAATTTGCCCAGAAAACCCCGATTTCGGCAAAAAGAAAGGCCGGACGATTGTCCGGCCTGAAGTTTTGGTCGCGGGGGCTGGATTCGAACCAACGACCTTCGGGTTATGAGCCCGACGAGCTACCAGACTGCTCCACCCCGCACTATGTAAGTGCTCGCTTCGCTTTCGCAAAAACGGCAAGAGAGGATGTTACTCTGACCTTCACCAAAACGCAAGCTGATAGCTTTACAAACACATGATGCACACACTTAGAGGAAGATCGAAACGCGCGATCACTCCTGCTACCGACAAGCGCCACACTCCCACAATCAACGCTCGCATTTAACTTGTCGGAAAACTAACCTTATCCCCCCGAGCGTTACAATCGAGAACGCAAAAACGTTAGGACTGCCTTCCCAAACGCCTGACACCTAGCTTTGGAGGATTCATGCCCGTTATCGACTCGCACGCACATATCTATCCCGACAAAATTGCTGCACGCGCGGTTTCTGCCATCAGCACGTTCTACAACATCCCCATGGAAAACCCCCAGGGCACGCCTGAAGCGCTTCTCAAAGCCTGCGAGAACACGCCCATCACGCACTTCATTGTGCATTCGGTGGCAACCACCGCGCATGCCGTCACGTCGTGCAACAACTTTATCGCCGAGCAGTGCAAAACCCACCCGCAGTTCATCGGCTTTGGAACCATGCACCAAGACTTCGAAGATCCCGAGGCGGAAATCGACCGCATGATAGAGCTGGGGCTACACGGCATAAAGCTGCACCCCGACACGCAGGAAGTGAACATGGACGACCCGCGTCTTATGGCGGTTTACGAGATCATGGAAGCACGCGGGTTACCGCTGGTGGTGCACACGGGAGACTTCCGCCACGACTACTCGCACCCGCGACGCTTGAAAAACGTGCTGCGCACCTTCCCCGATCTCGTGGTTGACGGCGCCCACCTGGCAGGCTGTTTCGTCCCTGACATCGGATACGACGTGCTACACGCCGAGCGCTTGTTCGTAGACGCCTCGAGCACGCTTCCGTTTGTGGGAGCTCGTCGCTTTGCCGAGCTCGTGCGCATGTGGGGCACCGACCGCGTTATGTTCGGCTCCGATTTCCCTATGTGGAACCCTAATTCCGAGTACGCGGTGCTGGCGTCATGTGGTTTCAACGACGACGAAATGGACAAGCTCACTTACCTGAACGCACAGCGCTTCTCCGGCGTCACCGTGGAATAAGAGGGCGACAGGAAATCTAGCGCCCGCACCCGTTCGCACGATCCGATAGCGCCCCGGTCTACACGCGCGCCCTAGCGGGACGCGCGAATGGCGGCCTTCACCGCCGCCACGGAGTACAGGCTCCCGAAGGCGCAGATCAACCCATCGGCTCCCGCCAGCTCGCGAGCACGGGCGAGCGCATCGACGAAGTCGCGCGCCACATACGGGCTCACACACGCCGAGCATCCCAGCAAATCCTGACCCGTCCAGCGAATCGCACGCGCAAGCTTGTATGAAGGCAGCGCGCGCGGATTGTCTGGCGTCACGCACACAAACGCACTGCCGCACGGCAGCACCGCCTCCAGCATCTCCGGATAGTTCTTGTCTTCAAGCACTCCAATCACGAACACGGCCTTGCGTCCCGCAAACACCTCGCCCAGCGAATCGGCGAGGGCGCGTGCGCCCTGCGGGTTGTGCCCTCCATCGACTATGATCGCGAACCCGTCGGAAGCGCTGCCGCCTTCCACGATTTCAAACCTGCCGGGCCAGCGCGTCTGCGCAATGCCCTCGCGCACCGCATCGTCGGAAATGCTCCAGCCCTTCGCACGCAGCGCATCGATTATCTCCAGTGACAGCGCCGCGTTCTGGGGTTGATACGAACTGACGAGCTGCGTGGTGAGCTTGCGACCCTTATAGGTGAAGGCACGACTCGGTGCGGCGCGGCGCTCGGGCGACCCATCTTTCCCAGGCCATTGCACAGAGCCCTCTTCCAACTGCCCAAAATCCGGCACGCGCAGCTCGCAGCCGTAATCGGCAGCACGCCGGGCAACCACCTCCATCGCCTCGGGCTCTTGCGGCCACGACACCACCGTTGCCCCCGGCTTGATAATCCCCGCCTTTTCGCCCGCTATCTGGGCAAGCGTATTTCCTAATAGCGCCGTGTGATCAAGCCCTATGCGCGTGATGGCGCAGACTTCAGGCATATCGATAACGTTGGTGGAATCCAGCCTGCCGCCCAGCCCCACCTCCATTACCACGATGTCGCAGCGCGAGCGTGCGAAATGCAGCAGCGCGACGGCGGTCATAAGCTCGAATTCGGTGGGGTTATCTCCCGTTTCCTTTGCCATCGCCTCAGCATGAGTGCGCACCTCAAGCGTGACCTCGCGCAGGTCGGCGAGGCTGATCATAGCCTCGTCAACCTGGATGCGCTCTTCGAAATGCTCGATATACGGGCTGGTGAAAAGCCCTGTTTTTAATCCGGCTGCCTGCAGCACCGCAGCGGTAAACGCGCACACCGACCCTTTGCCGTTGGTGCCCGCCACATGGACGAACTTCAATGCGTCCTGCGGTCGCCCCAGACGCTCAAGCAGTTCGCATATACGCTCAAGCCCCAGTCGCGACGCCTGCCAGCGCGGCGTGTTGATATAGGCAACGGGGTCGAAATCGTCAGGGGCAAGCTCAGGACCCATGAGGCGCCCTTATTTCAACAGGTAGTTGGCGATACCTGCAGCGGCACGCTTGCCGGCGCCCATCGCCAGGATAACCGTGGCAGCGCCGATAACCGTGTCGCCGCCGGCGAACACGCCCGGCTTCGAGGTCGCGCCCGTTTCTTCGTCGGCGATAACCAGGTTGCGCGACGTCACCTCAAGACCTGGCGTCGTCTGCGCAATGAGCGGATTGGTTTTCGAGCCGATGGCGATAACCATCATGTCGGCGTCGATAACAAACTCGCTGCCTTCCACCGGCACGGGGCGGCGACGCCCCGACGCATCGGGTTCTCCCAGTTCCATGCGGATGCACTCAACACCGGTAACCCAGCCGTCTTCGCTACCGATGATGCGCACCGGATTGCATAGCAGGTCGAACTGCACGCCCTCTTCCTGCGCATGATGGATTTCTTCGGCACGCGCCGGCATTTCCTCCATGCCGCGACGATACACAATATGCACTTCTGCGCCCAGACGAAGCGCGGTGCGCGCGGCATCCATGGCAACGTTGCCGCCACCAGAAACCACGCACTTCTTTCCTGCATATACCGGCGTGTCGTACTCGGGGAACTGATAGCCCTTCATCAGATTAACGCGCGTAAGCAGCTCGTTCGCCGTCATCACGCCGTTTAAGCCCTCGCCTTCGATGCCCAGATAGCTGGGAAGCCCCGCGCCCGTGCCCACGAACACCGCATCGAAACCGCGCTCGTCAAGCAGCTCGTCGATGCTGTAGAGCTTCCCCACAAGCGCATTCATCTCAAACTCTACGCCCTGTTCGGAAAGCTGCGAGATTTCACACTCCACCAGGTCTTTCGGAAGACGGAACTCGGGAATGCCGTAGGTGAGCACGCCGCCCGCCTTGTGCAACGCCTCGAACACGCGCACCGAGCAGCCACGTTTTGCCAACTCTCCCGCACACGTCAGCGACGCCGGCCCCGACCCCACAACCGCCACGCGCTTGCCAGCAAGGTCGCGGATAGGCTCGGGATCCGTGGCATCCGCGGGTTGAGCACCGGAAGCCGCAGCGTCGGCTGGTTCCGTCGGCTGGAAAGCCGACGGAACTCCTCCCATTGCCCAATCGGCAACAAAGCGCTCCAGGCGTCCAATGCCCACCGGCTCGCCTTTACGGCCGCGCGTGCACACTCCCTCGCACTGCGTTTCCTGCGGACATACGCGCCCGCAGATGGCTGGAAGCGCATTTGCGCCTTTCACCAGGTCGTAGGCCTCTGCGAAGTTTCCATTGGCAACCTGCTCGATAAATTGCGGGATAGGCACGCCAACCGGACAGCCGTCAACGCAGGGCGCCTTTGGACACTGAATGCACCGGCGCGCTTCATTGATTGCATCTTCGGCGGTATACCCACGCGCTACCTCATCGAACGTCTTTGCGCGCTCGGCAGGGTCCAGCTCGGGCATGGGTGTTTTCTCTTGCTGCTTATTCGTTTCATAGCTTCTACGCGCCATGCGAAATCTCCTATCGGTGTTGCCGCGCTAGTGGTGATGTTGCGCTATCGTCAGCGCCGCGCCATCGTCAGCGCCGCGCTCTTGGCGATGCCGTGTCGCATATCTGCCGCTTTATGCGTTGCAGGCGCGGGCCTCGCTTGCATACTTGCCCTTGGCGGCATCACGCGCTGCCGCCTCGAAATCGCGGTACATCACACCGCGGTGCATCGCGTCATCGAAATCAACCAGGTGGCCGTCGAAATCGGGACCGTCTACGCACGCGTGCTTGTACTCGTCGCCCACCTTCACGCGACAGCCTCCGCACATTCCCGTTCCGTCAATCATGATGGGGTTCATAGAAACGAGGGTTTTGATCCCATAGGGCTTGGTGGTAAGCGCAACGAACTTCATCATAATCACCGGGCCCACGGCCAGAACCAGATCATAGTTCGCTCCTGCTTCGATGCGCTCTTGCAAGGGGGCCGTCACCACGCCCTTATTGCCGTTAGAGCCGTCGTCGGTCATCACCTTGTGCCAGGAAGAGCATGCCGCCAGCTCGTCTTCAAGCAGGATGAGGTCTTTGTTACGAAAACCCGTAATCACGTCAACCTCGCACCCGTTTTCGTGCAACCACTTAGCCTGCGGATACGCAATTGCCGTACCCAAACCACCGCCGATAACGCAGGCGCGCTTCACGCCCTCGAGCTCGGTGGGGTTTCCGAACGGGCCGGCGAAATCCAAAAGCGCCTCGCCCGCCTTCAACGTGGCAAGGTGCATGGTAGTCGCACCCACCGCTTGGAACACGATGGTCACCGTGCCCGCTTCGGGATCGGTCTCGTTCATGGTAAGCGGAATGCGCTCGCCGTGCTCGTCGATGCGCAGCATGATGAACTGCCCGGGTTTTATCTTCTTCGCGATTTCCGGCGCGCGCACCACCATGCGCGTCACCTCGGCGTTAAGCCGTTCTACCTGTTCAATGGGATACACCTGGCTTCAATCCCCCTCGTTATATGGTTGCTTTGGGAAGCTATCAGTATATCAGCCAAAGAAGAACGGTTGGTGGCGCTTGGCGTTTCTGCACGTTAGACGGTTGCGTTTTCGCGTGGAGGGAAACTAGGCGCGCAGCAGCTCGCCCAGCGTGGCGAAATCGTCTTCAAGGGCTACGCGCTTGCTTCCGTCGTAGAGCGCAGCCGCCGGATGAAAAATGGGAAACACCTTGAACTTGCCCGCCATCTGCAGCTTTCCATGCAGGCGCGTGATGCCCACTTCGGTCTTCAAGATAAACTTGGTTGAAAAGTTCCCCAGAGTCACAATGAACTCGGGGTCGATGGTGCGCGTCTGCTCGCGCAGATATGGCGTGCACAGCTCAATTTCCTCAGGTCGCGGGTTGCGGTTTCCCGGAGGACGACATTTCAGCACATTGGCAATGAAAACGTCTTCGCGCTTGAGACCCGCGATGGCAAGCAGCTCGTTAAGGTACTTTCCGGCGGCGCCTACAAACGGCTCGCCCTGCAGGTCCTCGTTTTTACCAGGAGCCTCGCCGACAATCAGCACGCGGGCATTGGGGTTTCCCTCGCCGAACACCGTTTGCGTGCGGCCGTCGGCAAGCGGGCAGCGGTGGCATGCCTGCACTTCGGCACGAATTTCATCCAAAGGAATGTGCGGTTTATGCATTGAGAACAACCACCTTACTCGTACACTTCAGAAAGACCGCCTGCGCTGCGGGCGATTACTTGTAAACCTTCGGAAGACGCAAACCAAACCCGCACGCCATCTCGTAGTTGATGGTTCCCAACGTTGCCGCCATCTCGTCAAGCGTTATCTCGGCGTCTCCTTGCCGGCCGACGAGCAAAACCTCGTCGCCAATTTGCGGGTCGAGCCTGCGACGCGTTCCGTAAATGCGCATGTCAACCTCGAACATGCACATGTCCATGCAGATCTGACCCACCTGACGGCAGCGACGCCCATCAACGATCACGTCGGTTAGGCCCGAAAGCTCGTGACGCAGACCATCGGCATACCCAACGGGAATAGTGCAGATCTTCACGCTGCCGGGGCTGCGGTATTCAAGGCCGTAGCTCACGCCCTCGCCCACCGCAACGGTGCGCGTGTCGGTAATGCGCGCGTGCACGCTCATGGCGGGGCGCAAGTCAAGCAGCCCGTAGGTTTCGCTTGAGGCGTGCAGGCCGTAAAGCGATATTCCCAAGCGCGTCATATCGAAGTGAACGTCGCCAAAGCGCGCGCCCGCCGCCGTATTGGCAGCATGCACAATTCCCGGATTGATGCCCGACGCGCGCAGCGCCGACACCGCTTCGATAAAGCGCTTGGCTTGGATTTGGAAATCGAGCGTCTCGGCAGCATCGGCCGTAGCGAAGTGGGTGAACACCCCGGTCAACTCGAGTGCTCGGTGAAAGCCGATTTGCGTCATGAACTCAATCACTTGGTCGTACCGCACGCCAATGCGGTTCATGCCCGTGTTGACGGCAAGGTGGTACGGTGCGCGAATCCCAAATGCATCGGCGGTTTCGGCATAGGCTATGGCGAATTCCGGCGTGTACACAGCCGGGGTAATCTTGTAGGCAAGAAGCAGCGGAGCCGCAGTTGCCGGCGGTTCCGACAAGATGAGAATAGGAGCGTTCACCAGCGCTTCTCGCAGTTTGATGGCTTCGTTTACCGTGGCGACACCCAGCCATTCCGCACCCGAATTGAGCGCAGTACGCGCCACTTGCACGGCCCCATGACCATAGGCGTCGGCTTTGACGATGGCCATCAGGCGCGTAGAGCGGGCGAGTCGCCTGCGGTATTCCATCACGTTGTGCCGAATGGCAGAAAGGTCAACCTCCACCCACGACCAACGGCGGTCGACATCAGGAATGGTGCGCAGCTTTTCAGGGTCGAAATGAAGCGCGCCTGCTGCATCGCGTTCGGTGTCGCGCGCGAATTTAAGCGCCCCTTTTGCAACTGAGTTAACGGATGCGGGGCTGAAGGGATAGGACTGGCTTCCGCCGAACGCCGACTGGTTGCCGCCGAACATGGGCTGGCTGCCGCTCGATGCAGAATGGCCACCTCCAAACGCGGATCCGCCCCCTGACGCAGAAGAGCTGCCGTCGAACGTCGAACGGACATCTCCACCTTGGGCGAAGCGACCGCGATAGCCCTGGTCGGAAAAGGCTTCTTCCGTCGATTGCGCCGTTGCGGCAGACTGACCGGCCGCGGCCGAACGCGCCCCTATCGCAGACGAAGCGGGCGTCACCGGCGTGCGACCAACGCTGACGCTTGCCGGCACAAAGCCCGGTTTGCGCCGAGCGAAGCCGGTGAAGCCATTCAGCGGTTCTTCGTTAGTCACAGTGCCCTCCCTTTCAAAATCGGGCATCAGTATAGCACTGAGACTTTTTCTGAAAGCCGCGTTTGCGCAACCTCACTCTAAGAACGAAACTCAGCGAAAGGGGAGCTGGTCGTGTTCTGCAGCGCTTGCGCACCTGCGCGCATGCCATCCACACGTGCGCGACCCTCGGCGAAAGCCAAGCCGACTCAGCAAGAGCCAAGCTGGCACGACGAGAGCCAAACTGACTCAGTGGCCGCCGCCTGCCATCATCTTTGCGGCATGGGGAAGCGCTTTCACGATGCCCTCCCAGTTCTCACGCGCAGCCTTTTCGCTTCCTGGCAAGTTGATAACCAGGTGCCGACCGCGCTGCATGCACAAAGCGCGCGAAAGCATGGCGTACGGCGTGATTGCCAGCGAATGCGCGCGCATGGCTTCCGCAATACCCGGAACGTTGCGCTCGCACACGTCCATCGTAGCCTCCGGAGTGACGTCGCGCAGGGAAAGGCCGCTGCCACCGCACGTCAAAACGATGTCGACGTCCAACTCGTCGCATGCCGAAACAATGGCAGCCGCAATGTCGGCACGCTCGTCTTTTACCACCACATGGCTTTTGCACTCCCAGCCGTTTTCGGAGATGAGGCTTTCAAGCGCCGCCCCCGCAGTGTCTTCTTTCATGCTGCGCGTATCCGAACACGTGATGATGGCAAACGTTAAGGCGTTTTCTGACATTGGACGCTCCTCCTTCGCTTGAGGCAAACAAGACGCTTTGTTCGCGAACCCCTAGATAACCGTTTCTTCTGCTACGTCCAGCAACACGCATTCCACGAGATCGCCCGCAGAACGCCCGCCTTGGCCCTCGGGCAGCACGGCCATGCAATTGCTGCGCTGGATAACTCCAAACAAGCCAGAGCTTTGATTCTTCGCCGGCTCGACGATGTAGCTTCCGTCTTCGTCTTTGCGCAGCGTCGAGCGCAAAAAGAGACGACGTGAGTCGTTCTTCTTGGTGTCGTGCGCCAGTTTCGCCATAACCGAGGGACGCACGAAGTGGTTGTAACCCTGCATCTTGCGTAAGGCGGGTCGGATGATCATCTCGAACCCGCAGTAGGCGGCAGCCGGGTTGCCCGGCAGGCCGAACACCGGCGTCTCCCGCACGACGCCGAACGTTTGCGCCTTGCCCGGGCGCATGTTCACGGTGGTCATCAGGAGGGTTCCGAGCTTTTCCACAACCGGCTTTATGAAGTCGAAGTCGCCGTTAGAGGCGCCGCCGCTGGTTACCACGAAATCGTAGTCGTAGGTTGCATCGGAAACCACCTGGGCAAGCGCGTCTTCGTCGTCGGTCACAATGGGCAAAATGGTGGGCACCGCCCCGGCAGCCTGAGCGCACGCCGCAAGCGCATAGCTGTTTGAATTGCGGATCTTGCCGGGGGTGGGCATCTCGGTGGGATCAACCAGCTCAGAGCCTATGGCAATTATCGCAACGCGCGGGCGACGATACACCGGCGCTTCGATGATGCCGCATCCGGCCAGAAAGCCCGCACCCGCCGAACCGATGATCTCCCCTTTCGAAACCACCACTTCGCCGGCTTTGGCCTCCTCGCCCGCCTGGCGCACGTTCGAGCCCAGCTTGGTGGGGGCGTCGAACGCCACGCGGCTGCCCGGCTTGCCGTCACCGGAGACAACGCTCACGATCTCGTATTTCACTACGGAATCGGCATCGTCTGGCAGCGGCGCACCTGTCATGATGCGCACGCATTGACCAGGCTCGATAACTCCTTCGAAGGTCTCCCCGGCGGCAATTTCGGCAATGACGTCAAGCTCTACCGGAGCTTCGGCAGTTGCTTGTGCCAGCTCGCTTGCGCGCAAAGCGAAGCCATCCATGGCGGAGTGCGCAAAGGGCGACACGTCAATGTCGCTGCGCAGGTCTTCCGCGGCAACGCGTCCAACCGCATCGAGCAACCCCACCGTTTCGACGGGAAGTACCGACACCTGGGAAAGCACAAGCTCGCGCGCTTCCTCAAGCGAGATCATTTCAGCCATTACAGCCCCTTTCAGCTACAAACTGCACGACACATCCCCAGCATGCCGTGCGCCTATCCAAAGCAGTATGTGCGGCCGCACGTCTAGCCGCACGCGCGTCAGTCGTCCAGACGCAATGCCCGTTCATTTACCGTCCGTTCATTATAGCGTTCTTAGAATGATCGTTAAGCACTCCCCGCGATTTTTCGCCCTCAGCTCACCTCCAACTCGCCACGCCAACGTTCCATGCGTGTCAAAGACGCGTCAAAGGAACATATCAAACGGCGCGCTGCCACAACGCCTCTGGACGCTCTTTCCCGTGCGTAAATGGAACAGTTCAGCCTACTGCGGCAACCGTCCCGTCGGCCTATAGCAGCACCGCTCCTGTCGCCCTCTTGCGACAGCGTCCCATCTCCCTCTTTACGCAGAAGAACAAACCGTTTATGACAAATAGCGAAAACTTCAGGATAAGCCAAAAAGCAACGAGCGGCATCGTCTAGAATCCACTGAGTCAATCTTGAGGAGGCAAAACGATGTATAGGCAAGTGAAGATGCATCCCTCGGCGCGCATTGCACCTTCGGCAAGTATCGTGGGTCGCGTGGAGATAGGGTCCGATGTAACCGTGTTGTCGGGAGCGCGCGTGCGCGGCGACGACGCTGCCGTGATTGTGGGGGCTGGCTCGAACCTGCAGGAAAACACCGTTGTTCACGTCTATGGCGGATTCCCTGTCATACTTCACGAGCGAGTTTCGGTAGGGCATGGCGCCATCATCCACGGATGCGAGATCGGCCACGACACGCTCGTGGGCATGGGAGCGATTGTGATGAACGGCGCCAAGGTCGGCCCCGAAAGCGTGATTGCTGCGGGCGCGGTGATTACAGAAGGCAAGGAATTCCCTGCTCGCAGCATGCTCGTGGGCACACCCGCGCGCCTGGTGCGCACGCTGTCGGACGAAGAGGTAGAAAGACTCTGCCGCTACGCCAGCGAAGAGTATTTGCGTGTGGGCGACCAAATGCTCCAGGAAGGCCTGTTGCGCCACCCCAATCCCGAAGAGAACATCCACCTGCCCGAATAAGCAAGACGCACGCGCGCCCTCGCCCAGCGAACAGCAACAAGGCGCGGAACAAAAAGCCCCTGCGACTGGACTTCAATCCATCGCAGGGGCTTTTTCGACACAGTCCCAAGCACTACCTCGCAGTTCATGCGAAGCTTGAAGCTGGCTGCAAGGCCATCCCGTTCGCGCAAAGACAGCGAGAGGCGTCCTCGCGCAGTATCAGGCAGCTCCACCGAGCATCAGGCAGCTTCGCCGAGCGTCGGGCAGCTTCTCGCCGAGCGTCGGGCCGACGAAACTACTTGATGTTGTAGAAGGCGTTGCGGCCTGCGTAGAACGCGTCGACGTCAAGCTCTTCTTCGATGCGCAGCAACTGGTTGTACTTCGCTACGCGGTCGGAGCGGCACGGCGCACCAGTCTTGATCTGACCTGCGTTAGTGGCTACCGCCAAGTCGGCGATGGTGGTGTCTTCGGTTTCTCCCGAACGATGCGACACGACGCATGCGTAACCGGCACGCTTTGCCATTTCCATAGCGTCAAGCGTCTCGGACAAGCTTCCGATCTGATTGACCTTGATGAGGATGGCATTCGCGCAGCCCATCTCGATGCCCTTTGCCAAGCGCTCGGAATTGGTTACGAACAGGTCGTCGCCCACCAACTGAACCTTGTCGCCAATGCGATCGGTGAGTTTCTTCCAGCCATCCCAGTCTTCCTCGGCCATGCCGTCCTCAATGGAAATAATGGGGTACTTCTCGACCAGAGCCGCCCAGTACTCCACCATCTCGTCGCTCGTGAGCTCACGGCCTTCGCCTGCCAACACGTACTTCTGCTTGTCGGCGTCGTAGAATTCGGTGGATGCCGGATCCATTGCGAACATGATGTCTTCGCCCGGCTTGTAGCCTGCGGCCTCGCACGCCTGCACGAGGTACTGCAGCGGTTCTTCGTTGGTGGTGAAGTTTGGAGCAAAGCCGCCTTCGTCGCCAACGCCTCCGCCCAAACCGGCGTCGTGGAGAACCTTCTTGAGCGTGTGGTAGATCTCGGCGCACCAACGCAGCGCCTCTGCAAACGACGTGGCGCCAACCGGCATGACCATGAACTCCTGGAAGTCCACGTTGTTGTCGGCATGCACGCCGCCGTTCAGGATGTTCATCATCGGGGTGGGAAGCGTGTGCGCGTTCACGCCGCCAATGTATTTGTAGAGGGGAAGCTCGGCAGACTCAGCAGCGGCTTTAGCGCAGGCCAGGGAAACGCCCAGGATGGCGTTAGCGCCAAGCGCGCCTTTGTTGGAGGTGCCGTCGAGCTCGAGCATGATTTCATCGATGGTGCGCTGATCGTCTGCTTCAACACCCACCAATGCGTCGGCGATCTCCTCGTTCACATGGGCTACCGCATTGAGCGTGCCTTTGCCGAGATAGCGATCTTTGTCGCCGTCGCGCAGCTCAACCGCCTCAAAAGCGCCCGTCGAAGCACCCGAAGGAACCGCTGCCCTGCCAAACGAGCCGTCGTCCAGCACAACCTCCACCTCAACGGTGGGGTTGCCGCGAGAATCCAGCACTTCGCGACCAAACACATCGATGATGACGCTCATGAATGCCTCCTCAAGCATAGTCATTTGCCGCCGCAACTCGCTGCGGCATCCGCACTTCGTCATCATAGCACGATGAACCGCAAGGACGGATAGCGCCCGAATTAGTCGCCTCTTCCTCTTGTTAACGGCGCGTCATGCGTCTGGCAGCTGGTGGAAGTCGGCCAGCACGACGCGCGCCTGCGAATACGCGTCTGCGTGGCAAAGCCTCAGCAAAGGCAGCTCCTGCGCATTGGGTAACGAGCTTGCAAGGGAAAGAGCTGTTAAAAGGCACCTAGCCAAACAGCGAGAGCACGATGCAGAGCGCAAGGCCTACAGCCGTAACGAGCGCTGCGTCGACACCGAACTTGCGGTGCGAGAGAGACGTCCGACAAACGCCGGGAGCACCGTAGCAGCGCGCGTCCATCGCCAGCGCTAAATTGTCGGCGCGTCTAAACATTCCCACAAACAGGGGCACAAGCACCGTTGCCCACGCTCTCACGCGCGCGACCAGCCCTTTTTCACCGAACTTCGCACCACGCGCCCATTGGGCATCATGAATGCGCCCCAGCTCTTCGGCAACCAGCGGGATAAACCGCAACGCTATCGAGAGAACAGACGCCACATCGTCTACGGGAACATGCATCACGCGCAACGGACGCAGAAAGCTTGAGAAAGCCTCGGTGAGCTGGGTAGACGTAGTGGTAAAACTCACTATTAGGCTGGCAGCCACCAGAAGAAGAATCCGAACTGCGTAGAAGCAGCCGCGCTCGAATCCTGCGGGAACAAACCCAAAGGACCCCACCAACACAACGGGCGGCATCTGCGCCAGCAGCCCCGTCGATACGTCTCCCACTCCGCCAAAGGCGACTTCTTCCCGCATCGCCTGCGCCGCCGTCTGCACCGCTGCCGCATCAAATGAAAACGAATTGGCGACCACCGCGAACAGGGCAATCACCACAATAGGCACCGACAAGGCACCGATGCGACTGGGGGGAATGCGCCCCGCCGCGCAGAGCGCCGCAAACGCAAGTGCGCATACGCCCAGAGCCCACCACGTTTCCACCAAAAAAAGCGTGACTGAATAGGCGATAAGGAGCACGATTTTCGCCCGTGCATCACAGGAGTGGACGGGAGATTGCCCGGCAATATACGTGTTGAGGTTGATGTTCATCTCGGAAAGTATGCCACATCTCGCTTCTGGACAAAGCTTGGCGCAAGAAAGCCCATCGGCAATCTAAATCGGCGACTGCAAGAAGGGCGCCTCCTCGCAAAGCCCTCTCGCCCATCGGCTCCAAATAAAAAGCCCCGGGGTTGCACCTCGGGGCTTGATCTCTCGTGGTGTTGGAGAAAGGAGAGTTATTTCTCTTCCTTCTTCTCCTCTTCCTCAGCGGGAGCTTCGGCTTCCTCAGCAGCTTCCTCGGCGGGAGCCTCAGTTGCCTCGGCCGCCTCGGCCGCTTCTTCAGCAGCCTCCTCGGCTACCTCTTCGGTCTTTGCCTCCTCGGCAACTTCCTCGGCAGCCTCTTCCTCAGCTGCAGCCTTCTTGGGCTGCGCCTTCTTTGCAGCGGTCTTCTTGGCCGGCTTCTCGTCGTCTTTCTCGGCCTTCTTCCGCACGGGCTCGGTTACCAACTCCATGATGACCATGGGGGCATTGTCGCCTTTGCGATAACCCAGCTTCATGATGCGGGTGTAGCCACCCTGGCGATCCTGGAACATGCCCTGCGCGACCTTCTCGAAGACCTCGCGCACCAGCTCCTTGTTACCGCCCAGTGCGGCAATAGCCAGACGGCGAGAATGCAGGTCGCCCTTCTTTGCCCACGTGATGATCTTGTCAACGTCAGGGCGGATTTCCTTAGCGCGGGACTCGACCGTCTTAATGCGATCGTTGAGCAGCAGCGAAGAAACCAGGCTACGCTTCATAGCCTTGGTGTGGCTCTTGTCCGTGCCCAGCTTACGCCCCTTCTTGTAATGTCTCATGATCTTGCTTCTCCTATTGCTTCAAGTTGAGGTCCATGGAAATGAGCTTGTCCTTCACTTCCTCGATGGACTTCGCACCAAAGTTCCTGATGTTCAGCAGATCGTTCTCGGAGAACTCGACCAGCTGGCGCACGGAATGAATGCCGGCGCGCTTCAGGCAGTTGTACGAACGAACCGACAGATCCAGATCCTCGATCTGCTTGTCAAGCTCGGCGTTGGTCTCCTGACCCTCCGGAGCGAAGATGGACGGAACCTCGCCCTCTTCCTCGTCTGCGATGTCAGACAGGCTCAAAAACGCGCCCATGTACTGGTTGATGATGTTGGCGGCGCGGCATACAGCCTCGGTGGGCGCAATGCTGCCGTCGGTTTCAACTTCCAGCACCAACTTGTCGTAGTCGGTGCGCTGACCCACACGGGTGTCCGTCACGTTGAGCGTGCAGCGACGCACAGGCGAGAACAGCGAGTCGACATGAATGATGCCGATCGGATCCTCGGTGCGCTTGTTGCGCTCAGCCGACACATAGCCACGACCAACGCCGATGCGAATGGTCATGTCGAGCGTGCCGCCGTCAGCCACCGTTGCAATGACATGCTCCGGATTGACCAGCGTGAACTCGGTGGGCACTTCAAGATCGGCACCCGTAACCGTGCACGGGCCTTCTGCCAGTACGTGCGCAGTTGCCTCTTCCACCTCGTCGTTGAGCGCCGAGAACACCAAGCCCTTCACGTTCAAAACGATGTCGGTGATATCCTCGATAACGCCCTCGGCGGTGGTGAACTCATGCTGTACGCCTTCAATCTGAATGGCGGTTGCCTTGGCACCGTCAAGCGACGAAAGCAGCACGCGGCGCATGCAGTTGCCCAGCGTGTAGCCATACCCACGCTCGAGCGGCTCCACAATGAAACGCGCTACGGTATCGTTGACCTCTTCCGTGGTTACCGTCGGCCTCATGAACTCTGTCATGTTGTGCAAGCCTCCTTACTGCGCAGCGATTAGTTCTTCGAGTAAAGTTCGACGATGAGCTGTTCGCGAATATCCAGATCGATCTGATCGCGCTGCGGAAGCGCCAGAACGCTGCCCTGCAGCTTCTCGATGTCAACCTCAAGCCAAGCCGGAACCTGCACACGCTCGTTGCTGATGAGCGCGCTTTTGATGACCAGCATCTCCTTGGCCTTGGGGGCCACGGAAATCAGGTCGCCGGGACGCACACGGAACGAGGGGATGTTGACGCGGCGGCCATTCACATGAATGTGACCATGGCGCACCTGCTGACGAGCCTCGGCGCGAGATTTTGCAAAGCCCAGGCGATACACAACGTTGTCCAGGCGGGTCTCCAGGATGCCCAGGAGGTTCTCACCAGTGATGCCCTGCTTGCGAGACGCCAGTTCGTAGTATGCACGGAACTGCTTCTCCAGAACGCCGTAGATGCGCTTGGTCTTCTGCTTTTCACGCAGCTGCAGCAAGTATTCGTTTTCTTTCACGCGCTTGCGGCCTGCCTCGCCAGGGGCATAGGCGCGGCGCTCCATAGCGCACTTATCGGTGTAGCAGCGGTCGCCCTTGAGGAACAGCTTGGAACCCTCGCGGCGGCACAGCCTGCAATCAGCTCCAGTATAACGAGCCATAATGTATGATCCTTTCAGTTACACGCGACGACGTTTGCGCGGACGGCAACCGTTGTGCGGAATAGGTGTGCAGTCTTGAATGCTGGATACTTCCAGGCCTGCGGCTTGCAGCGAGCGGATTGCCGTCTCGCGACCCGAGCCGGGGCCTTTCACATACACAGCAACCTTGCGCAGGCCATGCTCCATAGCCGTTTTGGCACAAGCTTCAGCAGCCATTTGCGCAGCAAACGGAGTGGACTTACGGGAGCCCTTGAAGCCGACCGTACCGGCAGACTGCCACGCGATCACGTTGCCCTGAGGATCGGTGATGCTGACGATGGTGTTGTTGAACGTAGACTTGATGTGCGCAGCACCAACGGCGATGTTCTTACGCTCGGAGCGCTTGATGCGCGTGCGCACGTTTTTCTTCTGAGCCATTTATGCTACCTCACTACTTCTTCTTGCCGCCGATTTGCTTGCGCGGACCCTTGCGGGTGCGAGCGTTCGTATGCGTGCGCTGACCGCGAACGGGCAGGCCGCGACGATGACGCAGACCTCGGTAGCAGCCGATCTCCATGAGGCGCTTCACGTTCTGCTGAACATCGCGACGCAGGTCGCCTTCAACATGAAGGTTGTTCTGGATGTAGTCGCGCAGCTTGACGAGCTCCTCCTCGGTAAGATCGTCGGAGCGAGTGTCGGGGTTGATACCGGTTTCGGCCAGAATCTTTTTGGAAGTGGTCAGGCCAATACCATAGATGTAGGTCAAGGCGATCTCGATGCGCTTATTGCGAGGAAGATCGACACCAACAAGACGTGCCATGCTTACTTATCCCTTTCTTCCTAGCCCTGACGCTGCTTGTGACGAGGGTTCTCGCAGATAACGAGCACCTTGCCATGGCGTCGGATAATCTTGCACTTATCGCACATTTTCTTGACCGAAGGACGTACCTTCATTTGCTTTTCCTTTCGGTAATGCGTTTTCAACTTATATTCACGCCCAGCCGCTGGCGGTTGTTTTCTTAGTCTCTGACGCGTCGGGCTCGACGACGTCTCCTTTGCGGCGCGCCGGATTAGGCGCTTTCGCAGTGCCGCAGAGCGTGGAGTGCGCTGCGGCGAAACGCAGGGGCAGCTCGGCTTCTGCCCACACGTGCCACTTACTTGAAACGATAGGTGATGCGCCCGCGATTCAGGTCGTAAACCGAAAGCTCCACCGTGACCTTGTCACCAGGCAAAATCTTGATGTAGTGCATTCTCATCTTGCCTGAGATATGGGCGAGAATCTTGTGTCCATTCTCGAGCTCAACCCTAAACATGGCATTCGGCAATGCCTCTAGGACTTCCCCTTGAAGCTCGATGACATCTTCTTTGCTCAAAAAAAGCTCCTTCTAGCAATACGTACGTTTGCAGCGCATGCGACAGCGTATGCCGCAGCTTTTGCAGCAACCTCAGATTTTACCAAAGAAAGAGCATATTCGAAAAAAATCCATAAGGGCGCAGAAAACCGACAAAACCTTTGGTCGGTTTTGAAAATACCTGCTTGCCAGGCGTGCGGCTTGTGCCGCGCAGCTTCCGCACACAGGCGCGAAGCCGCCAGGTATTTGCGCTCAAGCGCGACCGCCTTGTCGGCCTTGAAAGAAGAGCCCGTCGATGGGCTCGGTGTAAAGCTCAGTGGTGGCTTGCCACCGGTTCGAATCCGGGGGATTCCGCCGATGAAGTCTGTCATCCAAGCCAGCGCAGTGCCTCTAAATGGCTGGGGTACCAGGATTCGCGTATTTGCTTGCGCAAATCCGCACCCCTCCCTCGCAAGCTCGGTCGGGCGAAACGCTACAAACGCGCCACCGGCGCGTTTGCTTGACGCGTTTCCACCTCACCGGTTCGAATCCGGGGGATTCCGCCGATGAAGTCTGTCGTCCAAGCCAGCGCAGTGCCTCTAAATGGCTGGGGTACCAGGATTCGAACCTAGATAGCTGGCACCAAAAACCAGAGTCCTGCCGTTGGACGATACCCCAGCGTCGGGCTGCCTCTCACCTAGCGAGGCGCAAGAAAAATGGTGGGCCGTGAGGGAATCGAACCCGCGACCTTGGGATTAAAAGTCCCCTGCTCTACCGACTGAGCTAACGGCCCACATTCGCCTGCACTCCGCCCCTGGCGAGAAAGTGCAATTCGTTATTGTAACGGCACCCCGTAAACGGGTCAATCATTCGATTTCATTTTTCGTAAATATGAAAATGCCGTTACGCAGGTTCCATTATTTGGCAATAGGCCTACAATCCTGACGGGCAAAATCAGGCAGACGGCGAAGAACGAAAGGGAGTGCGCATATGTGGTGCAGCAAGATCTTGGTAGCCTATGACGGCTCAACGGCTTCGCGCAAGGCGGTGAGCCTGGCACGAGAGATCGCCGAGGAAGAGCCGTTGGCGGAATTCGTGTTCGTTCATGTGATGAAGCTCTACGCGATGGGATCCGGCGTTGAAAACGTGCTGATTGACGATGCAAACGCAACACTCGACGAGCTGCAAGAACTCGTGGCCGACTTGGGTTCGCGCGCTCAAGTGAAGATGCTGCGCGGCTCCTCCCCGGCAGATCTGATTCTGAAATGCGCCAAAGAAGAAGGCTGCGACCTCATTGTCATGGGCAGCCGCGGGCGCGGAGGCGTGAAGGGCTATCTGGGCAGCGTGAGCTATGCCGTGGTGCAAGGCTCTCCTATCACTGTTCTTATTACTAAAGAGGAAACCGACAAATAATGGCCGAGCACGTGAACACCGCTGCGCCGCAGGAAACGAACCGGCAAGACGCGGACGAACAAGACGGGAGCCAACAAGACGCGAACGAGCGGCCTCCCAGCCACCCCGGCGCGACCGCACAGGCGCCAGCCCAACCCGGAGCGAGCACACAGGCGACAGGCCAGCCCGCCAGCAACCGGCTGTGGACGAAAGACTTCGTATTCGGCACCCTCGTTAACTTCCTGTTGATGGTTAACTACTACAGCCTGATGGTTGTTATCACGAGCTATTCCATGAAAGTCTATAATGCGCCCGCGTCCGCAGCAGGACTTGCGGCAAGCATTTTCATCATCGGGGCGCTTATCGCCCGCATTATTGCCGGCAGCGTCATGGACAAGGTTGGGCGCAAGCACATTCTGGTGGCGGGCATACTTGTGGAAGTGGCATGCTCGGCGCTGTATCTGCTGGGCATCGGGTTTGCGCCCCTGTTCGTGCTGCGCTTTGCACACGGGTTCGCGTACGGCTGCTGCTCTACCACCATCGGCACCGTTGTCACCGCGCTCGTTCCCGCCAAGCGCAAAGGCGAAGGCGTGGGCTACTACATGCTATCCACCACCCTTGGCGCAGCAATCGGCCCGTTTTTGGGAATGTTCCTCTCTCAGAACGTCGGTTACCCGGTGCTGTTCATCACCGCTGTGGCGGTTGCCGTTGTGGGCATGTTGTTCATCCTGAGCCTGAAGGTGCCCGAGATATCGCGCAAGCGCGCAGCGAGCAGCGCGGCAAGCGCACTCGCCGCCGACAAAACAGCGCAGGCAAGCGGACGCAAGAGCCACAAGGCAGCGCAGCCAAGCAGGCAAATTGCCGGCGAGGCTGCGGGTGCGCATCGAAGCATGGGTTGGGTGTCGAAAATTATCGAGCCCTCCGCTGTTTCCATCGGCTTGATGTGCGGCGTGCTGTTCTTCTGCTACTCGAGCCTTTTGACGTTCCTCACGCCCTTCGCAGAAGAGAACGGCCTTACCACCGCGTCGAGCTTCTTCTTTGTTGCCTATGCGGCGGCAACGTTCATCACCCGTCCGTTTACCGGAAAGCAGTTCGACCGCAAAGGCGACCAAGTGGTTATGGTTCCGGCGTTTATTGCGTTCACCATCGGCATGGCCCTGCTGTCAAACGTTCACCACCCCGTCGTCATGCTTGTCGCCGCCGCACTGATGGGTTACGGCGCGGGCACCGTGCAGTCAAGCGCGCTCGCGCTCGCTGTGCGCATGGCCCCGCCGGAAAAACTGAGCCTGGCGAATTCGACGTTCTACGCGCTGCTTGACGTTGGCGTTGGCGTTGGCCCGCTGGTGCTGGGAATCGTCGAGCCTTTCTGGGGGTATCGCGGTCTGTTTTTGGCAATGGCCATTCTGTCGGTGGTGTCGTTTGCGATGTACCTCTACATCGGTCGCAAGGGCGGCTCCATGAGAAGGCTGCTGAAAGAGCACAGCTAGACAGCGAAAACTGCTCGCATCGGGGTTTATCACGAAAAAAGGGCGGCTGTCTTTCGCCGGCATGTGCGAAAGACAGCCGCCCTTCTCTACATATTGAAGCAGATACGATATTGAAGCAGAGCAGAAATGCCGCCAGATCCTTCAAGCAGCATCCCACCTGGTCTGCGGGCTTATAGCCGCGCAGCAACATCGGGAAGAAAAGCCCTCTAAAGCAAACCCGGGTTACGCGGGCTGAAACGTGTCTTTGTCGGGAGCAAAGGAGCGCATTGCCTGTATGGTGCGGTCGAACAGCTCATCGAGCTCCCAACCGCACAGTTCCGCGCCCTTTCGGATAACATCGCGCGAGCATCCCGCAGCAAATCGCTTGTCTTTGAACTTTTTCTTGAGCGACTTCACCTCGAAGTCCATCACGCTTTTCGACGGGCGCATGACCACCGCCGCGCCGATAAGTCCTGTCAGCTCGTCTACGGCAAACAACACCTTTTCCATGAACATCTCAGGCTTAGGACACGCCTCGTTGAAATCTGAATTGTGCGTTTGGATCGAGCGGATCAGCTGATCGGTTCCGCCTGCTGCATGCAGCATTTCCGCCGCGCGCAGCGTATGGTCTTCAGGCGTGGGAAATTCTTCCCAATCGAGATCGTGCAACAGGCCAACAAGCCCCCAGAACTCCACGTTTTCTGGGTCGAATTCCTGCGCAAAGTAACGCAGGCAGCCTTCTACCGTCTCTGCGTGTTCGATGTGAAACGGATCCTTGTTGTGTTCGTTGAGCAGCCCAAACGCCTGATCGCGCGTAAGCCCCGCCTCCAATGTTGCCATGATGCCCCTTTCCTGCACGAACCTTCTTATCTTTTCGCAGCGCACGCTGGTCTTTTCGCAACACGCGCTGACATCTGTTCAACGCACTCCGGTCCAAACGGCACGCCCATGCCCAATGGCACACTCATGCCCAGCGGCACGCTCGTTTCCCGCCCGGTGTCAGCATGCGCTAAAACACGATGCCGAACGCGTTGCCGACAAGCCCCCAAGCAACGCCGGTCACATACAGCAGCACAATAATCGCAATCGTTTGCCTGAGCGGACGGTTGGCGCGCAGCAGCACGAGCAAGCCCACGCCGGCAGATACCAGCAGGCCGGCCATCATGGCGCCGGCGCCCAGCACGCCTTCGAGGTACAGTTGCGCGATAGCAACGCTTGCCGCGCAGTTGGGGATAAGCCCCACAAGCGCCGATGTCAGCACCGACAATACCGTATTGCTGCCAAGGAACGACGCCAGCGCGTCTTCGCCCACCACTTCAAGCACGTAGTTCAGCGCGAACGTTATCAAAAACACAAACACGCCCACCTGCACGGTGTGAATGAGCGCGCTTTTAAGGATGCTTTTCCAGCCGTGGCTATGATCGTGGTCGTGCTCATGCGCGTGATGCTCGTGCGAGCACCCTGCCGCGCAATCGTCATGGTGCTGATACACCAGTTCAGGATTGCTCTCGCACGTTGCGCACTCATTGTTGCAATGGCATCGGTCCTGCTCGCACAGCTCATGGATGCGCAGCTTTTGCTTGTCGCGACGCGCAAGGCGCAGCACCGTATCCACGATAAAGCCCATGATCATGCCAATAAGAAGTTTGGCTCCCAAGATTTTGGCAATGGTTTCAACGGGAACCTGCTCCGCAATGAAGATAGGGAGCATTTCGTCTGACGTGGAAAGAAACACCGCAAACAGCGTACCCAGCGTTACCACCCTGCCTGCGTAGAGCGTTGCTGCCGCAGCTGAGAAGCCGCATTGCGGCACCACGCCCAACACGGCACCCACAATAGGGCCGGCGGCGCCTGCATGCTGAATGGCCTCTTGGGTTTTTCCCGCCGTCCGATGCTCCAGCCATTCCATCGCCACGTAGGTGAGAAGCAGGAACGGAATAAGGTAGAGCGTGTCGGACACCGAATGTTCGAGCGTATGTTGCAGTATGTGCACAAATTCTTCCATAACGGGTTATTGTAGCCGAATCTGGGAAACGCGCCTCCTTACAGCTGCCAAACGAGAATCAACCTCCCCGTTACAAAGAGCTGCCTCGGCGTTATTATGATCTATAGTGGTACACGAAAGGCTACCAGTAGTTGGTAAGCTAATGACTCAGACCGCCGGCGAGCAGCGCAGCGGCAGCGCACCTCCGCCACAAACGACGCGACAGCAAGACGGTAAAAGACAAAGCGGTCAACGAACAAGACCGAAAGACGCAAGAAGAGAGTGATGACAATGACAACGAACCCGCAACCAGGCTGGTATTCGGATCCTTCGGGAAACCCCACCCGTTTGCGTTATTGGGACGGAACACAATGGACGGAGCAGTACGCCGAAGCACAGCAGAACGCCGGATGGAACCCGGAAGCCGCAAGCGCAGCTCCCAATAGCGATGCGAACGCGACGGCGAACAACTGGAACGCCGGCGCCGCAGGCGCTGCACCCTACGGCGCGGCGCCCTATGCAACCACGACTGCCGCAGCTCCCTACAATACTGCTGCTCCCTACACTGCCGCAGCACCCTACGCGCCAACGGACAGCGACAACACGTTGCGCATGGTGGCGTTCATCTTTGCAGTGATAAGCACCGTATCGGTATGCTGGCTGATCATCCCGTTGGCATGGATGATCCCTATGACGGTGCGCTGCTGGGGCATCTACAAAGGCACCAAACCCAATACGACGGCATTTGGCGTTTGCACGCTCATCTTCTTGTCGCTCGTGGGCGGCATCCTGCTGCTCATCTCCAAAAAAGATCAGTAGAAAGCCCCTTACTAAAAGAATCACCCGTAACCGAAACGACCCCGACGCTACTGTCGGGGTCGTTTCGTTAAGGCGGCACGAGCGCTTTCCCGCCGTTGCGCTTTGGGAACCAGCTCGGCTCTGCCGCCCTTTCCTCTCGTTTACCAGCGGTTGCTTATCGACGATTGCCGCCTCGCTTTGCGCGGCGCATGAGCACCAACGCCGTCAGGCAGGCTGCAAGAGCCACCAGCAGCACGGCTCCCGCGCCCATGAGCACGCCTGATGCCGCATCGCCGGTATCGGCAAGCGCCTTCAAATTGGAGCCGCCGCCCTTTCCGCTGCTGCCGGTAGGCTGATTGGCGCCTTGGCCTGCATTGCCGCTACCTGAGCCGTTGCCGCCCTGTCCGGCGTCGCCATTGCCGGATCCGTCGCCGCTGCCCGTGCCGTCGCCGGGGTTGCCGGGATCGGCACCCGGATCGTTCGGATTGTCCGGATCGGTGCCAGGATTATCGGGGTCTGCCGTCTTAACGTTAATCTGCACATCAACATAAAGCGGCTCGTAGTTTGCCGTATCCGTAGGCGCGAACACTGCGCGATAGACCCCCGCTTCGTTCACGACGCCCGCAGTGTCTACCCAGCTCCACGTGCCGGTTACCGGCGTTCCGTCTGCCATGACCACCGTCGCGCCAACAAGCGCCACGTCAGCCAGCTTCGTGCCCGCCGCAACTTCGGCAGGGTCGGCAGCAAGACCCGTCTGCGACAGCATCGCCTTTGAGATCACGATGCCGGCGGGATACTCCTTCTCGAACGGCGCGTAGTCGCTGGATCCCTCATAGACAAACTTCACATCGTAGGAGCCTACGCTTACGGGTGCGCCGCTCGACCACGGATTGGAGCCCGAACGATAGAGCACCTGCACCTTTGCCTGCTCGGATGCAGGGAAGCTCTGGCCGTATGCCGGGACGGCGGGAACTGCCGCGCCGGTGTAGGCCACCGCAATACCGGCAAACGAGATGTCGGCATCAGAGCTGATATCCGCAAGCCACTTCGCGTAGAGCGTAACAGCCGAATCAAACGCGGTGGCAGCAATGCCCGCCGCAGGGTCGGCGTCCTCGGCGAACACGACTGGCTGGGCGAGGTCCTCATCGAGGTACCATCCTGCCAATTCGTAGCCGTCGAGCGCCAGGGTGGGAACGTCGCCCTCGCTGAGCGTTCCGCCCGTGGGCACTTCTACCGTCGTCGTATGGGAGCCGCCCTCAAAGACGCCTTCGCCTGCGTTAAGCGTAAGCTCCACCGTGTCGTCGGCAGCAAGCTCCCACTGCGCGTAGTACGTGCTTGCGCCCGCCGTCTGGTACGTGGTGCCTGCCGTCACCTGCTCGCCGCCCTGAGCCGATGTGAACCAGCCCTTGAACGTGTAGCCGTCGCGTGTTGGTACGGGCAGCGCGGGAAGCGCCGCGTCGTAGGTGGCGGTCACCGTTGTCGTTCCCATTCCATCGTCGAATACGCCGCCCTGGGCGTTAAGCGTCACCGCATACGTCTTCGGAGTCCACGCCGCCGTGACGGTTATGTCTGCAGACACCGGCGTGTCCGTGGTAAACGGGGTTCCTTCTGCCGTCATCCACCCGGCAAAACCGTAGCCGACGCGGCTTGCCGTTGGCAGGCTCGCCAGCGTGCCGCCGGCAGTTACCGTCTCAGTGCCAGGATGGCCACCGTCAAGCGCGCCCCCGTTGGCATCGAACGTCACCGTGTACTGCTGCGTCGGCGGCGTGCTGCCTCCCTCCCAGGTCATCACGTAGGGGCTGAACCCAGAGGAAGGAACATGGAAGCTTACGTATCCATCGGCGACGGCGCTCGTGTCAAGCGTCACCGACTCAACCTCGCTTTTCGCAATGAGGTCACTCACCTCTTGGTCGCTTGCGCTGTAGTCGCGATGAAGTCCGGCGAAGTGATACACCTTAATGCTTTCCGCATCCGCACCTTCGGGGATCTTCCAGAACACCGTGGTGCCCTCAGATGAGCTTACCCATGCGTTCGACTGCTTCTGATCAACAAGGTCGAGGTATTGGAAGTCGTAGTTCGAGCCGACCGTACCTGCACCCAGCTCGCTGTTGGCGTGATCGATAAGCTCCTGCTCTCGCTGGCCCGGCAGCAGTTCATCGGAGAACAGCGTCACGCCCGACGCGTCTGCCAGCGGCACATCGACGTTGCCGTTGAAGTAGATTGTCGTGTCTTCGGGCAGCGCTGCCGCCACGCCGCCCTCCGTCTCAAGCGCCCCCTCGATGGCAGCGGGGCTGCTGGCATCCACCAGCGGGACGTTCAGCTCGCCGCTCTCTGCGGCCTCGGCATCGGACACGCTGCGGATAACCAGCTGGGAGGGCTCAAGCGCGAACGTGTAGCGATGCTCGTTAACCGTTACGTCGACCGACCCCTCGGCGTCGCTCTCATCACCTGCCGTGCGCGTTTGCGCGCCCTCCACCGTCAAGTCGACACGTGCGGTGTATCTACCCGGCTGGGTGTCGTCTTCGATGGCCTCGCCATTTTCGTTGTAGTAGCGCACCTGCGCCGTCGTTCCCTCGTCAAGCAGCTCGTTAAGTTCGGCGATGGTGTAGGCGTTGCCTTGACCGTCGATCACGTACTGATCGGCGAAGTGGTCACCGGTGCTGCTCGTGCCTCCCACGTATTTCTCGACAGCTGCGGGACGCAGCGTCAGGCACGTGATCTCATAGGTGAATGCCGTCTGCTGGCCTTCTGCAAGCTTCCACGATTTCGCCTCACTGTCGTAAGTCAGCGTGAACGTCTCCCTGCCGTCTTCGTCGCTCTTCGCGAAGTAATGCGTGCCATAGGCGGGATCGCCCATTTCGGCATATGCATCGAGGTAGTTCTGAGCATCCATCGCCACCTCGACGGTCCACGTGCCGTCGGTGCCCTTTACGGGCTGTTCCACCGTGAAGCTGTCTGCGATGAGCGGCTCGCCGTCTGCGCCGCCAAACGTCACATCGGGATGCGCATTGCTTCCTTCGCTTCCGTTGATTTCGTTCACGCCTGCAAGCTCAACGGAAACGGCGTCGCCAAGCTGCTCTGCTACGTATTCCGACGTGGGCGCGGCGGGGTCAACGTCGCCAGCGTCTACCGACCACCGCGCGCTTACCACTATCGACTCGTCAACAGCCGTAAGGGCTTCAAAATCGGCTTCGTCAGCATCGACCCAGCCAAGGAACTGGTGCCCATCCCACTCCACCGTGGGTAGTCCGCCCCAGCTGTTAAGGCATTGATTTGCAGGCAGGATCACCTGGCTGTTGCCCTTTGTGAAGACAGCTCCCTCTGCCTCATCGGCGCCATCGATGCCGTCGTTATCGTCGAACGTCACCTTGACAATGGTCGCCGTCGAAAGATCGCTGTCCTCGTGATTCTCGTCGCCGGCACCCCAGGCGTAGTAGGTGCCCTCCGCACTCACCTCAAAACGTTTGTTCTCCGCCTCCTGCGGATCGCTCCTATCGTCGCTCTCGCTCCAATAATAGATATCGGAGTTGCCGTTCTGGAGAATCACCTCTATAGTGCCGGGGGCTTCGCCCTCGCTGTAGCGGATGTCGGGCGCTGTCGCCTTTGCCTTGGCAATGACCACACCGCTCTCGAATACCTGCTCGAAGGCGTTGTAGTCGCCGTCGGCCGCACGTGTCACACGTACGTCGTAGCTGCCGGCGTTCACCGGGACGTCAATTGACCAAGCAGCATCATCTGAAGAGTCTGCCGACCGATACTCCACCGTGAATCCTTCGATGTCGTCACTCGGTAGCGTTGTGAAAGCGAAGGGTCTGCCGGTGCCGTCATACACATAAGCCGTATTGCCGGCATCGGGATTCACCGAAACGTCCTGCAACGGCGACTCGCAAACGCCCTGGAACGTCACGGGCGTGGCAGCGGGATCCTCAAGCGCCCAACCTGCCGACACGGGAACCTCGGCAGAGGGATCGCCGTCCCTCCACACGAGCGTCACCGTCTTAGAAGCATCGCCCGACACCGTATGAGTACCCGCTTCGAGGCCAAGAGCCTTGTCGAATGCTGCCACGTACGGCGCTGCTTGGATCGTTACGTCAACCATCCAGACCTTCTCAGCCTTCGCCAAGCCGAAGAACTGCGCAGCGCTCTCGATCAAGCCCTCGGCGGGAACGTCCTCGGAATACACCTCGTCGATAGCGTACGCATCGTTCTGCCCCTCGCTGTTGGCGATCAGCGTATCGAAAGTCTGCGCGACATGCTCAGAGGCCATCGCCTCGTTGGCATCGGACACCTGCACGTCGAGCAGCGCGTTCACGTCGTCAACCGTCACCTCGGGACGCATCTTGCACACGACGTCGCGCTCCACAGTCACATCGGTGGGTTCGCCATCGACGTACAGCGTAGCAGTCACCTTCACGGCGCCCGCCGCAAGTTTGGTGAGCTCGCCCGTTTCTTCATCGATCGTCGCCACGGTGTTGTCATCCACCGAGTACTTGAACGAGACGCGGCTGTCGTAAACCGGGCTGGAGAAGCCCTTGCTGGCTTCATACGTTGCGGAAGCGGTGCCCTCGTCCAGCACCTCGAGGCCTTCGATCGTCGGGTTGACGGCAATCACCTCGACCTCCGCCGAGAGGCTGGGATTGGAATCTGACGTAGCCGTAATGTTCGCTCCGCCTGTCTGATGCACCGACACGATGCCCTGCCCCGCGTTCGCGGAAACCGTCGCGGTCTGCTCGTTGTCGGACGCCCAGCTGATACCGTTGTCGAAGGCATTCGCCGGCGTAGTGTAACCGTTCAGGCGCAGCGTACGGGCTTCGCTCTGACGCATATCCACGACGCGCGTCGCGTCACCGTCGATGACCACACTCTCGACGGGGTTGTTCTGGATGGTGCGCGTCGGCCCGTAGACGATCACCTGGCCGCCGCCCGTGATACCCGACCCCGTCGGCGCGCTCTTGCCGTTGCCGTAGATCCAGTACTTGCCGAACACCGTGCTGGTGCCGCCGGGCAGCTCGCCCTGCATGTAGTCGCCGTCTTGTGAGTAGTGCCTGCTCGACATCTGCGCAGCAGGAAGCGATGCGATGTCCTCCACCGACGCAGCGCCCACCGCACCGTCCACCCGGTAGATGCCGTCAGAGGCGCCCCAGCCGTTCGACGCGACATACCCAATGGAGACATCCTTGTAGTTCTGAGTAGAAACGCTGCCCACATACGGCGTCACACCGCCGATGTTCACGTTGCCGTTGTTGTCGGCGAGGATATGCACGTTGGAGCCGCTGCCCGTCTGGATGCTCACGCCGTTGTACGGCACGATGGTTCCGCCCGTGATATACGCATTCGCGCCGTCAAACTGGATGGGATACGTGGTGTTGTCGGCCACGTTCTGATGCTCGAACGTGCCGCCGTTCACGTAAAGCGTACCCTGCGTCCACAGGCTGTTGATCGTGCCGCCGTTGACCGTCACCTCACTCGAGGCGTTCGCGACGTCCACGGCGAGATGGTGGTTGTTCTTCAGGCTGTAGGTGCCGTCGTTGATGGTGAGCTTCGTGCCCGTCACGCCGGTCGCGAACACCGCCGCCTCGGAACCCCAGTACATTCCCGAACTGCCGAGAATAGCCGTGCCGTTGTTGCCGGCGAACTTAACGGCAACGCCTTCGTTGTTACCACCCGTGCCGTACTCAGTGCGCAGCGAAACGCCGCCCGTGGTGATGAGCGTTGAGTTCGCCCCGATTTCGACAGGGTTGAGCGCGTCATATAATGACCCCTGCGCACGCGTGTCGTTAACGTACACCGAGTCCTTCAGCACGAGCGTCGCGCCGTTCTGAACATGGAAGCGGCAGGACTTCAGCTCTCCTGAGCCGCCGACCACCAGGTCGCGGTTCACGTAGATCTCACGGTTGCCGTCGTCGAACAGACCACCCTCGTCGAACTCAAAGGAGCCCTGCGTAATGATCGTGCCCACCGACGAGTCGTTCACCGCGGCGGTGAAGTCATCGGCGTTCCCTACCGTCACCGTGCGCTTCTCCGCCGTGCCCTTCAGCACGTTGAGCATCTTCTCAGCAGCCTCCAGGCGATCGAGGTTGGATACCTGCGCCTGATCCTCGGCGGAAAGCGCGTCGTAGGCGTCGCGCGCCGCCGTGATGGCCGCCTCGTCGTCCACCGTGACGTCCTCCGCGTCGGGCAGCGAGGCGATCATGTCCTCAACCTGCTTCCAGGCGGGTACGTCCTCCTCGGCCTTCGAGATCGCGAAGCTGTCGATGAGCGTCGAGCTGCCGCCGTCAACGCGATACGCCTGGTAGTACAGGTGGTCACCGTCGATAGTGATGCCCGAATACACCGGCACCGACAGGTCAAGCGCAACCTTGCTGGGGATGTCGGCGGAAGGCGTCTGCACGTAGTTCTTCACGCCTGCCGTACCAGCGATGACGAACGCCGTGCCGTTGGGGTTGAGAGCCGTCTCGTAGTTGGCGCCCTCGTAAGTCTGCGTCTCCAACGTCACGTCCTGCTCGGCACCGCGAGAAAGGAACGGCGTACGGTTATATACGTGGTCATGCCCCGAAAGCACGAGGTCAACGTCGCATGCCGCAGCCAAGGCGTCTATCTGCGAACGGATTGTCGCCACATCGCTGTCGGCCTGATGCGGGCCGTTGGAATACGGCGACTTATGCATGAGCACAATTTTCCACTGCGTGTCTGCACCCGCCAGCACGTCATACGCCCAGTCGTACTGCGCCTGCGACAACGACTCGTCGGTGGCAAGGTCGTTCGTGTTGAGCACCACGAACGTAGCATTTTTGTACACGTAAGAGTAGTACACGCCCGTTGAGAGGTCCTGTCCTTCCGGCACGTTTGCCAAGTTGAAATGCGACACGATGGGGTTCTCATCGGTAATGCCCTCTACATCGCTTTTCGCTTCGTGATTACCCGCAGCGGGCGTCATCGACATGCCCTGCGCCACTCCGTCTTCGTCGTCGAGCGCCCAAGTCCAGTAATCCTCGTTGGCCCCATCGTCCACGAAGTCGCCCCCGTGCACCGTGAACGATGCCTCAGGGAAGGCTGCATCTGCCTGCGCCAATGTGTTCTTATACACGTCGTAGTCGGACTCAACCATGCCCTGTGAGTCGTTCACATTGACGAAGGTGAAGGCGTCGTCGGCATCCGCTGCGTCACCCGTAGCGAACTGATAGGCGCTGCTCCACCATCCGTTGTCCTTGTTGCCCACGCGATAGTAATATGTGGTGCCGTCGTCCAGCCCACTCACGGAAACGGAGTGCTTCTCCGCCTGCTGGGTGCCATAGGTAGTAACCAAGCCTAAGTTCAGCTGGGTCTTTGGTTTAGTCACCTGCTCAGAAGACGCCTGCACCTCGGCTACGATGTTTTGGAACTGGTCGTCGGTCGCTACCTGCACGGCGCCGCTCGTCACATTCGTCCCCGTATACCAGCGGAAGTTGCGATCGGTAACGGGGTTGGTGCCCAATGTCATAGTCACCTGAGTCGGTAAAAGCCCGTTGTCAACCGACGGCTCGGGCGCAGTTGTAGTTCCATCGAACTCGACAGTAACTCCCTCGCCGTCGATCACGTCATCAGTAAAGTTGGAATCATAGAGCATCGAGCCAGCGATTTCGGAGATGAGCGAGCCCATGCCGGTGAGGAAGCTCGGGCTCATGTACTCGTTGATCAACCCTTCTATCATGCTGCGGATGGCAACAGAGTCGAATCCGAACAGTTCCAACGTGCTTTTCAGGTTGCCGTTGTCGGTCTGGCTGTCGATGGCCGTCTTCCATAAGCCAGAAAACGCGATGCCGGTGTCGATGGAGTTGTCAGCGAGCAACGTGTCGATTATGAGCATGACGTCATCAATGAGCGTGGCAATGAGCGTTTGAACCACATTCCCCGACTCGATGTAGGCAAGGGCGTCTTCCACCCACGCCGGCGGATTCTCGTGGCCGGCATAATGGCCGGTCAGCACAACAAAAACCAAATCGTATATGGTATGCTGCTCGGAATCTAGCGAAGTGATGCCCATGTTCGACACTTGGGTCACAATCTCATCGACCTTCCCGAGCAGCCATTCGGGGTCGTCGATATATTTCGTCTCGACCGTGTTCAGCACATCGTCCACCAGGCGCAAAATCTGCGCGTCGGTGATGGTCGTGTTTCCGATGATGCCGGCAGTGCCAGAAGGCGAAAGCTGGATGCCGCCGTTACGGTACTCGACATGCACGCGTCCGATTCCGGTGCCTAACTCTATCTCCATACCTCCCGCAAGTGCGTCGCGCACGGCTGAAAGAACCATTGTGTCTATGTCCACATCGGGCAGGTTTTCTGCCAGCCAGGGACGCAGACCCGCTTCGCCAATCTCCTGAAGCATGGGACGCAACATGCCATTCGCCATGTTGTTGAAGAGAGTTTCGGGATAGAGCTTCTGCTGCGTGTAGCTCTTAAGATCGTCGATCTGAGTAACCGCCCCCGTATGGTCTTTGAAACTGATGGCCTTCACGCTCTCGCTGGACACGCTGAACGTCTCGTGCGTGCGTTGCGTGCCGTCGTCAAGCGCTGCGCCCTTCGTTAAGGTGACAGTACGCACCGGGCTCATCCACGAGGAGAGCGAGCCCGTCTCCAGGTCGGTAATGGTGTTGCCCGCGTTCGACGTGAACTGCGCCATGTCGTTGGCATGCATGTGGCCGGTGAAGATGTAGCGCATGCCTGCATCAGCGAATTGGGACGCCACGTCGCGCCAATTCTCGACGACGTACTCGGAGAGGATGTTCTCCTCGCCGGTGAAGTGAGGAACGAGGCCGTGGTGCATCAGACCAATGACGGTGTCGCCCTCGGCCTCTGCGTTCTTCGTCTGCTCGACCACCCAGGGCATGAGATCCTCATCCACACGACCTGCGGTCACATGCTCGTTCGTGTCGTAGCCGGTGTGGGCGTCGGGGCTATACATTCCGGAGTCGATTGCCACAATGGTGTACTTGCCCAGATCGACGGAATACGAAAGGCCGCCCGCCTGCTCGCCGGATGCTGCGTTGGGGTTGGTGAAGTACTGCGCATCCCAGTTTCCGTCATAGCCGAAGTTCCGATAGATCTCCTTGAACTCGTCGGGAGTCGTGGTTTCGGCGCTTTCCTTCTTGCCATTCGCGAAAGTGCACGAATCCTGATAGTTGTAGATGTCGTGGTTGCCGTTGATGACGAAGACTTCGGTGTCGGTTTCGTCCTCGATCTTTTGGAACCTCTCGGCCAGCTGCTCGTGGCCGAGCTTCTCGCCGTCCTTCGTGAGGTCGCCGGAGACCAGCAGCACGTCGGGCTGATCCTGCCTCACCATGTCGAGCGCCGCGTCCAGGATCGAGCCCGACTCCTCGAGCATCTTTGGGTCACCACCCACATAGGTGCGATAGTCCTCGCAATCGCTCACATAGTTGAGCGGGTAGTAGTGCGTATCCGACAGAACGGCAATTCTTACGTCTTCGGCATCGGCGCTAAGCGTCTGCCCGGCGGCATCCGATCCATCTCCCTGCTGCGTTTCCTCATCCGCATACGCGCTCTGGAAGGAAAGCCCGCCAACGGGCAGCGACAACGCCAGCGTCAAGATGGCAGCCAGCGCCGCGCGAAACCCTCGCATCAGCCCGCCTTCTTCCTGCTCTTTCATTCCCCACCTCTTCTTACTCGTCTTTCCTCGTCATGGCGCTGTCTGTGGGATGCCTCAAGCCGACTCGGGAGGCGTTGCCTCCGTTTGTTTCGACTTGTTGGCCTCCATCCCCGAACCCTTCTTGAAGCGCGCGGGACACAGCGCCTTTCGGGTGCAGTACTGCCCGATAAAGATGCGTCGGAAACGATAGCTTTCCTATGTAAAAGGTGGGAAAAGAGTTGTTAAGAATAAGGTAAGCGCTGTGTAAAGAAACACATCGTACCAGATGAAAGCCTGTTTTTCGAAATGTAAAATCTTCCGGAAACGAACGGAGCCCCGACGTAACCGTCGGGGCTCCGAAAGGGCGCTCGCCGAAATGGCGAGCGCGTCTCTGGCGAACCAGATTGCGGCTTAGTACATGCCACCCTGTGCTGCAGCTGCGGCGGCAGCTGCAGCGGCGGGGTCGGGATCCTTCGGGATCTCGTTAATGGTTGCCTCGGTGATGAGGATCAGCGCGGCAACAGAGGAAGCGGACTGCAGAGCGGTGCGCGTAACCTTAACGGGATCGTTCACGCCCATCTCGATCATCTTGCCGTATTCGCCCGTTGCGCAATTCAGGCCTTCGCCCTTGGCCATGCTCTTCACGTGCTCGACAACAACGCTGCCCTCATAGCCAGCGTTTTCAGCGATAGCGCGCATCGGAGCCTCCAGAGCCTTGCGGATGATGTTGACGCCAACCTCTTCGTCCTTGTCAGCGCACTCAATGGAGTCGAGCGCGGGCAGCGCGTCAACCAGCGCAACGCCGCCGCCGGCAACGATGCCCTCTTCAACGGCTGCACGGGTTGCCTGCAGGGCATCCTCGATGCGGCTCTTCTTTTCCTTCAGCTCAGACTCGGTAGCAGCGCCAACCTTGAGAACGGCAACGCCGCCGGACAGCTTGGCGAGACGCTCCTGGAGCTTCTCGCGATCGAAATCGGAATCGGTGCGATCCAGCTCCACCTTGATTTGGCTAATGCGATCCTCGATTGCCTGCTTGTCGCCCGCGCCGTCAACAATGAGGAAGTTGTCCTTGGAAACCTTGACGGTCTTCGCATGGCCAAGCATCTCGACAGTGGTATCGGCGATGGTCATACCGAAGTCTTTGTCGATAACCTGAGCGCCGGTAACGGCTGCGATGTCTTCCAGGATGCGCTTACGACGGTCGCCAAAGCCGGGTGCCTTCACCGCTACGACGTTGAGCGTGCCGCGCAGCTTGTTCAGCAGCAGCGTTGCCAAAGCCTCGCCCTCAACGTCCTCGGCAATCAGCATCAGCGGACGGCCGGAACGCATGATGCTCTCCAGCAGCGGAACCATATCCTGAACGTTGCTGACCTTCTGGTCGGTGAGCATGATGTAGGGGTCGTTCAGCACTGCCTCCATCTTCTCCATGTCGGTTGCCATGTAGGGAGAGATGTAGCCGCGGTCGTACTGCATGCCTTCGACGATCTCCAGCTCCAGATCGAAGCTCTGGTTGTTCTCTTCAACGGAGATGGCGCCATCGTGGCCAACCTTCTCCATAGCCTCGGCGATCTTCTCGCCGATTTCGGCATCGCCGGCAGAAATGGTGCCAACGTTAGCAATTTGCTGCTGGGTCTCAACCGGAGTTGCGTCGGCCTTGATGGCGGACACAACCGCATCGGTTGCCTTCTGAATGCCACGGCGAATGCCCAAAGCGTCTGCGCCAGCAGTGACATTGCGCAGGCCCTCGCCTACGATAACGTCGGCCAGCAGCGTTGCGGTGGTGGTACCGTCGCCAGCCACGTCGTTGGTCTTAACGGCAACTTCGCGCACCAGCTGAGCGCCCATGTTCTCAACAGGGTTCTCCAGCTCAACTTCCTTGGCAACCGTCACGCCATCGTTAGTGATGAGCGGTGCGCCGTAGGACTTCTCCAGCGCGACATAGCGACCCTTAGGGCCAAGCGTCACCTTTACGGCGTCGGCCAGCTTGTGCACGCCAGCGGCAAGGCCGGTGCGAGCCTCTGCTTCAAACTTAATGTCTTTTGCCATGATGTATGCCTATCCTTTCAGATAACAAACCTGGTTTACTGCGCGTGCTCGGCACGCCTTGATGCGCACCCTGCACACGCTGCGAGCTTTCGGCGCAACGCTCACTGCTTGAGAGCGCTGCCCCTTTGCAACGTTGCTATTCGCAGATTGCGTAAATGTCGTCGGCGCGCAGGATCAGCACGTCTTCGCCGCCGTAGTGCACTTCGGTTCCGCCGTACTTGCCATAGATAACCTTATCGCCAACCTTCACCGGAACCGGCACCAGGTTGCCGTTTTTGTCCAGTTTGCCCTCGCCAACGGCAATAACCTCGCCGGTTTGGGGCTTCTCCTTGGCCTCGCTTGCCAGATACAGGCCAGACGCGGTGGTCTGCTCGGCCTCGTCGGCTTTCACGATCACGCGATCACCCAGCGGTTTCAAGCTCATAACGAATGCCTTCCTTCCAAGAGTAGTGGGTTTATGCGGCATGTTGCGACAGCAGCCGCAAGTGCAGTGGGCGAGAAACAGCACCTACAGCTTTGCGACTGCTAGCACTCACACATGCCGAGTGCTAAACAATGTGTAACTATAGCAGCGCTGGAGCCAATTGCAAGTTGAATTGAGAAAATGTGAGTGAACGAGACTTAGATTTTGCCAAATCGTCAAAATGTCGTCACATTTGAGGAGAAAGAGCGCAGAGCGCTAGGCGCTGCGCCCAGATGCTGGGCGCCGGGCGTCGGGCGCCGCAAGCCGCACGCCGGGCGCACCCCGCACACCGGGCGTCGGGCACTTCGCGTTGCACACCGGACGTCGGGCGCCGCACGCCGCACGCCGGACGCACGCCGCATACCGAACGCACTTCGCAAGCGTCCCGCCCACCTCAACATTCCTCATTTTTTCGACATCCCTAACGCGTGGCGGCTGCTGCCTTCCGTTTTTCATCCGCCTTCATCATGCGGAAGAACAAGGCGATAATGACAAACTCGAGAACCGCAAGCACCGCCAGCACCGTGAACGCCGTTTGCCTGCCGCTTGTGCCTACAACCGCAAGCAATGCCATATTGATAAGCGACGCGTAGACGGTGGCGAAATTGCAGATGGAAAGATTGAGCGGGTAATTCTTCAGACCGAAACGCTGACGCGAATAGGCGGAGTTCACCACCGGCACGCCGCCGTAGCAGAACCCGCAGCACAGTGCGCCCACGATATAGAGCGCCTGTATTCCGGTAAAGAACGCTCCCAGCACGCACGCTGTGGCAACCAGCGCCGCCACAGCGTCAAGCACCATGGTGGTTGCCACGTTGGTGCGGTCGAACACGATGCCCACGATCACGCGCGACAGACCGTTGCACGTAGACACAAGGCCAACCAGCAGCGTTGCGAACCCGGCGTCAATGCCCACAAGCTGGGCGTCAGACGCGCAATTACCAATGGTGGCAAGGCCAATAGCGCCGATGATAGACGCCCACAGCCAGTACAGATAAAACGACGGCGTTTTGAGCGGAGAGTCGGACGGCTGCTCGGGCTGCACGACTTTCGTTGGATCGTTGACGGCATCGGGAACGGTAAACACTCCAGAATCAGGACGCTTGAGCACCAGCGCCAAAATCACGCTCACCACCGCAGTCGCTATACCCAAAGCGCAAAACGTAGGGGTGAGCCCCGCCAGCCCAATAATGTTTACCGACAGCGTTCCCAGCACCAGCGATCCAAGCCCGAACCCCATCAGCATCACACCCGACGAAAAGCCGACCCTGTCGGGGAACCATGCGTTGGTTGTGGCAATCACCACGTTGTAGCCTACGCCGACTCCAAAGCCGCCCATCATCCCGTAGCAGCCGTAGACCACGCCGATAGACGCATGGCCGAACAGACCCGTGCAGATGAAGCCCAACGCGAACAAGCCCGCAGACACAATGGTGGTTAGCTTCACGCCCAGCATCTTCTCTATTTGAGATTCGGCAACCGCGCCTACGCAAAACGAGATCATCATGATATTGAACGTCTGCGCAATCGCCGCGCTCTCGTAACCAAACGCCGCGCACATGGGAGCCGCAAACATCGAAAACGCGTAGATAAGCCCGAGAAACAACAGCGTGATAGTTGAAAGGACCAGGTATCCCGCTCGACGGCGTTTGACTTCGGGGGCAATTGCAATGCTCATGGCGCTCCTTTTCAATTGTGCATAAGACACAATCACTATATCGGCGCAGATGAGAAACAAAGAAGCCCTGCATTTCCGGCGGCGGACAAAAGAAAATTGTCCGCAGGAACAAGAAGCCGGCGGCTTGTTTCGAAAAGAGGCAGCCGGCTAGGTGGAAGAACCTGCGTTCGAGCGCGAACTGCCCTCATGAAGTACAAACGACGGAAAGGCTTAGCTGCCTTCTCTCTTCATCAGGGGCAAGAGCCAAAAGAAAAGGCCGCCTGCCCACTTCGCGAGGGGACGAGATCACGAAGAGGGTGAAGTCCGGAAGGAGAAGCCGCCTTCTCACTTTGACGGCGCTTTCACGAGGCCGCCTTCGTAGGCGCAGATAACCAACCCGGCACGATCATGCGCATCAAGCTTTTGCATGATGCGCGCCACATGCGTTTTCACCGTCGCGGGCGATATTACCAGATGCGCAGCAATTTCCTCGTTGCTCAGCCCACGCGCTACCAACAGCAAGATCTCGCGCTCGCGATCGGTAAGCGACGTGAGGGCGTTGTTAGCCACCGGACGCTGATAGGGACGCGATGCCACGAAGGTTTCCACCAACCGGCGCATGATGGAAGGCTGGATAAGAGCATCTCCCGCCGCAACCACCCGCAACGCATCTACGATATCGTCAGGTTCGGCGTCTTTCAAAAGGAATCCGCTTGCGCCTGCCGCAAGCGCGTCGTAGACATATTCATCGAGGTCGAATGTGGTAAGGATGAGCACGTGAGTGTTGGCGAGCTTGGGGTTTGCCTTGATGTCGCGTGTGGCCGCAATGCCGTTGAGGCGCGGCATTCGAATATCCATCAGCACTACATCAGGAGCAAGGCGCTGGGCGAGTTCTACCGCCTCAAGCCCATCGCGAGCCTCGCCCACTACGTCGATGCCGTCATAAGAGAGCAGAATGAGCCGAAATCCGCTGCGCACGAGGTCTTGATCGTCCGCAATGAGCACGCGAAGGGGTTTGGCGCGTCCTTCCACAGATGGATTGGAAAATACATCCGCCCTCGGAGACGCGTTCGTTTCATTCAGCATAGTTGCCCCCTTCTTTCCGAACGGTCTGTTCCTGAGCATCTATTGCGCTTTGCATGCGCTGCTCTTCTCGGGCTCTTTCTTCCTCTTGAGCGCGAGCTGCGGCGAGCGGTATACGCGCGCGCACCACAAAGCCGCCTTCGAATGCCTTTGCAGGGTCGGCGCCCGCCTCTAGCGTTCCTCCCAGTAGCCGAGCGCGTTCCGCCATGCCGGCAATGCCGTTGCCCGAGCCATCTTGCGCATGCGGCAGCGCGGCGTTCCCCAAGACAACATCGCATCCGCTGCCGTTGTCGGCAACCGTCAGGTATGCCGAGCCGTTTGCGAGCGCCAGCCGAATAACGGCGCGTGTTGCCTGAGCATGTTTAACTATGTTGGTGGCCGCCTCCCGCGCGATGGCAAACAGAGCCAGATCCACATGGGCAGGCACGGCGCCTCGCTCGTAGCCAACGGCATCTAGACGACACGCCACGCCCGCGTCTTCCAAATAGTGCACGAGATCGGAAAGTCGGTCGGTTCCTTCTGTCGGCGCGACTTCCGCCGGGTCGTCGCCGTGGCGCAGAACGCCTATCATGCTGCGAATATCGTCCAGTGCGCTTTTGGCCGTTGAGCGCGCCGCCTCGATGGCCTCCTTTGCCGCTGCCGGGTCGCGGTCTAGCAAACGCTCCGCCGCAGCCGTTTGGATGCTCACCGCCGATAGCGAGTGCGCGGTGATGTCGTGTACCTCGCGCGCAATACGCACGCGCTCTTCTTCCACGCGTCGAGCCGCTTCTTCCTCACGCGTGCGCTCCGCTTCCGCCGCGCGCTCTTCGGTAGCCCTCACGTAGGCTTGATGCGTCTTGAACCCGTAGCCGGCAGCAGCTGCCGCAACAACGAGGCCGATGTTTTGCACCTGAAGGAAAAACGCCAGGCTCGGGGTTGCGGAAGACCCCGAAAACAGGAGCAAACCCCCTATCGCAAGCAGCGCCGCTGCCGCCGCCTCGGCTATTGTCCGTTGCGCCGCAACCGTGAACAGGGCAATCAGAAGCCCGATGGGCGAAAGCCCAAGCGACGCGTAGAGGCTCTGCAACGAGCAATGGAGCACCAGCACCACCGCAAACACCAGCCACGGGGCCACACGGCGCAGCACTAAGGGAAGCGTCGTAAGGGCCAGAGCAACGAACACCCCGAACTCGGGGACGACGTTCACCAGTCCCAGATACTGCCGTAGCGCTAGGTCGGGAAAAACGATAGACGACACCGTGAGCATCAGCTGCACGCACGCAACGACGAACGCCGCCGCGGCAATGGCAACATCGATAGCCCAGTCTTTGGCCTTCATGCTCTGCAGTCTGTCGAGAATGTCGTCCATACGACAATGGTATACGAAATGACACCCGATTAACCATACATCAGGTACGGTATCTTGCCTCCTACCGGTGACGGCTTCTATGCACGCCGCGCTGCCGAACGCGGGCTTAACTTGGTTTCCGCACGCTGCCGAGCGCGAGCTTAGCCTGGTGCCCGCACCCTGCGGCAAGGTGGTCGAGCCGCCACTGTAGCTTACAATTCGTAGAAGGGGGCAACGGGATAGGGAGGCTCAAGGGAGCGCTTGAACTCGTAGGAACGAACGCGGCGCAGAACGTCGTTCACTAACGCAAGGTCGTGGCCGCACGCTGCAATATGCTCCGGCGACTCCCCTCGCTCAAAATGGGCAAGAAGGATCTCGTCTAGCTCGGCATATTCGATACCCATGCTGCGCTCGTCTTGCTGGCCAGGCGCTAGCTCGGCGCTTGGGGGCTTCACCAACACATGTTGCGGGATGGGCGGAATTTCTCCGCTGCATACCGCCTGCGCGTTGCGCCACTCCGAAAGGGCGTAGACGTCGGTCTTGTAGAGTCCGCCAAGCGGGGCAAACGCTCCGGCGGTGTCTCCGTACAAGGTAGAGTAGCCCATCATCGCTTCGCTTTTGTTGCCCGTGTTCACCAGCATCCAGCCGTGCGCGTTGGAAAGCGCCATCAGGCACACCATGCGACAACGTGCCTGCGTGTTTTCCGAAGCAAGCCCCGCCAACTCCCCTCCGCACGCCTGTGCCAGCACCGAGGCAAACGCCTGGTAGGGCTCGGAAATAGAGATTGTTTCCGTTCGGACGCCCAGGTTTGCGGCAAGGTCTTGCGCGTCGGTAATGGAGTGATCGGTGGAGTACGGCCCAGGCAGCAGCACCCCATGCACGCGCGAAGCGCCGAAGGCGTCTGCGCACATCACGGCAACCAGGCTTGAGTCGATGCCGCCGGACAGGCCTATCAGCACATCAGAAAAACCCGCATTCTGCACGTAGTCTTTTAGCGCCGCAACGCACGTTTCGTATTTTTGCGCCGAATCCATAGCTCACTCCTTCAGACTTGGAAGCAGTGTATCCCGTAAGTGTTTCTTCGTCGTTACTGGGAAGTTACTGAATGGCGCGGATCTTGTCTGCCAGCCACGTTGCCCACTCCTCAACTCCGTCGCCTTTTGTGGCGGCGATGGAGAAAATGGGAGCCGTGGGGTTGAGCTGCTTAACCGACGACTCGAAGGCTTCGCGATCGAAATTGAACACCGGCAGCGTATCCACTTTATTCAAGATGACTGCCTGCGCTGCTTGGAATACTCCCGGATACTTTAGCGGCTTGTCGTCGCCTTCCGGCACCGACAGAATCATGACCTTTACGTTTTCGCCAAGATCGAAATCGGTGGGACACACCAAGTTGCCCACGTTTTCGATGATGATGAGGTCCAGCCGTTCGAGGTCGAGCACATCCACCGCGCGCTTGATCATAGCGCTTTCCAGATGGCAGGCGCCGCCGGTGTTGATCTGCACTGCCGCCGTTCCTTGCGCCTTGATTTTTTCCGCGTCGACGCTGCTTGCAATGTCGCCTTCAATAACGGCGATGTTGAATTCGTCGCGCAGTGCGTCGATGGTGGCAAGGATAGTTGAGGTCTTGCCCGAACCGGGGCTTGCCAGCAGGTCGACCACATACACGTGGTTGGCGGCGAAGCGGTCGCGCAGCTCGGCCGCAATAGAGTCGTTCTTTTGCAGAATGGGCTGCTTCATGTCTATCTTCATGCTCGTCCTTTCAACAAGACGTACGGTACCGGGTTGTTATGTCGGCGCGCCAAGACGGCCAAAGACGGGGCGCGTTCCAAAGAGACACGTCGCATGGCATGTGGGCACGCTCGTTGCCGTCAGTCGGGAATGTCCACCTCGATGGAGTCTATCTGGAGCTCGCGTCCCGCAAGAAGCTCATTTGCGAAGTTGTCGCATTCCGGGCAAAACATGTGGAATCGGTCGTGCTCATATACCGCCCCGCACTCCAAACAGCGGCTTTTTGGCTTGATCATGTTGATCACAAGTTCGGCACCTTCCATGAGCGGCTCGTTTTCCGATAGCGCCTCGAATGCAAACACCAGCGCATCTTCGATGCATTCTGTCATCTCCCCCACGGAGAGAGTGACTTTCAGCACCTTGTCGGCGCCGGCCTCTTGAGCCGACTTGGTAACAGCATCCATCACGCCCGTCATGATGCCCAGTTCATGCATGCTGTTCCTCCCTTCTGTTCCGCTTCATAATAAAGCAAGGGCCGCATACCGCGTCGCGCGAACAGGCGACTGGCACACGGCGCTTAGAAGCGGCAAGCCAAGCCGAAGCGTGCCAAGAAGACGCACCTCATGGCGCGCCCTTGACACGCTTACGCTGCGGGGCGCAGCCGGCTAGAGAATCTTGGCTTCGTAGTCTTGGTCAACAACTGCCTGCACTAAAACGTCATCTGCGACATCGGCGGAAAGCCTTACCGTCGCCTTCTTGCCGTCCAAATCGACAATGGCCTCCTCTACGCCATCGAGCGCCTCAAGCGTTTTCTTAACGCGCGCGACGCAGTGCTGGCACATCATTCCTTCAACGTGCAGGGTCTTCTCCATCACAATCTCCTTTTCTGTAGACTCCATTTCTTTCTTTCTATTCAATTCAGCCAGATGATCCCCTTCTGGCCTTATTGACCCCCGATCCCCCTGATCGGCCAATTCAACAACCGCAACACCGTGCACGGCTGCGTTGCTCCCTCCGTCGCTTGGAATAACGGTCAGGGGTTGCGGCCTCCACGTGCGCAAGCGCAACGCGTTGCTTACCACGCACACTGAACTCAGGGACATTGCCGCCGCTGCAATCATCGGATTGAGGTTAAACCCAATTCCCGAAAGCACGCCGGCCGCAACGGGTATACAAATAGCGTTATAGAACAGCGCCCAGAACAGGTTTTGCTTGATATTGCGCATTGTGGCGCGAGAAAGGCCGATAGCCGCTGGAACGTCGGCAAGGTCGCTGTGCATCAACACGACGTCTGCGCTTTCAATGGCGATATCGGTACCTGCACCTATAGCAATTCCCACATCCGCGCGCGCCAGCGCAGGAGCGTCGTTGATGCCGTCTCCCACCATTGCCACGCGGCCATGTTGCGCAAGCTCGCGAATGACCTGCTCTTTCCCTTCCGGTTTTACTCCGGCAATCACGCACCCGACGCCCACCTGCTTCTGGATAGCGGCTGCTGTACGCTCGTTGTCGCCCGTGAGCATGACGGTATTCACCCCCATCTGCTCAAGACGGGCAATGGCAGCCGCACTCGTGGGCTTCACCACGTCAGCAACGGCAATCACTCCAGCCAGCTTGCCCGCCCTTGCGAAATAGAGCACGGTCTTCCCTTCGTCGGCAAGCCGCTCGGCCCGCTGCGTTACCGAAGAAATATCCACTCCGTTTTCCGCCATCAGGCGCGCATTGCCGGCCATGCATTTCTCTCCCGCGTATGCGCCCGACACTCCCCCTCCGGGAATTTGCTGAAAACCCTCCACCGCAGAAGCCTTTGCGTCCTGGCTCTGCACGCCGCATTCGCGCGCATAGGCAACAACTGCCTGCGCCAAGGGATGCTCGCTTTTCTGCTCCAGGGCTAAAGCGAGCGCCACCAGATTCTCATACGCTCCTCCCACACAAATCACATCGGTGACCTGCGGCTCTCCTTTTGTGATGGTGCCAGTCTTATCAAGCACGACCGTCTTGACCGCACATGCAGTTTCCAGAGCCTCTGCGGATTTGACTAATATGCCGCTGGTGGCTCCGCGGCCTGTTCCCACCATGATGGCCGTGGGCGTAGCCAGGCCAAGCGCGCACGGGCAGCTGATAACCAGCACGCTAATAGCATGCGACACCGCATCCGCAATAGTTCCGCCAGCAAGCAGCCACACGACAAACGTCACCAGCGCAATGCCGATAACCACGGGCACAAAGACGCCTGAGATCTTGTCTGCCATTTTCTCGATAGGGGCCTTCGAACTTGTTGCCTCGTCCACCAAGCGAATAATGCCCGCCAGGGTAGTATCGGCGCCCACGCGTTGTGCCCGCATGGCGAACCAGCCGGTGCGGTTGATGGTGGCGCCGGTTACTTCGTCCCCCGCTGTTTTTTCCACGGGAATGCTTTCCCCGGTGATGACCGACTCATCCACTGTGCCCGAACCTTCGACAACCACGCCATCAACCGGCACGCCCTCGCCCGCCTTCACGACAAGCACATCTCCCGGACGCACCCGTTCGGCAGGGATTTCCTCCTCGGAGCCGTCGGGATTGCGGCGCAAGGCGGTTTTGGGAGAAAGATCCATCAGCTTGGATATAGCGTCGGTGGTTTTCCCCTTTGCGCGTGCCTCGAAATATTTCCCCAGCGTAATAAGGGTAAGGATCATCGCTGCCGACTCAAAGTACAAGTCCATGGCCGCCGTATGGGCCGAGGCGGAATCCCCTGCACCCAACGCCGCACCGATGCGATACAGTGCCGCGATGCCATACACCGTTGAAGCGGTCGAGCCAAGCGCAATGAGCGAGTCCATGTTTGGCCCGCCGTGGAACAACGTGGTAAAGCCCACGCGAAAGAATTTGAAGTTTACGAAGATAACGGGGAGCAACAGCAAAAACTGCGTGAGCGCAAACACCATCACGTTCTCGCTACCCAGGAAAACGGAGGGCAGCGGCCAGCCGAACATGTGCCCCATAGACAAGTAGAACAAGGGGATGGTGAAGACGAACGACACGACAAGGCGCGTGCGCACCTGCCTAGCTTCTTTGGCAGCCGCTTCTTGCCGCGCGTTTCCAAAGCTTGCTGGCGCCATTCCGATTGGCGCGGGCTCCACCAAAGAGCCCGATGCAGAAGCGCCGCCCGCCAACCCCGCGTCAAGACGCGGCGTTGCCCCGTAACCGGCCTTTTCAACCGCCGCGCAGATAGCTGATAGCGTGTCGGGGTTGCCGTCGTATTCCACTTCCATCGAATTCTTGAGCAGGTTAACCGTTGCCTGCTGAACCCCGTCTACTTTGTTTGACGCCTTTTCCACCCGCGCCGAGCACGCTGCACAGGTCATGCCCGTCACGTCAAAAGTCTGCTTCATGATTGCACCGCCTAGTGAGCGAACCGTTTAATGAGCTGCATGGCTTCTTCGATTATTTCGACGTTTCCCTGCTGAACCTGCTCTACCACGCACGTTTCCAGATGGTCTTGCAGCAGCAGCGCCGACACGTTATGAATGGCGCTCTCTGCGGCGGCAAGCTGGATGAGAACGTCGCCGCAGTAGCGATTGTCGTCCAGCATGTCTTTCACTCCATTAAGTTGCCCAATGGCTCGGTTGAGGCGCTTTTGGAGATCGGCCTGGAACGCTTGCGATCGCGGCGTTTTTTTGTGGTGGCATGCACAGCTTCTGCCGCCTTCGCATGCAGGCGCGCTCATTATCTGCCCACAGTTCTGCGCATTGGGCGCAGTTTGCTGCTGCGCATAAGAGCTCTGTGCGCACCGCTGCTTTGTTTGGGGGCTGTCTTGCAGCTTTACCTTAGTCATGCATTGCTCCTTTTATATACCCCCTGGGGGTATGTTCTATACGCGATTGAGTATAGGACGGAGCGTTGCGATGTCAAGTGGTTTTCTGTTTCTTTTTCGTCGGCTGCGGGCGGTGCCCGACTCGGAAAGAGCGCGATTTCAAAAGGCTCTCCGAGGGCCTGAAATAGCTGCTCGACCGGCTTCCTTAGGAACTAAAAAATTATTTAAACTCAACTTTAACCTGCGGTTATACACTCAATACCTGGGTGGATAAAAATGTTGCGCAACTTTTTATGATTTGGTTTACTATCGTGCACCTTCCATGATACAAGGCACTGTATGCTCAACGCTATGAGCGATCAGATAGAAAAAGAATTCGGGAAGCGCGTACGCACCCTGCGCGAGCAATCAGGACTCTCCGCGCGTGAATTTGCGTTGATGGTAGGGCGCAGCAAGGCGTATATCATTCAGTTGGAAAACGGGCACCGTAATGTGTCACTCGACACCATTGAGCGCATTGCCGCCGGCCTTGATGTGAGCATTTCCGATCTGTTCAAGGGAATGGACACGCACGTTTCCATAGAGGCAAATCAAGGAACCCCCCCCCCTCGGATAAAACACTAGCACGCGGATACAAAACAAGCTGCAGCAAAGACATATATTCTTGCGTCGCCTTCGCTTCAGGTGCGACCATTCCTGCTTACACACACTAACAAGAAAGGCGAACCGAACTGTTCCGGCTCGCCTTGTTTGTAGGCAAAGACAGCTTTGCGATATCGCATCACGAACGCCCTTATAATTCCGCCTCGCTGCGGTTAAGGAAACGCTTATCTGAGCTCAGGTTCCATCCGCCCCTCACTGGAGGCTTCTACGGCTGCGCCCTTGCCTCCTTGCAAGACCTCGACAAGCTTAGGCAAGAAGAATGCAATCATGAAGAAAGCAGCGAGGGGGCAGAGCGCGATAAGGCGGAAGGTCGTCAAGTAGCCGAAGGAGTCGGCCAGAATTCCACCGACAGACGTACCGAACAGATTGGACAAGTCTTGCATGATGCCAAGCGATGCCACCGTGAGTGCCGTTACCGCCGAAGGGCACTTCGTCACTACAAACGCCCTCGTGATGGCCGATATTCCGCCGGCAGAAATACCGCACAAGACCGCTGACACAATCCAAAGGGCATCGTCCATCGAAAAGCCAAGCAAGAGCTGAGCCGTAAAGCACATCAAAGCAAGGAATATCGCAATGCCCCTAAACCCGAAGCGGTCATACGCATATCCCGCCGCAAACGAACCGATTCCCATCCACCACATATAAGTCGTAATGTAGGTACCCGCTTGATCGACCATCCCTTCACTTTGACCATAAAGAATCATAAAGTTATCAATAAACAGCGAGGGAATGCTTATCAGCGTCATGATAAGCAAAATCGGAACCGACCGAATATTAATAAACATGTTCAACCGCAGAGCACGATGATGTTTTTTAGGAGCTACATCCTCTTTTTTTACATGAGGGAAAATAAGGAACAGGCACAAAGCGCCTGGAATGAAGCTGAATATCGCACCCGCGAAACAAGAATACTCAATACCGAACGTCGTTGTTATCCATAAGGTCAAGCTATTGGTCAGCGAAGAAAGCAGCTTAGTGAACAACACAATCAAGCCGAAAGCACTGCCCAGCGCCTTCTTATCCATTGTTTCTGCGATAACGATCATCATCGCGATGTGACCCATGCCGAATGTCAGCCCTTGCATAAATCGCAAGAAGATATAGAGCGGCGCGCTCGCGCACATGCCAAATCCGATGAACACCAGTCCGCGAACCGCATACTGCCCGCCCAAAATCCAGGTCTTATGACGTGCGTGCTCAACTGCGTTACTAAACGGCCCTGAGCCAAGCATCGAAAACACCACATAGATAGAGCTGATCAAACCAAAGACGCTCACGCCTAACCCAACCTCATCGCTGAGCAGGTTGACCGGTTGGCGTACCAAGGCATTACCAACACTGGCAGTTACGGTGATAAACAATGCGAGCCAGAAGTTCCGGTTGCGGAGTACCGTCAGGATGATTGAATTGCTCTTCATAGTGCATCCTTTGTGCCGAGCTAAAGTCTTTTGTTCGCCCAGCCTCTATTACCTCGCAAGCGCAGCAAACGCTCGGCGGCGGTGGAGGGACACCGCCGCCTTGAATGGACTGGAGGGCATACCATTCCGCGCCTACTACAGCAAGCCTTCGTATCGAGCTAGCGAGCTCTACCTACTTTTCCTCTTCTTTCTTGATGGCGTCGATGCACCAATCCAAAAACATGTTCTCGTAGCGGCGACACGCCTCTCGCCCAATGACATAGGGGTTCGAAACCCCATTGAAAATGTTTCGAACTACCTCAAAGCGCTCCACGCTGTTATCTACGAAAGGATGAGTTGCTATCTCAACGTCAACTCCCAGTTCGTCACATAGATGGGAAAATGCGCGAGCGGAATCACGATACTGGATTTTGGCTTCAAGACCACGCGGCAGGCCCGTACCACCCCAAAGTGCCGCCATATGCTTGCGCCCTTCGTCATACACAGGGACAACAAACGACAGACAACCCGGCGTATGGCCCGGAGTAGAGGCGACATGGATGGCGGTATCGCCCAGGGTGAAAACGTCGCCTCCTTCTATATTGCCGTCGGCATCAAATTCCATCCAGCCAAAAGGAGAAAACTCGTTCCGGTCTTTCGCGAAGTCTTCGTCACGCGCCGACATGTAGACTTTTGCGCCGTACCTCTCCTGCAAATAGCCAGCACATCCATAATGATCGGTATGACCATGCGTTACCAAAACCGCCTTGATGTCGTTTCCGGAATACCCCAGATCGCTAAGACCCTGCTCGAGAATTTGCTCGTATCGATCACCGTTAAAGAGCGAATCGAGCAAGATCACGCCCACAGACGTCTCGATTGCAAAGCAACCAACAAACTGATCGCCGATGTAGGACATATTATCGAAGAAACGAATAGCGGGTATCACCGGCAGTTCCGGCTTGCCTCCCTTCGGCCTACCATCGTCGCCGTGATGCGGTGGACGATGCATGCGAAGCGGACGCCATCCACTATAGGAAAGTTCGGAATCAGTAGTCATTTTGAACTCCTTTATGAGAAGCAGAAGATTGAAAATGGAAATGGGAGCAAATTGTGTAGGTGGCGGACTAAAACATGCCCGCCATACTTTTCCTCTGTTCGATTTACTGTTGATCAGATTCCGTCTTAGATTCGGCGGGAATAGCCTGAGCTTCCTTGCCTCCCTGCATAACTTTGATCAAGCCAGGAAGGAAGAAAATCACCATCACTAAAGCAATCGCAGGGAAGGCAGCAATCACTTGGAACGTGGTCGTGTAGCCAAGAACGTCCGCCAAAACACCGCCTGCCGCACTACCAACCAAGCTTGCAAGATCTTGCATAACGCCCAGCGTCGCAACAACAAGCGCAGTTACTGTCGAGGGGCATTTCAAAACCGCGAAGCTACGAACGATAACAGCGATACCGCCGGCAGCGATGCCGCACAGCACTGCTGACACAATCCAGACAGTAGAGTCAAGCGTGACCCCAATCATTATCTGAGCCACAACTGCGCAGATACACAGAACGATAGCGTTCTTTTTGAAGCCCCAGCGGTCGAAAGCGTAACCGGCAAGGAAGGAGCCGATACCCATCCACATCATGTAGTTGGTAAGGTAGCCTGCAGCCTGACCATCGATACCCGCTTCACGACCAAACAGCACCATGAAGTTGTCGATAAACAGGGAAGGAATGCTTACGAAAGTCATGATGAGAACCAGTGGAACAGCGCGCCAGTAGGCAAACGTGTTGAGGCTGAACTTTTTCTTCGGCTTCGCAGCTTCGACCTCGTCACGCTCGGGCATCTTCAGAAGCAGACACAAAGCAGCAGGAACGAAGCTCAATACCGCGCCAGCATAGTAAGAATATTCAAGACCAAAAGTGGTAGTGATCCACAACGTTATGCTGGTGGTCACTGCGGACAACAGCTTCGGAATAAGGGTGATCAAGCCAAATGCCGTTCCCAATGCCTTCTTGTCCATGGTTTCTGCAACTACAATGAGCATTGCGATATGACCCATGCCAAAAGTCAAACCTTGCATGAACTTAAGCACGACGTACATCGGTACCGTAGCACATAAAGCAAACCCGATGAAAACAATGCCTCGGGCAACGTATTGGGCCGCCAGCACCCAGGTCTTTTTCTTCGCATGGTCAACTGCGTTTCCGAAAGGGCCACGGCCGAGCATGGCGAATACCGTATAGATAGAAGTGATAAAGCCAATGGCCGATGCCGTCAGACCAAGGTCATCGCCGAGCAGTGTGACAGGCTGGCGAACGCATGCATTGCCCACATTTGCTGTGATCATAATCAGCAACGCGACCCAGAAGTTTCGGTTCGTAAGAACCGTTCCGATAATTGAGTTTGATAACTTAGCCAATTGAGTCTCCCCTCGATACGATGCTCCATCCCAGAACCCAAAAACGGGCTCGCTCCTAGATACACGCGCAAGGGCAAGCGCGGCAATATGTCGCGCACGAGATGACGAGAGAGGCCATGAACCGTCTTTTTCTCCTGCACGAAATGGCGTTTTGACTACACGAATAGTTCGTCATATCTGGTATGTTCATACTGCTGAGGGGAAGAGCAAAACGCGAATTCTAAGGGATTGCGAGGGGGACGTAATGATTGTTCATGCAGCTATATGCGATGACGAAGCCGCCTTTCGTTCGCAATTGAAGTCTCTTTTAGAGAAACATTCCCTATCCCAGGGGTACGAGTGCGTTATTCATGAGTATGCGTCCGGCGAAGACCTTCTTACAAATCTTGATCCACGTACCCAACTCTTGTTCTTGGATGTGGGCATGCCAGGCATCACCGGCATTGAAACAGCGCGCAAGATAAACGAGATGCCACAAAACGTTACCACCATCTTCGTAACGTCTATGGTTCAATACGCCATTGAAGGCTACGACGTACACGCCTTTGCGTTTCTGACAAAACCGATACGGTACTCCCGCTTTTCCGAAGTTGTCTGCAGCGCGCTTGAGCGCCTTTCTCAAACCGGATCTCGCCGCATCTTGGTAAAACAGGGGCAAGACACCTTCATTGTTCCTACCGCCGATATCTACTACGTTGAATCGTTTGCGCATCGCATGAATGTGTCTCTGAAAGAGCGCAGTTTTATGACGACATCCTCAATGAAAGATTTCGAGAAAGACCTCGATGGTTGCGGTTTTTTCCGTACTCACCGATGCTATTTAGTTAACTGCCGCCACGTGACGTCGGTTCACGATCAGCGCGTAGTTTTGGATAACGGAGCCGACATTCCGCTCAGTAAACAACGCCGCCAGGACTTTATGAAGACACTTGATCGCCTGATTGGGACATGGTCATGAGCGATTTCGAAATGAGGGCAATCCACGGCCTCATTGAGATTGTCCTTTCAGTGACGCTTTTGAGTTGGATTTCTGAAGCACCTCGGCAGAAATGGAGAACAGTTGCAGGATGGGCATCGCTCGCCTTGTTGTTTCCCATGTTTTTACTTGAATCCGGCCCTCTTCTTACGCTGCTGCGCTTTGTCTGGCGTGTGCTTTGTTACTTAGGTTTCTTAGCGATAGGGAGACATCTTCCCCTCAATCGCGCCATGGCGATTGCCTCGGTAGCGGCTACTGCGTTCCTGGCGGCAGACAATATCATGGTTTCTCCCGCCTTTTATTGGCTTCGCGCCGATGTTCCGCCCGTTACACCCTTTCCCCTGCTCAACGACTTCCTGGTTAAATGCGTTTTTAAATATGTGATTATTGGTATCGCTTTGCTTATTGTGTTTAAGCTCATTCCGTTTCGATCCATGACTAGACTAACAATTGAGCGCTGCGGTGTGATAGTAATCATTCTTGTTGTTGTGGTGTATACCAAAGAAATTGCCTATGAACTGGGAATGAAAGGAATTGACCCCGCTGGCATGGATCTAAGCGTGTTCGTGGTGGTGACGAACGCGTTTTTGTTGGCCTTCCTCGTGCTCATGGAGCGAGCTATTTTCTTACGAAGCGAACGCGCTGAAGCCGCCATGCGTGAAATAGCTTCTGAACTGCGCCTAGCTGCTTTCAGAGAACGTCTCACTGCAGATGAAGAAACGCGGGCGCTACGACACGATCTTAAAAATCACATCTTAGCCTTAAGGCAACTTGCAACCGAATCGGGTGATTCCCCCGTTCTTAAGTATCTAGACAGCATGGAAGAAAGCGCACAGGCGGCGCTTCGGCGCTTTTCAACCGGCTCCGCCTTGCTCGATGGACTGTTATCCCAAAAAGCAAAAGACGCCCAAGATGCCGAGGTTTCCTTTGAGGCAGACCTCTCAGCGCCCATCTTAAAAAAGATGAATGAGGCAGATCTTTGCTCCCTGTTCGGGAACTTGCTCGACAACGCCATCGAGGCAACGCGTCAACAGGCCGATAAGCGTCTTCGCTACGTTCACGTCAGCATGCGCCGTTTTGCTAACCAGCTCACCATTTTTATCGAAAACGGTTTCAGTGGGGAAATACACCGGCGCGACGGGCTTCCTACTACCACAAAAAGCGGTTCGACTCATGGATATGGCCTGCGCAATGTTCGCTCGATTGCCCGAAAGTACGGAGGCGAGGTCACTTTTGAGCACGCGAGGACAGAATTCACTGTCACGGTGCGTTTGGACACCGACTACCTGCAGTGAGCAATGAAACGACGTGCAAGACCGCCCGTGTTCTTCGCTCATGAGTATGTGAATACGTCACCTTATTATGGAAGGTCTGCCCCTGCGCGCAGCGCGGCCATCGGCGCAATTTCATGGTAGACGACAACCGTGTTGAAAGGGCTACCCCCTACCCCAATAAAAAAGCGGCTCAGATGAGCCGCTTTATCCGTTTTCGGGATGCTGTTTGCGCAAGCGTTGTTACTTAACCTTGCCGATACGGCAGATGGTGGTGCCGCAGTCGGGACACTTACCCTTGGTGATGGGCTTGCCGTTTTTGGTAACGCCCTCAACCGGATCGGTCATGACCTTTTTCTCCTTGCACTTTACGCAGTATGCTTCGATAGCCATATGCGCTTAACCTCCCTGTTCTACTGTTGATAACGAATAGCCGCCGTTCCGCTCAAACAGAATAGCAGCGGCGTTCATACTAGCACATACTTACCGTTTAAGATTGGAAAATGCCTGATTAAACGCATATTTGCACTCTATATTCACCGAGCGAAACAAAAGGCTCCCCGCAAAAGATGCGAGGAGCCCGAGATGTTGTGGGTTGAACCTGAATGTAACACTAGATGTTCTTTAAAAGCTCCAATACGAAGTTGCTGCGCTTTTGAAGCGTGCCTTCATCGAGATTGTCGACGACGTCGTCGCGGCTGCCGAACGATGCGGGTTTGGCGCCCTCCATGCCCACTAGATGCATTGCCTGTAAACCGTGCGTAATGGCATATGACGATGCACTGCTCTTCCACAGCATGGAGTCGGACCCTATCGACAGGCCGGTTGCCTGCGATGCCTTGCGCGTGTAGCGACGCATGCGCGAAGAGGTTTTAGCCACGCGGTAGCCGCCCTCTTGGTCGATCATGTTCAGATCGCCCGCACCCAAGCCCTCGAGTTCAACGATGATGGAACCCTTCAACTCGTGCTCATGCTCGGCGATAAAGGCACGCATGCCACTATGACCGCCCAGTTCCGCTCCAAGCGCCACAAACCACACTTCGGTATCGATGTCGGGATTCCGGAACTGATAGATTTTCTGCATCTCGGGAGCCTCCGGTTCCTTAGGAAGAAGGGCGTCCCCTTCAGCAACGGGTTCGTCGTCTGCCCCCGAGCGCATGTCGACCCTTCCCATTCTCACGCGAGAGAACGCGCCGCCATGCCAGGAACGACGACTTGAAGGTTCTTCATCGTAGTCGTCATAGAAATCGTCATCGTCGAACGCGTCGTCAAACTCGTCGTTGTCATACGCTTCGGCGTATGGTGCGCTCTGCCGTGGTTGGCCAGCTGCGCCAGACTGGGCGGCCAGATCCTCAAGCCCTTCGTCTGCGTCTGGGTAGGTGTCTTGCTCCTCGCGGAAACTCTCCCAACCGCCGCGCGCGGCGCCCACCGAGCGAGCGTCGAACGAATCGTCCACATCCAGCCATTCCTGCGGAGTAGTTTCCTCATCGTTCTTCTTATTGCGATGGAAGCGGTCGAACAGACGACGCATGCGCGACTTGGGCATTTCCACATAGCCGGGAGTCGCAAACGCGCCAGCGTCGTTGTGGGGATCTTGGAACTCAGAGTCATCTGCATCGTCAACATAGATGTCATCGGGGTCAACGTCTTCCAAAAGCTCATCGCCGACCGGGGCAAACGCGCTGGTTGCACCCACTGGAGCAAAAGAGCCCGTCATGCTCACGGTAGAGGGAGCCTCTTCTTTCGGCTCCTCTTCAACCTTGGGAAGAATGCCCGAGAACGAGGGCAGCGCCGAGCGAAGCTGCGCCGCAGAAGGCCCGCGATGGGCATTGGGGTGAGCAGGATCGATAGAAGGCAGTGCCGAGCGAAGCTTGCGCGTTTGCGGAGCATCGGGATCATAGGCTTCCGCCAAAGGAGCACGCTGCTTGTACGCTTCATGCGTGGCGGCAAGCTCTTCGCTGGAAAGCGGCTCGAGAGACGGGAGCGCCGCCGGTTGCTGGCTGGCTTCCTTATTCGCCTGTTCGGCATTGGCAGTTACGGTGTCTACGAACACCGGTGCCGCAGCGATGGTTGTCTGCGGATCCTGCGAAGGTTCGTCGAAGTCGAAGTCAAGGTCGTCTTCCGTGGGCACCTCGATGCGGTTCTCCGTTCGCTCGACCGCCGGGGGCGTCTGCTGAACAGACTCGGCAGCAGGAGCAGCCGGCTGCGCTTGCTGCACCGGCTGTGCAGGTTGCGGCTCAGCCAAAAACGAAGGGACGCTCGGCTCGGGTGCAGTATCGAGCGAAGGAACCGAAAGGTCATCGGGCAAGATAGGGCTTATAGGAGAGGAGGATGCCTGCTTAGCCTGGGGAGCTCGCTGCTCAGCGGCTGGTTGCGAAGCGGGCTGTTCATTGTCTGCCGCGAAGGGTTCGACAGCAGGGGCAAAAGCTCCTTCGGCAGACGGGAACTCAACAACTGCAGCCTGCTCGGCAACCGTCGGCTGCGGTGCTGCATTCATAGCGGACTGTGGGTTGGCACTCTCTGCCGGCATCTGCATTGCTTGAGGCTGAGCAGGAGCCACCGTCGCGTCCGGATGCACCTGCAACCAGGCAGACTCCGGAGCCTTCACTTCAACAATTCCGTCCGATAGCGCTTCCATGCGTTTCTGCGCATTGGAGAGCACCGCATTGTTCGCTTCTTGGAAATGCACGCTGCTTTCCGACACCGCAGCCTCAAGGGCATCTGCGTAGCGAGAACGTTGCGCCGGCTTCGAATCTTCAGGGGATCGCTTGGCTTTTTTCTGCGCCGTAACAAACCATGCAGGCAAGCCACTCGCGTTAGGCTCGTCCTGAGACATGTCGGGCTGCCCAGCTTCCTCATTTTTCTGAGAGGCAGAACCAACAGAACCCGCCTGCATCACGTCTGCCTGCATTGGCTGATTGGCCGACTCAACTTTCACGTCGATATGGACCGACGGATCCTGAGTCCCCTCCGCTGCAGCCTGAATGCCCGAAGCATCTGAGGATGCACGCGTGCCCGCTCCATCATGCGCCCCCGCGTCGCTGTGCTGCTCTATTTTCACGGCAACGTCAGGCATATGAACAACCGGTTCGGAGGCTTTCAGCACTTCTTCTGAGATGAAATCGCTCACCGGCTTGCCGGATATGGCTGCAACCGCAGCTTTGGCAGCCGCCAAACGAGCCGCAGGGGAATCCTCTTCATGGGAAACCTGAGCTTCAACCTCATACGAAACCGAAGCGCCTTCGGGGACAACGCCCGCATCGCGCGCCGCCTGCTCCCCATGCACGGTAAGAGGGCCGGACACATCGGATGCCGACGACATATCGGTTCGCCCGCGCCCAACACGCTCCGCAACGTCCATGAGCACGGCAACACCCGAAGCATTGCAGTTCGCGCCATCGTTGTACGATGCCGCCTTATGCAGAATAAACTGAATGAGAGGCAGCGCTGTAAGCACGGCGCACACAATCGTCAGCACCGTAAGGATTACACCCACGACGCCTTCCACGTGTAAAAGTACCGTAGTTCCCAGCAAAAGGAGCACCGGCACCGCAATAAAGGCACCAAGAACCACCCATTTCAGAATAGGCAGCGCAACAAGCACCGGGCCGGTGAGTTCGGGCATGGCCTTGCCGCTGTCGTAATGGGCAACCAAAATCACCTTGCGGCGACGGCTGCTGCCAGACTCGGGAGAATAGCCCGGTTCGTATTTCGCAATTACATTCTGGCTCACACCGCGAGAGAACAGGCGCGAAAGGAGAGGCTTGTCGAATGCCTCGGCAACATAGATCACGGCGGAAAGCAACGTAATCAATGCCGCAGGCAACGCAACAACCGGCAGCACAACGGCGAGAATAGCGAACACAAGCGTAACCGCTCCGCAAATCGCACGTGGCGTTTCGTTGTTCGTCACGCCGGTAAAGTCTTCAATCACCGCCGACAAGCCAGCGTCTTTTTGCATCTTCTCAGTAATATACAAAGCCGCCTGCTGCTCCTCTTCGGTGCCGGCAGGCCTAGGGCCTATTTCTTGCGATAGATACGCAACGTGCTCCATGACGTCGGACATACTTTTCGCCTTCCGCTCTAGCGCTCTAGTCGGGTAGTATGCGATCTGTGCGCATATCTCATTAAGTATACGCTATTTGCCTGAACTGCCAAAATAATCACGAAGAAAAGCGTCTGAGGAAGAAGCCTGGCCGCGTGCCGCTTCGTACGTCTCTAGGGAATTCGACGCCGCTTCCTGCAAAGCTTCAAGCGCGGGTTGAGTTGGCTGTTCGGGAAGAGCGTCCACCAGTTCGGCCGCTTCCTCGTCTGCTTTGTTATAGGCATCGTTTTGCTCGATTGCCGTTTGAGTATCACGCGCCTCGAGAGCCTCGTTGGAAGCAAGCGCGTAACCGAGCGCTTCAAGGCGTTTGTCAACATAGGCTTGCTGTGCACTCATATCGATATAGGAAGAGGCGTTTGCCACCTGCGCCAAACTCGCCTGCGCCGCTGTGAGCAGATCGATGGCCTCCTGCGTTTTCGTCTTCGATTCCCCTATCGCGCTCCGATCGCCCTGCGACACCAAGTCGGCCGCGTCGCGCGCCGCTTCGTCTGCCTCGAGCATGTTTTGCCACGCATCTTCCAAAAGATCGTAACTCGCCGTGTAGGTTTGAGCTGTTTGCAAGATGCTCCATCCCGACTCGAGCATCGAGTGGCGCGCCGAGCACGTTACCATCAAGTTGTCCGCCGCCTCGCGCTCAGACGAGGTGCGCAAGCCACGCGAAGCGTTCGTTGCTTTTTCTTCGGCGTCTGAAAGCGTTGCCATCCCCTGCTCTACCTCGCCTGCACGCTGTTCCCTGAAATCGGTTGCGGCATCTCCCAGCGGATCTTGCAACACCTCGTCGAGTGAAAGCAGCAGCTCATCGGTAGACGCAACCAGTTCCTCAGCTTCATGCATTTGTGCAAGATTCTGCTCGTAGCGAAGGCTGTCATCATGCAGATACCATCCGCCAGCAACAATAAGTGCGCCAAGCAACACCGTGCTTACGAAAGCTGCCAGGAGACGTCGTTTCCGACGCCTTCCCTTGCGCCAGGCAATCTCTTCTTCCGAGGTCCGCCCCGAACTGCGCGGAGCAAGCTCAAACGGAGTCGCAGGCGTCTTTACTCCATCCCCTCGTGCATTCTTCGCTGATGGAGAAAACCGCGTATCGGCTGCAGCTCCCCCACTCACGTCGGTGCGCATAGCTTGCTCACGCCGCTTGGATACATCTTGCAGCTGCGGAGCGGGAAGCGGCTCGTCAAACGCTGGATGTTCTTCTATGCCGTCGTGAACCTCAAACTTGCTGGCAGCTGGCAATGTTGGGTGGGCAAGCGAGCCGGTAAGAGCCTGCACTTGATCTTTGACGGGAGTTGACGGAGGGCGTTTCCTTCCGATCGGAAGAGTAAACAGATGTATCCTTCCAAACCGCTTTGCCTGTTCGGTTGGCTTTTCTTTCCCTTCGTCCAACGCATTGCGCGCCGCATCGAGCACGCTGAACGAAATCTCGTTAGACGTGCCGCGTGTGCTGCGCTTCACATGCGCCGCATGCGATAGCTTGTCGGAGCGCCTTCTCATAGCGAGAGCAAATCCCTCCGGTTCCTATCGCACGCGCATAAGCGCCAGCGACTGAACGATCTCGTTCGCGGTGCGCACTTTTACCGTCCGAGTGGGAAGAGAATTCAAAAACGCCTTGCCGTAGTTTTTCGTAATCAATCGCCTATCTGCAAGAATGAGCACGCCAGTATCGTCGGCCTTCCGGATAAGCCTTCCCGCTGCCTGCTTTGTTTCTATGATGGCCTTAGGCAACACGTAATGTCTCCACGCTTGGTCGTCGCGCGCCGCTCGTTCGCATGAGAGGGGATCCGTCGGCTTGGAGAACGGAAGCTTGGGTATAACCACCCCTTTGAGCGTGGCGCCGGGAGCGTCAAATCCCTCCCAGAAACTTTTCAGCGCGAAAAGGGACAAGTGTTCATCGGCAAGAAAATCGTCGCGCAGCCCTTTTACCGACACGCCCCATTTTTGGCACACCAGCCGTAAATCGTTTCTTTTGAGCTCGGGCTGTACCGCTTCAAAGCATTTTTCCATCTCGCGGCGGTTGGTAAAAAGCGTGAGCATCGACCCTTCCAACGCGAGGTGTGCGCGGATTAGCAAATCCTGCAACGCAGCAAGGTAGTGCGGGTCGTTGGGCTCGGGAATGTCTTCCACCACATACACGATCATGTTGTTGTCGAAGTCGTAACTAGAATCGAGCTGCAGCTCGGAACAATGGGCGGCACTGTCTTCTGTAGCATGCGACCTGGTCATTCCCACTGCCTGCTCGAACGAGGAAAAACTCCCATCTATAGACAGCGTTGCTGAAGTGAACACCGTTGAAGAGGTTCGCGCATAGAGAGTCTCGTTAAGCGCTTCCCCTACGTTGAGTAAAAGCGCTTCAAGCACGTCTTTGAAGTGATCCTTTTTGCGGCAGAGCGTCGCAGAATAGGCAAACCCTTCTGGCGCTACCTCAAAGATAACCTCTGCGGCAGACGACATTTCTTTAAGCTCTATCACAGCGGATGCAATCTCACGCTGCACATCGGCGGCTTCTTCGACCTCTTCAAGATAGCTTACAAGCTCCTGACAGGCGGTTATTGCCTTCTCGGCCGTCTGTCGCATAGCCTGTGCGTACTCAGCCAGACCCTGAAACACCGAGCTTTTTCTCATATCGGAGTTAATCCACAGGTCGAGATATTCATACCCCCGACCACGTTTTGCTTGGTCGAAGTACAAAAGATCTTTCATATGAGCGCACAGCTCGCGTGCGGCTTGCGCCCACGCCGCGCCGGTTGAACGCGCCTTTGAGGCAAGCGCATAGAACAACGTCAACCGCTCATCCTCGCATACGCTTGCCACTTTTCGCTCTGCGCGCGCAAACATCGTCCTACTGGAATCCGACGCTTCGAAACGAGACACTAAACGAAGAATATCTTCAGCCGATAATTTGATAGAGAACGCCCGCCGCGCCTCTTCTTCGGCATTATGGGCCTCATCCACTATCCAGTGCTTTATCGGCGGAAGCAAACCGCCGTCGGCAGCCAAATCGCAGAACATCAGGCTGTGGTTCGTCACCACAATATGAGACTGCTCCGCCAATCTGCGTGCGCCGTGCACAAAGCACGTCGTGCCGAAGTAGGGACACTTCCTGCGCAGACAGTCGTGGCTTGTAGTAGTTATGGCGGCGCGAGGGATAAGACGATAGTCGATCTTCAGACCGTCCATATCGTCGTATGCCGTCTGCTCGACGTAAGACAACAAGGCCGCTAAAGCGGGGGCTTGCGTTTTAGTCTCTCCCTGTACTTCGCGCTCGCGCGACCCTTCAGCCGCTAAGCGGTCGATTTTCCGCAAGCATGGATAATGCGAAAACCCTTTGAGCGCCGTATATGCAAGAGGCTCTGAATCCCCTGCTTCCAGCAGAGCATCGCGAAGTGCCGGCAATTCATGGAACACCAATTGATCAAGCAGGGCGTTCGTTTTCGTGGCTATACCCACGGTGATATGATTTTGCAAAGCCGTAAGAGCGCAGGGGACAAGATAGGCCATCGATTTGCCTACGCCCGTGCCTGCCTCAACCACCAAATTGTCCGACTGTTCAAACGCCTGGCGGATCGCTTGAGCCATTTGCACCTGTTCATTGCGCTGCTCATAGCGGCTGTAGAGAGAACCTACCAGTCCTTCTTCACTGAATGCTGCCTCAATGTCCTCTGCTTCCGGAATCGAAAGTTCTTTTTGTTCTGAGGCCGACTCTTCTTGTCTTTTCGCGGTCGTCTTATAGGTATTCAAGCGAGCCCAACGGAATGCGCGCAGCGGAACTTTCACCGGTTGTGTTGCCGCGCCCTCTAATTCGTCCTCTGCCGCCTCTTCAGATGAATCGCTCTTCCCATTTGCAGCAAAATGCTCGAACACGACGCGCGTTTGCCAGGGAACCTCGGTCTTCATAGCGGCAATATAGGCAATCAGCTCTTCAGGCATTGTCTCAACGGCAGCTAGCAGAATGCGAAACGCCGCACATGTCGCCGCAACATCGGCATCGGCGCGATGAGTAGACAAGGGAGCATCGAAGGCCTTCACGATGTCAATCAACCGGTGAGAAGTTAGCCTCGGTAAAGCTATCCGCGCAAGATCCAGAGAATCTATCCATGTGTTTTCCAGAAGGGGATATCCGCTTGGATGACGCGTTGTGAACGTACGATCGAAATCTACGTTGTGCGCAACAATTTTCGACGTACCCACAAACTTCACGAGACTCGCGAGCGCTTCCTCAGGAAGGGGGGAGTCTGCCACATCTTCATCGTGAATGTCTGTGAGATGAGCAACCTCGTCTGGAATAGGTTTACCTGGGTTCACAAACGTGATAAACCAATCAACTATTTTCCCTTTTTCCATGCGCGCTGCAGCAATTTGGGTAAGTTCATCGTGATGAAACGAAAAGCCCGTCGTTTCAGTGTCAAGAACCACTATGTCGGTATCAAGCTCCCCATAATCGGCCTCTGAGGCGCGTTGAGATAAACCGGCATAACGACGTATCACCTCATCAGGCGTTCCGTCCATAATGAAATTCAGAAGAGAATCAGATATCTGTGAGTTTTGCTTTTCCATATGATCAGCCTATCATCTATTATGACAACGTACAAATGCCCTTCTCATTACTCCATCTGGAATTCGTCTCTGAAAGGATACCAATGCAAACCGATATCGCGCTTGGCTACTCTGGCTCCTATGAGCGCTTCGACACCGTTTCAAAGAAGGAAGCTTCTGTACTCATGGGCGCTGACAACCTCGTGGGTGATCGCTTTGCTATTGAGTTCAAGACTGACAATGGTACTACTGTTGCATGGATGAAAAATAAATTCGGCGCGCTCGTTGGATATTTCAATCCTGAAGTTTCCCGACAGCTTCAAATATATCAAGCCCGTGGCTGGTCGCTTGTCGCCCTTCTTTCTTTCGTTGCGTACACCGACACGCCAGAGCCTGGAAAGTACTGGGGCGAGGCTGCAATCATCTGCTACGATCCGCGTCGCAATCCTGATGCGTTCGAGACTTTTATTTCAACCATCGGATCCATGATGCAAGATTCCCTTCGCCCCGATGTTTCCCTAGGACAAGATGGCATTGAGCATGTTATCAATTCAAATGGGACTTGGAAGCCATCGGCGCGGGTACCTCTTCCCGACAAGGAACGGGGAATGGCAATCTTGAAACGTCGCCGCAAAGTGTCTGAAAACCTTATTGAACAAGGACGCGCCGGCAACAAAGGCTGCTACGTAATTTCGTGGGCATTCATTGCCGTTGCGGTAGCTGCTCTCGTTGTCGGCGCGTATTTCGGTTTGCGAGCTCTGGGAGTATTATAGACTCCTGTGTAATCTCACTTTTCCTTTTGGACTGCCGTTTCTCTTGAGACTCTAAAGCCCGATCCTGTCGAAAGCGTTTCTCTTCTTGAAGCAAGTATCAGTTAAAACGCATGCCAGCCAAGTCTTGTTTTCCCTTTATTTTGACAAAGCTAACTTCACGAGCTCTGTGCAGAGGTCAATATAACTAAGACCTATTTTCGATGCGGCGTCGGGCAATAGTGACGTCTCTGTCATGCCTGGAAGCGTGTTCGTTTCCAGCATCCAAAACGACCCATTCTCTTCAAGCAAGAAATCGGTTCTCGACTCTCCCCGACACCCCAGCGCTTTATGAGCCTCTTCTGCACATTTCTTAATTGCTGCAGTTGTTTCCTCGTCAATTACTGCAGGGCAAATATGTTCTGATCCACCAGGAGAGTATTTTGCATCGTAGTCGTAGAAGTCGTTTCGAGGAACAATCTCAATAATGGGAAGCGCCTGCGGGCTCTCGTTTCCTATGACACCTACCGTCAATTCCCTTCCCTTGCAGAATTTTTCTACCAGCACTTCGGAATCATGGGCAAAGGCATCTTTAATAGCTTCCGCTATTGCTTCTTTTCCTTCAGCAATATAGAGACCAATTGAACTACCCTCTTCGGATGCCTTTATTACACAATGATCGCCCAATTCAGCAATTACGTCGTCTACCGAGTATGGTTCGTTCGCTTTAAGCGTGACAGAGGGCAAGGTAGGCAACCCTGCCGCACGATACATCTGCTTTGCCTTGCATTTACTCATCGCCAAAGCACTTGCGCAAACTCCAGAACCGGTATATGGAAGACCAATCGTCTCCAGGAAGCCTTGCATCGTGCCGTCTTCGCCCCCTTTACCATGAAGGCAAAGGAATGCAACGTCGTATGTATCTTTCATTAACGAAAGGAGGTCGCTTTTCTCGGCAGGATCTAGCATCGTAACGTTGAAACCTGCCTCTTTCAAAGCACTACCAACTGCCGTGCCCGACGACAACGAAACTTCGCGCTCCCCACTTGTTCCTCCGTACAGGACAGCAACGTTACACGTCTTCGGATCGAAAGTTCCCGTCATGCTGAATTCCCTTCAGTTCGTTTTACAGCGACGATTAGATTCTACACGGTTCAAACGTTTCACGCATGATCATTACGCTGAAACTTATCCCTTTCGTCTCGTTGTTTCACGTGAAACATTTCTTCCCATATCGTTTATAATCGCGGCATGAACACTTCAGCCACACACAAACCCATCAAAAGCTATTCATCCCAGGAGCTTACTGAGCTATTGAAAAGCTATAGGCAGCCTTCTTATCGTGCCAACCAACTTGTTCAATGGCTGTATCAACGGGGCGTCTCCTCATACGATGACATGACCGATTTCCCAAAAGCGCTCCGTCAACAACTTGCTGATAATCATCCGTTATTTTCGCCCTCTATAGAGGACAAGCAGGTATCTTCTGATGGAACTCGCAAATATCTCTTGTCTTACCATGATGGATCCCTTGTAGAAACCGTTGGTATACCTTCGAGCGAGCGTTTGACAGTATGCTTTTCTACGCAGATAGGATGTCCAATGGGATGCGTGTTCTGCGCAACAGGAAAAGAGGGGTTCACTCGAAACCTTTCAGTTGGAGAGATAATTGATCAAGTACTTGTTGTGCAGAGTGATTTTGGAAAGCGTGTGACCAACCTCGTCGGAATGGGACAGGGTGAACCTTTCCTCAATTACGACGCGGTAGTTGCCGCACTCGATATAATCAACTCAAAAAAGGGGTTAGGAATTGGTGCGCGCAAAATAACACTATCGACCTGTGGGATTCTTGACGGCATACGTAAGTTTTCTGAGGTGAGGGAACAATACACTCTCGCAGTATCTCTTCATTCAGCTCGGCAAGAAGTGCGTGACACGATCATGCCACATGTCTCCTCCCAACCACTCAATTCCCTATATAAAGAGCTGCTGTCCTACATTGAAAAAACCAAGCGTCGTGTTACGTTTGAATATACTCTCATTTCTGGCTTGAACGACCGGCAGGTAGATTTAGAAGCGCTCCTGCACTATTGTCGTGGCTTACTCTGCCATGTGAATCTAATCAGGCTTAACGATACTCCGAATTCTCTCTTTCATCCTTCTTCTGAGACAACTACGCATGAATGGAAAGAGGTTCTCGAGCGACACGGTATCGAAACGACTATCCGCATATCAAAGGGATCAGACATTTTTGGTGCTTGTGGACAATTGAAAAACGCACGTGCGTAACTATTTTCCCTTTCATACTAAAAGAGGGAGTGTTTCACGTGAAACACTCCCTCTTTTACGTATTGTTTCTATCATCACTAATTGGTGCTTGAGGAAACTATCTCGTTAAACAGCCTCTGAAGATCTTCTTCGTCTTTGAACTCAATTTCAATTTTATTCTTGCCCTGCACTGTTTTCACCCGAACATTGGTATGAAGCGTGTCTCTCAACGACTTAGCTACTTTTTTAAACGACGCAGGAGACGGTGTTCGCGCTACTTTAGAGGATGCATCCTTTTTGCCGGACATTAAGCGAGCGATAGCCTCAGTCTCACGAACAGATAGTTTTTCTTCCACCAGTTTCGCCGTAAGTTTCTTACGACCTTCCGTATTGGGGATAGAAAGAATCGCACGCGCATGCCCAGCAGTTATTTTCTCTTCGAAAAGAAGCTGCTGCGCTTCTTCAGGAAGCTCAAGCAGCCTGAGCGCATTGGCAATGGTCGAACGGCCTTTAGACACAACCTGAGCTACTTCCGATTGGGTAAGATTCATTCGCTCCATCAAGCGACGATATCCATACGCCTCTTCAATAGGATTCAGGTCCGATCGTTGAATGTTTTCTATTAAAGCCAATTCAAGCGCTTTGTCTTCGTCAGCTTCACGTATCCGAACAGGTACTTTTTCAAGCTTGAGATACCTGCAAGCCTGCCATCTACGTTCACCAGCGATAATTTGATACTTTCCCTGCGCAACCGGGCGCACCACAATTGGCTGAAGCAGGCCGTCCTTCTTAATTGACGAGGCAAGTTCCTCTATCTCTTCTTGTTTGAAATTAGTTCGCGGCTGGTCGGGATTGGGTTCAATGTCGCTGACCAGAACCTCATCAACTGGTTTCTTCTCCGCAACTTCAAGCATCTTCGGAGATTCAACGGGTTTCTTCTCAACCGTTTCAGGCGCTTTAGGCTGCTGTTCGTTCTTTTCCATTGAAGGGACTGAAGAACCTCTTGCAGCCATTTCGCTGTTCATAACCTCTTGAAGATCGGAAGACTCCACCACTACACGTTGTGAAACAGGAGTAACGGGGTTATTCTGCTCAGGTGTTTCTTTCGGCTCAGTGGGTTTTTCTACCGGTTCATCGTAATATCCGCCAAGTAAAGAATTAAGGCCTCGGCCGAGACCGCTTCTTGTATTTTTAGCCACGTTTAATCACTTCCTTTGCGAGCGCGCTATAGGCTTGTGCGCCTTTGCCTGCTGGATCGTATTGTGTAATAGGCTGTCCAAAACTTGGAGCCTCAGAAAGTTTTACCGTACGAGGAATCAGGGTTTCAAACACCATCTTCCCAAAGAAGTTTCTTACCTCACTTACCACCTGCTTGGAAAGAGTGGTGCGTCCGTCGTACATTGTAAGAAGCACGCCATATATATCAAGAGTAGGGTTGAGGCGTGTTTTGACACGTTTCATCGAATCAAGAAGTTTTGTCACACCTTCCAACGCATAGAACTCGCATTGAATAGGAATCAAAAGTTTGTCGGCCGCTACCAGTGCGTTGACCGTGAGCAAACCAAGGGAAGGCGGGCAATCAATGAAGATATAGTCATATTTGCCGCGCATAGCGCCAACCGCGTCTTTTAAGCGATTCTCACGTGCCATCTCGGAAACCAGCTCCACTTCGGCTCCCGCCAAATTGATGGTCGCTGGCACAACGTCCAGTCCCTCACAAACGTCTGGAATAATGATTTCCTCAAGAGGTACGTCATTCAACAACGCGTCGTAAATACAGTGCCCAACTTGCCTCTTATCAATTCCTAGACCACTTGATGTATTTCCCTGAGGGTCAAGATCAACAAGAAGTACTTGTTTACCAAGCTCTCCGATTGCTGCGGAAAGGTTAATTGCGGTGGTTGATTTTCCTACACCGCCTTTTTGGTTAATAATCGCTATGATCTTCGTTTGACCAACAACACGGGAAACAGGTTTCTTTTCCTTGTAAGATTTGAGTGGACGAAGGGAAACTTCTTCTTCTATCGGTTTCACGGTATCTTCTTGCACGTCGCGTTCCACTACAGAAATTGATTCAATCTCAAAATCGTTCTCAATGAGTGAAGCGTCCGACTCTTGAACAGAAAATTCCTCTTCAGAAACCTCATCCGCACGCACTGCGTCCTCTTTAGGTACTGGCGTCGTTTGGCTTCCTTTTTGTTGTTCGTTTCTTCCGCGTTTGAGGTTGTCAAACCAGCCCACAAGTGCTCCCTTCGTTCAGTCTGTTTCGTAGTATATCCTGTTTATGTTTCACGTGAAACACAAACAGGGTGTTTTAAACCGTAAATGCCAGCTCATTCACTCAATACGCTTACATTGTTTCACGTGAAACAGTTTTTCGAAGCTATTACAATGGCTTTTTTTGAGCCAGCCCAATTCTACGAGGTAATTTCAAGCCGGGCTGTTTAACCTTTTCAAATACGATGATCCGACGATGGGTCATTCCGTCTGACAAAACGAAACTTCTATCGGATACCAATTTCATTCCCAAGTATGACTGCAATTTCAATGCATGGGAATACTCTTCTTCAGAGACTTGAGCTTTGAAGCAAATGAGTCTGCCATGTATGCGAAGCAGGGGAGAGGCCAATTCCATTAACACGGAAAGCTGGGCAAGTGCTCGCGCAGTAGCAACAGAAAAGCATTGGTTCTTTAAAGAAGAGAGTTCTTCTATTCTTCCATCGTACGTAGATATTTGGTCAGTAAGGTCGAGATCCTTCAATATAGACGAAACAGCCGCCATCTTCTTTTTTACAGAATCGACGAGGAGTGTCTGTCTTCCAGATGCAAGTGCAAGAGGAACACCTGGAAAACCCCCACCAGAACCTAAGTCAACATAGTCTCCCTGAGGAGCATCGTTAAGTTCGGATAGACCGGAAAGAGAGTCTTCGATATGAAGGAGACGCGCAGCTTCTCCTTCTTCAATTCGTGTGAGATTAATATGCTTGTTCACTTCAAGAAGAGCGGACATGTAGTCATTGATTAATTCTTTTGAAGACCCGTTCACGTCCACCTCTTCCTACCATCAACAGCAAACCCTAACCACTATATAAAAAATGGGGCCTGGGTCAATAAAGAAGACCCAGGCCCTTAAAAACGATGTTATACGTAATGAGTCTATTCTACTTGACAGGCAAGACGACGACATGGCGCGCACTGCCTTCACCTTCGGAGGCAGTTTCAACGCGGGAGTCATCACGCAGTGCAATATGAACGATTCTGCGCTCATAGGGGGTCATAGGACGCAGCTTAACACTGCGGTGCTGACTGGCGGCCTTGTTGGCAGAAGATCGGGCAATAGCTTCTAACTTCTGCCGCTGTCTATTCTTATATCCCTCCACATCGACAATAACCGGATAGCGGAAACCAATTGAACGAACCGTAATGGCAGACACGACAAACTGGAGAGCGTCGAGCGTTTTGCCATGGCGGCCGATCAAAACAGCAAGGTCATCACCGGTTATGTCGAGGATGAGCTCTCCGTCGTCTCCCTCATATTCATCGATGGTAACATCCCCAACATCGAAGTGCTTCAAGATATCCTGAAGGGCAGCAATAGCCGTATCGGCAATGCGGTCGAGCTCCTCATCGGAAATCTCATCATCCTGAGTGCTCTCAACTTTGGAATCATCTTCTAGAAGCTCTGCGTCCTCTTCTATTATCTCTTCCTCAATGAATTCCTTATCTTGATTTTCGGACATGAGATCTCCTTTCCGATACGCATTCTTTTTGATGCTAGGATTTCTAATTTCAACACCAATACAAAATTGGTCTTACAAAACGAGGTATATAAATATGCGCGTTTAAAAGTAAAGCAATGGCAAAAATAAAGCAACCTCCCAAACGGGAGGTTGCTCACTGTTAAAGAAGATGTAACTAGCGTTTTTTACTTTGACGCTTTTTCTGGGTGCGACGCGTTACATTAACCTCAATCGGCTTAACTTCGATCGCTTCAGCCTCACGCTCGTTCTTTTTACGGAAGTAACGCATGCTGAGTTGGTTTTGCGCAACACCGATAAGAGAAGAAGCGCCCCAGAACAAAAGAACACCGGCAGGAGAGCCCCAGGAAATCCACAGCATGAAAAGGCTCATGATAATAGCAGTGATGATCATCTGACGCGACTGCTGCGGATTCGACTTATTTGAAAGCTGTTGGATGATCATGGGAAGGAACGTTGCTCCAGCAAAGATGATCATCAGAATCAAGTAAGGGATGAACGCGATGAAGCCTTGACCCAGTGCGTCACCGGGCGTGTTAACCAAGTTAGGAACAAGCCCGTAGAACGAGAAGGTTCCCTCAACATGGCTGCCCATCTCCCGCAGCGTTTGGAACATAGCCATAAAGATAGGCATCTGCAAAAGGATAGGCAGGCATCCCGTCAGAGGATTGAACTTGATGTCTGCATACATCTTTTGCATTTCCTGATTCAAGCGAACAGGGTCATCGGAAAACTTAGCCTGCAGTTCCTGCATGAGGGGCTGAATCTTCTGCATCTGATATGAAGAACGCGCAGAAATATGCATCAAGGGAGCAACGATAATACGGAAGATAATCGTTACCAGGATGATGGCAAGACCCCAGTCACCGCAGAAATTGTAAAAGAATTGGATAACGTCGAATATCCAATTCTTAAAGACTTCCCACATGTGTCAGTTCCTTCCTTTCCACCTAACCACAGACAACCTGTTTACGGAACAGGATCGTAGCCACGTGGCCCACCAGGGCGGCACCTTAAAATTCTTTTTGCCGTCAATACAAACCCCTTCTTAAAACCGTACCGCTGAAAGGCGATAAGACCATATTCAGAACAGGTTGGTATAAAACGGCAGCACGATGGAAAATGGGGAGAAATCACAGCCCGATACCCTCGAATAAGGTAAACAGCCGCAAGACAGGGGAGTTTCTTCATTTTCGAAAAAACCCCACTTTTACCTGCAGGGTCAATCACTGCAACTCACTCTTCTCAATCGCGCTTGCACAAGCACTGTGCACTTTACTATAAGAAGCTTTCAGGATGTTCGACTTTGCAAGGAAAATCACATCGTAACCGACCCAAGGTCCTCCGTTACTGCGACATATCTCCCGCATTCTCCGCTTCGCGGCGTTCCTCCATACAGCATTCCCAAGTTTTTTTCCCGCAATAAAAGCAACACGACCACAAGGGTCGTGCTGCTTTTCGTTGCGTAACACTATAAGTGTGAGGTACGGCGTGTGCGAACGCTTGCCTTGTGCAAACAAAGTAGAGATGTCTGCGCTGGATTTAATGGTATCCAACACAATCCCTTACTTTATACGCAAAGACGCTTGCGACCCTTAGCACGACGGGCAGACAGAACAGCGCGGCCGCCCCTCGTGGCCATACGAGCACGGAAGCCGTGAACCTTAGCACGCTTACGAGTGTTAGGTTGGTACGTGCGTTTCATTTGCAAATCCTCTCATACGATTTAGAGCAACCCCGAAAGTATATCTCATACCATTCCAACGTCAAGAAACACCTGACTTTCATCACAGGTTCTGCACTTCAAGGCATGAATGCTCAACTGGTGCTATGGCATTAAACAGTGCATCCAAAAATGCGGTAGTGAAATCATTTTTCTTGACCCTTCTTATCTATAACGTTGTGTCTCTGTTTCTTAATTCGTCCTTAATTATTCGCAACAAAATGAAGAGGGGAAAGAAACCTACTA
>DVKR01000003.1 GCA_018715935.1 Candidatus Aphodovivens excrementavium
CCGGCTTCGGACGTTGAGTCGAAGTTGGTTTTCGTTGTCTCTAACGATGTCCCGAGTAAGATCCAGTTCGCAAATCAGCTATACCATAAAGCGACTAACAACTATTTCGAACAAGTTTCTTATACGAGGACATTTTTCGATAGGTTCTCGACCCTCTATAAACGCAAAGTGCTGCATGAAAAGCAGAAGCGCTTCCTTTACAAAGTAAACGAACTAACCCCCATTTACTCATCTATAGATGGCTCGAAAGAGATAATCCATAAAGCTGAGATGCTCAGGCAACACAATCCGCTGATCCATGCTAGCTCGGAGCTGATAACGGACTCATACAAGAATGATATTCGCGAAGTGATTGAGTCTCTAATCGAGCTCATCGCCGAGCTTCTTAAACGCGCCGATTAACTGATTGAAAAATGACGCACCTTTGACATCAATGCCAATGCATACGTAATGTCGTATTCGAATAATATGGTGATTGATAAGACAGCACAAACTCGAGAAATGCTCTCCAGCAACGACTCAACTTATGAGCGAGAATAGAATATTCGCTCCATTCTACTTAGTCATGCCGCAGTAATATTTTACTTAGTCGTACCACATTAATAAAGCTACGCGGCTCTCAAGCTCACCGTCCGAAGCAAGTTGGTCGAGCACCGCATCGATAAACCACGCCACGAGCAGGTTTTGTCTGAATCAGATTCAAATTCACGACTTCGACGAGATGCTGCACGCACTCGACCGATCCATGTCCGAGAAGAAGCGCCTAGGAGCATTTCTTGACTTCGAGGAGGTTTCGACAACGGAACTCGCACTGGCCACGGGGCTGAATGCGCGAGGTCGACGACAGCCTCAAGCCCTACCCGGTGGTTGCCTTCACAGACGACGGCACTTCGCTCGTTGGCCACTACGACCATAACGGCGACTGTTCGTGAAACCCCAACAGCCGTGTGGCGTCGGAGACCGTGCGCCTCGTCTCGCGCGGGTGGCACCCAGGGTGCTGAGACAAAATGCCCCAGCACCCCTCGCCCGAATACGAGTCACCCCACCCACTCGAAGCGACAGCACCGCAAGGATCTCCCTTGATGCGGTAAGGCGACCCCCTTTCGCCAGGAATGCCACACAGAAAACCGTCGGTGCCCCTCGGGGCGAACCGACACGATCGGGGTCGCACGAATCCCGAGGTAGAACCAGCATAGTTTGTAAAGCTTTCAAAGGAGACAAGCTCCCGAAGACACCTAAAAGCCACTGCCTGCAGGTTTAGCGAGAAAAACGGGACTGCTCGTAGGATAATGTGGTTATCGCAAACCGAATAACGCTTAAAGGAGGCCGCGTCACGACTGCCGGCAAGACTCCATAAAGGATGGACAGATGAAGAAGGCCACGCGAATCACCTACGACCCCTACGCCAACTCGCTCAGCTTCAAGATACGACGAGAAGGCGGAGACTGGGTCGGCCTGTCGGATGGCTCCGACCTGCTCAAGTACGAGGATCAGCTTGTGCTCTTCTCCAACTGCGTGGTCGACATAGTCTCTACCATTAACGAGAAGCATAATTCCATGCCTGAGGGTCTCGAGATTCAGTTTCTCGGACCAGACGAAGACTATGAGACACTCGAGAAGACCGCCAAGGAGGTCTTCGACCGAAGAGGTGGCGCAGGACCTTTGTCGTGCAGGCACATAGGAACTTTCCGGTGCGCCGACGAAACCCTCGACTTCATCAGATCCGACTACGAGACGATCGCCGCCGAATTCGCGCCGTACCTTCCCGGAGGGGAGCGTTACGAGGGCGAATGGGAGAGAATCGGCGACGGCATCGTCAAATTTAACGAGACAATCAGCGACGCGATCCCGGTCTGCGTCATAGGAAACTACAGCGTGGGGAAATCTGCCCTGATAAACTCCCTGATTGGCGAGGACGTGCTTCCGAGCAAGATGAACCCCAGCACCGCCAAGAACGTCGAGGTCGTCCGCTCCGACGAATTCCGCGTCACCCTGCTCTTTCCCAACAAGGAATCCGAGATGGAGTCGCACGGCTTCGAGATCGCCAGTGGCCACCTCCGAGCTCGACCCGATGACCCCAAGGGAGCCGAAATCGCGGAAAAGCTCAACGCGATCGCGGCATCCAACGGCAAAAGCGAGTTCGCCACGATAAGGAACCTCCTCGACGCCCTCAACGAGGGTCAGCGCCATCAAAGCGAAGCGAGCTTCCTCTCGTTGTTCGGCTGGAACGTCGTCGTAGAGCTCCCCTTCAAGAAATCGCTTCTCGACAGCGCGGACAACAAAATCGTGTTCTTCGACACCCCCGGAAGCGACAACGCCGACGTCGACCAGCAAGAGCACCAGGAAGCTCTCCGAGACCTCCTCGGGGGGCAGACTAACGCACTTCCCATACTCGTCACCGCGCGCGACAGGACCTCGGGACGCAGCACCGGGGACGTCATGCACATGCTCGACGAGTACAAGGACAACTTCTCAAGCCCCAGCTGCCTGGTCGTCCTCACCAAATGCGACAAGCTCACAAAGTCGGAGCTTCAGGAGTCGGTGTCCTCCGACATCAGAAACTGGCACGGCAAGTCGATTATCCTCTTCACCACCCCGATCGGAGCGCTCGGAGCACGCAAGGGGGAAGGCTCTCCGTGGCTCGACGAGTCATACGAGGAGACTTTCGAGGATTGGCGGAGCAGGCAGTCAGGAACAAAGAGGCTTAGCCTGCCGGACTACAATTGCTACCCTTGCGGCAGGCGAGGCTCGAAAGACGAGCTGGGGGTGGACGCCGGGCTTTACGACACGGGAATCCCCTCGCTCGAGTTCGAGATCCTCTACTACATCGAAAACCACGCCAAATACAAGAAGTGCGTCAGAGGCAGGAGGGACCTGCTCGACGCGCTCGCGGTCGTGAAGGATGAGCTAGACGAGCAACACGCGAAGGCTTCCAGGGCTAAAGAGAAAGCGCAAAAGCAAAAGGCTGAGAAGAGGAAGGCTCTGATTGCCGAGCTCGACACCATTCAGATCGCAATGGCTCGTGGGCTCGACAAGGAACTCGCCTCGCAGTTCCAGGGTGAGCTCGACAAGTACTGCGCGAATCTACCCACAACGATGAGCCGCATTTACGACGACCTCAACCCGGACGACCCCTTCACGATGAACGACCAGCTGAACGCACGGATCAGGCAGCATTGCCAGAAGAACCTCATCGATGCCATCTACCTGGCGCAAGGCGGAATCAGGGACAAAATCGTCGAGATTATGTCCGCGCATGCCGAGAACTTCGCCGAGAAGCTCCAGGAATACGTGAGCAAGAACGAATCTCACTTCTCCGACTTCGGCAAAGCACAGCTGCGTGAGTGCCTCAATAAGGATCTCAAGCCACCAAGGTTTAGCGAAGTGAAAAGCGTCCTCGAGAGCCTCGGGGAGGTTCTCGAGAAAGCCTCGCTTATTCAGCATGCTGCCCTAAGACTGTTCAACAATCCCGAAGGGGCAAAAAGTTCGTGGATCTCATGGAAGGCAGGTTTCTTCGAGGAAAACCTGAGGGGCAAAACCGATCTGTTCGGCAAAAGGACCCCAGGGCTGTTCATCGCTACTGCCTTCACCAAACCCATCAAAGGCTATCTCGTCCAGCTCCTCGAGTGGGCGGATGGATACAGAGAGCATATCAAGAGCCGGCTCGATAACGACAACGTCCTGCTGAGCGACATGGAGGAAGACATCGAACATCTCGACACGACGATCCGCGACCTCGAAGGTAGGCTTTCCGCCATCGCCGATGCTGAAACCAGACTCGAAGGGATCTTAGAGCCGATAGAAACGAGGTGCCAAGAATGACAGACCAGGCGAGCAGGGACCAAATCGAGAGGGTTTCCCCGACGAACACTCTCTCGCCCGCACCCACCCCGGACGAACTATACGGCAGGTGCCTTGCCGAGGTATTCAAGGAGTACGCCCCTCATGTCGCCGAGCGCTATTCGGTCGAAGAGCGCCCTGGAGGAACCAGCCCGACGGAATCGGTCGCCAGCTTCGAGATAACGAAGCTCGTCCTCGAAAAGGACAGCCAGATGGCGGCAAGACTCAAGAACGTCTACCACCTGCTCGCCCATTCTGGAAGCAGCATCGCAGTCATCATCAGCCGAACCCACCGCAACTGCCGCGTCTTCATGGCGGTGGGAATAGAAGGGTGCGATTCCGAAAAGGCAAAAAACCTCACCTCCGCTGTCCGCGACGCCTTCCTGGGCAATTTCCCCGGCTCGGAATGCGGCCCCGTCAGGTACTACTCCGACGACCCCGGCTCCGCCTTCGGCTTCCTCGATGGGAGCACCCGCTTCGGCAACGTCGGGTTTAGCTCGGTCGGAATCGTCTCGAACGTCGCGACGGACTTCTCCGAGGGGTTCTTGGAGCAGGGGATCGAGAGGCTCATTGACGGCGTCTCCCTCGGCTCAGACGAGGAATACACGCTCTTGCTCGTCGGCAAGGCGGTGCCGCGCGATGAGCTCGTCCTGAAGAAAAACCAGCTCTACGGCATCTACACGGGCTTGAGTCCTTTCACTAGCGTGCAGAGAAGCTGGGGGGTTCAGGAGAGCACCACCTGGACGAAGAGCCTGAGCGTCGGCACTGCCGCCGTCATTCCCACATTGCCTGTAATGTTGAGCGCAAGCCAGGGAATCTCGAAGGGCAACACGGTCGGCACCTTGTCCAGCGACACGGTGACGATCACGGAATACGGCGTGAAGCACATGCTCGAGACCATCGAGAGGCAGGTCGACAGGCTCGAGGAGTGCGAAGCCCTCGGCATGTGGCAATTCTCCGCATACGTCGTGTCCCCGAAAATCCGCCTCGTCAACGAGGTTGCCCGCATGTACCTGTCTCTGACGCAAGGCGAGGAATCTCACCTGGAAAGCCCCGCGATCAACATCTGGAACGCGCATAGAGGCGGGGGAGCCGACAAGGGCGAGATCTCGCGCCTCCGCGACTACATGATGCACCTGGACCATCCCGTCTTCGTAAAAAGGCTGGATGCCGAGAAGGGGCGCTTCAACAGCGCGAACTGGCCTGATCTCGTCTTCTGCACCGCAGACCTGTCCGGGGCGGAGCTCCCGAAGGCAATTAACCTCCCCCGCAAGTCGATCCCTGGCCTGCCGGTGATCGAATGCGCCCCGTTCGGCCGCGAGGTGTCCTCCTACGACACGGAGAGCACTGGCGACGTCAGAATCGGCTGCATACACCACATGCACCACGACGAGGATATGCCCGTCGGCCTTTCGGCGTCGTCGCTGGCGTCTCACGTGTTCGTGACGGGCTCCACCGGCTGCGGGAAGTCCAACACGGTCTGCAAGCTCCTCGATGAGGCGAATGCGAACTTCCTCGTCATAGAACCCGCCAAGGGCGAGTACCGCTACGAGTTCGAGAGCAGCGCGAAAACCTACGGGACCAATCCCCTCCTGGGAGAGGTCCTGAGGATCAACCCCTTCGTCTTCCCCGAAGAAATTCATGTATACGAGCACATAGACCGAATCCTCGAAGTGTTCAACGTCTGCTGGCCGATGTACGCCGCAATGCCCGCCGTGCTCAAAGAGGCGGTGATTCGAGCCTACGAGAGCGTTGGCTGGAACCTCAAGGCGTCAAAGAACGAACTCGGGGCTCTCTACCCCACGTTCAAGGACATCTGCAGGGAGGTCGACACCTACATCGAGGGGTCGGACTACTCCACAGACACGAGGGGCGACTACAAGGGCTCCCTGAAGACGAGACTCGAATCGCTCACGAACGGCATCAACGAGCTGGTGTTCTGCAACGGATGCACACCCGACGAGGACCTGTTCGACGACAGGGTCATCGTCGACCTAAGCCGCGTCGGCTCCAGCGAGAGCAAGGCCCTCATCATGGGCGTGCTCGTCATCAAGCTCCAGGAACACAGGATGAACCAGAAAGGGCGCGCTGCGAACGAAGAGCTGAGGCACATCACGGTGATCGAAGAGGCGCACAACCTCTTGAGGAACTGCAGTGTCTCGTCGTCCGTCGAGACCGGAGGAAGCATCGCCGCCAAGTCGGTTGAGATGATCTCGAACGCCATCGCAGAGATGCGCACGTACGGCGAGGCATTCGTGATCGTCGACCAGTCCCCCGGCATGCTCGACATGTCAGCGATCCGCAACACCAACACAAAAATAATCATGAGGCTTCCCGACGAGGGGGACAGGAACCTCGTAGGGAAGGCGGCGAATCTCAACGACACCCAGATCCAGGAGCTCGCTCGCCTCCAGAGAGGGGTTGCCGCCATCTATCAGAACGAATGGATAGAGCCGGTTCTCTGCCATATCGGGAAGCACGAGCGCGAGCAGACCGCGCGGGCGGAAGAATGCCACGAATCTCAAGGCGCGTGCGGACTCAGCGACGCCGACAAGCGATACCTCAACACCTGCCTCCTCGACCCGTCGAAGATCGACGAGCCGAGAGAGCGCGGCTTCGCCGAGTGCGTGAGAGAATCCGACCTGCCCGTCTCGCTGAAGGCAAAAGCGATTGAAATGGCATTCCTTCCCCTCATGAAGAGACGCGAGCTCTACGGGAAGAGCGCCTACGAGCACTTCGGGATGGAAGATGTGCTGAACGGAGCCGAGAGTCTGGGCGCCAAAGCCCTCGTCAACGCGATCCGCAGCCACCTATCATCCAAATGGGAGTTCGAAGAGGGCTCAGGACCCGAGCATTGGGGGGCCGCGCAGTATCTGTTCGTGCAGACCATGCTGAGCGAACACGCGAACGCGATCGCCAGACATGCCAAAAGTACCGAAACGGCCGAATGTATCTCCGAGCTTGCGAGGACAGTGAGCGCGCTCTCGTCTATGAAGCCGGTGATGTAGATGACAATCGAAGGACTCGGAAGAATCGAATCGGCCCTTGACAGCGCCTGGCAGGCCACCGAGGCGCCACGCATGGCGATTGCGGAATGCGCCGAGAACGCCTGGACGGAATTCACTTCCAACGACGTCGTGTCATCCAGTCTTGAGACGATCCAGAATGCCGCCGACGACGCATGGAAGACGGTCTACCCCGCTCTCGAACGGGCGGGCAATATCGCCAGCGAAGGCGTGCGCAACGGGATCTACCTCGGAGGGCGCGCCACACTCGGCGTCGCCGACGTCGGGGAGGACGCCTACATCGGCATCCGCTCCAACGTGGAGCTGATTGCGGGGGACCACGAGGCGGCGGTTGAGACCGCCCAGATTCACCTGGTCAACTCGGCCGTCGACGCCTGGGGCGACTTCATGCAGGTAGACGACCAGATATGCGAGGCGGGCGAATACGTACAAGCGGGCGGCGAATTCGCCGCGGAGGTCGCACTGGGCGCGACAGCCGTCACCGCATCGGCTCCGGCGTTCGCTGCCGCAAGTGCCACGCTTGTCGCGAGCGGAATGGGCGAGAGCCTCGAGGCAAACTCGACAGATGGCGAGATATCCCCTGAAGACATCGCCGAGGAGGCCGCAATCGGAGGCATCACCGTTGCAACTCTTTTCTCGGCTAGAGGCCTGAATAACCTCCTGGCTTCAAAAGGGGCATCCGAAACAGGGAAAGCTAGCTGCCTCGTGGACGATGCGGGCAAGGTTACCACCGAAGCCGACGGCATCGCCCCGAACAGCACTTACTCCCTGAACGGAGTCAAATGCTCGACAGACGACATGGGAAGGGTGTTCAGGGTCGGAGACGAGCTAGCACCCAATGCCACCTACGAGCTTAATGGCTACCGATACACAACAGATGCATTGGGCAGGATCGAGTCGGCTGAAGGGGTGCTCCAGACAAAGACTCATGAAGGCCGTCTTGCAATACAGGACTCGATGCAAACGATAGGCAGAGGATCCCAGAAAGCATTCGACCAGAGAGGCCATCTGATTGCAGACAGATTCAACGGATCCGCCGGTATGGAGAACATCGTGGCGATGGACGAAGAAGTTAACCAGAGAGCGTATGCTGCAATAGAAACCAAGTGCGCGGATGCGCTAAACGATGGCGCGGAAGTATTCTTCAGGGTCGAATCTCTATACGATAACTTCTCCTATAGACCTGACTCTTTTATCGTAACCGACATCATCGACGGAGAAGAAACCGTCACGATTCTTCGCAACACAGCAAGGAGCTAGACATGAGTGAAAAAGTAATGCTGCAGAGCATAGTATCCATTCTTGAGCGTACTCTTCCGGATACCTGGGAGTCCGTGGTGTTTTACGCTGAATACCCCGAGGACGCCTTCTCCATTGAATACTATGCAAAGACTCAAAACGGGAGCAGCTACGTCAAATGTTTCGACATCCCCGGCATTTCAAGATCAAATTTGCTGAATGACTTTATTGAGATAGACAAGGTGATAGCCCCAGAAAGAGATGCGCTCAGCCCCTCGAAACGGTGGAATGCGATGACGTTAGTGCTCCAGTCGGATGGGAAATTCCGAATCGACTACGATTACTCCGATGTCTCTAGTTTAGCCTATTCAAGGAAGAAGGAATGGAAAGCTCGCTATCTTACATAGTGCAAAACGACCGCCGCGCGCCTGGCAGGAGCGACAGGACGCACTTAGTCGTCCAGGGCGTGACGGATATGCCGCCGTCACGCCCCAATCGTCAAAAGTCCTGCAATTCCCGAGGCTATCTACATTCCGAGCAAAGCCTTAGCCCAAACGCGTAAGCGACTCGATAATCGCCGCTTCGAGCTGGTCCTGCTGGCTGGCGGTCAGCTCGTTTGAGGTTCGCACCAGGACGGTTCCGACCACAGTATGAGATCCGGACGAAAGGATCCCCCCGTCATAACCCGCCAGATAGTCGTTGCGCTTGTTCGCATCCTCAACCGTGGCGTATACCTCGATCGCCCCGCCACCGTCGGTTCCCTTCTCGATGATCGTGTCGCCGTACACGAGGCTCTGGTCAACGAGAGGGCTGCTGAAATAGACGGTCGCTGTATAGCCCCCGCCCTTGCCGAGCTGCCCGTTCGGGTCGTTGTCTTCCGTTACGGCGGAGATGTCCCCGACGCCCTCCACCGTCTGGAGGCGCTCGATAACGAACGTTTCGGAGGGGTTGGTGACAAGCTTCATCTGCTCGACGCTATCGTTAACCGCCTGCTCGGCATCCTGCAGAGCCTGGATGTCGGCCGCGTAGTCGACGCTCTTGAGCTCCTCCGTCTTAGCCGTCACCTCTTCAAGGCTTCCAGGCACGGCAGGAGCGTCGAATTCCACAGTCTTAGCTTCCGAGATGGCGCTCTCCAGCGAGGGGATCACATTTTCATCAAGAGGAGTCTCCCCTGCGGCGACAAGGGTCTCGGCGGTCTCTATCTCTGCCTGAAGGGCGTCTATCTGGCCTTCTATTCTTGTCACCTCGCTGTTCATTGCCTCCTTGGCCGACTTCATTTCGTCGGATTCACAGCCGGAAAGCACTAGCAGGCAGGAAGCCGCCAGCACTATGGCGATTCCCACTAGGATTGCCTTGAACGATATTGCTTTTCGCATTGGATACCCCCTTATTCTTGACCTTGGACAGCAAGGCCCGACGCCCTGCGCAATGCTCAACGTAGCATCAATTGTACCGTTCGGGGCTAAAATGCGCTTCAGCTGCGCACTGACCCCGCCTTGCGATCCGATCACCCGATGCCATCGCGAAGCATGCGTTGATTATCCCGCACTTTCACGGTAGCGCCTGTCCCAGATATCGGACATGTTAACCCGCTTTTGACATGACTTCATAATTCATGCCTAGTCCTTTGCGAGCCAAAGCATCCCGGCCTGCCTGTTTAACCCAATAGTCATAGAAGGGATACGGTGTGCTTTTGTAGTTGCGCCAGGTTGTTCTATAAGGGTTCAACCCTGCCTGTTTGATCACCAAGCCGGCTGTTTCTTTAGCGGTTCTTGAGTATCCAAAACTCCAAATCCATTTAAACCATGCAAGATAGTTCCACAGCCTTCTCGTTGATACGCCATGAAATCCTCTTATGAATTCTTTAATACGAGCATGCAGGGCGTTCACCTTGTTGACGGCATGCTCCTTTGAATGCCGTGATGTATGGCGACGAAGATCGAACGTTTTAACAAGATTGCGATACGCGTGAGCTTTATCGGTGGCGACAATGGTTCCGCTTGCGATTTTTCCTTCTAGATAACGAACGGCCCTCTCTCGGGTAATGCTTCCGCAGCCTGCGAGCTCAAAGAAGAGATCTCCCACGTCGTTAATGCCGGTAAGAACGCAGATCTCTTCGCAGTTGTCGCGCCCGAAAGAGCGATGGCGTGCTTTCCTCGGGATGTCGTATGGCGCATTGCGTCTATCGCCTTTAAAGCTTTCTCGAAAATAGCATTCGTCAATCTGCATTTCGTCCCCGGCCGCACTTCGAAAGACGGGCATGCTTTGAGCCATGCATTCAAGAATGCGATGGCGCATGAAAAAGGCCGTTTTCAAGCTAACCGAACATCTTTGGGCTGTTTCCCTCAAAGACAAGACGTCGACATGGCATTCCGCAAATTCCATCCAAGTTGCTCGATCTAGTTTTGTAGTTGAAAAGACTTTGTTGGTGCGAGCGGTAAAGGTTCTTAAACAGGATCGGCAAAGACAGCGTTGGGAGCCATCGGCGTCATGGCCTTTTTCAACAACATGCCGGGACCCGCAACGAGGGCAACGAACTCGATCGGATTCCGGTCGATCCTCACAATACATATTAAAAAACTCTTCATCTATCAGCTTTTTAAGCGACTCGATTGCTTCTCGTCTTTCTTCTTTGCTCATTTGCGGCAAAAACCGTTTTGCGAGAGACGTGACGATATCTTCCACTTTGACCTCCTCATCCTGCGGAAGCCATTGTCCTTGTTTTGGGAGCAAAACCGTGCACCACAGAATGGACACACCTATGTCAATTGCGGGTTAACATGTCCTACATTTCGTACAGTCTACGAATGAACTGCTTCAGGACTTCGGACACGCGAACGTGAAAGTTGCGCAGTAGACGACAGCGGCTGGGGCTTTAGGACGCCCGCTTGCGTCGATTAAGCGCTCCTCAGAAAAAGATCCGATTCGACGGAAGCAAGAGAATCCAAAGACCCGACAGCGGCCTCGGAACGCGTCGTGCCACCGGCCGCAGGCGGCACGCGTTTAGCGCTTTGCGAAAGCGTGTCATTTGACACGCGCCTTTGGCGCGCCTTTTGCACCCTTTTGACGTGTCCCCTTGCCACCCGACAATCCCCAACCCCAGGTCAGGAGCGCAAACGATGCGATTCGCCCTTTTCGATTCGACATAACCAAGGGATAATTCTCCGGCGATCGCGTATTATGTCCACTAGGTAATACAACCTACTCAAGGAGGTTCACCATGAAGCAGGAACTGTTCGACTACGTGGCGCAGCGCGCAGACATCCTTGTGAAAGCCGACACGAGCACGCAGGTCACCAAGGACGCGGCACTCGCGTGGAGAAACGCCGTCGCGGCAGACAACAGCGACGAGGCGGTGGACGCAGCGACCACGCAGCTGCTCGACGTCCTTGAAGGGCGCCCAACGACGATAGGCGGCGTCATCGCGTTTTTGCAGGGACCCGCCAAAGAGATGCTCGGAGAAGAGGCCGCCGCACAGGGGCTCGCAGAGCAGCTGCGACGCAAGGAGCAGGGCGCGAAATGGTGCAACTGCGAGGCGTGCGCTGCGGCGACCGAAATCCTCGCGGTGTTCGACCGCATAGAGCTGTAGCGTCTCGTCTGCTTAGAACTGTAACGTCTCGCCTGCGGCGCTGCGAATGCAGCGCCGCGCACCCGCTATCCCCGCCTCGGCCTGCCACCCGCGCGCCAAAGGGGCGTATCGGTAAAATGCAACAGTCGAATGCCGCAGGAGGAAACCGATCATGACCGAAAAAGAGCTCATGCTTGCAGGCAGGTTGTACAACCCCCTATGCGATCCTCAGCTTCGCGAAGATCATCTGAGGGCGCGGAGGCTGACGCGCAAACTGAACGGCCTTTCCGAAGAGGAACTTAACACGGCGCCCGCCATTATTCGGGAGCTGTTCGGCACCGTCGGCTCCAACCCTCACGTTGAGCCTGCGTTCCACTGCGACTACGGCTTCAATATCCACGTTGGCAACAACTTCTTCGCCAACTATAACTGCGTCATGCTCGACGTATGCGAGATCCGCATCGGCGACAACGTTATGCTTGCACCCCAAGTCGGCTTGTACACTGCGGCGCACCCCATTGACGCAGGCGTGCGAAACGCGGGGCTCGAGTACGGTGCGCCCATCACCATCGGAAGCAACGTGTGGATTGGCGGAGGAACCACAGTCAACCCCGGAGTCACAATTGGGAGCAACGCCGTCATAGGCTCGGGATCGGTGGTCGTCAAAGACATCCCAAGCAACGTCATTGCAGTAGGAAACCCCTGCAAGGTTCTGCGCGAGATCACCAAGGAAGACAAACGCTATTGGGAAGAGAAGCGAAAACAGCACGAGGCTTCGCGCTCGACGGACGCCGGTTGATTTTCGGAACCTAGCTCGTTGGCGAAATTCCCAAGCGGTCAGAACAGCGTCGTCCCCCACGTTACGAACCGCTCGCCTTTGGGCGCCTTGCGAAAGCGTGCCATTTGACGCGTCCCTTTGGCTCCCCAATGCGTCCCTTTGGCACGCCGAAGCGGCGTCTCGGTGTCTTGGCGCAGACGATTCCCCTCTGACGCCGACATAATCGCTCTGAATCGAATGTTTTCGCACCTTCGGGCAAATAACTCCGGTGTAGAGCGATTCGAAGGCGGTTCATCGGCCCCTTTCGCCCGAGCGGCATACCTATCTAAATTTAGCATAGTTTTCACCAGGGAGGACGCATTCCTCTCTGCAAACAGCCGGCAGATCAGAAGGGTCGCATCGCTCTAAATCGAGCTATTTTGGATCCGCAGAGGAAAAAAGTTCGGTCTAGAGCGATTCCAAAGGGCATCGCACGCCGAAACGCCGCCATACGCGCCCTTCAAGTGCCAGCGCCATTGGATGAGCCCCTTGGGCACCGGCATTCACTTAGTGAGCAGTAAGCACGGGATGCCTACTTGCCTACTTGCCTACTTGCCTACTTGCCTACTTGCCTACCGCCTTCCGGCCTTCTTGGCTTCTTGGCCGCCCGCTTTCCCGCATCCCCGCTCTCCCTCCTTCTCGCCTCTCTCGCCCCGTCGCCTATAATGGTGCCGAGCATGGGCGCTGCGGAGGAACCGCACAGCAAGCCTGTGCGGGCACGCGGAGGAACCGCACGATGAACTTGTTCGGGCGCTGCGAAAGGAGCTGTTGTGGGCGGGATTAGCGTCATGGTAATGCTTGCCGCCATGGGCGCGTTCGTGCTCGTGTTTTTCGTTGCGCTGGCTCTGTTCGTGGCAGCGACGGTCGTGAGCATCGTGTTCGCCGCCCGCACGAAGCAGCGTCGCGAGCGAGGCAAAAAGCTCGGCGCACTTGTTGCCATTCCCATTGCGCTTTACGTCGTGAGCGTTCCCGTTCTCGTCTTTTTCGCGGCGGGCGTGTTTGCTCCCGCCTTTCACGCAGGCGTCACCACTACATACGAGGACTGTGCGCATGCGGTGACAACTCACGAGCCCGATCGCCTCGAAGATCTCCTTGAAGCACCCGAGCTTCAGCTGCCCGACGAGGGGCAGCAGTCGTATCGCAGCCTGCTCCGTGTCGCCATCAGATACGGCGACGAAGAATGCGCACGCACAATCTTGGAAGATGCCGAAACAGACGGCCGCTCGATCGACCTGACGCGGCCTCTTGACGCTTACGACGCAGACGGCAACCTGACAGGTGCCGACTACGCGCTGTGCTTGGCAACGGCGGAGTCGTTCAGCTCACTGGAGATGATGCAGCTGCTTATTGAGTTTGGAGCCAATGTGAACAGCGCAGACGACGAGGGGTTCACTCCGCTGCACAACGCATGCTCCGATCTGTGCACGACGGCGATCGCGTCGGACACAAGCTCGGCAAGCCTGGACGAAACCGACGAGGCGGCCGATCTTCTGCTGCAGGCCGGCGCCGACCCAAGCGCAGAGAACGATGAAGGTAAAACCCCTTGGGATCTCTACCGCCAAACCATGGGTCGATATGTGGACGACGGCGTGCTCACCAAGGAGGAGGCGGCTGCCCATCTCACCGAACGCGCGAGAACGCTACAGCCGTAACGGACGTTTGAGAGAGCCGGGCGAGCGGAGGGCAAGGCAGATACTGAAAGGGCCCCGCCGTAGGCTTGGGCGCCAGAGAGAAGCGGCACGCAGAGGCGCGGGTTCCCTGGGGAGCACGCGGAGACGCAGGTTCCCTGGGGACGAGAAATAGCGCGCCATTCGACGTGTCCCTTGGGCGCATTCTGGGGCGCACGCTCTGGGGCGCGGGCGGGTCGTGAATTAGTCGAAGGAGAGCATCGAAATGGTGATTCTTATAAGCGGAGCAAGCCATACAGGCAAGACCCTCTTGGCACAAAGACTGATGGAGCGGTACCACTACCCCGTGTTCTCGATCGACCTATTGAAGATGGGCCTTATCCGCAGCAGCCAGACCGAACTCACGCCCGAGGACGACGATCTGCTCACCCCCTATCTCTGGGAAATCGTCAAGGAGATCATCAAAACCGCCATCGAGAACGGGCAGAATCTCATAGTTGAAGGGTGCTACATTCCCCTCGATTGGAAAGACGACTTCGATCCCGATTATCTTTCACAGATAGAGCACGTCTGCCTCGTCATGACAAGAGGGTATCTGGAAGAGCACGGCAACGACGTGCTGCGCTTCGAAAACGTAATCGAGCGGCGGCGCTTTAACGAAATTGATACGCACAAGCTTGCCGAAGAGAACGAGCGAAGCCTCACGTCATGCCTACAACACGGGCTCCGGTACCATCTGATTGACAGCGGCTACGACGTCGGAACGCAAGAGATCGGGCCTTTGTCTGCTAACGATCTCGATGCAGCAGCTAGGCTATTCTGCGACACGGTTCACACAATCAACGCTCGAGACTACACTCCCAAACAGCTTGAGGCTTGGGCGCCTCGGAACGCTCAGCACCATGCGCAAATCGCTGAAAAGCTCGCAACGCAGCAGACGGTCGGAATTAAAGAATGCGGCATTCTCGCAGGTTTCGGAAGTCTGGACGGCAGCGGCGATATCGACATGCTTTTCGTACACAAAGACCGTCAGAGGCAGGGAATCGCCGCAGCCATCCTTCAAGAGCTTGAGAAGCTGGCCGCAAAACGCGGCAAGCAAACTGTCTCAACGTTTGCGTCGATAACCGCACAACCCTTCTTCGAACACGCAGGCTATACGACGCTACGCGAAAACAGCGTGGTAAGAGATGGTGTTTCCCTCGTCAATTACCATATGAGCAAGCAGCTATAGCTCGACACCCGCAGGCTTCCACAAAAGACTACAGCTCGAATCAAAAGGGCTCGAACCAAGGCGCGCGCCAAGGACGCGCCCAAAGGACACGAACCCGAAAGCAAGCAAGCGCGCCAAAGACGCGCCCAAGGGGCACATCTAATGGCACGCCGCATTGACCCGCTTGCAACACCTATCAAACCAACACCCGCAAGTGACGAATCTTCGGGCGTCGTAACAGAGCTTGACGCTTATTTCTCGGCAGCCACCTTGAACGCAAGGCACACGATGACGATCTGCAAGATAAGCGAGAACGCGCCGCCGAAGCCATACGCCGCCATCTGATCGGTGGCGAGATACATGAGGAACTGGGCGACGCACAACACCAGCCCGATGCAGGCAAGAACCTTGAACGGCCCGATCTTCGCCGGATTATTGGCTCCACGCACGCCCAAAATACCCACAAGAACCGACACGATGCCCGATACCACGGCCATCACGCCCACTGCCTGCAGCGCTGCGCCCACATCAACCGTAATGTCGTCGATGGAGGCAAACTCCTGTCCCACAACGAATGACGCCCCGAACACCACCATCAACCCTGCCGCCGCATTGAGAATGGCCATCACTATCATGATGATTGAGATGACCTTGAGAGCTTTCCGTGCACCAGACATAACATTCCTTTCTTATTGCAAACCTTATTGCAAACGGTGCGCACCTCAAGCACACCTTTACGTGACTGCGCCGAACGCCACCTGGACCCACAGGACAGCATTCGATGCCTTACGTGTGCCAGGCGCACGCATACCTCACTTGGCTGAACACGCCGAGCCGCCAATGCGCGCATTCGCGACTACCCGTCAGCGCATACCGTTAGCGCGACCGCCCGTCAGCGCACGCCCTACGCGCGATCGCCCGTCAGCGCGAACCCCGAGCTAATGTCAGCGCGCGCTCCGAGCTAATGCCAACGCACACCCGAGCTAATGCATGCTTCCCAGCACGTACATGGACTGCTATATGGTAGAGCCGAGAATAGTTCAACGGGGTGTTGACGGGTACACTCAACTCTTTTTTGAAGCGCAGGGCTTCGCCGACCCGATGCGCGGTGCCCCAAACGATGCCGAAGCTGGCGAAGATGCCACCAGCTTCATAAACCTAAGCAAAATGAGCAATTAAAGACAAATGTGCGACCGAAACGCGCGTCGAAAGACCCATTCGCGCGCGTTTCGGTCGCACATCTGTCGCAGAGAGGACTAAGGAGACGGGCAAGGCGCCGAAGATGTCGGCGTGACGAGGCACCAAAGGAGCCAGCACGCCAAAGGAGTACATCGTATGACGCGACCCCTTCGCCTTATGCGCTTGGCAATGCCAGCGGCTCGACCCGCTCCATCTCGTCGGTTATATCGATATACCCCAGGGAAGCAAGAACGCAACGTCCGATGTGGTAGCCCAAGTTGACGGGCACGGCGTTGCCGATCTGCTTATACTTGTCAGACAAGCTCCCCTCGAACTCCCAGCCGTCGGGAAACGTCTGAATGCGTGCGTACTCACGCACGTTCAACGGCCTCGTCTCAGACGGATGGCAGCGCTCGGTCTGTTTCTGAGCCGGCGCACACGTAAGCGTCAAACTGGGCTGATCCCACGAAAGGCGCCTTGCCATCCCCGTCTTGCCGCCGCTGAGGTAATAGCTTCCGCCCATATACTCCTTAGCCACCTCTTCGGGCAGATCCCGCCAGTAGCCGCCTTCAGGCACCATTTCCATAACCCGCCTCTTCTTTTCCGGATACTTCTGGCCTTCAGAGGCAGGGCAGTCTTTCAACGCCTCGCGCAACGAGATGAAATGGTCTTTTTCCTTCGGGAACAGAATCGGACAATCGAGGTCTTTTCTTACCGCGAAGATGATAAGGCGTTCCCGCTTTTGAGGAACGTCTAGATACTGCGCCCTGAGCACGCGGAAATTGACCTTATAACCGAGCTCGTCAAGGGTGTTGAGCATCGTTTCAAGCGTCCTGCCGCCGTCGTGTTTGAGCAAGCCCCGGACGTTTTCCCCTATCGCGATCTTTGGGCGAATCTCCTTTATCGCCCGAGCAAACTCGAAAAACAGCGTCCCTCGCGTGTCTTCAAAGCCCCGAGACTTGCCGGCATAGCTGAACGCCTGGCACGGAAACCCCGCCTGGATCACCTCGGCATGCATTCCCTTAAACGACACCTCGTGAACGTCACGTCCGTCAACGTTCCAGTTCAGCCCGTACTTCTCGCTGTTGGCCTTCAACGTGGCAACCGCCTTGTCGTTAACCTCATTGAGAAACGTGTGCGACAGACCCGCATTCGCAAACCCCAGCGCAGTTCCCCCCGCACCGGCAAAAAGGTCGATGCACGTAGCCTCTTCGAACACGTTCTCGCTGCGAAGCACCTTGAATGGGACCTGCTCGCCTTCTCCGTTGAGCTTCTTCTGCAGGCGTATGATCTCAACGAGGTTGAACAGCCGCTTTTGATTTTTGTCGCGCGTCGCCTTGATAAGGCCAAGCTTGTTCCATCTGCGAATAGTGTCCGCAGAAACATCCAACGCCTTTGCGGCAGCCGTGACGCTAACCAGTTGCTCACTCATGAAACGCCTTACATAACAAAATAACCCTTACCTATGCAAGGGTTATTATAGTGTTTCATTATCCGGTTTTGCTCAGATTTCGGCGCGCTCAAGGAATCAATGCAAAGCCTGTCGCCGTCAGGCTTGTGCCCTTATGCTGCTGCCGCCGCCGTCGGGCTTGTGGCCTTATGTCGCCGTCGGCTTGGGGCTCCGCTTGTCGCCGGCAGGCTTGGAGCTTTGCTTCGCTTGCCCCCCCCTCGGGCTCGGGGCACTACCGCCGGACACGCGCCAAAGCTGTATGCCGATGAAAGAGCCTGCTGCCGCAGACAGGCGCGAAGTTTTATGCCGTCGCCGTCAAGCTTGTGCCCTTACGCTGCTACCGCCGCCGTCGGGCTTGGGGCAGTGCCGAGACTGCATCATATCAGCATTCACTGAGACTTTGGCATGCTGAAAAAGAAGTAGTCGGCCAAACCCGCTTTGTCGTAGGATCGCCCAAGAACGTCGCTTAGGATATCAGGAAAAACCGCGTAGAGCTCTTCGAGCGCAGTATCTTTCTTAAATGCCCACGCATATGCCGTTGCCCCATCACAACAGCGAACATGGTCGCGCTCCGGCCGCCCAGAAACGCTCCAGGGCTTGTCGTATCTCACGGGCTCTTTGGGAACGATTTGAACAAGGTACGAAACACTGTTGTTGGTTCTCGCGAGCATATCGAGCTTATCCCAAACCTCTTTTTCGTCAGAGGCCTTGATGGTGTTATAGCGGTTTTTCACCTCCACATGAATAGGTTTTGACGTCGGCGTATCCCTGACGATTAGATCGACGACGCCTCCGCTTGAACCCAAGTTGCTCCAGCCTTCCGCCAGCCCGAGTACGCACTGATGAAAATTGCCCACTGCATTTGAGATGGTCTTGTTTACCCCGCGCAGCTTCTCAAACGCCATCATGCTCTCGGCGGGCTGATCGAACAGAACAGCCTGCGTCGCGATAGTAAAGGGGTCGGGCGGCGCAGACAGCTTAGACGATCTTGCTTTTTCGATCGAGCTTGCAAACACGTGCTCGACGATCCGGTAGAGCTCGTCCTCATCAACCCAATCGAGACCGTATCGATGTTGCAGCACTGCCATCGCCTCCCCTTTGCCAGGGTTTCATTTTACTTCAGCAGCTAAAGACCCTCCAGAAAACGCGCCGGGCGACCTTGCTACGTTGCTCGAAAGTGTCGACCGACTTTATCGCGCCGTCCGGGAGCGCCAACTAGCTCTGCCGCGTTGCCCGAACGCGTCGAGCGTGAGAGAATAGCGGCTGATTTGCCAACATCGCAGCAATTTCGGAGCGATTCGATTTCGTTTGCGCCGGATGGACGATAATACAAGGTTGCACCAGATGGATAAGGCTATGCAGGACGACAGCAAAACAGACGAAACGCAAAGCGAAACGCCCCTGCGCGACAACCAAACAAATGAACAGTCCCCGAAGACCAAAATCCCCGCTCCGCCAGCATCAAACGGCCACGTACGCAAATCCATGCAGGGCAACAAGTGCAAAGACACCAAGCCCGAACTCATCATGCGCGCCCGTCTGCGTGCAGCAGGGCTTACCGGCTACCGGCTCCAATGGAAAGTGCCCGGTCGCCCGGACATCGCGTGGCCGGGGAAGCGCGTAGCAATCCAGGTAATGGGCTGCTTCTGGCACCGCTGCCCGCACTGCCACCCCTCTACGCCCAAATCGCACGTCGAATACTGGGTCGTCAAGTTCGAACGCAACGTCGAACGAGACGAGCGCACCCTCGCCGAGCTTCGCGAAGCCGGATGGAAAGTCCATGTGGTGTGGGAGTGCCAGCTGAAGAAAAAGACCATCGACAACACGCTGCACGAGCTATTTCCACAGCTCTCCGAAGAGCTGGGAAAGCCGCTCGCAGAAGGATGGGACGAATAGCGCAGCATTGCCTCCAGGCCAGCTACGGGCGCTTTTCATCGCGCCCCACAGGACGGAATGGTTAGCGTCGCATTGCCCTCAAATCGAAGAGGGGCATATGAGCGGAGAGGTCCCGTGTAGGACGAATAGCGCCGCATCACTCCCGGATCTGATCCGCAGGAATTTCCGTTGGATCAAACATCACCTTTGAATGGTTGTCCCAAATAAGCTCGCGGCGAACAAGATCGCCCGTCTCCTTGTCTTTCACCTGCCGATAGATCTTGCTTACGCGATAGTACCCATCCTCTTCCTTGCGGAAGTGATGCCCCTCTTCCACAATCTCGTACGTCCAGGGCACCGGATGCTCGCAGCGCAACTCTCCATACATACGCTCATCGTCAAACCAGATCAAAAGCTGAAAATCTTGGTCGGTATTGTTTTTGAACCTGAAGTCGATGTAGTTGTAGCTCACCGACGTTCCCGCGCCCATGGGAACGCGCTTGCCGTGGTCGGGCGCCAATGCGTCGGAATGGGTATGAAACTCCGTCACGTCGAGCGGACTGTCCAGCACAAGCAGGTGAATAGTGTTTGCGAGATTGCACAACCCGCCGCCCGTATCGGGAATGAGCCTGTCGTTTTGAATGACGCGGCCGTCTTTGTAGCCTTTCCGTGGCGTTGCCTTCCCCACCAGCTTGAAGAACGAAAACGTCTCGCCGGGGCGAATGACCAGACCGTTCATCGTTTTGCTGGCTATCTTGAGGTTCACCACCTTGTTCTGCTGCAACACGGGGTCAACCCCTTTGCCCGTTTTGATCAAAACGTTGCTCGTCTTCGAAAGCGAAACAGGCAGCTTCTCCTCCTGAAGCGTTGTTGCGAAGCGCGCCGACGACAAAGCGTTTTTAATGTGACGGCGTATGACTTCCTTCTTCGTTGAGATGGCATACGTCAACGGGTTGATATCGCAGAACCTGACTTTCTTCTTGCCGCTCATACCCCTACCTCACCTCTAGGCGAACACATCTTCGCCCGCCGCAGTTGGCTGTATTTCGATAGACCCAAGCCGCCCGTAATAGCGCTTACTCCTTCGCCAAAGGGCAAGCAGACCTTTTTCGATATAGCGCCGCTTTCCGATACGTCGTTCGCTTGGCAACTTGATGAAATGGACTAAAACGCTTGCCAGGCCGCTCGCATTCGCACCGCGGATATCGGTAAACACCTGATCCCCAATGACAAGCGCCTTCTCTTTTTCTTGCTCCAACCCCAGTATTCTAAGCGCCGCTTCATACCCCTTCGTGCTGGGTTTCTCGGCATCCGCAACAAACGGAACGTCCATGTTGGCCGTAAAGGCCTCAAGGCGCGGCTCGTCGTTGTCGGACAGAAGCACCGTTTTGAAACCCCGCGCGCTCAGACGGCGAAACAGCGCCTCGACCTGGTCGTTAGAAGGATCGCCGTGATGGACAAGCGTGTTGTCGACGTCGAAAATAAGCCCGCGGTAGCCAAGCTGATACAGCCTTTCGTAGTCGATGACGAACACGCTTTGAGCGTATCCGTACGGGAAGAACTGTTCGAACATGCCACCTCCGAAAGTTGCGTTGCGTCGTCTCCGGTGCTCGATTCTAGCACTGGGGAGTATAATCGTCCTACCATGCAGAGCGAAACTCCCGAAAGGTGACAAGACGCCATGAGCACACATCCCGAACTTATCGTCATGCTGACCCACAACGATCTAACCGTTGAAAACGCGCGGGAAGTGTTTGAGTCCTGCAAGAACTCGAAAGCCCATTACTGGGGGTTTAAAGAAGAGCCGCTCCCCCTCGAGCAAATGAAAGAGCTCTACCACCTCATGAAAGGCTGCGGGAAAACCACCTTTCTCGAAGTGGTTGCCTACACCGAAGAAGAGTGCCTTGCGGGAGCGCGCATGGCGGCAGAGTGCGAGGTAGACGTACTCCTAGGAACGCTGTATTTCGATTCCATCAACGAGCTCTGCAAGAAACACGGCATGAAATACATGCCGTTTGTCGGCACGATTACCGGACGCCCGTCGGTTCTCGAGGGGACGCTTGAAGAGATGGTGGCGCAGGCAAACGAAGCGCTTGAGAAGGGCGTTTACGGGTTCGACCTCCTTGGATACCGCTATACCGGCGACGCCGCCGCGCTCAACAAGGCGTTCGTTGAGGCAGTGGATGCCCCAGTTTGCCTTGCGGGAAGCGTTAACAGCTACCAACGTCTTGATGAGGTGAAGGATGCCGCTCCGTGGGCATTTACCATTGGCGGCGCGTTTTTCGAGGGCAAGTTCGGCGGATCGTTCTGCGAGCAGGTAGACAAGGTGTGCGACTACATGGCGCAGTGACGGATATTCCTCGCCCAAGCCCGCAACAAAGCACGGCCACACGGCTCGGCGCCCGACCGCGCAACGCTACCACCTGCCGCACAGCACAACAATCGAGCACGCACAAAGGCAATCCTTCCTCAACGCGCCTTGCCTTTGCCTGTCCTTTAACCGAACAAAGCGCTTTAGTCGGCTAAAGTTTCGCCCTTCTCTAATGACAAAAATGCAAAAATCGTGTTAAATACAGTGAGTGAGAGTATCATTATTCTCTTTCCGCCACACAGTCTTTCGCATTAGGCGCGCGGCAGCCTGTGAGGCAAACCAATTCCCCGAGAAAGGAAACGAGCATGAAGCAGCTTACCGCACGTCCTTTGGCAAAAGCTGCCGCATTTGTGGCAGCAGGTGCCCTGGCAGTGTTCGGCCTTGCAGGTTGCAGCAACAGCGAACCTGCTTCCGATTCCTCCACTGAGGGTGGCAGCACCGAAGGCAAAACCTATGAGATCGTTGCCGACAACGCGTTTGCCCCGTTTGAGTTCCTGCAGGAAGGCTCCGATGGCACCTATGTTGGTGTTGACATGGACATCCTTGCTGCAATCGCCGAGGATCAGGGCTTTGAGTACACCGTTGACAACTGCGGTTGGGACGCCGCAATCGGCAACCTGAACACCGGTCAGGCTGACGGCATGATTGCCGGTATGTCTATCACCGAAGAGCGTCAGGAAAACTACGATTTCTCCGACCCGTACTATGAGGGCGGTCAGATCATGATCGTCAAGGGCGACAGCTCCATTGCCTCTTACGAGGATCTGGCTGGCCAGACGGTTGCGGTGAAGACCGGCACCCAGTCTGCCTCTTTCGCCAACAGCATTGCCGATGAGTACGGCTTTACGGTAGTCACCTACGACGACTCCCCTGCAGTGTACGCTGCTGTAACGGGCGGCATCGACGCTGCTGGTTTTGAGGATTACGCCGTTATCTCCTACCAGATCGAAAACCAGGACCTCGATCTGAAGATGGTTGGCGATCAGCAGCAGATCACCCCCTATGGCTTCGCGGTACTGAAGGGTCAGAACCCCGAGCTCATCGAGATGTTTAACGCTGGCTTGGCAAACCTCCAGGAAAGCGGCAAACTCGCCGAGATCTTCGCTACCTACGGTATCGAAATCTAAATCGCGCCTAACGTGTAAGCGGCCCGCGCGTCATGCCGGGCCGCTTTTCCTGTTTACATAGCTAGAAGAAGAGCTCCCTATGAATATTTTTGAAACGTTCCGAGAGTCGCTTCCCTACCTGGTCGATGGCTTTCAGATCACGCTTTTGGCGTGGATCGTCTCCATCATCATCGGCGTAGTGCTGGGCTTGATAGCCTGCTTGTTCCGACTCTCAAAACTCGCACCGTTGCGCGGCATTGGCTGGCTGTACATCTGGCTTATTCGCGGAACTCCTATGATCGTTCAGGCATTCGTCGTGTACTTCGGCTTCTCGCAAGCGCTTGGCATCCGCATGTCTCCGCTTACTGCCGGCATTATCACGTTGAGCCTGAACTGCGGTGCCTACCTGGCAGAAATCTTCCGCAGCGGCATTCAGGCGGTTCCGAAAGGCCAAGAGGAAGCAGCTCGCAGCCTGGGCATGGGCCGCGCACGCACCATGATCCGCATCATTTTGCCGCAGGCCTTCAAGGTTGCCGTGCCGCCGATGGTGAACCAGTTCATCATCACGTTGAAAGACACGTCAATCCTCACCGTTATCGGCATGCCCGAAATCGTCAACGAGGCTCAGCAGTACATCATGATTCACCTGGATTACTTCGAGACCTACATCTGCGTGGCTCTGTTCTACCTGGTGGTCATCTCGCTGTTGATGCTGCTGTCGAACTACATTGAGAAAAAGATTGGCTACGATCGCAAGGGAAGGCAGGCATAGCATGGCGGAGACCAACGAAACCCTGATCAACGCCGAGGAAGACAGCAACACTCCTGCGGCCATGCCTTACGCAACCGGCTATGCGGCAGAAGAGCCCACGGTAAAAGACCCGCTGCTCATCACGGAGGTTCCCAAAAAGAGCGGCGAGCCTAAGCTTATCGTAGACGGCCTGGTGAAAAGCTTCGGCGACTTAGCCGTGCTCAAAGGCATCGACCTCACGGTAACCGAGGGCGAAGTAGTATGCATCATCGGCCCGTCGGGCGGCGGCAAATCGTGCTTCCTGCGCTGCCTCAACGGACTTGAGCAAGCAAGCAGCGGCACTATCGTTGTTGACGGCGTCGACATCACCGACAAAAAGACCGACATCAACAAGGTGCGCCGCAACATCGGCATGGTGTTCCAAAGCTTCAACCTGTTCAACCATATGACGGTGAAGAAAAACATCATGCTTGCCCCCGTCGACCTGAAGGTCATGGACAAAGCGCGCGCCGAAGAAGTGGCCATGAAGCTTCTGCGCCGCGTAGGCCTGGAATGCAAGGCAGACGCCTATCCGCACCAGCTCTCCGGCGGCCAGCGGCAGCGTATTGCCATCGCTCGCGCCTTGGCAATGGGGCCTGACATCATGCTGTTCGACGAGCCCACCAGCGCACTCGACCCCGAGATGGTAGGCGAAGTGCTCAATGTAATGAAGGAGCTGGCACGCGAGGGCATGACCATGGTCGTGGTTACGCACGAAATGGGCTTCGCCCGCGACGTGGCAGACCGCGTTATCTTCCTGTCCGAAGGCTATATCGCCGAGGAAGGAACTCCCGAAGAGATATTCGACAACCCGAAATCGGTTCGCCTGCAAGAGTTCCTTGCAGCCGTTCTGTAAGCCGCGCGCCTGTTGCTTACCGAGGCGCTATGCATTTGCGCGCTGTGCTTTTGCGCCGCATAGCATTCGTAAAAGACCCTCCCGCTTTCGGGAGGGTCTTTTAGTTCGGCAGATAATACAGCCACGCAAATCGTGCACGGATACACGCAAGTCGTGCGCGAACAACACGGCGGAAGCCGACTCGCTCGGCAGGAGTAAGCTCGAATCAACGGAAGGCTATTCAATCCGCCCGATCCGCCCGATCTGCCTACTTTTTGCGCCAGATGTCCATCACTACCCAGATCGATAGCACCAGCGCACCCAAGTACCCGAAAAACGCCAGCACCGGAACGCCCAACAGCCGCGGCTCCATCGACGAGAGCGACACCATCGAAGACCCCACGAACAAGCCCGCAACCATCAATGCGACAGTAAGGCGGTTCACTATCTTTGCCAGTCGGGCCAGCGGAGCCTCTGAGCCCAGCATCTCCATGTTCACTTTCATCTGACCTCGGGTAAGCATGTGCAGCGCCTCGCCGCCGTAACGGTGCGCGTCCAAGATGCCCTTTCCCGCTCCGCGCAGCGCAAGCGTAAGGTCTTCCATCGCATCAACCAGCTCGGCGCGCTTGTCCGTCGTGCGCTTGATATGATCGTTAATGATGGTGACCATATTGTCGTTGGGAATAAACGGAGCAATGGTGCCCTCCAACGTCACAATGCCCCGCGACACGCTGGTAATCGAAGAGGGCAGCGTTACCTTGCACGATCTTGTCAGCGCCAAGATATCGGTAAGAAACTGCCCGATATCGATATCGGCAACATCGCACGAACCGTAGTCGTTCAGCAGTGAATCGAGATCTGCCAGCATGCGCGTATGGTCGATGGCGTCAATGTCTTTCGATGCCGCAAAGGCAATAAGCGCATCCTTCAGATCGGAAGCGTCTTGCTTTCCCACCGCTTTGATAATATTGCCAAACCCTGCCCGGTCGCGTGGAGAGAGGCGCCCCATGATGCCCAGGTCAATGTACATAACTTGGCCATCGCGGATGAGCATGTTACCCGGATGCGGGTCGGCGTGGAAAAACCCGTGGTCGAGAATTTGCGTGGCATAGTTGTCGAGCACCTTTCGGCCGATTTCCTCCAAATCGTAGCCAAGCTCTTCCAGCTTGTCAGTGTGGGAAATGCCAATGCCCTCAACGTATTCCATCACCAAAACGTATTCGCTGCAAAGCTCTGGATACACCTTCGGGCAGCCGATGAAGGCAACGTCTTTGTTCAGCTCGGCAAATTCTTGAAGGTTGGCGGCCTCGCGGCCGAAATCGGTCTCCTCCAAAAACGTCGCCCACAGCTCCTCGACAACCTCCCGCAAGTCGAGCATCTGGTTGTCTTTCATAAACCGCGACGCCTGGCGCGCGACAATGCGCATAATGTCGATGTCTTGCGCCATGGTGGCTTTCACGCCGGGGCGCTGGATCTTCACCGCAACGATGTCGCCGTTCACCAAGCGCGCTTTGTGAACCTGAGCCAACGACGCGCTTCCGAGCGGCTTCGGATCGATAGCGTCGAAGATCTCGTTTTGCTTCTCCCCGTAAATGTCGTGTATCGCATGCAAAATCTGATCGAAGGGCAGCGGGTCGCATTCCATCTGAAGCTTGGTGAGCTCGTCGCAAAACGCCTTCGGCAATATCTCCGAACGCGTGGAAAGAGTTTGCCCGATCTTCACGAAGCTCGGGCCTAAGTCCTCTAGCATTTGCCGAAACTCGGAAGGCTGAAACCCGCGCAGGAAGTGATAGTGCTGAAGAATGCCCAGGATTTCGCGCATGCGGCGCGTGCGGCTTTTGCGCGTGAGATTGAACTTCTTCTCGGGGTCTATTTCGGCTCCCGATGAGAAGAAATATTTCAGAAGGGTATTTTCCACCATGGGCATGGGCTATCAGCAATCCTTGTGCGAACGTAGGCAACCTACTCTGTGGGCAATGGGCGCCTGCAAAGCATCGCCCAAAAAAGCGCGAGCCGTCGACACGCGACGGCTCGCAATCTCGCAGCTACTGTTGAGAAGCCTGCTGGTCGGGAGCGCCCTGGTCGGCACCGTCGTTACTCGCTGGCGCTTCCGGAGCGACATCGATAGGATCTTCGCCGCCGGCCTCATTGGCATCCGCCGCCTGAGCCTCGGCTTCTTTCTCGCTTTTCTCGTTGATGTTGTCGGCAATTTCTGCCGCCTTGGCAACAAACTCCGCGCGCTCTTCGGCAGACATCGCCTTCATGCGCGCCTCAATCGTGGCATAGCGCACGTTCGTTGCTGCCTCGCCCACCTTGCGCGTGAGTTCGGAATTGAGCTGCTTTCCCTGATCTACCGTGATCTCGCCCTTGGCAATGAGCTGATCTACCACCTCTTTGGCCTTTTCGCCCGTGATGGCCAAAGCGCCAATGCCAGCAAAGAAAATGTCTTTGAAACCGTCGCCGATGTTAGCCATGAGAAGCCTCCTTGCCCTTGTGCGAGCATTAAATCTCTACCGGCAGCGGCCGCACGCGCTCTACGGCTGCAGTCGGCTCTACGGTTCCATGATGCACTAATACACGAAAAAGGGCAAACCACCCTGCCGTTTTGTTGCGAAACGGTTGTTCTGGGCAGCGCACGATTGCGAGACGGTTGCTCTGAGGCTTGCCTGATTGCGAGCCGGCTGCTCTAGACGGTGAGTGACCGCAATGCGGCTGCCCCAAGCAGAGCCTAGCCGCAATGCTCTGCTAGCGCGTTGCGGCTGAATGCGCCGCAGCGGAACGCGACGCAGCAGACGGAGCGTCTGAACGCCGACATTTCGCCGCCATGCGAAGCGAGGGAAGCTTGCCTTTTGCAGCCCTGCCGTCAAGATAGGTTTCTCCCACCACGCAGGCAACAATGATGGCAGAGCCAGCCAGACCGATTACGGAAAGCGACTCGCCCAAGACGAGGAAGCTGAATGCGGCAGTGAAAACAGGCTCGCCGGTAAGCAGCATCGACACCGTGGAAGACTCCAGCTTAGTAAGGGCGATGTTTTGCAACGCGAAGGTCAGACACGTGCTGGCAAGCGCCAGAAACGCAATCACGCCCCATGCCACAGGCGTTACAGCCACAACATCAAGCGGCGGCTCGAATAACAGAGCGCCCACCAACGAGCACACAAACGTCAAGCCAACCTGCGTTGCCGAAATAGTAACGACGCTGAGGTTCGCCAGACCTTTTTCGCCGAACACCAAAGCGCAGGCGATGCCAACCGACCCCAAAAGCGCCAGCGCCTCGCCTGGCCCAAACGCGAACGAGCCGCCGTTAGAGCACAGCAAGAACAGCCCCAGCACCACTGCCAACTGGAACGGCAGATGATACAGGCGATACCTACGGCGCAGCACCGGAATCGCTATGAAGGGGGCGAATACCACCGGCAGCGCCACCAAGAAGCCGACGTTGGTCGCCGTGGTTAGATCAAGGGCGATATTTGCCCCAATATACGACACCGCCATGCCCGCAGCGGCAGGCAGCCAATCGCGCAGACGCGCCGAACGAAGCTGCTTGAATATATGCTTGCCAAAGGGAACGGCAAACACCAGAAACGCGAGGCCAAAACGCAAGACCATGCACCACAAGGGCGTGACGCTGTCGTACGCAAGCTTAGTAATGGCGCTGCCCAGCCCAAAAATGAGCGTTTGCAGCACAACGCTGCCCACGAACAGCCAGCGAGCGTCTTTCAGTTGCGCGAACACGACGTTGCCCTCCTTGTGCGCAGTAGGAAAGCGCACCTTCCTTGACAGAACTCATCCAACCGCCTTTCCCACTTTCTCCAGCACCCGGTGCCTCAGAAAGCAACGAAAAGACCTCCTCAATGGTAGGCAAACGCCAAATGAAAGTAAAACGCGATTTTCCTATTAATTTTTAAAGAGTTTCTTATCGTTGCAGTACTATTTACGTAGGGTCCCCTAGCTAAGGAGAAGCTTATGACCAACATGCGCTATGAAGCCGCGCTCAACGTGGCAAACACGGGCAGTTTCAAGGAGGCCGCACTTGTCATGGGCTACACGCAGGCAGGCGTAAGCTATCTGATAAACGCCCTCGAAAAGGAGCTTGATTGCACGCTGTTCGTGCGAGATTACGGCGGCGCTCACCTCACGGCAGAAGGCAAGCAGCTTCTCCCCTGGATCCAAGACATAAGCAATGCAGAACGGAGACTTGCCGCCCGGCTGAGCGAAGTGAAGCAGCTAGAAAGCGGAAGCGTTCACGTTGCCACGTTCACTAGTACCGCCATACAGTGGCTTCCCGGCATTGCAAAGACATTTTCCGCCAAATACCCCGGCGTAGAATTACACATCACGCTCGATGACGACCAAGAAGAACTTGAGGAGATGATCTGGCGCGGCGATGCCGATTGCGGGTTCGTGGTGTCGCCTCTCACCCACAAGCTGCATGCGATACATCTTCGCAGCGACCCGCTGCTTGTGGCAGTAGCGCTCGATCACCCCTTGGCAGACGCGGAATCGTTTCCGCTGAAGAATATGGCGGAAGAGCCCTACATACGGCTTAAAAGCGGCGTGTTTTCCGAAATCGACTCCTACTTCAAGCGCGTTGGCGTAACGCCTCACATGCGCTTTAACATCGACAGCGACTATGCAGTCATGAGCATGGTGAGCAAAGGGCTCGGCTACAGCGTGCTGCCAGGCCTGATCGTGCGCGATACACCGTTTCCGCTTGCCGTGCTTCCCCCCGAAAAACCAGTCGAGCGCAGGGTTGGCATAGCCCTGCGCTCGATGGATGCCGCAAGTTCGGCAACTCGTGCGTTTTTGGAAGTGGCGCAAGCATGGATAGAGCAGGCATACGGAAAAGACAGCTAGCGCCCGTCGAGGCTTAGCTGAACAGCGCGTCGAAGACGTTAACGCCGCGGCCGTTGCGCTTCGCGCGCGCCGCAAACCCAAACAACTCGGAAAGCGACACCAGCTCGACATCGCGACGCTCTCCCGTGCGACGGCGCTTGATTTCGACCTTGCCCTCGGAAAGCCCCCGCTTGCCAACCACCACCTGCAACGGCCACCCGATAAGATCGGCATCGGCAAACTTGACGCCGGCGCGTTCGTTGCGATCGTCGATAGCAACCTCGAAGCCCAGCTCAGCGGCCTTTTCCGCCAAGCGCTCCGCCGCCGGCTGCACCACGTCGTCGCCAACTGTAAGCGGGATGATGCAGATATGGGCGGGCGCGATGGGGAACGGCCAGATGATGCCGTTGTCGTCGTGGCTCTGCTCCACTGCCGCCGCCAGCGTGCGCGTCACGCCCACGCCATAGCAGCCCATGATGAAGTAGCGCTCGGCTCCATTCTCGTCCATAAACGTAACGTCCATGGAGCGAGAGTATTTGTCGCCCAGCTTGAAGATCTGACCAACCTCTATGCCGCGAGCATGAGAGAGCGGCAAACCACACTTCGGACACGGGTCTCCCTCGCGCACCAGACACAAGTCGGCCCACTTATCCACCTGGAAATCGCGGCCAAGCTGCGCACCCACATAATGGAAGCCGTCTTCGTTGGCGCCCACCACCCAAGCGGGCATATCGCGCAGGCTCTCATCGGCGGCAACCTTCACGCCGTCAGGAAGGCCGACCGGCCCCATAGAGCCCTTCACCAGGCCGGCGTCTTTCATCTCCTCGTCGGAAAGAGGCTCGAAGATGCCAATGAGGTTCTCTACCTTGACCTCGTTGACCTCGTAATCGCCCGGCACGAACAGCACCCAGATGGCGCCTTCCTCGTCTTTGCAGGCGAACGCCTTCATACAGGCAGCTTCTTCGCAGTTCAGATGCGCCGCCAACTCGGCGATGGTATGCACGCCGGGGGTAGAGATCTTTTCCAGCTTGTTTGCCGGATAGGCCTTTGGCTTCGGTGCGCACGCCGCCGCTTCCACGTCGGCCGCGTAGCCGCATTCGCAGTGAACCAGCTCGGCCTCGCCCGTTTCCGCAAGCGCCATGAACTCTTCAGAGCCGCTGCCGCCAATCTGGCCGGAGTCGGCTTCCACGATGCGATACTCAAGCCCCATGCGCTCGCACATGTTCGAGTACGCCTCGCGCATCAGCATATAGCTTTTATCCAAGCCCTCTTCGTCGGCATCGAAGCTGTAGGCGTCTTTCATGATGAACTCACGACCACGCAGCAGGCCGAAACGCGGACGACGCTCGTCTCGGAACTTCAGCTGGATGTGGTACAGGTTTTTCGGAAGGTCTTTGTAGCTGCGAAGCTCGTTGTCCACCAAATCGGTAACCACTTCTTCATGCGTGGGACCAAGGCAAAACTCGTTGCCGTGGCGGTCGGTCACCCGCAGAAGCTCGTCGCCGTAGACCGTCCAACGACCGCTTTTGTGCCAAAGGTCGGCAGGCTGCACAAAGGGCATCAGGATCTCTTGTCCGCCGTGGGAATCCATTTCCTCACGAATGATGTTCTCGATCTTGCGCAGCACGCGCATGCCCAACGGCAAAAACGAATACAGGCCCGAAGCCTCTTTGCGCACCATGCCGGCGCGAACCAAAAGCTTCGCCGACGCGATGTCCGCATCGGAAGGGTCTTCTTTCAGCGTGGGAGCGTAGAGCGCGCTCATGCGAATGATGTTGTTTGTCATAGTCTTCCTATCTCCTCCATCAAAGCGTCCACGATATCGCTTTCTGCAACCTTGCGGACGGTCTTGCCACCAGAAAACACAATGCCCACGCCATCGCCGCAGGCAACGCCAATATCAGCATCGGCCGCCTCGCCAGGTCCGTTGACCACGCACCCCATCACGGCAACTTTTATCGGCTTCGAACTTTGCGCCAAACGCTCCTCCACCTGCTTTGCCAGCCCAATCAGATTCACCTGGCAGCGCCCGCACGTAGGGCAGCTGATGAGCTCGGGCGAACGGCGGCGCAGACCCAGCGCGGCAAGCAGCGTCCAGCATGCGCGAATCTCTTGGACCGGGTCGTCGGTAAGAGAGATACGCAGCGTATCGCCAATGCCCTCTTCCAAAAGGATCCCCAGGCCGCAAGCGGATTTTATGATGCCCTGAAACGCAGTTCCCGCCTCCGTTATGCCAATGTGCAAAGGAATGTGAGGGATCTTCCGAGACAGCAGCCGATACGTTTCCACGGTTGCCATGACGTCATGCGCCTTCGCGCTCACCACCAAGTTGGCAAAGCCTCGCTCTTCGCAATGCTGCACGTATTCCTCGGCAGACAGCGCCAGCTTCCGAGGGAGCGGAAGATCGCGCTGCGCGAGGGCGGCGTCAAGTGAGCCGGCATTAACGCCGATGCGAATGGGAATGCCCGCCTCACCCGCTGCGTCAAGAACCGCGTCGGTTTTCGCCCATCCGCCGATATTGCCAGGGTTGATGCGCAGCTTCGCCGCACCGCGGCGCGCCGCCTCTATGGCAATGGCGGCGTCGAAGTGGATGTCGGCTACTACCGGAAGAGGAGACGCTTCGCACACAGCCTGAAACGCATCAAGGCAATCGCGTCGCGGGATGGCCATGCGAACGACTTCGCACCCGGCGTCCGCCAACGCGCGAATCTGGGCCAGGTTCGCCTCAACGTCGTTGGCGGGGGCGTTGAGCATCGACTGCACCACCACGCAAGCGCCGCCGCCCATGGGAACGTCACCCACCATCACCTGGCGGGTGGCCTGATTGGGCTTTGTTTCACGCACCTGTTCGGGTTCTAAAGACATGACCCCTCCGTATTGTCTTTGGCATGTCGTACCATTGTACCGCTAAGCAAGGAAGCAAGAGAAAGCAGCAGAGCCTTTTTCTCGCTTTGCGGAATACCTCACATCCGCCAAACCCGAGAATCACCAGTTCCCGAAAACGAACCGCTGCACGTCTTGGTTCACCATCACCACGAACAAGCACAAAAACAACGCCATGCCTACAAGGGAAAGCGCGTTCATCGCCCTCAGGGAAACAGTGCGCTTGGAAAGCTTTTGGAACACCTCGACAACAAAGCGCCCGCCGTCCAAAGGCGGAATGGGCAGAAGGTTCATAACGCCCAGGGAAGTAGAGATCATTGCCATGAACAGAAGGAACTGGCTCGCTCCCGCCTGAAATGCGCTGCCCGACATAACCGCAATGCCCACGATGGACGAGGAGCCCTCAATAACCTGTACCGTGGTCGCCGGGTTGAACAGGCCCACGACCGCCTCGACAACCGCTCCGATGTAAGAGAACCCATAGATCACGGCATCAAGGGGAGCAAGCGTGACGTGCGCTATCTCGCCCGTATCGACGTACTGCACATCGGCGCCGATAAAGGTGAACACCACCACAAACGTCACGACCGCAAACAGCAGGTTGACGGCAACGCCCGCAACCAAGATGACCGAGCGCTTCCAAAACGGCAGGCTGCGGTACTGCTGGCGATACTCGCTTTGGAACAGCTCTTCTGGGTCGGCAACGGGGCGCGCTTGCCCCTGCGCATAGGCTACCGGCACCAAACCGCCCTCTTGCTGAGCCTTGCGGACGCTGCGCTTGCTTGGACGAAACTCGGGTGCGCGATAGGTATTGAAGCGGTCGGATTTGAGAGGGGCGATGGCACTTCCCCATTCCACTAGCTCTTCAAGCGCCTCGTAGGCGGCCTCCACATCGATGCCGCAGTCAACCGCGATGTCTTCCATGTTCGCCGTGCCGCGCCGATACAGGGCGGCGAGCACTTCGCGCAAATGAGGACTCATCTCCCCGGGCTCCATGCCGCACACGCGCGCATAGCCGCCCAGCAACAGCGGCGTAATGCCGAACTTGGTACCGCCCGCCGTAAAACCAATGTTGGGGCCTGGAAGCCCCAACATGAACTCGGTCACACGCACACCGAACGCTTTAGATGCAAGAAAATGCCCGCCCTCGTGAATGAACACCAGCACGCCCAGCACAATGGTGGCGGCAAGTATCATCAGAAGGATATCCATGCGAAGTTAACCTTTCTCGCGGACAGGTAACTTCCCCATCATACCCCGAGACGTTATTTTTGCGGCACAATCACCGTAGGTACACACAGGTTCAACAAGACGCTGTGCGTGGTAGATCCGAACAGCGTACGACCCAGCGCCGAACGCGAATGCGTGCCCAACACCAAAAGCTTGCTGTCTTTTGCATAATCCAAGATGGCCTTCGTAGGGGAGGGGCCCTCCACTGCGTGAGCCACCACTTCCAAGCGCTCGTCGGTCTCTTTCAGCTGTGCGGCCAGGTTCTCGAGGTTGCGTTGATACTGCTCGCCTACCGGACCCAAGCCGCCGCCCATAGCCTCGGCGGGCTTGGTCAAAAGCGCCGGTAAGCCCCATCCCGACACCAAATCGAGCTGCTCGCCATCGATAATTGCCTCGCGCACCGCAAACTTAATGGCTTCGGTGCTAGAGTCGTCGGGGCCAACGCCGCACACGATGCGATGATTCGCAGAATCCTGCTCCCAATCGAACGGAATTACAACGGTGGGAACGCTTACCGACACCGAAACGCGCAAACCCTTTGCGCCGCCAACGGTCTCCCCCACCGATGAGCCGTGGTGAGAGCCCATCACAACCATGTCGTGGCTTGACGCTGCCTCTACCAGGCAATCGACAACTTTGCCCACGGCAATGACCGTTTCCACTTCAGTTGCGGGGTACTTGGCAAGCACCTTTGCTTTGGCGTCGTTGAGCACTTCTTGGATAGCCGCGTCGCCGGTTTGCTTGTCTACGCCGTACATACGCGCAGCAGAAGGGTCAACCACCGCAATGAGCGTTAGGCTGGCATTCTCGCGAGCTCCGTAACGCGCCGCCCACTCAAGCGCGCGCTCTCCGCGCTCGGTTCCGTCAATACCAACCAAAATCTTGGTCATAGCTTGTTCCTTCTCTCAACCGACAACGTGAACACCTAACGTAAAAAAGGCGGCTTGCGAATTTCGCAGCCGCCGTTTCGTCCTACTGATGGAACAGCGGAATCATAAGCCACAGGGCAAATAGCACAATGACTACGCAAGCCGCGAAACACAAGCAGGAGAACAAGCGCGGAAGCACATGGGAACCGCTTTCCGCCTCAACTGCACCGCGAGCCCACAAACGCAGCCCTAAGGCATAAAGCGTGCTGATGACGCTTGCCACGCCAACGGCAACAACCAGCACCAAAATGAAGCTCATGATTTCTTCTTCGATGACAATCATGCGTACCTACCCTCCTTACGCAGCCTGAGCAGCCGGAGCAGAATCGGCGTTGATCTTAACGTCGCCCGATTCATTGACGTTCATAGAGTTAACCGGATTGCGATGCGACAGACGAATGATGATAGCCGCGCCAAGAATGGCAAGCACGGCAACCACGATAACGCCCCACATGCCAACCTTGGTCACCGCACAGGCGATTGCGCCCACCAGCGCCGCACACGGGAACGTGACCAGCCAGGCAATAACCATGCGGCCTGCAACTTTCCAGTTAACCGGCGTGCCTTTGCCCAACCCCGAGCCGATGATGGAGCCGGAGCACACCTGCGTGGTGGAAAGAGCAAAGCCAAGGTGAGAAGATACCAGAATAGTGGTTGCAGAGCTAGCCTCTGCGGCGAAACCCTGCGGGGTGCTGATCTCGGTAAGACCCTTGCCCAACGTGCGGATAACGCGCCAGCCGCCCATGTAGGTGCCCAAAGCGATGGCGAAGCCGCACACCGCCACAACCCACAGTTCCGGGCCGGAACCGGAAGGCTGAACGCCCGCCGCGATAAGCGTCAGCGTGATGATGCCCATCGTCTTTTGAGCGTCGTTGGTTCCGTGGGAAAGCGCCACCAGGCAGGCAGTGACCGTCTGGCCGTGACGGAAACCGCTTTCAACCTTGTCTTCCGCCATCCCTTTGGTGATAAACCCTATGAGTTTCGTGGCGCATGTTGCCGCCATGATCGCAACTATCACCGACACGATCGCCGGGATGAGGATCTTGGTCAGAACGCCAAGGAAGTTGATGCCCTCAACGCCGGCACCCACGATGACCGCGCCAACCAAGCCGCCGAACAGAGCGTGGGAGGAGCTGGAAGGCAAGCCCACCAGCCAGGTGAGCAGGTTCCACAAAATGGCTCCGACCAAGCCCGCGAAAATGAACTCTGGCCCTATTGCCACTTGTTGCTCGTTGATCAAGCCTCCTGAAATGGTTTGAGCCACCTCGGTAGAAAGGAAAGCACCTATCAGATTCAAGGTGCCGGCGGCTATAACTGCCGTTCTGGGTTTCAGGGCGCCGGTGGCAATGGAGGTTGCCATTGCGTTTGCCGTGTCATGAAATCCGTTGGTAAAGTCGAAAATCAAAGCGGTAACGATAACCATCACCACTACGACGAGGGTTGCAATGTCCATACGACTCCAAGGACCTCCATTCTCATTTTCAATATTGCGACGCCCGCTCCCCTTGTTCCCTTCTTTTCCTCATGCCAAGGGTCGCGAAATGCGCCATTCATAGGCTATCACCGAACACCCCTCGACAATGTAATGATTAGATCAAGTTTTACGCATGGTGCGATTTCTTACGTATTAAGCGCCCATTTTCCCTGCGCTGGCGCGCCCAACCCCACTTCGGCGCCCTAACGCCTACTGCCGCCGCTGCTCGCAGGCGCCACGCTGGCGAAGCGCCCCCGATGCAGCGTCCTCGAGTCGCAGCGCGGAGAGTCAATCCGGCAGGTGCTCACCCCCGCTCCCGTCGCGGCTCTCCTTGGGAAACCACGTTACTGTCAGGTTAAAACGCCTTTAGGTGCTTTGTGCTCACTGCCTTGGCGCGGTACTATGCAAGTTCGTAAGGAAATGCGGCAAGCATCCGTTTGCCGATGTGTGCAAGGAGGTATGGACATGACTGCCATTCGGATAGGCATCATGGGTTATGGAAATATCGGGCGTGGCGTAGAGCGAGCAATCAGCCAGAACCCCGACACCGAACTGGTGGGAGTGTTCACCCGTCGCGACCCGTCCACGGTTCAGATTGCCACGGAAAACGTTCCCGTTCGCTCCGTCGACGATCTTGAGAACGGTGCGGCCACCGACGTCGACGTGCTCATTTTGTGCGGCGGCAGCGCAACCGATCTGCCCGAGCAGACTCCTCGCTACGCGAAGATGTACAACGTGGTAGACAGCTTCGACACGCACGCGAACATCCCCGAGCACTTCGCCGCTGTTGACGCGGCAGCAAAGGAAGGCGGCCACGTTGGGCTGATCTCGTGCGGCTGGGATCCGGGTCTGTTCTCGCTGGAGCGCCTGTTCGGCAACGTTATTCTTCCCGAAGGCGCCGACTACACGTTTTGGGGTCGCGGCGTAAGCCAAGGCCACTCCGACGCCGTTCGCCGCATCGAAGGCGTTGCCGACGCAAAGCAGTACACGGTGCCGGTGGAAGCCGCGCTCGACGCAGTACGCGCAGGCGAAAACCCCGACCTCACCACGCGCCAGAAGCACACGCGCGAGTGCTATGTCGTTTTGGAGGAAGGCGCCGACGCCGCCGAGGTGGAGCGTCAGATCAAAGAAATGCCGAACTACTTTGCCGATTACGACACGACGGTGCATTTCATCAGCCAGGAAGAGCTTACGCGTGACCATTCCGAAATGCCCCACGGAGGATTCGTGCTTCGCAGCGGCAAGACGGCAGGCGGGTATCCGTGTGTGATTGAGTACTCGCTCAAGCTCGGGTCCAACCCCGAGTTCACTGCCAACGCGTTGGTTGCCTACGCGCGTGCCGTGCATCGCATGTCCGAGGAAGGCGCGGCGGGCGCAAAGACGGTCTTCGACATCGCGCCAGCGTATCTGTCTCCCCTTTCGGGCGAGCAGCTGCGCGCATCGCTTCTCTAAATTGCGCGCATCTCTTCTCTAAATAACGCGCATCGCTCTCTCATGCGAGAAGGCTGCGGTTCCTGGAAAACGACCGCAGCCTTCTCGCACTTTTTATTTCATTGACCAGTAGTTATTTCGGTGCGATTTTAATGGCGCACACCTTGTACTCGGGCGCCTTCGACACGCGGTCGAGCGCAGCGTGGGTAAGCCAATTGGCATTGCCGTCTTGGAAATGGAACGGCATCCACGTTTCTCCCGGGTTCGTCTTGTCGGAAACGCGCGCCGTCGTCTCAACCGAACCGCGGCGCGACGTCACCTGCACGCGCTGCCCGTCCTCAATGCCGAGCGCGCCTGCGTCGTGCGTGTTTATCTCGATAAACGAGCTTCCCTCTATCTCCGACGTTTCCTCCGTTCGCCCGGTCATGGCACACGCGTTGTACTGATAGAGCACGCGTCCGGTCATCAGCACGAAGGGGTACTCCTCGTCGGGCAGCTCCGCTGAGCGGATGTAGTCGGGCGTAGAGAACGCCCCGACGCTTCCCGAAAACGAGCTGATGTGCAAAACGGGCGTGCCCGGATGACCGTCATCCAAGCACGGCCATTGGAGCCCGCGGTCGTATGCCTCGCCGTCGAGACGCGCATGGTGTATGCCCGCGTACGTAGGCGTCAGAGAGGCTATCTCGTCCATGAGCTCGGCGGCGCTCAGCTCGGGCTGCGCATACCCCATCCTGTTCATGACCTCGGTGAACACCTGCGTGTCCAACCGCGACCCTTCAGGGCCATCCACCGCTTTGCGCACGCGCTGAACGCGTCTCTCGGTGTTGGTGAACGTCCCTTCCTTTTCGGCATAGCAGCGTCCGGGCAGCACCACATCGGCAAGCTTCGCCGTTTCGGTGAGGAAAAGATCCTGCACGACGAAAAAGTCGAGCGCCTCAAGCGAGCGCAGAACGTGGTGGGTGTCGGGGTCGGTTCGCACCGGATCTTCGCCGAATAGATACAGCCCTTTGATTTCTCCGGCAAGCATCGCCGGGAAGCACTCCGTTGCCTTCGTGCCCGACCATTCGGGCAAAGGCACGCCCCATGCCTGCTCGAACTTCTTGCGGGCGGCGGGGTTGGTCACCTTTTGGTATCCCGGATAATCGTCGGGGCCGGCTCCCATGTCGCAGGCGCCCTGCACGTTGTTCTGCCCGCGCAGAGGGTTCATCCCCGCTCCGGGCTTGCCCAAATTGCCGGTAACCATCGCAATGTTGGACAGCGCCATTACGCCGTCGGTACCGGTGGTGTGTTCGGTCACGCCTAGGCAGTACAGAATAGCCGCGCGCTCTGCGGTGCCGTACATCTTCGCCGCCGCAACCAAATCCTGCACCGCGATACCGCACACGCGCGCAACGTAGTCGGGAGTGAACTCCTCCACCTGCGCCTGCATGATGCCGAACCCCTCGGTGCGCTCGCGCACAAACGACGCGTCGGCAAGGCCAAGCGAGATAAGCAGATTCACCATGCCGTTGGCAAACGCCACGTTGGTTCCCGGACGAACACGCAAATGAATGTCGGCCTTTGCGGCAAGCCCTATCTTGCGCGGGTCTACCACGATAAGCCGACAGCCGCGCTCAACTGCCTGGCGGATGCGCATGCCGATGACCGGATGCGCCTCCTCGGGGTTCGAGCCTACCAGCATGATGACATCGGCATCGTTGACGATATCGTCTATTGAGTTGGTCATTGCACCTGACCCAAGCATGGTCGCCAGACCGGCGACGCTGGGGCTGTGTCAAACTCGGGCGCAACTGTCGACGTTGTTCGTCTGAAGCGCCACCCTCGCCATCTTTTGAAAGAGGTACACATCTTCGTTCGTTGAACGCGAGCAGGCAAACGCCGCGATAGAGCGCCCGCCGTATTCGTCACGCAAGTGAGAGAACCTGCTTGCCACCAGGCGTAATGCTTCGTCCCATGTGGAAGACTCAAGCTCTCCCGTTTCCTTGTTGCGCACAAGCGGCGTTGTCAAGCGGTCGGGCGAGCTCACGAAATCGAAGCTGGCAGAGCGCCCCTTCACGCAAAGCAGGCCTCTGTTCGACGCCCCGAACGCGCCCTTGGAAGAAACGATCCTCCCATTGCGCACCTCCAGCTCAAGCTGGCATCCCACGCCGCAGTGCGGGCACGTGGTGCGCACGGTATGCGCGCTTTCCCCTGCACGGCCCTCCGGTTCTGCGAGCGCGCGCCTACCTCGCTTGCGCAACGACAGCGCTCCCGTCGGGCATGCCTGGGCGCAATTGCCGCACGACTCGCACTCGGTCTCACGCCAGTTTTGGCCGAACGGCGCATCTATCAGCACGTGAGACCCGCGCATCCGCGTCTGCAGGCTGTGGTTGCGCGCCGCCGAGTTGCAGGCGCCCACGCAGCGTTGACATTCGATGCAGAGGTTGGGGTCGTACGCCAGAAACGGATTGCCCTCAACCAAAGGGATCTCTTTGACCTGGGCGAACTCCAAGGGTTCTTCCACTTCGAGCTCATGGCACAGACGTGACAGCTCGCTTGTGCAGGCATTGGCGTCGGCACTCGTGTCGCATGCAAGCGACGCCAGCGCGGCGCCTTTGCTCGACACGATAAGCTCAAGCGTCAGCTTTCGATACGCGTTCAGCTTTTCCGAATGCGTGACGACCCGCATGCCGTCCCTTGCCACCGTGGCGCACGCAGGCAGCGGATGCTGCTCGCCCTCTACTTCCACCACGCACATGCGGCATGACGCCACCGCACTGCGCTCTTTGAGGTAGCACAGCGTGGGAACATGCACGCCCGCATGCTGTGCCGCCTCCAAGAGCGTGGAGCCCGCTGCCACCGCAACGGGCACGTTGTCAATAGTAAGCCGAACCTCGCGTGCGCGCGCCTGCTCCTCGAGGCAACCCTTTCGCAACTCGCGCATTGGCTCGTTACCCTGTTCACTCATATTGCTGCCTTCCCCCTTCGGTAGTTCCGGCACCAAAGCAATCGCACCGCAGGCATCTCCCGCATTCTTGGCGCACTTCCTCAAAGCTCATGCCCAGCTCAACGTCGTCGAAGTCGCTGCGACGCTCGCGAGCAAGACGCTCGACCAGCTCAACGCGGCCATAGGGCGTCCGGTCGTTGGAATGCGCAGGCGGAGCCTCAACGTCGCACGCGAGAACGTGGTGGTATCCCAAGTACTCGTCGATGTTGCGCGCAGCCACCTTTCCGGCGGCAATAGCGCGAATAACCGTTGCAGGGCCTGTTTGGCAGTCTCCGCCAACAAACACGTTCGGCGGGCCTCCCAGGGCATGCAGGTCGTCGGTCGCGTCGAACCTGCCCCACGTAGTAGACATGCTGCACTCTTCGAACGGAGCGGCATCAATGTCTTGCCCCACGGCAATCAGGATCACGTCGGCGGGAATGCGCAAAGGCGGCTTGTCCGCCGCAACCGGCGACGGACGGCCTCGCTTCACCGGCCCAATGTATTGCGGCTGGCACACGAGCGCGCGGCAGTGCCCCGCTTCGTCAACCTCTATGGAATCGGGCGCCTGCAGCACCATCATCTCGACGCCCTCGGCAACTGCGGCTTCAACCTCGCTTGCAAGCGCGGTCATGTCCTCCTTGCGGCGGCGATACGCAACCGACACCGTCTTTGCGCCGGCGCGCACGGCGGTTCGCGCGCAGTCCATCGCCACGTTGCCGCCGCCGACCACCACCACGTCTTTCCCGGTGAAGTCGGGGTACTCTTCGTCTCCGATGGCGCCAAGCAGCTCCACCGCGGACATGACGCCTTGGGCATCTGCGCCCGGTATGGCAAGCGTCTTGCCCTTCTGCGCGCCAATAGCCACATAGACCGCGTTGTAGGTGTCGGCAATCTCGCGCATACGCAGCGCGTCGATCTTCTCTTCGCAGCGAATGGTGATCGTGCCCGACTCTAAAATGCCCCGAATGTCCTCGTCGAGGCGCTCGCGCGGGAAGCGATAGGCGGGAATGCCGTAACGCATCATGCCGCCTAGCTGTCGGCGCGCCTCGAACACGGTTACTCTGTGCCCCATCAACGCCAAGAAGTACGCGCAGGTCAGACCACTTGGCCCGCCGCCGATGACGGCAACGGTGCGTGCGGTGTCAACCCCGCGGGGCGCAGCGGGAACCGTGTCGGCCGGCGCCTGGTCGACCGCGAAGCGCTTGATGCCGCGAATGTTAACGGGGGCGTCTATGAGCATACGGCGGCATCGCTCCTCACACGGATGCTCGCATACGAACGCGCACGCCGTTGGGAACGGATTGTCCTTGCGCACCATGTTGACCGCTTCGGCGTAGCGCCCTTCGGCAACAAGCGCAATGTAGCCCGGCGCATTCACGTGCGCCGGGCACATCGTTTCGCACGGAACCGACTGCCCGATGCCTGCCTCGCAGCTTTTGAGCTTCACGTGGCTTTCGAACTCTTCAGCGAATTGGGAAAGCCCGTCTAAAAACGCCGTAGCGGCCTCGTAGCCAATGGCGCAGTCGGACGTGTCGCGAATCATTTCTGCCAGCTGACGGCACTCGGCGAGGCTGTTTTCGTCGGATGAGCAGGCGGCAATGGAGTCAACTTTTGCGGCAAGCCGCGGCAAGCCGTCACGACATGGCACGCACTTTCCGCACGACTGCGCAGCGCCGGCATGCAGAAGCGATGCGTGCGCCACCACAGGACACACACCCGGAGGCATTGCCTCCACGCGCCGAACAAAGCGCGCAACCGTGGAATGCAAGGGCGCATCGGCGGCGGAGCGCGGTGCAATGGAAAGTTGCGACAAAAAACCCATCCCCTTCAAACGAAGCCCCGTGCGACATGCGCTCGCTTCGGTTTAAACTCTTTGTTTCAAGCATGACACAAGCTACCCCGATTGTATCGAATTCATCAGGGGTACGGCACTATGCGCCGGCACAATGGCGCTCAGGCTCAACCGCAGCTTGGGCGGTTTCGCGCGACTGCCGTGCGTGCGCTGCCGCCGGACTGTGCGACTCCGCGCGACTGCCGTGCGTGCTCGGACAGCGGCCCGGGCGACGATCGCGGTAAGTTCGATGTTAATTAGCCGAGAGCCTGCTCGATTGCCGCCAGCAGATCCTCATAGCTCTCGAATGCCAAAAGATCGGGGTTGTCCGCCTTGATGGCATCGGTGCTGCGGAACAAAAATCCCGCCTTGCCTGCACGGATCATCCCGAGGTCGTTGTGGCTATCCCCTGCCGCGATGGTATCGAACCCGCAGCTTTGAAGCGCGCGCACCGTGGTGAGCTTAGACTGCTCGCAGCGCATGGCATAGCCGGTCACGCTTCCATCGGCTGCCACCTGCAACGAGTTGCAGAACAGCGTCGGCCACCCAAGCTTGCGCATAAGCGGGCGGGCGAACTGCTCGAACGTGTCGCTGATGATGATAACCTGCGTCTTCTCGCGCAGCGCATCCAAAAACTCACGGGCACCCGGAAGCGGGTCAATTCCCGCTATGACCTCCTGTATTTGAGGCAAGCCCAGCCCGTTCTTCTTCAAAATATCCAAGCGGAATGCCATCAGCTTGTCATAATCGGGCTCGTCGCGCGTGGTGCGGCGCAGTTCGGGAATGCCCGACGTCTCGGCAAAGGAAATCCAAATCTCGGGAACCAACACACCCTCTAAGTCGAGGCAAACCACGTTCATAGCAATTCCTTTCTTTCAGGCATTCGGGCTGCGCGCACCCCGCGCTGCGACCCTTGCGTCGCAAGACAGCCAGACTTCATCCGGCCAGTAGTTCGTTCAGGCAAACGGCGGAGGCTCTGCCAACAGTGCGACCCTTCGCTTCGCAAGGCGAGACCCTTCGCTTCGCAAGGCCATTGTGACAGGTCAATGTTTCCTCAGGACCAGGTATATGTTAAGTTTTCCGGATTTTCCATCCGCCCGGAACCGGGCAACCTCGTCTGCCGTGTCTGCCACGGAAGAGGCGAGCTCGGAAGCCTGGGCGTCGTCGAAGCTGTGGCAATAGCGCCACAGCTCTTCAGCATCCTGCCAGCCCAAAAAGCAGTCACCGGGCTCGAGCTCGTCTGCAAGCGACACGCCCTCCGCCGCAAAACGCTCGCCTAAAGCGGCAAGCGCCCGTTCGTGAGCGCGCTTCGCTTTGCGCGACAAGCGCTCATCCTCCAAAAAGCACCAGAGCGATACAATGACCAAGCCGCCCGGACGCACCAGGCTTAAGAGCTCGCTCAGCGCGCGATTGCGCAGCCCGCTTGAAGGGATGTGGTGAAAGAACCCGAACGAAACCGCCACGTCGCATGCAGGAAACCGCTGGCTCCACGGCTCGTTTCGCACAAGAGCCTCCAGCGCGTCGAACTCGCGAAAGCTCACCTGCGGAGTGCGCGCCTTCTTCATGAGCGTGTTGCAGCTGTCCACCGCCACGATGTCTGCCACTACAGCAGGCAACTCGTCCGCCAAAAACGCCTCGAAGCGACCGTTTCCGCACGCCAGATCGAAAAGCGACAGACGCTCGTCGGCACCCAAGACGACGCTGCCGCAATGCGAGCCTTGCTCAACGCCCCTCTCCCATTGGCTCCGACGGAGCTTCTCTGCGGCGCTGTCGCAATTCACGCCTTGCTCCTCGCCCCTCTCCCATTGGCCCCGACAAAGCTTCTCCGCGCCGCTGCCGCAATGCGATCCTTGCTCCTCGCCTGGGTTCTTCGCGTACGCATTCTGGATAAAGGGAAGACACGCCTTCCAGCCCTCCCATGCGCCCTGACGCGTCTGGGAAAACGCTTCGGCGCACGCTTCGTAGAAACGGTTGTTCAGCTGTCGGAGGATTTCTACCGTGCGAAGATCCATGGTATCGAACGGCTCTCTTTCGTTTCTTGAGGCTTGCTTCTGCTAGAGTCTGCGCAGGTCAGCGCTACTTCGCACTCACTTTCGCTTCCCGCGACGCTGCATTCTGCACTTCTTCCATCACATTCTGATCTGTGCTCATTCTACCCTCTAAGCTCGATAGAACGAGCTGCGTCAAAAGGTCTGCGGCGTTTCTTTCGCAAACGTTTCCGGCAGGCCGCTCTTCGCGGACACCACGCCACCACTCGCGAGCCCCTTCCGACAGGCAGCTCTTCGCGGACGCCGCACCACCACTCGCGCGCTCTTCCGGCAGGCCGATCTTCACGGTCGCCGCGCTTGTCGCGCCGGAACTTCCTTTGTCCGCCTTTTGCCCTGACCCATCGCTCTTAATCGAACCTTTTTGCCCTGAGCAGGCAATTAACTTCGATTAAGAGCGATTGTTTTGCCCCCCTGCGCATCCTTTCCGCCTAAAGCTCTTTCTATTGCCAGCATTATTCCCTCTCTACCTGGGGAAATGCATTTATATCAACTAGAAGACCTCTATCGATAATAAGAACTCCGCTCTAAATCGAAAGTTATTTTCATTTTGAAGTGAAAATCTTTCGATTTAGAGCGATTTCGGCAGAGGGCGAAGCCGATTTGCGAAAAAACGGCAAACACGCGCCTCACCAGCTTCACCATCCCGAAAAGGAATCAGAATAGGAGGAGCCTTTTCCCTATTCGGTGCTTTACAATGCATGTTCATGGAATCACGACTTGAACATATCATCGTCCGGGCAGCTCGGGAGCTTACCGAACACCCGCTCCAGGTAGGCGACAAACGCCTTGCCGCCCTTATCCGCCAGGCAAACAAGGGCATTTCCTCCAATGCCCACCATGTCGCCAAAAAGCATCTCATGCCGTTTTACTTGCACACGAAAGAACACGATCCCGCGCGCTGGGATGCCTGGGGGATCTCGCCCGACATCGAGCAACGCCTGCTGCGCCTACTGCGCGTCAAGCCGCGCCGCACCGCATCGGGAGTGGCAACTATTTCGGTGATCACCAAGCCGTGGCCCTGCACGAGCAATTGCCTGTACTGCCCCAACGACATGCGCATGCCTAAAAGCTACGTTTCCGACGAACCCGCTTGTCAGCGGGCAGAACGCAACTGGTTCGACCCCTACCTGCAGGTTTCAGCGCGTTTGCGCGCATTGACGGAAATGGGGCACGTAACCGACAAGGTCGAGCTGATCATCCTCGGCGGCACATGGAACGACTACCCTGCAGCCTTTCAGCGCTGGTTCGTGCGCGAGCTCTTCCGCGCACTCAACGAAGCTGCCTACCCCGAGCGCGCCAACGCAAGCGCCGCCGCGAGAAAAGCAGCCTACCAGCAGGCGCGCATCCCCTGCAGCGAACAGGATTGCGCGGAACGCGTTGCAGCAGTTCAAGCGCTTGTGGACAGCCATAACCTCACATACAACCAGGCGTTTTCGCGGCTTTACGGCGAGCAAACCGCTTGGCACGACCTCGCCTCTTGGCAGACGGCAACCTGGGAAGACGTCGAGCGCGAACACGTCCTCAACGAGAAGGCGAAGCACCGCGTCGTAGGCTTGGTCATGGAGACCCGCCCCGATGCGGTGAGCGCGCAATCGTTCAGAGACATGCGAAGGCTTGGCGCCACCAAGGTCCAGATGGGCATCCAAAGCCTGAACACCGCCGTCTTGGCGGCGAACCGGCGCAACGTCTCCCCCAACACCATCCGCCGCGCCTTTGAGCTGGCGCGTCTGTTCGGGTTCAAAACGCATGCGCATTTCATGGTGAACCTGCTTCAGGCAACGCCCGAAACCGACAAGCAGGACTATCTGGAACTGCTGAACGATAGCGCCCTCGCGCCCGACGAGGTGAAGCTTTACCCCTGCGCATTGATAGAAGGCACCGACCTCGTGCCGTGCTTTGCAGATGGGAGATGGCGCCCCTACACCGAAGACGAGCTGATGGACGTGCTCTCCCACGATTTGCTGGAAACTCCGCCCTACTGTCGCGTGTCTCGCATGATCCGCGACATTCCCGCCAACGACATCCTCACGGGCAACAAGAAGATCAACCTGCGCCAGATGGTGGAAGCGGAAACCGAGCACCTTGCCGCCCAAACCGGGCGCTCTATTCAGGAGATTCGCCATCGCGAGATCAGCGTAGAGGGCGCCGATATCGAGAAGCTCGCCCTCAACGAGGTGGCCTACCCTACCACTGTGACCGACGAGCGTTTTTTGCAATGGGTGACGCCCGCAGGCCGCATTGCGGGGTTTTTGCGGCTTTCGCTGCCCCACGCAAACGCCCTTGCCGAAAGAGAGGCAGACCCCATGCAACCCGACGAGGCGATGATCAGGGAAGTTCACGTATACGGCCAGGTTGCGGGCCTGCATCGCACAAGCGGCGGCGCGCAGCATCGCGGCCTTGGGCGCTCGCTCGTTCAACGCGCCTGCGACATAGCCAAGGAGGAGGGCTACGGCGCCGTCAACGTCATTAGCGCCATAGGGACGCGCGACTACTATCGCAACCTCGGGTTTGCAGACAACGGGCTGTATCTGCAGCGCCAGATCTAACGGCCGCTACGCAGGCGCTGCATGGGAACTGCGCATCCTGCATGTCCAGTGAAACGCAAACGCCTCGCAGGCGCCGCGCATGCCGCACGCCCGCTCGCCTATTCAGAAAGCTTCTCGTTTTCAGAAGGCTTTTTTCGCGAGGGCACCGTGGTAACCACGATGGACGCCACCACCAGCACCGTGCCCACTGCCTGCATCCACGTGAGCGTCTCTCCCAAAAGCAGGAAAGCGAACAGCAGCGAGAACGGGGTTTCGGATGTGCTTATGAGCGCCGACTTGGTGGCGCCGATGCGCTTGATGGCAGCCAGCAGCAACAGCACCGGAAGCACTGTGCAGAAAAACGAAATCGCCGCGCTCCACGCCCATTGCTCAGGCGTCATGCTCAGCAGGGCGGGCATTTCGGCAGGAAAGATCACCAGCGTGGAAACAGCTCCCATCGCGCACATGGTAAAGGTGAGCGTAAGCTGACCATCGCTTTTCACGGTCTTTTGGCCGATAACGGTGTAAATAGCGAAGGCAACGCAGGAAACGATAGCAAGCAGAATGCCCAACGGAGAGAGCTGGATGGTGTCAGGCGAAATCACGCCGGAGATCAAGACGATGCCCGCCATAGCCAGCACCAACGCTATCACTGCCCTTAAGGTAAGCGGCTCGTGCAGCACGAACACCGAAAGAATGGTCACCACCGCCGGGAACGAGTAGAAGATCACGGTCGCCAAGCCCGCAGTGAGCATATCCACCGAAACGAGGTAAAGGTATGCGCTCGAAACAAAGAAGAGAGCCTGCACGTACACTACAGGGCGTTTGCTCAAGAAGGGACGCTGCTTGGTCGCTAGAAGCATGATGGCAACGATGATAACCGCACCGAAATAGCGGATGCCGGTGACCTGCTCGGGGTTCAGCCCGGTATTGTACAGATACTTGCTGATCACGCCCATGCCGGCGTAGCAAATCGCCTGCACGATGGCGATGAGGTATCCCGACGCTTGCGATTGCATGAAGTTCGACTGCATAGGCTCCCCTCCCCCTATTACACTCGCACTAAGCAAATTACGTTTGGCTGAAGCCCCCGAACACCTGCCAAGCGAACGTGCAATACGAGTCTTTTGCAGCGGTCTCAGTATACTCTTTACGAATAAAATCGGAAACCGAGACTAGTTTTTTACCGATGGGCGCTTCGACGAAGAACAGGAAGCCTGCCCTGCAAGAAGCGCAAGAACCTGGTTAGCGGGCGCGCAGCTCCCAAAACGCCACGGCGCTCGCGGCGGCAACGTTGAGAGAGTCGACTCCTTCGCGCATAGGGATGCGCACGGTGTAGTCGCATTGCGCGATGGTTTGCGCAGCAAGACCGTCTCCTTCCGCCCCCAACACCAGCGCAAGCCGCTCTTCTTCCACAAGGCGCGCATCGTCGATGGAAAGCGAGTCGTCCCGAAGGGCAAGCGCAACCGTTTTGAAGCCCAAGCCGTGCAGCAGCGCAACGCCCTCCGTTGCCCATTCGCTCACGCTGCCGATGCGCGTCCACGGCACCTGGAATACCGTGCCCATGCTCACTCGCGCGGCGCGACGAAACAGCGGGTCGTGGCACGTGGGCGTGAGCAGCACCGCATCGATGTTCAGCGCCGCTGCCGATCTGAAGATTGCCCCGATGTTCGTGTAGTTGTTGATGTTTTCCAGCACCGCGATGCGCCGCGCACCGCAAACCGCTTCTTTCACCGAAGGTAGAAGCGGGCGAACCATCGCGCACAGCGCTCCCCTCGTTACCTGATAGCCGGTAACCATACGGAACTGATCGGGCGAAACAGCATAGATGGGAACAGAAGGGTACTCGCAGGCAATGCGATCGAGCAGCTGCTGCGATTTCTCCACCCATTTGCGCTCGAGAAACACCGACCATGGCTCGACCCCCGCATCAAGCGCACGGTTTGCCACCTTGCTCGACTCCGCCACGAACAAGCCCTGCTGCGCGGCCGCATCGGAAAGAACCTCGCTCGCCGGCCCGAGGGCGAGCCCAAGCGCTTCGCCGGTGCGGTCGCGCAGACGAACGTCGTCAGACGACGGGCCAAACACCGCAACGCGCGGCTCGGCCATAAGCCGCTGCGCGTCCCATTGCTCGCAATCTATAAACGGCATAACGCCCCCTATTCAATCGATGCAGAAACGTAACCCAAGAAGCGCTCGACAGCAAGCGGAAGATCGTCTTGCGAGCGCACCGCCACGCCGATGTCGCGCCATTCGGGCGGATCGAGCTCGCGCAGCGCAATGCGGTAGGGGCAGCGGCGCAAAATGAGCTCGGGCAAAATGCTTACCCCCAGCCCGTTTTCTGCCATCGACATGATGGCGTAGTCGTCCCAAGTGGTAAAGCGAACATCAGGAGTAAGCCCTTGCTTGCGAAACATCCGGAGGATTTCGTCATTGGCGCCTTTTTGGAGCAGCAAAAACGGCTCTTCGGCAAGAAGCGCAAGGGGCACGCGTTCGCGCCCCGCAAGCGCGTGCCCCTCGGGCAGGACCGCCAGCAAGCGGTCGCGCGCCAAAAACGTCGTTTGCAGCTGAGCGTGAGCGGGCAGGCGCAAAAAGCCGCAATCGACGCGTCCGTCGAGCACCCACTGCTCAATTTCCAGATAGTCGCCTAACAGCAGCTCGTATTCGATATTGGGATAGTCTTTCTGAAATGCGCTCACGATGCGGGGCAGCCAGTGCGTTGCCATGCTGGAGAGCGTTCCCACGCGAATGAGGCCTGTTTGCAGGTCGTTGAGCTCGGCGACAAGCGCCTCAAGGCGCTGCTCCTCGGTACACACGCGTCTGACCTGGTCGATCAGGCGTCTGCCTTCAGACGTGAGGTACACCCCCGCACGACTGCGCGCCAGCAAGCGCACGCCCCATTCCCGTTCAAGATCGGCAATCATGCGGCTTATACCCGATTGGGTGTAGGAAAGCGCTTCGGCAGCTCGGGTGAAGCTCCCCAGCTCAGCCGCTTTCAGAAACGCCTCGTATCGCTGAAGGGATTGCATAGGAGTCCTTTGGTTTGAACAAGCGGCGGGAATCATGCATTACGTTTTCTCATGCTTAATATGATAAACATTCGCTTTTTAAATGCAAGAAACGATGCCACACTAGCACTAGTAGGAAACGGCATCTGTTGTACTTCCCGTCTTCGTTTCGAGATCCGCAATGCCCC
>DVKR01000004.1 GCA_018715935.1 Candidatus Aphodovivens excrementavium
GACAAAGCGAACCGCGAGGTGGTGCTGCGCGACTCCAAGCGCATGCGCTCGTCGCTGGTGCGCGGCGTGATCACGGCGGGGATTGCGGTGGTCATCATGAGCGTGGTGGCGGTGTTCATCTCGGGCGGCAATGCCTGGTTCGGCATAACGCCCGGCACGCTGGTGATGATGTTCACCTACACCTACACCATGACGCTGCAGTTCAACTTCATCAACTCGGGCTTGCAGCGTTTCAACCGCGCGTTCGGCGACGCAAGCGGAATGACGGCCGTGCTTGACGAACCGCGTCTGGTGTCCGACGCGCCCGGAGCGCCCGATCTGGTGGTGCGCGAGGGAGCCATTGCGTTTGAGAAGATCGGGTTTGCCTACGAAGACGGCGGCGTGCTCACGTGCGTGTTCGACGGGCTTGATCTGCGTATTCCTGCCGGTCAACGCGTTGGCTTGGTGGGCATGAGCGGTGCGGGCAAAACGACGCTCACCAAGCTTTTGCTGCGGCTGTCGGACATTCAAGAGGGCCGCATCCTCGTGGACGGGCAGGATGTGTCCGCTTGCACCCAGCAGAGCCTGCGCAGCCAGATCGCCTACGTGCCGCAAGAAGCGCTGCTGTTCCATCGCTCCATTGCAGAGAACATTGCCTATGGACGTCCCGATGCTTCGATGGAGGAGATCCGAGAAGCCGCGCGGCGTGCCAACGCGCTCGAGTTCATCGAGCGGCTGCCGCAGGGCTTCGACACTATCACCGGCGAGCGAGGCGTCAAGCTGTCGGGCGGGCAGCGCCAGCGCATCGCCATCGCACGGGCGCTTTTGGCCGACTGCCCCATTCTCGTTCTCGATGAGGCGACGAGCGCGCTCGACTCCGAAAGCGAGCATTTGGTGCAGGACGCGCTGGCGACGCTCATGCGCGGGCGCACCTGCATCGTGGTGGCGCACCGTCTGAGCACGGTGGCCAGCCTCGACCGCATCGTGGTGCTGGCAGACGGGCGCGTGGTGGAGGACGGCGCGCACGACGAGCTCATCGCCTCCGGCGGCGAGTACGCCCACCTCTGGAGCCGCCAGACGGGCGCGTATTTGGAATAGGGCCCGAAAGGCGGGGAGGGCTTAGGCGCTTTGGCCCCGGAGCGGCTGGCTCGCAGGAGGCTGCCGCGGGCTACCTTGTCTCGCGGCCGGCGCGCAGCATGCGCAGCGCCCTGTCGATGCACGCGACGGCGGCGTCGATCTCCTCGTGCGTGTTGTAGAACGCGGGCGACAGGCGCGCGGCCCCCGCGACGCCGAAGGCCTCCATGGCGGGTTGCGCGCAGTTGTGCCCCGACCTCAGCGCCACACCCATTTTGTCCACCAGTGCGCACAGGTCAAACGGATGCGCTCCTTCTGCGACGAACGACACGCAGCCGCATCGGCGCTTGGGGCTTCCCAGGATCCGCACCCCGTCGAGGCGCGCCAGCGAGTCGACGGCATGCCGGACCAGTTCGTCCTCGTAGGCGGCGATCTCGGTGCGTCCGAGCTGCTCGAGGTAGTCCATCGCCGCCCTCAGCGCCACCGCCCCCATGTAGTTCGGAGTGCCCGCTTCCAGGCGCAGGGGCAGCGCGGAATACGTCGTCTCTGCGAGCGTCACCTTGTCCACCATCTCGCCGCCGAACTCGCAAGGGGCGAGCCTTTCCAGCGCTTCGCGGGCGCCGTAGAGCGCGCCTATACCCGTTCCCGCGCACATCTTGTGTCCCGAAAACGCGAAGAAGTCGCATTCCATGTCCTGCACGTCCACGACGCCGTGCCGCATCGCCTGCGCACCGTCGACCACCAACAGCGCTCCGGCGTCGTGGGCCATGCGCGCGATGCGCTTGATCGGGGTCGCGGCTCCGGTCACGTTGGAGCAGGCGGTGACGGCCACCACCTTCGGCCTGCGCTCCAGCACACGCGCAAGATCGTTCAGATCGATATCTCCTGCACCGTCGATGCGGGCGCACAGAAAATCGGCTCCCCGCTCGCGGCAGAGCTGCTGCCACGGTACGAAGTTGGAATGGTGCTCGAGCTGGGTGGCGACCACCGCGTTGCCCGGCCCGATGCTCTCGCGCAGCCCACCCGCGACGGTGTTGAGCGCCTCGGTGGCGCCGCGCGTGAACACGATGCAGTCCTCGTCGGGGGCGTTCACGAAGGCGGCGACGCGCTTGCGCGCCTCTTCCAGCGCGTCGGTGGCGAGGCTTGCCATCCGGTGCGCCGCGCGATGCACGTTGCCGTTGCCGGTGCGGTACTGCTCGGCTACGCGCGCGATGACGCACTCGGGCACTTGGGTCGTGGCCGCGCTGTCGAGGTAGACGAGCGGCTTGCCGTAGACCGTCTGGTCGAGGATGGGGAAATCGCGGCGGATGGCGGGCACGTCGAGCATGGCGCTACCTGGCTTCGAGGTGGCTGTACAGCGCATGCGCAAGCTGGGGCACCGTTTCGGCCTCGGCGGATTCCTCGGGGGTGAGCCGCACGCCCAGCGCCCGTTGGAGCGACAGCGAGAGCAGCACCTTCTTAATGTCGGTCGAGCTTTGGTTGGTGCAGGTGTTGGATCCTTGAGCCAACTTCACGCTGCGGTCGTTGACGCGCAGAAGCTTCTCGATGCTCGCTTCCGCCAGATCGAAGATCCTGTCGGTGACGCACTCTTCGGGAGTGAGGAAGAACTTGCTGCGAACGTACTCCATCACCAGGTCGGCGAACTCCGCCTGGGACAGTGAGGGATCCGCCAGCTCCTCCACGATGCGTGCCGCACGCGCGTCGGACGCTTCGAGCTGCTGCTTGAGGGTGGTGCCCTCGGGGGTTCGATCGGCTTGTGCTGCTTGTTTGGGTTGCTCAGCCTGCTTCGTCGGCGCAGCCTGCTCTGCTCGTTCTGCCATGCGCTCCTCCTGTTCGGTCTCGTTCGCAGCGACGCTACGCGCAGCTGCCCGTTTTCCTCTGCTGTTCAAGAGCCGACGAGCGCACGACCTCCCAGATCGACGCCACGCCCGTTTTGCGCTTTGCGTCGAAGATGCTTGCAAGCTCCGTTTCCTCCACGAACCGAAGGGGGCAGGCCAGCACCGCGTCGGGCGAGCGCCCCTCGAACATGATCTGGAAGATGCGTATGACTCCGCGCACCATGAGCGTGTCGCTGTCGCCGCGCAGCCTCAGCGCGCCGTCGGGCCAGTCGACGTAGAGCCACACCTGCGACTGGCATCCGTCCACCAGTGCGTCGTCGGATTTCAGCGTGTCCTCCAGCTCCTCGAGTTCGGCCGAGAGCTTGAGGAGCTGGTCAAACTGGTCGAGTGCGTCCCCGCATGAGGCGAACCTCTCGATGATTCGCTCCTGCGCCTGCTCGGGTGTTTCCATGCAAAGGACTCCTTGCCGCGTGCTCTTCCGCGCGTCCCTCGTGCCGGAGGGGGCGCATCGTTTTCCAAAACGGCGTTCGACCTATCTGGGCCGGGTGCCGTCTCCCACCGGAGGACGTGCGACGTTTGCCCCCCGCTGCGCTTTCCGCGCTCTCCCATCGGAAGGTCGCGCCCTTCGGGATCCCAGCACGGTTTCGTGTTGGGATCCCGAAGGGCTTGCAAGACGGGTCTTGCAAGCCCGAAATGCGACGCCGCAGGTTGGGAGGGTTCTGCGGCGTCGCGCCGTCAGCCGCATGGCTTCGGGCTTCGTTTGGTGCCGCCCGAAGCGCGAGCCTGGGCGGGTCGAGTGGATCGGCTACGCCTGCACGATCTCCAAGCCCAGCAGCTCGCCCAGCTCGATGATCTGCTCCTCGAAGTCGCCGTAGATCAGCGGCATGTGGTTGCCGATGGCGGCCTGCTTCTTGAAGAAGTCCTTGGAGTCCTTCACCTGGAAGAACACGCCCATCGAGCAGTTGGTGTCGTTGTAGCCGATGCTGTCGACGATGGTGCCCTTCGCTACGAACAGCTTCTCGACCGTGGGGTCGATGCGGCACATCGTGATCGTCTGGCCGGCGTCCTTGGCGAAGTCGTAGCGGATGGTGGCGCCCCAGCCGCTGTGGGCGAACTCGCGGATAGCGTAGTCGCGCACGGGGGCGTCGAACCCGGTCCAGCGGCGGTTCGGCACGCTGTGGAACGTGAGCACGACGTTGTCGAGGTCCTTCAGATCCACCATCTTCTGGTCAACCGTGTCAGGGTTGAAGAACAGCGCTTTGGGAAGCGGGGCGCGCACGCCGTTGCGGATGGGGCTGGTGAAGCAGTTGCCCATGTACGACGGGCGACGGCCGATCGCCTGCAGCATGATCTTGCTGATCAAGGCACCGAGATCGTACTCGCATGCGCTCGGGATGCCCTCCTCGTTGTTGAGCGAGTGGTTCAGGCACATGGTGAACTGCATCTCGTTGAGTCGGCGCGTGGCGCACAAGTCGGGGCACGGCGCGGTGAAGCAGTTGCATTCGTAGGCGTCGAGGAACTTGTTGATGGCGTAGCGGCCTTCAACGGACTTCTTGACCATCTCGCGCGTCATGTCGCACTCGACGGCGCCCTCGATGAGCTCGTCGGTTTGGCGGTCGATCTCGGCGGCGTCCTCCGGCGTGAAATTGAGTCCGGCGCGACCGGGCGTGCAGTGGTTCTCCATCGGGTCGCCGTAGCTCGTCTGGTCGAGCAGCTCATGGGCGCTCACATAGCGGAAGCGCGTGCCGAACTTGGCGGTGACCTTCTCGGGGTCGATGATGCTGTCGGGCGAGCTGACCGACACCGTGGAAGTCATGCGCGTCGCGCACAGCGCCTTGGCTTCGCGCAGAGCCTTGCGGGCGCGCAGCACCGTCATGTACTCGGTGGCGTCCTCCCAGGCCTCGAAGGCGTAGAACTCAAGCCCGCGGGACAGGAACTCGGCCGAGGTGATCGCCGAGGCGCAGCACGCCTGGGTGATGGCGCAGGGCTTGCGGTAGCGCTGCGCGAACTCGAGCGCCAGGTCGTAGGGGCGGCTGGCATAGCCGATGTAGTACAGGTCGACCTCTTCGCTGCCCTCGCCCAGCTTGTCGAGCATCTCGTCGGTGGTTAGGAAGTTCTCGTCGCGCTGAACCTCGACGGGTTCCAGCAGGTTGACCACGTTCTCGGGCATGGCGTCTTTGAGCTGCTGGTACCAGCCCTTGAACTTTTCGGCGGCCATCATCAGGTCGAAGTCCTTCTCCAGCTGCATGCCTTCGCCAAAGCGACACGGGCCTTCGAACTTGTACTCGTGATACAGCGTCAGGAACAAGGGTTTGACGTTAAGGCGCACGTCGTCAAGTTTTTTGATTGCCATAGCGTATCCTCTCATCTGATTCTGGTGGCGTGACAAACGAGGCGCCTTCGCTTGCTGCGCCGATTACGGGGTCAGTTTAGGAGACGCGAAGAGGGCGCGTCACGAGGCAGTAACCACCCAGAACCGAAAAGACGTTATGCATTTTGCATAGCAGAGATTTGCGAGAAAGGCTTTGATAACACGTACGGATTCGACTGCAGATTAGGAAAGTAGTCGGCATTCGCCGGCGGATGGCACAAAGGGCGAAACGGGAAGATCACCTAGCATCTCTTTGGGGCGCGGCGGGCATGATAATTGCGTTGTCGATAGCGTAGGCGAACGTGAGATCCCGACGGGTCTCGGCGTCTGACGTATCGATGCCGAATGTCTTCTCGATGCGATCGATGCGGTACTTCACGTTGTTTCGATGCATGGGGAGCTTTTCTGCCACCACTGAGGCGCGACGTTCGTTTGCAAGGTAGTGGAACAGGAATTCGTAGTTGTCGGTATTCATGCGCTCGTCCTGTTCTGCGATGCGCTTGAGAGTCCGGTAGGCATTCGTCATATGGAGAAGTTCGATGCCTTCATCTCCACTCACATTGATCAGGTGATCGAAGTAGTACAGGTCGAACGGAAAAATTCCTGGTAGTTGCGGGCGTCTTCTCAGGGCAGCGCGAGATGCATGCGCTGCGTTTTCGGAATCGGACAGCCCAACGCCGATTCGCTCGGCAGCGCGTGCCTGAAGATAGGCTCCACGAGCTTGGTCGAGCGTGGTGAAGGTCGAGCTGCGGCCGCATACCATGCCGTAACGTGCGAGTAGGCTGCTCAGGCGGTTCGATACCGAGTTGCACCCTTGCGGGCAGGCTCCATCCCGACAATGCTTCGGGCAGGAGCTGTTCGCGCAGTTGAAGCACAGGACGACTACTGCCTGCTTGACTATAAGGGCTTTTGCGGGAGCAACCTCGCGGGCGACATCAGCTAGCAAGCGCGGAGTGGGCGCAGAGTTGGACGAGGAATCAATGTGGAACAGACAAAACTGTGCCTCGTAGGGGATGCCTGCAAACTCGCAGCGCTCCATGATGGTAGCGTGCGTGTTGATGTGCCCTTCGATGAGATCTCTCAAAAACGAGTCGACTGAGCTTCCCGAAGGTTTTCCTTCGGGGTACTCGCGTTCGACATAATGCGCGACGCGCCGGATGAGTATGCTAAAAATGTCAAAAAGATAGGGTGCTGGATCGATGTGGTTGCACATCATGATCAAGATGATAGAGAACGAGTCGCGTGTTTTGAACGAGTACACGATGGTGGTGTACTTGCAGATGCGTCGCGTGTCGTTCACGATGAAACCGTTTTGCGTTGCCCAAGGCGCAAAACGCTTGTTCAGCTTGAACTTGCGGATGTTTTCTTCCGTATGGTACCCATGGTTGATTAGCTCGACGGTGATCGGGTCGTCGCATTCGATGCCCGTTGTATGCGCGAGCAGCTTTAGGGCCGGGTCGACGACTACGGTGTTGTTGGCCAAAAACGGCTCCGATAGATCCAGCAATCGCTGGATGCCCTCGTTGGCGAGGCACGAAGCGTCCATCGCCTCTTCCCATTCGCTATAGGCGAGAAACACGTCCTGCAAGAACGTGAGTGCTTCGAAAAGATCCATGTCGCCGACAAACGAGCAGGAAGCGCCGCTAACGCTGGGGCGCTCCGGAGTCCCAATGTAGATCAGATTGATCCCCCCGCGTGATCCTTGGGGGACTTGCGAGGCGTCGTCGGTAAGATAAAGCAAGTCCGAACGGTCGGGGTTGATGGATTCCACGCCGAGATAAAGGCGTACATCGGCAAACGCCTGATCAGACGTTTGCGTCCGAACGACGGTTCCGTGCGCCTTCAATTCGTGTGCGATGATATTCATCGTGATTCCCATAGCGCCCCCGTTCTTTATCCCGTAAAGTCTACCTGCCAATGCGAATGGGGCCAAGAGCGTTCAGCATAGCGAAAAGAGTAACCTCTATGCGTTTCGCATGGTTTAAAGGATCCCGTTTTCGCCTTTGGACGCAAGGGGTGAAACGATACGCGCGGCAGACCTTGGCCGTTTCCGGGCGGATAACTCCTGCTGTTTCTTTGAGATTCGTCCTCTCTGCTCGGATGTTGGGCGAAGCTGCGGCGTTGTTTGCGTCATCGTTTGTCGAGGCTTGACGGTTGCATGCAAGTGCGAGAGGGTCCTGGCAGGTCGCGGGCCGTGTTTTTCTGCGATACAATGGAACGGTCTGACGGGGATTAAGGGGACGGTCCCAACGCGACTTAACGATGAGCCGAACAGGGGACAGCTATGCCCAAACGAGGATCGTCTGATCAGCACGACGCCAACGTTTCCGACAAGCACGCACATGACGGCGTCGTTCCCGCTTCGGCAATCGCCCGCGGCGTTCAGGGGATCGATCATCGCTGGCACCATCTCAAGTATCTGAGCTTGGCTCTGTACTCCGCGTGGATTCTTCTTACCATGACCAACAACGGAGCAACCTCGACGTTTGGGGATGCGCGTTCGGGCATGGTGAGCTCCAAGCTGTATCTGTATTCGGGCATCTCGCTTGCGGTATGCCTTATCGGAGCGGGCGTGCTTCAAAAGCAAGCGGGCAAGTTGGTCGAGAACGGGCTTTTCGTAGTGCTGATGGGTCTGCTCGCTTCGCTTGCGACCTATCTGCTTTCCGGGGGCGTGCTTGCCGACGACGGCGGTTCGCGCATCGCCTTTGCCCTCTGCGGTGTGGCAACGGGGGTGGGCACCGCCTTCGTCTGCCTGAGGATCGGATGCCTGTACAGCGCGCCGCCGCGAGGAGAGGTGCCGTTTTTCCTGATCGCAAAGTCGATGCTGCTTGGGAATCTGCTGTTCTTCATGATCGCGTGCCTGCCCGCCCCGATCTCGCAGGTGGTGCTGAGCCTGCTTCCCGTCCTTGCGAGCATCATGGTGCTGCTGGGATCCGGCAGCCCCGAAGTGCGCAAAGACACCACCGACCTGGTCGCGGCCGAATCGCTGCCGTGCGGCTACTTTCCCAAGCTTCTCGTTTCGGTGACCGTATTCAGCGTCGCCGTCGGCGTGATCAAAGGGTTCTCCACGTTGATGCAGAGTGCCGGGGACGTGTCCAGCCAGTCGATCGTCGTCGTGTTTTTGAGTTTTCTTATCCTGGGCGCCATCATGCTTGTTGCGGGGGCCGTGCTTGCGGTGCGCAACTACGAGATCAGCAAGATCTACTTTCCGCTCATGGTGTGCTCGTGCGTTGCCGTCATCCTGTGCGCTTTGGCAGGTTCGTCGATGGGTGCGGTGCAGAACATCGTCATCAACGTGGGCTACAACGTCTTCATCGTGGCGGTGTAGGCGCTTTTGTCCGACCTTGCGGAGCGCACGACGCTTTCCGCCGTGCGCACCTTCGGCTTTGGGCGAGGCGCGTCCGCGCTGGGGACGACGGTCGGCTGGTTTGTCGCCTACGGCGTAATCGGATCGGGAGCCGAGCCCGTTGCGTTTCTGGTTCCGTTCTTTATGGTCGCTGCGGTGCTGGTGTTCGCGACGGTCTTGCTTGTGCTGGGCCAGCAGACGGTGAGCGAGGCGCTTGAGCGCATGTTCGAGGGCCGCGTTCAGGCAAGCGCGCAACCCAGCCGCAGCGAGACGATGGATCCTCAGCTTGTGTGGGACGAGCTGTGCGCTCAGCTGGCCAAGGAGCACGGCCTGACCGCGCGCGAGGGCGAGGTGTTCCGCCTTTTGAGCCGCGGAAGGACGAACGGCTACATCGCGCTTGACCTCAACATCTCGCAGAACACCGTGAAAGACCACACGCGCAACGTGTTCGCCAAGATGGGCGTCCACTCTCGACAAGAGCTCATCGATGTGATCGAGCGGCGCATGGAGGGTTCGCCGAACGTCTGACGCATGTCCTCTCAGCCATGCCCTTGCTTTCAAGAAGGGGGCGGCCTGATTCCCCTTCTCGTCCTTCGACGCTTCGAGCGCCGCATCCAAAACACCTGATGAATCGACGGCAACCCGTTTCGGGTGAGGGTGAATTCTGCGCCTCGCTGCGCAAAACAGCCCGTTACGGGTCTGCCGCGCCTCCTTCTGCGCGCGTATGGTGGCACCGTCAAAGCTCGCTTTCGTTTGTCCCCTTTACAGCGGAGGCGAGCTTTGTCATGGCCACCTAAAGAGAGGAGAGGGAATGGCTGACAACAAACCGTACATCACCGAGGTAGGTGACGGCGTGCTCAAGGTCCGCACCTGCGCATGGTCGCCTCCGGGAGATCATCCCGTCGGATGCGGTATGTTCATCACGGTGAAGGACAACAAGATCGTGAAGGTCGAGGGCGATCCCGATCACCCGATCACGCACGGGCGCCTGTGCCCCCGGTGCATCGCGCTTGACGAGGTGGTGTACCACAAGGACCGTCTCATGAGCCCCATGAAGCGCGACCGCGCCGATCGCGGCAAGGACAAGTGGGAGAAGATCTCTTGGGACGAGGCGTACGACCTGCTTGAGGAGAAGATCCGCGAGATCCAGGACACGTACGGCGCAGAGGCGATCTTCACGTTGACGGGCACCGGCCGCGAGTCGACGCTGTACGCTCCCGTCTACGGTCCCGCTATCATGAACACGCCCAACGGAGCAAGCACCTACGCGTTCAGCGGCGAGGCCTGCTACGGCCCGCGCGCTACCGTCACCAACTACCTGCTGGGCGCCGGCGTTCCCGAGATCGACTCGGCGCAGTACCTCCCGGGCGGTTACGACGATCCGGCGTACGTTGTTCCGAAGTACATCCTGGTGTGGGGCAAGGACCCGCTGTACTCCAACCCCGACGGCTTCTTCGGCCATTCCATCGTCGACCTGATGAAGCGCGGCTCGAAGATCATCACCATCGACCCGCGCCTGACGTGGCTCGGCGCGCGTGCCGAGCACCACCTGCAGCTGCGCCCCGGCACCGACGCCGCGGTGGGCATGGGCCTGCTCAACGTGATCATCAGCGAGGGCCTGTACGATCACGCGTTCGTCGAGAAGTGGTGCTACGGTTTCGACGAGCTTGCCGAGGCTGTCAAGGAGTGGACGCCCGAGCGCGTCCAAGAGGTGAGCTGGATCGACGCCGACGCGCTTGTGGGCGCGGCTCGCGCGTTTGCCACCAACGCTCCCCTCCACGGCGACCTGGGGCGTGGCGCTTGACCAGTCCAAGGCCTCCACGCAGGGCGCCCAGTGCTTCCTGGCGCTCGTCGCCATCTGCGGCTATCTGGACGTTCCGGGCGGCGTGACCATCACCAAGCCCACGAGCTTCATCGGCCAGTGACGCTACGACATGTCCGACACGCTTACTCCGGGCATGTCCGAAAAGCACATCGTCGACCCCACGGGCAAGTACCGCCTGTTTAACACCGGCGCTGCCACGGGCGGCGTCCAGGGCGACACCCTGCTCAACTGGCTCGAGGGCATGTACAAGGACGTTCCGGGCTACTACGACCTGCGCATGTGCTGGATCATCGGCAACAACCCGCTTGCCTGCATGGCGGACCAGCCGAAGCGCTGGTACGAGGCCATGAAGAACCTCGACTTCATCGTCGCCCAGGACATCTTCATGACCCCCACCATCATGGGCCTGTGCGACCTGGTGCTCCCGCTGTCCACCTTTGCCGAGCACGACGGCCTCGTCACGCCCAACTACGGACGCAACCAGCACTTCATCGGCGCTATGAACAAGGCAGTCGAGAACCCCGACACGAAGAGCGACCTCGAGATCCTCATCGACATGGG
>DVKR01000041.1 GCA_018715935.1 Candidatus Aphodovivens excrementavium
CGGCGGCTGGCGGCGACGGTTCGTCCAACGATGCTTCGACCGTTGGCGCCTCCGAGACGTCTGCCTCAGAGTCGGGCGGCTGGCTCAATGCCGTCCACGCTGCCGAAGAGCTTGCGCGTTCTGTACGTTTCGTTGATGCGGCCGACGGGCATCTGTTCAACACCAAGCGCCTGCTCTATCGCGAGGACGCGCAAAACGACATCCTGCTGTACCGCCGTCGCGCGCGCGGCGAGCTGGAGGGCGATTGGCTGGCGGACGTGGAACTCTACGCCGAACACTTTCAGGCCGATTACATGTCGCTGCTCATCGATGAGTTGGGCGTATCCGACACCGACGAAGTGCGCGAAGCCCTTCGCATGTACAAGACGTTTTTCAACGCAGCCCCGCGCCGGCGCAAGTTCGCTGCGCAAGCGGCAGGTGCGGCAACGCGTGATGCGGTCGAGGCTGGCATCCTCGCCGTTTTGGCAGGAGTCGAGCGCCCAACGGTCGAGGACGTGACGCGCGGTTTGGCGATGGCGCTGGCCGATGACGAGCCGGGTACGCTTGCCAGGCTGCGCAAGATGGGTGCGCAGGATGCCTTCGCCCGCTTTATTCAGACGCGGATCGGTTTTGACGTCGGGACTGCGACAGAGGGTGGTGTCGGCGCCGGTGCTGATGGTGCTGCCAGTTCCGCCAACGGTGTTGCCGACGGCTCGCAGCTTGCCGACGACATAGTCGCGCATCTGCTGGTGAGCGCCGCGTCGTGCACGCTGCCTCCCGAGGTGTTTGCGGGTCTCGACCGCTTTCTGTCGCCCGAGCATGCCCGTTTCTGCCTGACGATCGTTCACAGTTGGATGGCCGCCGGAGACGCAGCGCGTGCGGGTCTTCTGGAAATGGCTCAGCAGGTGGAGGAACGCTGCGACATGGCAAGCCGTCTTGAGGGCGTCTCTCGTGAAGCGCTTTTACGCACCGACGTCTTGCCCTGCGTTGACGAGGTGCTTCTCTCGAATCTGATGGGTCAGCTAACGCAGGGCCTCGATTGCTGCGACGAGGCTTCGCGCGTAATCGCCCAGCGCAGGAGCACGGTCTTTGGCGAGCGGCTTACGCCTTACTACGACGCGCTGAGCGCAGCCGTTGAAGCGCAGCGTTTCCATCGGGCGCATGCGGGCGAGTATCACCTGGCGTCGGCGGTGGACGTGTGGAAAGCCTACACGAGTGAGTGGTATGTCATGGACACGCACTACCGACGCTTCTGCTGCGCCTTTGAAGAGTGCCTGGTGGATGCCAACCCGGCACTAGAGGACGCGACAAAAGGACTTGCCGACTACGTGGACGGGATCTACGCCGACTTCCTCACGCGAAGCAACGAATGCTGGGCGAACGCCACCGAGGCGGCATGGGCGCAGACAGGCTGGGTTGAGGGCATTACCCGTCAGCGGCGTTTCTACGACGACGTGGTTCTTTCCGAGCTTGCAGGCAGTGCCAAGCGCGTGGTGGTTGCGGTGTCGGACGCCCTGCGCTACGAGGTGGCAGCCGAGCTGCGCGATCGCCTGGAGCGCGAGACCAAGGGCAACGCCGAGCTGGGGGCGATGCAGGGGATGTTCCCTTCAACGACGCCGTTTGGGATGGCGGCGCTACTGCCTCATGCGCGTATGCAGCTTAGTGAGACGGATCTTGCCGTGTTGGTGGACGGCATGCCCACGGCTACCACGGCCGAGCGAGAGGCGGTGCTGAGGAAGCGCAACCCCAACAGCCGAGCGATCAAGTATGTCGATCTGCAGCGAATGAAGCGCGCGGAGCGCAAGTCGCTGGCAGAGGACGCCCAAGTGATTTACGTGTACCACAACGCGGTGGATGCGGCGGGCGAGGGCGCGCATGGCGAGCGCGAGGTGTTTGAGGCCTGCGAGGACGCGCTGCAGGAACTGGTGGCGCTGGCGAAGATTGCCGTGAACGATCTGGGCGCCTCGCGCATGGTGGTGACGTCCGACCACGGGTTCCTCTGCACGCGCAAGCCGCTGCGCGAGGCCGATCACGTCTCGTCGGCGGACATGGAGGGAACGGCGGCCCTTCTGGGGCGTCGCTATGCCGTGCTTGCGGGCGAGGCGTCCTCCGATCTGCTCATCCGCATGAACATGGACGACGTGGACGGCGGAAGCTACACGGGGCTTTCCCCTCGCAGCTGCTTGCGCATCAAGCGCCCCGGTCCCGGCGAGAACTACGTGCACGGCGGCGTCAGCCTGCAGGAGCTTGCAGTTCCCGTGGTGCGTTTCCGCAACGCCAAAGCGGGGTCGAAGGGCTACGCGGAGGCGAAGAAAGCCCAGGTCGCGCTTTTGGGGACAAACCGCCGCATAACCAGCAATCTGTTTTCGCTCGACCTATACCAGACCGAGGCGGTGGCCGGAAAGGTGGCTCCCGAAACCTATGAGCTGGCGTTGGTGGACGAGGCGGGAAACGAGGTGAGCGACGTGCAGACGGTTGTTGCCGACTGGACGGCGCCCCATGCCGAAGATCGCCGCATCCGCGTGAACTTCGCGTTGAGGGCGGGCGTTGCGTTCAGCGAGCGGGCGACGTACTACCTGGTGGCGCGCGTTAAAAGCTCGCGACGCATCGCGTGGCGCGAAGAGTTCCGCGTGATGGTCACTTTCAGCATGATGGACGATTTCGGGTTCTAAGTGGTAAGGCAGCTCAGGAGCGGAGGTGTTCCGTTGAAAATAGCGATCGGTGCGAACCTTCTCATCGGAGACTCGGGCACGCTCGACATGCCCGTTGAGGTGTTCGCCAAATGGAGCGAAAGCAAGATCGACGGACTTGTGGCGTCGCTCGATAAGGCGCAAGAGCTTGGGGCTGAGGCGTTCGTGATTTTGGGCGGTCTATTCGGCGACGGGTTTGTTCCCGTCGGATTGATGAGCGAGGCTTTAGAGGAACTTGCTAGCCATGACGTAAGGGCGCTCTACCATCCTCGTTGCAACGAGGCGGGAGGTGCTGACTTCTTAAGCCTTTGCGGAAGCTCTTTTAAGTCGGTTCTGCCGCACCGCGACGACGCGTCGGCCGAATCGCCGTTCATCCTAGGCAAGGGGCTTAGCTACGGGTTGATGGGGGAGGGCGACGATCCGTCTGCCGCTCTCGATGACCGCAAGGTGGCCTTCGCGGCGTCGATGGACGACGACGGGGTTTGCGTGACGGCAAGGTGTGCGGACGGCGTCTGTTCCTTCGATCTGGGAAACATGGAGCCGCAAGGTTTCTCCGATCCTTATCCAAGCGGGTTTCTGCTGATGTCTCTTGACGAAGGGGGTCAGGCAGATGCCCGATGGATCAACAGGGCAGAGCACCCTTTCGTTATTAGGCGTGTTGACGTGAGCGGCATGGCGAACTTGAAGGAGATTATCCCGGTGTACACCGATGCGGTTTGCGATATCGGCACGGAATCTTGCGTTCGCGTGGAGTTCGTCGGCCGAGCGCCGCTGAACCTTTCGTTCAACGTTCGTGAACTCGAGCAGCGGCTTCGCAAGCGCTTCTTCTACGCCGAGGTCACCAATGAGTCTGAGGTAGAACTGGGCGGCTTCGCCTCGGACTCTGCCGCTTCACTGCTCGCCGAATTCGAGCGCGTCGTGCTTAGCGATGGCGAGCTGAGCGATACGGAAAAAGCTCGGATCCTTCGGTGCGGATGGGGAGTGCTCAACGGAAGGGAGATCGTCGAATGAGGCTCATCGAGTGCAACGTCAAGGGCTTCGGAGCCTTGAGCGACTTTCGTGTTTCCTTCGACGCCGGGGTCAACGTCATCATGCAGCCGAACGGGTGGGGAAAGACCACGCTGGCTGCATTCATCAAAGCGATGCTTTACGGATTTGAATCCAGGCGCAGTCGCGACGTGATGCAGAACGAGCGACTGCGCTACGCTCCTTGGGCCGGGGGGCACTACGGTGGCAGCCTTGATTTCGAAAGCGGAGGGCGCGAGTACCGCGTGACGCGAAGCTTTGGAAAGACCGCTGCAGGCGACAAGGAACGTGTTGTCGACATCGAAACAGGCGAGCGTGTGGACTTCATGACTCCTACGGTGGGGGAATGGCTGTTCGGCATAGATTCGGAAGCGTTCAAAAAGAGCGTCTTTATAGGGCAGGATGCATTCGAGTCGTCGTGGGAGTCGGCGAGCTTGCGAAACAGGCTCAATTCCATTGTGAACGAGGCGGACGATGTCGGAGGCCTCGACGGAGCGCTAAAGGTACTGGACGACTGTCGAAAAGTCTACAAAAAAACGGGTGGGCGAGGCAGGATTGCGGATTCCTCTGCGAAGATAGCCACTTTGGTGGGCATCCAGACTGAGGCGGAGGCGAAGATTGAGGAGGTGACCCGACTCATCGAAGCGCGAAAGCAGGCAGTCGATCAGCAGGCAGCACTTTCTGCGGCGATCCATACTGATCGCGAGAAGCTGAACGGAATCAAAGACGAGCTCTCCCGCCGGAAGACGCAAGGGGAGGTGCGTGCCAAGCTTGAAGCTGCGGTCGAGGAGTCAGAAAAAAAGCTGGACGAGTTTACCTTGAACGCTGGAAAGACGCTGCCTTCTGCCGAGAGTCTGGAAATCGCCAAGCGCGCTTTGGCGGCGTACGAAGAGGCAGGCGGGGAAGAGGCCGAGTCGCTGTCCGCCTTGGACGACATCGTCGAACGAAGGCGGGCCCTTTCGGAGGGATTCGGTGGCAGGATCCCTAGTCCAGAAGAGGTGGATGGGCAAAAAGATCTTGTCCGCCGCTGGCGTGAGGCTCGGGATGAGTTGATTCTCGTCGAGGGCAAGGCCGCGCCTGCAGAAAGGCCGTCCTTTGCGGTGTTTCGGGGCGACCCCGATGCGGTTTCGCAAGTGAGCGGCATCGTTGCAGATTGGGGGGAGATGTCCGCTTCTCTCGACCGTTTGGCGAAGGCCGAAAGAGAGATCGCCGTAGAGAGCGCGAGATGGGAGGAGCAGAGCCGTCGTGTGCGGGATGCGCTCGAGAGCGTGCGGTTGAAGCGAGCCGCTCTTTCCGCAAACGCCGACTTGTCGGTTGCCGATCTGAGGCAGCGCGCCGGACGGCTGAAGGAACTCGACAGAGAGCGTGTCGCTCTTTCTGCCGAGGAGGATTCCCTGAAAGCGCAAATCGACGAGCTTGCTGCGACAGAGGCGTTGGGATCGCCGGATGCCGAAGAAGAGTTTGCGGGGCTGCTAGGGCAGCTTGATGAGGCGATTGGTCGCTGTTCTGCGGCGGACGAGGCGGCATTGGCGGCTCGCGATGCGGAACTCGAGTACGCCCGCGAGAAAGAGCTGCGCCGAACGGAACTCGAGGCTGCCCGGGAGGCAAAGGAGTCGAAATCGACAAGCGCGTCTGGGGATGCAGGAACCAAACGTCCGATTGCTGCTCTCGTGGCATGCGTTGTCGCCGCCGTTGCGCTTGCTCTTGCCGGATTTGCTGCGCGTCCGGGTTCCCCTGCTTCGATTGGCGTGTGGGCTCTCGCCGCGATCGTTGCGGTTGCTGGAGGGGCTATCTGGGTACGCGGATCGAAGCGCTCCGGCGCATCGGATGAAGGTGAGGAGTGTGTCGATCAGTCGGTAGAACAGGCAGAGGAAGCATACCGCCAGGCATCTATCCGGGAAGAGTCGGCTCGTGCTGCAACTGAAAAAACGCAGAGCGAAGCCGGTCTGGCCCGCGAAGCCCTTGAAACGTTGCTGAGGAAACCTCCCTGCGAGGGAGGATCCGATGACGCCTCCCTTATCGCTCGCGCTTCGCTGGCTAAGGAGCGGCTGGCAAATCGGATCGCGGCAGCTGAAAAGGCATCTAGATTGGGCAAGGCGCATGCTGCTGCCGAGGTACGGCTGTCCGAAATAGATGCCGAAATCGGTAAGATTAGATCAGTCGTCGACGGTTTTGATGCGGATCCGGATCTAGACGCTGAGCGTCTGGCGGAGAGGTTTGAGCAGCTTGCGGTCAAGATTCAACGCGATATCGACGAGGCTCGATCAGAGGAACGGCGACTCGCTCAGGCGCTGGTGCAGCTTGCGGGCGTGGAATGCTCTTCCGATCTTTCGGATTGCGAAGCCGCCGCGCAAAAAGCTCTGGACGCCCCGCCTGATACGCTGAGCAGGTTAATCGATCTTCGACGCGATTTGCGCGGCTCTGTGGATCAGTATTCCGAGCGCGTTGCCGACTGGGCTGGAAAGCTTTTACCGAAAACGGGCAGCCGACCATCGGTTGCGGAAAACGTCGACGTCCTAAAGGGTGAGTTGTCTGCCTACCAAAGCTATTGCAGGGAAGTCGGTGAAATTCAAAAGGGCAGCGAAATGCTGCGCGATGAGATTGAGAGGATCGGCAAGGAGCTTGCATCCTGGTCTAACTTGCTAGGTGCCACGCTCGACGCTGCAACAAACGGCTCGCTGTTCGAATCTTTGGGGCGGGTGCTTCAGCAAGATTCAAGGCTTCGATGGGAGGAGAGTGAGGCGCGGTCTCGGCTTGCCCAGGCATCTGATAGGCGGCAGGCACTGAAGAGGCAAGTTGAATCCTTCGTTGAGCAGTGCGGGATGCCCGAAGGAGATATCTACGCGGGTCTGGCGGCAGTTTCCCAGGCGGTTTTGGAGAAGTCGACCCTTGAAAACGATGTGAAGTCCGCAAAGCGTCAGCTGGAGCAGTGGGACCGCGACAGCGCTGCGAGAAAAACGGAGATGCCCCAGATCGGGGAAGTCGAGGATGGCAGTGCTCTTGAGCGAAAGATCGCCCAATCTGAACAGACAAGGGATGTGGTGATGAGGCAGATCGCACAGCTTGAGGAACGAGAGTCCGCCCTTCTCAAGGACCTGGAGACCTATCCGCGTGTAAAGCAGAGCGTTCGGCTGCTCTCGCGAGAGCGTCAGCGCGACATGGATTGCCTGTTTACCGTCCAGAAGACGGCAGAGTTTTTGTCGAAAGCGCGGTCGAATCTCGATAGTCGCTATCTGGGTGACTTGTCGAGTCGGTTCGTGGAGTACGCGAATGCTTGGATCGGTTCCGACGGCCTTGATGCCGTGGTTTCCGATGACTTCTCGGTTTCGATAACACGTGACGGGCAGACGCATAGCTTGGCGTCCTATTCTTCGGGATATCGGGATCTATTGGGAATGTGCTTCCGCATGGCGCTGATTGATACGCTCTACGAGAAGGAGAAGCCCTTCCTTGTGATGGACGATCCGTTTTCGCTTCTCGACGAGGGTAAAGTTGGCAGGGCTTTCAGGCTGCTCGACGCGGTATCTGGCGATTGCCAAATCATCTATTTCACGTGTCATCCGTCGCGTGTCGCGTCTATGGCTGCGCAGACGAGTGAAAGCGAGTTCGTGCTGCCCGAACAGCACGCACGCCGCGAGCTTCCTCGTGCCCGTGCGAGGCGAGAGGCGGAAGAGAGGGAGCGAGCGCAACGCGAGCTAGTTGAATCCTTTGTGGTTGCTCCCGTAACCCGAGGCAAAGCGAGCATCACTCCTGGAGGCAAACGTCGCGTCATAACGAACAACCTGTTCAGCATCGTTTTTTCAACAGATGTATCCAAGGGTTCGGGAGACGCTGACTTCACTGTTTCTTTTATTGACGAGAACGGGCGATTGCTATGCGATCGCCAAAGCGTGTCGGTTGTCAACGGCAAGGCGGTACCCGAGAGGGTTCGGTTCAACCTTTCGACGAAGGAGGACAGCGGAAAAAGATACGATCTGGTGATCCACGAAGAGGGACGTGCTCCCAACGAGCTTGCAGCGCGTATCTCCTATAGGGCGGATATTTCATTTACGACTGATTACTTTTAACCAACAGGAAGGGGCTGATTGCGTTGGAAAGCTATTCGGAAAACAACGAGGCAAGCTGGGAGCAGCAAGGCGGCGAGCAGGAAAGGCAGTCGTTTAATGAATGGGGCAGGGAGGACGCGGCCACTGCCCCAAGCGACGACTCGAGCGGCACTGGCTCCCTCGTGGTTTCCGATGCGGTCGGGGATGCTGATGCCGTCGGCGCTTCTGCATCGGAAACCGTTTCTGAAGCGCCTGACTCAACTGCGCATTGGGAGGCTTACGGCAACGGTTCGTACGGCGACGACCGAGAGGAAGACGTCGTTGCTCCGGCTTCTTCCGATCCAGTCGAGGAGGGCGTCCCTCACTACCAGATGGACGACCTCGACCGAAAGATCGTCGACGCCTTCCCCGGCAAGGTGGTGCGCAAGGATCTCACTTCGCTGATGAAGCGCGGCGCCAACGTGCCTACCTTCGTGCTGGAGTACCTTTTGGGCATGTACTGCTCCACCGACGACCCCGAGGTGGTGGAGGAGGGTCTGGCGCGCATTCGCAAGATCCTTACCGACAACTACGTCCGGCCTGATGAGAGCGAGCGCATCAAATCGCGTATCCGCGAGCTGGGCGTCTACACCGTCATCGACAAGGTGTCGGCGAGGCTCGACGAGTACAAGGATATCTACGTTGCCCATTTCACCAACCTGGAGATCGAACCGTTCGTAATGCCGGCGGAATACGTGCGCGAGTACTCCAAGATCCTCATGGGCGGCATCTGGTGCATCATGCGCATCGAGTACCGGCGCATGGTAGACGAGGAGGACGAGTTCGGCAACGACGTGTTCGGCGACGCGCCGGCGCGCTCGAAGAAGCCGTCCAAGGCTAAGCGCGGGCCGGAAGACTCGCCGTTCTCGGTAGTGTCGCTCACGCCCATCCAGATGCCCAACCTCGATCTGGACGACATGGTGGCTCAGCGCAGCCTGTTCACGCTCGACGAGTGGGAGCGCTTGATCCTGCGCTCGGCGGGATATGAGCCTGATGCGATGTCGGAAAAGGAACGCATGCACTTTATCGAGCGCATGGTTCCGCTGGTGGAGCGCAACTACAACCTGTGCGAGCTGGGTCCTCGCGGCACGGGCAAAAGCCACATCTACAAGGAGGTCTCGCCGTACTCTATCTTGCTGTCGGGCGGCCAGACCACCACGGCAAACCTCTTTGCCGACATGCGCGGGTTCCGCGGCAGCCGCGTGGGGCTGGTGGGGCATTGGGACTGCATCACGTTCGACGAGGTGGCGGGCATGCGCTTCAAGGACACGAACGCCGTGCAGATCATGAAGGACTATATGGCTTCGGGCAGCTTCGCGCGCGGGCGCGATCAGATCAACGCCGACGCCTCGATGGTGTTCGAGGGCAACATCAACGACACCGTCCAGAACGTGCTCAAGACCACGCACCTGTTCGATCCCTTCCCGCCCGAGTTCAACAACGACAGCGCGTTTTTCGACCGCATCCACTGCTACCTGCCCGGCTGGGAGGTTCCCAAGATGCGCGCCGACCTGCTAACCGACCGCTACGGGCTTATCACCGACTGCCTGAGCGAGTTCTGCCACGAAATGCGCCGTCGCGACTACTCGCATCTGCTCGACGAGCACTTCCGGCTGAACAGCGACTTCAACAAGCGCGACGAGATCGGCGTGCGCAAGACGTTCAGCGGCCTGGCCAAGCTGCTGTTTCCTGACGGACGCATCACCAAGGCGCAGGCGCGCAAGATCCTGGAGTACGCCATCGAGGGGCGCCGCCGCGTCAAGGAGCAGCTCAAGATTATGGCGGGCGTGGAGTTCATCGACGTCAACCTAGGCTATATAGATTCCGACGATCCGGGCGCGTCGCAGATTGTCTACGTGCCCGAGCAAAGCTCCGGCACGCTCATCCCCGATGGGCAGCTGCTGCCCGGCCATGTGTTCGGCGTGGGGGCAAGCCACGACGGCGAGTACGCCGTGTACAAGCTGGAGAACAAGGCGGTTGCCGGCGAGTGCAAGTTCAAGCACGAGGGCATCGGCAACAACCGCCCCGTGCGCGACACCATGGAGGCAGCGTTCAAGGTGTTCCAGGACAGCGCTTCGCGCGTGGCTCCCGGCATGGGCATCGGCGGCAAGGATTTCCTGCTGTACTTCAACGACCTTCAGGGCAAGGGCCTGTCCGAGGAGGTTTCGCTGGCGGAGTTCATCGGCCTGTGCTCGGCGGCGTGCAACCGCCCGGTTCAGGCGGCGCTGGCGGTGCCGGGAGTCCTGCGCCTTTCCGGCACGATGGACCCCATCTCCAATCTAGAGGACGTCATTCGCGTCGCCAAGAACGCGGGCGCCAAGCGCGTGCTTCTGCCGTTGTCGTGCATCCAGGACCTGCAGACCGTGCCGCCCGAGCTGATGGGCAGCGTGAGCCCCGAATTCTACACGGACGGTGACGCGGTGGGCGCCGCCAAGAAGGCGTTGGAGCTGTAGGGAGGCCCAGATGGACGACCTGAGGGAGGCGTTGCGCGGCGCGCTCGACGAGGCGGTGGGCGCGACCGCGAAGCAGCGCGAAGCGGAAGAGAAGCTGAATCGCGAGATGGCTGCGAAGAGAGACGCTGCCGTTCGTTCGCTTGCATCTGCGTGGCGCTCCGAAAGAAACGCGGCGTCCGCACGTGTTGGGCAGAGCGTGCGCGAGCTTGCCTTCGCCGTGTCCGATTCGATGCGCGAGCGCCTTTCTCGCGACGAGAGGATGCCGATTGCGATAAACCACCTCGAACGCTACTCGGCGATGAAGGCGATTCAGGATCGCAATCGGTTGCTCGCGCGCATCGAGCAGACAATCGATCTGGCCGAGATTGCCCTGGGGCGTTCGGAAAGCCTGGATCCACAGGCGGCAATCAGCGAGGCGGCGGCAACGTTTAGGGAGGCGCTGCAACGGGCGTCTGCCATTGCCGTTGCACCCGTCGAGGAGGGGCTTGAAGCTGACGGGGCGCCAGCACAATCTGAAGACAGGGCGTCGTTTCTCGCATCGTTCGAGGAAGACGCGAGCGCTGCGTTTGACGATGCGCTGCGCCTTCTTGGCGACTTCGGCGATGGGTCGCAGTCGGAGGAAGATCGTCTCTCTGCGTTCGAGGAATCGCTTCGGGCTGCGAAAGAGCGGGCGGAATCCGCGCATCGCAATCGGCTGAGGGTCAATGCCGAAACTGCTGCTGGGAAAACGGTTGGACTGGACGATCTTCCGGTCTTCGACGGCACGGTGGATTGCGTCTGCGTGCCCGAGCCAGTGCAAGTAGCGGAACTGATCGCAGCCGTGCGCGAGTCGTTCGCAACGTATTGCCGTGTGGTTCGCGATAACGGAGTGTTCTCTGCCTTCTCGGAAGGGTCGTCGTTCGGCAGGTGCGTAGGTCGATTGAGCTGGTACAGCGCATGGGACGATTGGTCTGCCGAGGAACTTGGTTACGACGATTCGGAATACCTTGGCGATGCGGGTTTCCGCGAGTTTGTCAGATCTCGGATTCCAACAGAGGTAGAGGACGTCGAGGAGAAGGGCGATTCGCTGCCAACCGTCATTTCCCGCATGCGCGAGTTCAACAAGCGAAAATACCACGGCATGCTCGACGACGATTTCAAACAGCACGTCGATGCTTTCTGGTACGGCTTCGGCAAGCTTATGGAGGCGGTCAACGGGATGTTCGAAGTCGATCTTAGCGAATACGTCTGCTATTGCAGAAAGCTCACCGATGCGGGTGCGGCGCGGTGCGGCGACCTAGCGGTGCGCATGGATGGCGGCCAGCTGAAAGCATACTGCAACGATCTGGCGGCGCTGCGGGACGAAATCCGCAATCACGGTACCGAGTGGGTATTGGGAAACCCAGAGAGAAGGCGACGGAGATGGTGAACATGAAAACGAGCCAGCGAATAAGCGATGCAGATGCGCGCGGGTCCGAGCCGCGCGTCTGCGATGCTCCGGAAAACGGCGCTGCGGAGAAGGCGAATGCCAAAGCGAATCTGTGGGAAAGAATCGATCCATCAGAAATCGAGTGGAGCGGCTACGGGATCGCGGACTATGATTTGCTTGACGCCGATCGCAAGCTCCTTCTGCTCATGGCGGTCGCTTACACGCGCTTCGACGACGACCCTCTTTTCGAGAATGCATTCGAGCGCGGCGCTGCGCAATGCGATCCTTCCCCTGCGGCCGCTTTGCTCCATAGGGCTCAGGTTGACAAGGCGTCTCTTCGTGGCGCGGTGCTGCGAGACAATGCGCCGCAAGGAGGATGGGCGTCTTGCTTTCGTGAGGTTCTCGACCGAATCGACGGCCGATGCGGGATGATCCTGCGCATCCCCTGCCTGCCGTTGAGCTCGGGTTGTAACGAAGCCGCCTCGTACACCGACGGCATGGGCAAGGCGCTGTGGTACGAGGAGGATCCCGAAGTGCTTCGTATGCTGTCCGAGAGGGGCGCGCTTCTGGGGATCTCGAATGAGCCTAACCCCGGCGTCCAGGCGAACGAGACGAAGCTCAGAGCCTTCTTCTATCTTCCCGCAGCGACAAGGGACGTCGTGTTCGGGAGCAGGAGATGGAGCCTGGGCGATTTGGATTTCACGCAGGTGTCTGCGCGCAAGGAGCTGCTGGCGAGCTGGAATGCCGATGCGTACCGCTGGCTGCGCGACAATCGACCAGAAACGGTGAAGCACCTTTCGCTCGGCGACGTCGAGTTCACCGATCTGCACGAGGCGTTTTTCGAAGGGAAGAGCGGGAAGCCCGTTTTGTACGACGACCTGCGAGCTGAGGTTGTCGGCTCGAAATCGTGGACGAAGACCGCATCGGCGGGACTTGTGAAGATCATGGCGCGCCGCGACTTCGAAGCCGCAGAACAGGCGCTTCTGTCGAAAGGCGGCGAGTTCCCGGGCGGCAGATACGATGTGGAAATATGGGTCGATTGCGCCAAGGGCCTGGACAAAGAAGCCTTCGATTTCCTGAAAGTCCACGGCTTTGATTTCCCGTCAGCTGTTGCGCGCAAGCACCTTCCGGAAAAGCATCCGAAAAAGCTGGACGGCTGCTTTGTCTCCGACATCCTTGAGGCGTTGCGGCGCTATAGGCGAAGCGATCAATACATCTGTTTCGATGCGCTGAGAGGCCGATGGAACGACGATGTTATGGAAGAGATGGTCGCAACGGCGAATTACATGCTTCATACGCTGTGCGAGATGGGATGCAAGATGCCCAAGGTCAAGAACTTCGATCACGATTATTCGGAAGTGGTCATGTACTGGCCCCGTGATACGGAGCTTTTTAAGAAAGTGGCTCGAGCGGGGTTTCCAAGAAGATCGCTCTCGGTTCAAGGCAGATCATTGCAATTCGCCCTTGAAGGGGGAGGGGTTTCTTCGGCGCAAGCATTGCTGGATATGGGCTTCAAGATGCCGAAGACGCATTGGTTCCAGTTTTCCGGCAACGGAATGGCCTACGCCGAACGAGAACAGTGCAGGGAGTTTGCGAAAGAGCTCGGCTGGGATGTGCGCTGACGTATTTCGCGGGCATGGGGAGTGCCCCACTTGCTGCACGTTCAAGGTGTCTGTAAACAGATTGCTGATTTGGGGAAGGGGTAGCGACGATGGCGAACTTTCATACCAACATGCTGGCGATCGCCGCAAACGAGCGGGACATGCTCGCGGTGCTGCGGCAGATGGCGGCGAACCTGGCTTGTGCGAAGGAGGCGGACTACGACGACTTGCTGGAGGATGCGCGAGATCCGGGGCATGCGTTCAGCCGCCTGCGAAACGGTCTTGAGTCCTGGTACTGGCTTGCGTTCACGCCAAACGGCATCGGGTCGGAGGAATGGGAGGCCGCTCATCCGGACGCCGCTTATGAGGAACTGTCAAAGCATCCCGAATACGGAGCTTTGGCAAACGCTGTCTCGTCTGCCTTGGGATCGGACTCTGGTGTGGCTATCAGCATCGCAGTTCAGCCGAGCGGGCGTCCGTTGAGCGAAACGGGCGATGCATCTTTGCAGCGGTTCGGGGAAACCTATGCGCTGAGCCTGTCGTACTCGACGGCATGGGAGAGCAACGTTGAAGACGTGAGCGCGCTGTTCGAGCTTCTTCCTCCGGGAGGCTACGGTGTCGCGTTCCTGGATGGCGACGAGGGCGACGGCTATAGCGTCATCAATTCGATTGCCGGCACTCTGCGCGGGAGCTGCCCTCTCTGGGATTGCGAGGACGTCGTCGACATACCAAGCGACGACGAAGACATGGTGGGCTTTGCCCGCAGTGCCGCCGAGAACGATTTGGCTCAGGAGCGGGATTTGGGGCGCGTTGCCTCGACGGTCGCCGTGTGCTTGTGGCCGGACTACGGTTTCTCGTCCGACATCGATGGCGAGTTGCTGCGCGAAGAGCTTGCGTACGAACGGGCATGCTCCGATTATCAACAGTTCGGCATGATGAGCTTCGGGGTGTCGACCTCCTTCGCTCAACCCGGACCGGCTTGGGTCGTTCCGCAAGAAAAGGATTTCAAGAAGATAGACTCCGCAATCGTCAGCCTGCTTGCACGGTTTCCGTTCGAATGCGAGGTGACGGGACAGGCGTACGAAGGGCGCAACGCCAACATCGACCTGCTTGCGCCCGACTCGCGCATCCTGTTGCGGTCGGATTGGAACTCGCCTTATTTCTCTCCGGTGGGCATCGGCATCTTCGATGCAAAAGGCAGAAGCCTGGGCAACCTTGGCGGCTACTTCAACCCATCCGACGACGACCGGACGGCGATCGCCTGCCTTCTGCCGCATATTGAGGCTACCGCAGAAGACGTGTCGCCTCTTGCCACCGCGCTCGACGGCAGGCGCAAAATGGGGCAGTTCACCGTGCATCTGGAGATCGAGCCTATCGATTTGCCGGGGGTGCTTGACGAGGTGCATACGCTGCTTGCTCGCGATGTCTCGGATCGCACACTCGAATCGATCGTGGAAGAAGGGCGGTAGCAATGGAGCCGTTGAAGACAACCGACGCAAGGCAGCAGGCAAAGCTCGACCGCGCGCTTGCCGACCTGGAGAAGTTCTACCCCGATCGCGTGGTCTCATCGCTTGAAAAGCAGCACAAAGGCCTTGCGAACCGACTGGGAGAGCTTGCGAAAGATCTAGGATACGCAACGCGCGTGGAGCTGATGGAGGCGTGCGGGTTCACGGTGAAGCGCCGTCCCGCTTCGGCGAAGGGCGGCCGACCCGTGACGTTCGACCACGAGGCGCTTTTGGCGGAGCTGCACCGCCGCTACGACGGCAAAGAGGTACCGCGTGAGGTTGCCGAATTGTCGCAGGGGAACCCCGATCTTGCCGCCGCGATCAAGACGTTTACCAACAAGGCACGACAGCTGTGCGGCGACACGTGCCGCAACGTGCTCATCAAAGAGGGGTTGCTGAAAGGCGAGGTTTCCGAGCGACAGCGTTCCTCCGTGACGCGCGAGCAGATGGACGCGGCGCTAGAGGGGCTCGCCGAGGTGTACAAGGACGAGCCTGACAAACCGCGCACGGTAAAAGCGCTGGTCAAACGGCATCCTGAGTATGCCGAAGAACTGAGCGCGCTCCAAAACTACTGCAAGGGTTGGTACGGCGCCACGCCGACAAAGCATCTGAAGTCCTTGGGTATTCTGCAGACGGGTGTTGCCGACGTCGACGATGACGCCGTAGAGGAGGCTCTTGCGCGACTGCAAGATCTGTATGGCGCGCGGACAAACGACGAGAAGCCGCGCACGGTCAAGGAGCTGATCGGAAACCATTCGGACATGGATGCGGTGCTCCAGGCGGCGCAACGCAAGTACAATGCGCGTACGGGTTCGTTCGCCGACGTTCTGCGCGAGCGGGGCATACTCGCCCAGCATGCGGCGGCGCTGAAGAGGAAGGCGAAGGAGGCGATTGGCCGCTGTGCTCGCAATGCGTCCGTTGCCGACCTTGTGTCTGTGTGGCGTGCAGCGGGCGGCTCCGAGCTCGTTTTTGCGCGAGGTGAGACTGGTGGCGGGGCGGCGCTCCTTCCCGCTCGGGTGGTGGGGTTCGACTGCGTAGGCGATCTCGAAGTGCGCGAGTCGATGCTATGCGGCACCGCTGATACCGCTATCAAACTTGCAGTGGGCGATGAGGTGAGGGTCGACCGGCTCGGGGATTCTCTGAATCTTCGTACCGAGGATGGGAAGAGGGTATTCTCCTGCACTTTTTCGGCAGCGAACGACTGGGTTGCAACGCCAAGCGATAGCTCGGCGGACGCGGCAGCCACGTCGCCGCTATACGAGTTTGTCGGCGCGCGCGTTGCCGCCGTGTCCGACGCTCCCAAAGGCAACAGGTTCGTTCAGGTGAGGCTGCGGTACCTGATCCGCCTGACAGCCCAGACGATGCTCGCGACGCTCGTGCTGAACGGCGTGCTTACCGAAGACGATCTTTTCGGAGGCGACGAATGGCGCTCGCGCGACTATTCCACCCTCGACATGCAGGCATTGTGTGCGGATTCTGCCGAGCCTCCCGATCCTGATAGGGAAGGTATGATTGCCGTCCTACAGATGGCCGCTCTGAGTGCGGCGTTGGGATCCGGCGGCCTTCTTGAAGAACTTGTTGAAGAGCTGACGCGCGCCGCCGACGGCGATAAGACCGTGGACGTGGATGGCCTTGCGCGACGGATTAACGAGTTCTTGCCCTCCGTTCACACCGTCGACCCAACTGAATGGACGTATGATCAGGGGCTGAGAGCGTCTACGTCGCAGTTTTCTATCGCGATTCCCGATGGTTATCGTGTGATAAAAGACTACACGGAACAGGGGATCGTCGAATTCGAGCGTCCTTTCGTTGCACTACCGGGTGATGTCCCGGATTCCGATATTCCAAATTGCGACCGCATTATTGCCGCTCAGGCACCCGATGTCGCCGACAGAGAACAGCTGTTGCAAGGTGGTATTGATGAGCTCTTCGTTGCGATCCGGCGTCGCGCCGCGTATGGGTTGGATGGGGACTTCAGTCCGAGTACGATTGACGATCAAGTGGTCAAGGCAGCTAACGGTACGTGCCTTCTCGCGGTTGTTCCCGCAGCAGCTTCGGAAGGATTCGAATACTATCTAAAACCCTGCGCATTGGGGGTTTCCGATTGGTTGCGCATCACGTTCTACAACGGTTCTATTGAGAACGAGCCGAGGTATCGCCCTGTCATTGAGCGGCTTGCCTCAACGCTGGAGATTAAAGATAGAAAAAGCTGTCAGCTTCAGCACGATTTCGATCGGTGTCAGGAAGAATATGTCGATGCGGAGTTTTTCGTGACGACCGTTTCCAGATTAGCAAATGTATTAGGGCTGTGCCGGGAATACGAAAACGAAGCTAATCTCTCGAAAGCCCAGAAAGGGAACCCCTCGTTTTCGACAGCCGATGCGGTAGCTACGGTTGTCGAGGGCATGTCAACCCTGGGGGAGAGTCAGTTCGCATATTGCGAGCAGGCGTTTGGGGCGCTCAAGCGTCAAGCCAAGCTTGGCGCTTCCGCCGAAGATCTCAGGCATATGCTCGATACAGTGAGGGAGTTTCACGATAGCTTTGAGATGAATGTGAACGTCGATGGCGACCGCGAAGCAGAGCAGGCGCTGGAGGCGTCGGGCGGCATCCGGCTTCCCTCTCGCTTCAAGGCGGTTGCAGCGGACATCGAGGCATTTGCATCTCTCTACCTTACGGAAGGAGAGCAGCGCCCGGAGCAAGGCTTGTCGGCGGTGGAAAGCGATACCGCTGCCATCGATGCTCAAACAAACACCGTGGGTGCGGCGTCCGATGACGGCCCGCAATCGGAGACGGGGAAACCTGCTAACGCTTCTTGGCGTGGGTCAGCCTTGCTTACGGTAGCTGTGGAAGCGGCATTGGAAAACCTCGAGAACGGACGTGCTGGCTCGTGCGTCGGCAAAGAGTTTGTGTCCCAAAGCGAGACGATCGTTGGCGGAATTCTTGCGCAACAGCAGGCCGAAGCCAATCTTATAGCGAATAGTCGCTATGAGGGAAAAGAGGACATCGGGCTCTTGCTTCAGTTGAATGAAGAACTGGTTTTCGTTCTCTGCCATGTTGTCGATGTGTATCTGCACTGCATCGAGCGAGAATTTGATGCGGGCTGCTCTTCTAGACAGCTTGAGCCGATGCTTGAGGAAACAAGCGAGGTCATAGACCTTGCTCGGCAAGACCCCACGATAAAAGACGATACAGTGGGGACAATCAAGATAGGAAAAGCTCAAGTGCCAGACGAGCTCGAAGACCTGTCTTTGCGTTACGGTAAGATGAAGAAGAAGGTCGCTCAGCGCAGGGAGCAAGATGATATCCGCCGCAGGGAGGAGCGACGCAAAAAGGCGATCAAGGAATTGGAGAAAGCTCGCGCCGAGCATCGTTCGTCTCACGTTGCGAGCGAGTACGCCGACCAAGAGCAATCGCTCGCAGAAGACAAGTCGCGGAAAAGAAATCTTACTGACAATCTCAGCAATATCGAGGATAAAAGAGGCTCGCTCGGATTCTTTGAGTTTTCGAAAAAGCGTGAGCTTGACAGCCAGATTGACTCGCTGAAAGCGACGATCGACGGTTTGGAGGCACGCATTGAGGAAAAGACGCGCAAGCTTGAGGCTCTGGAAAGACAGCTTAAAGAAGGGAGGCTCAAAGAGCTTGCCCTGTGCGCGGTGGTGGCAATGAGCGGACATGATGATCCGGTTACGGCGGAATGGTTTGAGGAACATGTTGAGGAATTGAGCTCGATGCTTGATGCCGTTGGAAGCATGCGCCGGGCAATGGGACTGGGGCTTGTTGAGACGTGCGGAACCACGGAGGTGAACGGTAAGACTCGTACATTGTATCGACTGATCGAATCGTCACAAGAATGATGGCTGGTATGCTGAGTGCCTGCTGTCTTTGAAAAGGCGTGATGCCTGCTGGCTTTGAGGGGGAGGGTATGGCTCAAATTGACATAGACGCCTTGCGCGCGTACCTGCTCGATTATTGCGGCACGGCTGCTTTCTCGGGGTTCCCTGCGGCGCTGCTCGACGTTGTCGACATCGAGCGCGCCTCGGGGCACGAGCTTTGCCGCATCGCCGAGCGACTCGGTGTCGACTTGCGGCGCTTCGCGGTGGACGAAGATAAAGGAGAGGGTTGCTGATCAGTACTAATATATTAGCCAAAAATAAATATTTTGGCTCAATAGGCTAAAATATTAGCTATGATTTCGCTTCTAGATAACAAACTCCCGGGAGAGGTTCTTGAGGGCGTCGCAAAGCGCATGGTTGCGCGGCGCAAATCGCTCGGGCTTACGCAGGCCCAGCTCGCTGAGAAATCGGGCGTGAGCCTGGCGTCCATCAAGCGGTTCGAGCGCATCCATCAGATCTCGCTCGCCTCTCTGGTCAACATCGCGTTCGCGCTCCGCTGCGAACAGGACTTCGACGCCCTGTTCGCCCGCCAAGAATACGCCTCGATAGACGACGTCATCCGCGAAAGCCGCAGCAGAAAGGGATAGCCCGTGGCCGATCTCTTCGCTTGGCTCGATCAAGCGCGTGCAGGCGAATCCTGGAAACCGAGTATTCCGACGACCTCGACCAGCTGTTCGCGTTGGGCGGGTCGTCGGGAGGCGCTCGGCCGAAGATCCTCACGACGATCGACGGCGAGGATTGGATCATCAAGTTTCCGTCGTCGTATGATTCAAAGGACGTCGGCAAGCAAGAATACGAGCTTTCCCTGTTGGTGAGAGAATGCGGGATCGCCTTCCCCGAGTCTCGGCTTTTCGAGTCAAAGACATGCGGAGGGTACTTCGGCGTGAAGAGGTTCGACCGAGTGTGCAAAGGGGAAGAGGGTTCGAATAAGGTGTTCATGGTCTCCGCCGGAGCGCTTCTGGAGACGTCCCATCGCATCCCAGACCTGGAGTACGAGACGCTGTTCCGCCTGACGGCGGCGCTCACGGAATCGATGCAGGACATCGAACAGCTCTATCGGCTCATGTGCTTCAACGTGTTGGTTGGTAATCGCGACGACCACTCCAAGAACTTCTCGTATCTCCATGGAGATCAAACGGGATGGGCGCTTTCTCCCGCGTACGACATCACGGTGAACCCAGGGGTATACGGCGAGCATGCGACCACGGTGAACGGCAAGGGCAAATCGATCTTGCTAGAGGATCTTGTCGAAGTGGGCGCGAGCGCGGGATTGTCTCGGACAAAAGCGCGGCGGATCGCCGAGGGGATGCGCGCCCGCGTCGAGGCGGCGGGCTATCTCGCGTCGGCCTGACGCCTTCTGTGGGCAGGAAACGTCCGTCGCCCCCTTCGGGTTGCGGTTGGCGGTGTTCTGCTACAATAGCCTGCAGATGGCCCTGTATCAGTTGGCGAAGGGGGGTTGAGCCGTATGGGTAAAGTCGTTTGCCCCGCATGCGGCGCGCAGGATCTTGACGTGTGCCGCTACGACACGATGATGGTGCTGCGCTCGGATCTGGCCTTGTTTACCCTCACGTGTCCAACCTGCGGAACGAAAGTGTCAAGCCTGCAGCGCATCCCTCTTCAATTGCGCGAGGAAGTGCGCTTCGCCGCCATTGAGGTGGGGGCGGGCATGATGGGTCGCTAAAAAGATGGTTACGCAAGCCGCTGGAGCCACTTCCGGCGGCTTGTTGGTTTCGTCCATGAACGCTAGGAACATTCTGCATGCTTAACGACATCTACCAAAGTCTCGACCCCGTTGCGTTTAGCGTGGGCCCTTTCGCTGTGCGGTGGTACGGCATCGCCTACGTGCTCGGGTTTATCTGCGCCGGGCTGATGATCTGGCGCGTGGCAAAGCGTTGGCGCATTCGGGTTGACGAAGACGCGCTTTTCACCATCATGCTGTGCGTCATCATCGGCATCATCGTTGGCGGAAGGCTGGGCTATGTGCTGTTCTACGGAAACGGCTATTACTTCGAGCATCCGCTGGAGATCTTTGCGCTCAACCATGGCGGTATGAGCTTCCATGGCGGCCTTATCGGCGTAATGGTGGCGGGCATTGTTGCAGCGAGGCTGACGCATATCCCTTACTTGACCTTGGCGGACATGGGTTGTGTCGCTGCTCCGCTCGGGCTTTTGTTCGGCCGTTTGGCAAACTTTGTGAACGGCGAGCTGTGGGGCGCTCCCACCGATTTGCCGTGGGGCGTGGTGTTCGGCGGCACGGCGGGCGACATGCCGCGCCACCCCTCGCAGCTTTATGAAGCGTTTCTGGAAGGGCTCGTCATCTTCTGCGTGATGTTCCTGCTATCCCGCAAGCGCCCTCCGCGTCCGCGCGGGACGCTGTTCGGCATCTTTCTCATCATGTATGGCGTGTTCCGCTTCCTCATCGAGTTCGTTCGCGAGCCCGACGTGCAGCTGGGCTATCTGTGGGGCGGGTGGCTCACCATGGGGCAGCTGCTTTCGGTTCCACTGATCATCGCGGGCGTTTGCGTGCTTATCTATGCCGTTCGGACGAAAAAGCCCCAACAGGGCCTTCCGGAATTGATACAAAAATAGTAACATTTAAAGCGTCGAGAGATCCGGGAAGCTCCGCCACCCATTCGGCTACGGCCGAGGGGAGCGGTCGAAGCTTGAGCGCGCCGCTGCCGATGCGCAGGGCGTTGCGGGTGCGATCCGCCCATGCTGCGCAGTAATGCGCGCATGGAGACGAGGCGGAGGAGCTTCCCTGGACCCTCGACGATGTTATGATAGGTTCGATGCGGCGGGCGCCGTTGCCAGCCGCGCGCTAAGAGAAGAGGGGTACCTCATGGATGTCACGTTCTACAAATGCCTGCATTGCGGCAATGTTGCCATCAAGCCTTGGGACGCGGGCGTTCCGCTGTCCTGCTGCGGCGAGAAGATGGCCGAACTCAAGGCCAACGACACCGATGCTGCCACCGAGAAGCATGTTCCCGTTGTCACCGTCGACGGCGCCAACGTGCATGTCGAGGTCGGCAGCACGCTGCATCCGATGACCGAAGAGCACCTGATTGCGTTCATCGTGCTCGTGACCGAAAAGGGCTATCAGGTTGCCGAGCTTTCCGCCGACGGCGAGCCCAAGGCCGACTTCGCCGTTGCCGCTGGCGACAAACCGGTCAAGGTCTACGAATACTGCAACCTTCACGGTCTGTGGGTGGCAGAGATCTAAGAGCCGCTCATTCGGCAGCCGATGCAGCTTGCTTGACAATCTGTGCAGATGTCGCGAAGTGGCCTAGGTTGGTTCTTTACTTCGGGCGCTGGTGTGATACCATGGCAAGGCTTGTCTAGCCTTGGTCGGAAACCAAGGCACCTGAAAAGGAGAACCATCATGAAACAAGGGATCCATCCCGACTACGTAGAGTGCACCGTCAAGTGCTCCTGCGGCAACACCTTCGTCACTCGTTCGACGAAGCCTGAGCTGAAGATCGACATCTGCAACGCCTGCCATCCGTTCTACACGGGTACGCAGAAGCTCATCGATACCGGTGGACGCGTACAGCGCTTCGCCAACAAGTTTGGTAGCGCCAAAGAGCGCGTTGCCGAGCGCGAGGCAGCCAAGAAGGCCGCCAAGGCAGCTGCTGCCGCCGAGCGCGAAGCAGCCAAGAAGGCCGAGCGCGAGGCCAAGGCCGCCGAGAAGGCAAAGCGTGCTGAAGAGTATGCCAAGAAGGCCGAGGCAGAAGCCGCCAAGGCTGAGGAAGCTGCCGCCGAGGCCGAGACCGAGGCTGTCGAGGCTGCCGCTGAGGCTACCGAGGCTGAGGCTCCTGCCGAGGAAGCTGCTGCTGAATAGTTTGCGCTACGCTCGACGCGAGACAGTGGGCACCTGGGAAACCGGGTGCCTTTTGTTGTTCGGGGCAAAGTTTCTGCGCATCTTGCCCGACAGCTCGCAGAACGCCGCGCCGCCGATAATGAACGCAGCGCCCAGCACTTGGGCGGCGCCCATGGGCTCGCCTAAAAGCAGCGTTGCCAGAACAACGGCGGAAAGGGGCTCAAGGTAGCCGCACACTGCAACGGTCTGAACAGGCAGGCGGCCAATCGACCAGAAATACAGCAGGCATCCCATGCCGGTGTTCACCAGCCCAAGCATCAGCAGCGGGGCGATGTCGCTGGGAGCAACCGCCGGAATCAGCGCAGCGGGTCCTTGCGTTGCGGCGCAGTACCCCGCCGCAACGAGGAACCCGGCAAACAGCTGGATAAAGGAATTCCGCAGCCCCTGACCGGATGCGTCGGGGTCAAGCAGCGCCGCCTTCTTCGTGCAGACGATCATCGCGGCGTAGAAGCATGCCGCCATACCGCCAAGCAGAATCCCGGAAGGGTTCTGTCCGCCATCAAGCGCCTGAAGGCTGATGAGCACCGCGCCTGTCACCACGGCGGCAAACCCGTACAGCTTCCAGGCGGAAAGACGCTCCTTGAACACCAACGGGGTAATGCCCATTACGATAACCGGCCCGCAGTAATACAGAAGAGACGCGGTTCCAACCCCTACGAGGCGGTATGCCTCGAACAAGACAATCCAGCTTGCGCCAAGCGCAGCGCCCGATGCGGCAAAAAGCGCCAGGGAAGCGATAGCGCGGGGAGATTGCGGGGCGCGGGAATCCGCCTCGTTTCGCCGTCTCAGCGCTGTGGCGCCGGCGAAAAGCACGCCGAGAAACAGGGCGCCCAAAAACGTTCGGACAACCACGATAGAAAGGGAGGAGAGGCTCACCAAAGCTGCCAGAATTCCGTTCGAACCGAACAGAAGCAAAGAAGAGAGGTATGCCGTGTACGATTTTCCCACTAATGCCCTTTCAAGCAGCGGTTATGCGGCACGGTGAAGGGAAACGGCATCTTTGCGTTCGAGGCAAGCTTG
>DVKR01000042.1 GCA_018715935.1 Candidatus Aphodovivens excrementavium
AGGCCGATCTGGTTGCCGTAGCTGGAATAGCCCGCCGCGGCCTCGGTTACGATCTTGCGCTGCGGCAGCTTGCCGGGAAGCGTTTGCTCGACGGGCACCGTCGGGTCGCCCGCGCCGGTCACGCGCATCGCCTGGTACACGTAGCTGCGCCCCGAAAGCGGGTCGCGGATGGCGCCGCCCACGCACGTTGCCGCGCCGCCGAACGGCTCGATCTCGGTGGGATGGTTGTGCGTCTCGTTCTTGAACAGGAACAGCCAGTCCTCGTCAGTGCCGTTCACGTCGACGTTCACCTTCACCGTGCAGGCGTTGATCTCCTCGGACTCGTCAAGCCCGGTCAAGACGCCTTTGGCCTTGAGGTACTTCGCGCCAATGGTGCCCATGTCCATCAGGCACACCGGCTTCTCGTCGCGCCCGAGCTCGTGACGCATCTCCAGATATTTGTCAAACGCCGCCTGCACAACCGCATCGTCTATTGCCACCTCGTCAAGCACCGTGCCGAACGTGGTATGGCGGCAGTGGTCGGACCAATACGTGTCAACCACTTTCACTTCGGTGATGGTGGGGTCGCGCCGCTCTTCGTCGCGGAAATACTGCTGGAAAAACGTGATGTCCGCCAGATCCATGGCCAGCCCGCGATCGGCAATGAATGCGGAAAGTCCCGCCTCGTCAAGTTCGCGGAATCCCTCCAGCACCTCAACGGAGGGCGGCTCGGGATACGCCGCCGCAAGCGTATCGGGCAGCGCCAAATCGGTCTCGCGCGCCTCAACAGGGTTGATCACGTAATGCTTGATGGCAGCCTGCGTCTCGTCGGAAAGCGCGCAGTCGAACACGTAGAGCTTGGCGCAACGCACCGCAGGCCGCTCGCCCTGCGAGATGAGCTGCACGCACTCGGCGGCGGAATCGGCGCGTTGGTCGAACTGGCCGGGCAGCGCCTCGACGGCAAAAAGGAACGCGCCGTCCGGGCACGCGGCAATGCCGCGCCCGCTGCCCGCTTCGCCCAAGGCAACGCCCGCTACCGGCAGCTCGCGCGATGCCGTATCGGACTGCGGCTCCGAGAACACCGTGGGAATGCAGCGTTCGAACAGATCCTCCGAAATGCCCTCTACGTCGTAGACGTTGATAATGCGCAGCGCCGCAGCAGACGGCAGACCGTCCGCGATCACGGTATGCAGCTCTTCCAGAAGCTGGTGTGCCTCAACGTCGAAACCGGGCTTTTTCTCAACATACACGCGGGATACCATTCGATCCACCCTCCTGAGCGCATTTTTGCAGTTAGAACAATGATACGACACCCGCGCCCTCTGCGGCGCGCCAACTCGATCATGCATGAAAAAGGCGGCTGCCTCGTGGCATCCCACAAAGCAGCCGCCAAAGTTTTTTCTTCGCAGTAAGCGCTTTGCTCGCCTAAAGCGTTTTTCGGTTCGAAAGCGCCTTCTCCTTCGAAAGTTGCCCCTTCGAAGGTGCCTTCTTCGCCGTAAGCGCTTCCCTCGCCGAGCAGTGGCGCGTTACTTTTTAGCAGAGTCAGACGCGCCCGCCTTTTCACCATTCGCCTCCGAAGACGCGCCTTCGGGCTCGCTTGCAGAGGCATCTTGCGCGGCGGCCTTCTTTTTGCCCCCGAACAAACCGCCCAGAACGCCTTTGCCCTTCTTCTCGGCTTCGGCCGCCTTCGATTCCTCGTACTTTTGCTCGGCCTCTGCCTTTGCCGCTTTCGCCTCGGCTTTCTCGCGGCGCTCCTGCGCGCGCTGAGCCTTCGTCTTCTTGCCCTCCATGCGGGCGCGGTACTCGTTGCGCACCTTTTTCATCTTCGAGAACTCAAGCCACAGCGCCGCAATGATGAACACATACGACAGCACCAAAACGACCATGAAGCCGAACTCGCCCAACGCGTCGCGGAGGAAGAACGACAAAGCCAGGCACGCAACGGCGCCGATGAGCAGCACCCACCAGATCTTGCGCAAGCGACGGTATTCCTCGGTCGGCGGATTGGCGTACTTGCGCGCCGCCTCGTTTTCCTTCTGCCTTTCGGCGCGACGAATTGCCTTTTTCTCCTGTTTCGTTTTCGTCTTCGGCTTCACATACACCGAAGCAGCCGCCTGGCTTTTCGGTTTGGCCGAAGCCGCGCTCTTGCGCGTTTTGCCGTGATGTTCCTCATCGCGGTAACGGTCGTTCATTGGATTGCGCTGTGACATGATCTTCTTTCTAGCTTTACGTTGTTAAAGATGGCGGCTTAACCGCCGTGTCGGATGCGGAAGATTCAGCAGGTGCCGCCTGCGGCAGACGACGCAGCGCGCGCATCACGCCGCAAGCCGCAAAGGCCTATTAGCGGAACGATCTTCCCGTGATGAGCTCGTAGGCCTGAACGTATTTCTGACTGGTTTTCTCGATGATCTCCTGGGGAAGACGCGGCGGCGTGCCGGTGCGATCCCAGTTGGCGTTCAGCCAGTCGCGCACGAACTGCTTGTCGAAGCTGGGCTGGTCTTTTCCGGGAGCGTACTCGTCGCCAGGCCAGAAGCGCGAGCTGTCGGGAGTGAGCACCTCGTCGGCCAGGATGATCTTGCCGTCCAGCACGCCAAACTCGAATTTGGTATCGGCAATGATAACGCCGCGCTCTGCAGCGTGGTCGCGCGCCGTGGTATAGACCTTCAGCGACAAATCGCGCAACGCGGCGGCGTCGCGTTCCCCAATGAGCTCGGCGCAGCGCTCGAAGCTGATGTTTTCGTCGTGGTCGCCGATTTCCGCCTTTGTAGACGGCGTGAAAATGGGCTCAGGAAGCTTAGAGGAGTTGTCAAGCCCTTCCGGCAGCTCAATGCCGCACACCGTGCCCTGCTTGCGATACTCCTTCAAGCCGCTTCCGGCCAAATAGCCGCGCACGATGCACTCGACGGGAAACATGTCCGCCTTTTTCACCAGCATGAATCTGCCGCGCAGGTAGTCGGCATAGGGCTTGAACTGCTCGGGCAGATCGGCAACGTCGGCAGAGATCAGGTGGTTTTCCACCACTCCGTCCAAAAGCTCGAACCAGAAGCACGACAGGCGCGTCAGCACCTCGCCTTTGTAGGGGATCTCGTCTTCCAAGATATAGTCGAACGCCGAGATGCGGTCGGTCGCAACCAGCAGCAGCTTGTCGCCCAAATCGTAGAGATCGCGCACCTTGCCCTGAGCGTCGGGCTTGATATCAATTCCGGCCATATGAATGCACTCCTTGCCGAACACCTTGCCACTTCCAACGCAGTGGCCGCGTTTGTCCCCCTTCGGGTTGTTGCCTGCGCGTCGCGCTTCGGCGTTTGCGCCGCGCCTTACAGAAGCGCGCACGTCCCGCATTTGCGCCCTGCAGAAGCCCGAGCAGAAAGCAACGGTGCACATTATCCCTCACCGCTTGGCTTTGCGCTAGCGTCTCGTTGTTGCGCGAGCGCTTGGCTACTTCTTGCGCTGCCTTCCCTTGTTCGCCTTCTGCTTGCCCGCCCTGTTGGCTTTTGCGTTCTGGCGCGCGGCCTGCTTGTTCTGCCGCGCCTCGGCAACCGGATCGTAGAGCGGAAGATGGATGGTAAAGCAGGCTCCCTCGTCCTTCTTGCCTTCCACCTGCACCCAGCCGTGATGCCTATCCACAATCTCCTTCACCACAGCCAGGCCAATGCCCAAGCCTCCGCTCGCGCGAGCACGCCCCGCGTCGGCACGCCAGAAGCGCGAGAACACCATCTTGCGCTCTTCAGGCGTGAGCCCGATGCCCGTGTCGCGCACCGAAATGGCCGCCATGATGTCGCCGCGCGAAACCTTGACGGTAATGTGCCCGCCCTCGGGCGTGTAGCGCACGGCATTAGAGATGAGGTTGGCGGTTGCCTGACGAATCATGTCGGCATCGCCTTTCACCAGGACGTTTTTCTCCATCTCGTACGTGAGGGTCAAGCCGGAGTCGGCAACGAATGCCTCGTGCGTTGCCACAATGGATGAGATGAGGTCGCCCACGTTGACCACTTCTTCCTTGATGGGCGTCGACCTGTTCTCCAAACGAGAGAGCGAAAGCAGCGCGCTCACCAAGCGGCCCAAGCGCTGAACCTCCGAGTTGACCGTTTCCAGGCGCTCCTGGTCCGCCTCGAACACGCCGTCGACCATAGCCTCAACCGTAGACTGGATAGCCATCAACGGCGTGCGCAGCTCATGCGCCACATCGGTGGTAAGGCGCCGCTCAAGCTCGCGGTCCTTCTCAATGGACTCCGCCATCTCGTCGAACGTCTCGCCCAGCTCGGCAATTTCATCATCGCCGCGCAGCTCGGTGCGCGCCGCAAGGTCGCCCTCTTTGATTGCCTTTGCGGTTTTCGTAATGCGGTTGATGGGGTTCACCAAACTGCGCGCGAACAGGAAGCCGCAGCATGACGCCAGCACGATGGCGACGATGGTGGCAATGGCCATAGCTTGGTAGGAATTGTTGCGGAACTCCTCGTCGGCCGAACGCAAGAGCGTGTCCGACCCCAGAACCCACACGTTTACCGAGCCGACCGCCTGCCCGTCCACCTCGATGGTGGCGGTGGCCATCTGCTCGGGCGAGGGGTTCTTCGGGGCAAGCGAGGTGCTGCCCACTCCGCGCTGAGACTCCGACGACGCAAGGCGCGTAGAGTCGAACGGCACCGACGTCGAGCTTTCCTCTTCGTAGGGAACCGTGTTGTTCACCACGCGAATGCCAATGCCCGGCGTCATGGCCAGCATAGTGCGCGCCGGAAGCACGGTCTCCCCGTCGAACTGGCCCGACTCTTCGTAGCGTTCGGCAATTTGGTCGGCGGTGATGGTTGCGATTGACTCCATATTGTCGCGCGTGTAGGTCTGGAAATGCTGCTCCCACACAAACGACACCACGCCAATTGCCACCAGCGCCGTCATTGCCGCAATCAGAGCAAACGAGAGCGTTACGCGCGTGGTGTAGGAAAGGCTTGTCCAGCCGAAACGCTTGCGGCGCACGCCGGCGTCTTCCGGCTTGCCTTCGCCGCCCTGCTTGTCGCCCATATCGCTCGATTTCTTTTCGGAAAACACCGATGCCGCCTGATCAACGGCGGCATCGGATTTACTACGCGAAAACACAGTGCACCTTCATCGTCTGTGCACGGCGCACGCTACTGACCGCTTTTCGTGGGGTCTTCGAAGCGGTAGCCCACGCCATGAACCGTATGCAGCCACTTGGGGTTGCGCGGATTGTCGCCGATCTTGGCGCGCAGGTTCTTCACGTGGCTGTCGATGGTGCGCTCGTAGCCCTCGAAATCGTACCCGAGCACTTTTTCCACCAGCTCCATGCGCGAATACACGCGGCCGGGATAGCGAGAAAGCGTAGTGAGCAGCTTGAACTCGCTTGCCGTTAGGTCGATCTCCTTGCCGGAAACCATCACCTTATGACCCGACACGTCGATGGTGAGCTCGCCAAACTCCAGCACCTCGCGCTGGGGCTCGGTGTCGGCATGCACGCGACGCAGAAGCGCGCGCACGCGGGCAACCAGCTCGCGCGGGCTAAACGGCTTGACCAGATAGTCGTCGGCACCCAGCTCCAAGCCGATGATGCGGTCTTCGACCTCTCCCTTTGCCGTAAGCATGATGATAGGCACATCGGAGTTGTCACGGATGGCGCGGCACACGCGCTCGCCCGGAACGCGCGGCAGCATGAGGTCCAGAATCACCAGATCGAAATGATGCTTCGAGAATTCCTCCAAAGCCTCCTGGCCGTCGCCCACGGCGGTAACCCAGTAGTTCTCGCGCTCCAAGTATGCGGTTACGGCATCGCGGATGGCCTTTTCGTCTTCCACCAGAAGAATACGTCGCGTTTCGTTGTTGCTCATGACCTCACCTCGATATCGTCAATGACCTGCCGCGTTCTGCCGACGCTGCGCATACGCCGCGCATATTCGCCTTCCAGACGGGCTCTCCACGCTCGTTTTGCGTTTATTGTAGCAATTCGACTCCGTTGAGCCTGTTCCTGTCAGTGAAATGACACAATAATCACCATGGCTAACCGCAGATCTACATCAAGCGCTCACATTCGCCGCACATCTTCTGCAACCCGTCGTGCCAGCAGGCGCGCCGACAGGCAGCTGCATTCCCCCACCTCCTCAAAGGGCTTGGGAAACGCTGGCGCGAACAGGAAAAACTCGCATGGGGGCAGAGGTGTTTCCGGCGCCCAGATCAGCAACGTCGCAGGACTTGGCTCCGGCGGCGGAGCCGGCGTTGGGTCCGGACTCGCGTCCGGCGGCAAGCGCGCTGCACACTCCGGACGCGTTCGCTCGCGCACCGGCGCGCATTCGCGCGCGTCTTCCCGCAAGCAGCAGGCGCCCTCTTCCGGCCTGGGATCCGTCTCTGTTGCCCCTACGCCGCGGCAAAGCGGCAAAAGCGGAGGCGGGATTGGCGGCGGAGCCGGCGGAAACGGCGGCCCTACCATTACAAGACGGCATCTCATCATAGGCGCCGTAGGCGTTGGCGCAGTTGCCGCGCTTGGCGGCGGCGCCTATGCCCTCACGCAAAGAAACGCAGACAGCGACGAGGTGGTAACGCTCGAGGTGCCCGAAAGCGCCGTGTCGTCTTCCAACGACCTCGGAGACGCGCAGCCCGCCGACGAGCACATGACCCTTTCGGGCAGCTACGACCTTCCCTACGGCACGCTGCTGTGGTCGTCCGACGACCAGGTTGCCGCATGCCTTATTCCAAGCGAAACCGCCAACCCGCTTTGCCAGGTGGGCGTCTTATGGCTTGGCTCGGGCACGCTGACCACCCTTTTGGAAACCTCTCAAGGGTCGGCGGAAGGCTTTCAGATCTACGACGTGCGCGCAACCACGCACGGTATCATTTGGGTGGAAGCCGACATTTTGGAAAACGCCTGGCGCGTGTACACTGCGTCGCTTTCCGAGCAAGCGGTGCTGGGAGAGGCCGTTTTGGCAGAAGAGGGCGGCGGCGACTGGGAAACGCCCAGCATCGCCGCGGTGGGCGACGCGGCCTATTGGCAGCTTATGCCCAAGCCCGACTCCGACGCCTCGGCAGAAGACTCCCAGTTGAAGACGGTTGCGTTCGGCGGCAGCGACCCACAGGTCGTATGGACCTCTCACGGGCGCTTCGCAACGCCCCCCTATGCCTGCGCCGATGCGCTGGTCATCACGCCGCGCGTAGACACTTCGGGCGTGTATTACCAGCTCACACGCCTCGATTGCGCTTCGCACAACGCCACCGACACACTCATTTTGCCCCGCAACATGACTCCCCTTGAAGCGGGATACGGCAACACCGGGTTTATGTTCTCCTTCGACGCAATCTACGATTACGGCGGGGGCATCGCCAATTTGGGCACCTATTGCCCAGCCCAAGACACGCAGGGCGGCAATTACAGCGACGCATCCTGGTTCAGGTTCGCACGCACGCCCTCTGCGGCTCCGGCCTGGTGCGGAAACTACCTTGCGGTTAAATCTACCACGTCGGTATGCGGAGTCGATCTCTCTTCCAGCACGTGGTTCACGCTGGGAATGGAGGACGGCTCGGACGATTACGGCGACTACCTTGCCACCTCCGGGTCCGGAGAGCTGATTGTCACCTACGCCAACATCGACCATACGCCCTTGAGCGGCGAGCACACGCACTGCTGTCGTGTGAGAGTGTGGCGCCCCCTGTAGGCAGCGGCGCACGCTGCGCCGGGGCGCGAGCGGCGCGGGCGAGCGAGACGATCCCCGGCGGACGGGCGAGGCGAGGCGATCCCCGGCGGACGGCGCGGGCGGGGCGCGGCGAACCCCCTGTAGGCAGCGGCGCGGGCGAGCGAGGCGCACATCTCGATGTCGTCGTCTGCCCCGCACCTCAAATAGTCGCTCTAAAACGAAAGTTTTGTACCCCTGATGCAAGTAAGTTCGTTTTAGAACGATCTGAAGACATCCCGGAAGCCTCTTCCGCCTAAACAACTTTTCCTCTTCTGTGCAGCACGGCTATCAACTGGGGAAACGCTTTCTCTTTCTCATGAAGCCAATCGCTCCGGAAAATAGAATCGCTCTAAAACGAACTTTTTTCCAAATTCCCGGCAAAAAGGCTCGATATAGAGCGGTTCGAGCGAAGAAAAGGCGAAATGCGGCGCGGGAAGGCGCGGCAGGGCGCGGGCGGGAAGGCGCGGCAGGGTTCGAGGCAGGAAGATGCAGACGAAAGCGCAGGCAGAGGCGTGTCGCTACGAAGGGCTGCAACGCAGCGCATGGCAGAAGTGGGTGTCGCACGACGCGGCACGAGCCGCGGTATTTCGCGAAGCGCGCTGCGGCGCATTGCACAGCAGAAGCGGAGCCGCACGACGCGGCACGAGCCGTAGCATTTCGCGAAGCGCGCTGCGGCACAAAAAAAGTCCGCCGCTCCTTTCGAAGCGGCGGACATAACCTCTGCGCAAACGCATAACTCCGCAGGAAACCCATTGCAGGAGGCCCCTTGCAAGAAACCCCTGCAGGAAAAACCCGCTAGCTCTTAGACGCCTGGAACGCCTCGACGAGCTTCTTCGTCACATCGAACGGAGCAGGCTCGTACCCCTCGAGCGTCAACGTGTAGGAGCCGCTGCCGCGGGTAAGCGCACGCAGGTCCTTGGTGTAGTTGATCACCTCGGCGTAGGGAACGCGCACCATGATGATGGTTTCGCCCTGGTCGGTGGAGTCGGTGCCAATAATGCGCCCGCGGCGCGTGGACACGTCGCCCATCACCGTGCCGGCGTACTCCTCGGTCACTATAACGTTCATGTTTGCCATCGGCTCCAAAATGATGGGGTCGGCCTTCTCGCATGCCGCGCGGAACCCGATGCGTGCCGCCGTCTTGAACGCCATTTCGTTGGAGTCAACCGAGTGATAGCTGCCATCATAAACCGTGCACTTGATGTCAACCATCGGATACCCTGCCAAGAAGCCTTCGGTCATAGCGTCCTGAACGCCCTTGTCTACCGCAGGAATCAGACCGCCGGGAATAGCGCCGCCCTTGATGGCGTCCACGAACTCGTAGCCCTCGCCGGGGTTGGGCTCAAGGCGCAGCCAGCAGTCGCCGAACTGGCCGGCACCACCGGTTTGCTTCTTGTGGCGGCCTTGCGCCTCTGCCGTCTTGCGAATGGTTTCGCGATACGGGATGCGGATGGGCACCTGGCGGGTCTCCACGCCCGTCTGCTCTTTGCAGCGCGCAAGCACCGTTTCCACCTGGGCGTCGCCCATGGCTTTAAGAACGGTCTGATGGGTTTCTTCGTTGCGCTCGATGCGCATCGTCGGATCGTTCTCCGCCGCGCGCGCCAAGAACGTTCCCAGCTTGTCTTCTTCGTTCTTGTTAACCGCCTCAATGGCAACCGGATACTGAGGCTCGGGCATGGGCATGGGATCGATGGCGATCTCGCCAGTTTGCGACAGCGTGTCTCCCGTGCGCGTTTCGTTCAGCTTCGGCACAACGATGATGTCGCCGGCCTTGGCGCTTTTCACGTCGGTGGTTTCTTTGCCCATCATCACATACAAGTGACCCAGGCGCTCCTTCTTGCCCGTGCGCGCGTTCACCAGCTCCTGGCCAGGCTCAAGAACGCCGGAGAACACTTTCAGGAAGCTCAAGCGCCCCACAAACGGATCGGACAGGGTCTTGAACACGAACGCCGCCGGACGGCCCGACTCGTCGATGTTGACGGCCTGCCCGCCGGCAACGAACTTACCATGGTCGCGCGGGCTGGGGAAATAGGTGGTGATGTCGTCCATGACCGCCTTGATGCCCTGTTCGATAATGGTGGAGCCCACGAACACCGGAATGAACAGCTCCTGGGTGATGGCCTTGTCAAGCAGGCTTTCCAGCTCTTCCTGAGTAAGCTGCTCGTCGCCTTCCAAGTACTTCATCATCAGCTCGTCGTCGGCCTCGGCAACCAGGTCGCACAGCTTGTCGCGCGCCGCCTGGGCAACGTCGGCGTACTCCTCCGGAATGTCCTCAACGCGCTCGGCGTTGGCGTCGCCCTGGTCGAAGTAGCGAGCCTTCATGCGCAAAACGTCGATGACGCCCTTGAAGTCTTTGTCGACGCCCATCGGAATGGTCACCGGACCCAAGCGCGAGCCGAAACGCGCGTGCAGCAGCGCCATCGCGGTGTCGAAGTCGGCGTTCTCGCGATCGATGTGGTTGATGAACACCGCGCGGGAAAGACGCATGCCCTCCGCTTCGCGCCACAGCTTGGTGGTCATAACCTGAGGGCCGGCCACTGCGTCAATGACGAACAGGGCCATTTCGGCCGCGTTCATAGAAGCGAGCGTGTCGCCGATGAAGTCGGGATGGCCGGACGTGTCAAGCAGGTTGATCTTGAAGTCTTTGTAGGGGATGGGGGCAATGGACGTGCCGATGGTAAAGCGGCGCCGGATCTCCTCTTGATCGTAGTCAAGATAGGATTTCCCGTCGTGGGTCGTGCCCATACGAGGCGTGCGGCCCGAGACGTGCAGCATCGCCTCGGCCAGCGAGGTCTTGCCGGCGCCGTCTTGGCCTACCAGCACAATGTTGCGCACGTGTTCGGTAGCAGGAGCTGCCATAATAACCACCAACTTTCGTGTTGCATGGCCCGCGCGTCGCCGCCGTCGCGCAAAGCGACTGCGAGCCAAACGAGCATTCTCCGTCCCCACTCACGCTTCGCCGCGGAATATCGCCTGCAAGCCCTCTCGGTCGGGTGAAAGCCGCAACGCAGGCGACGCCCTACACAGCAAATCCGTGCTTTGAAAACGTTGCCCCTTAGTGTATCGCAAAGCCGCCGCTTACGGCGCAGAAACAGCCGCTTGCCACGGCGGAGCCGCCAAAAGAAGCCGCGCCACGAAGGGCGGTGCGGAAAAGCCTCGGAGAGAGGGGCGGCGAAGGGGCGGCGGGCGAAGCTGCGGGAGCCGGGGCGGCGAAGAGACGTCCCAGCGCCGAGACGTCCTATTGCTCGTATACCACTTCTCCCATATGGGAGGTGTCGTATCCCGCAACCGCAGCCACTTCCGCCTTGAATGCCTTGGTCCGGGCGAGTTTCACAATCGCCTGCGCCACCCGGTTAGACCCCGGCTCGCCCACCAGCACGATGTCAAGCCACTCGTCCTGCAGGGGAAGAAAGTCGATGCCTTCAACCTGGTGGAACACGCGCTCCGCGCCAATGCCCACATCCGCGCCGCCGCGCGCCACAACGGAGGCCATTGTAAGCGCAGAGGGGAACTCGTGCGCATACCCTTGCAGAGAGGCGCGCCTCAAGCCCGCCTTCGCCAGCTTCTGGTCAAGCAGAATGCGCGAGCTGCACCCGCGCTCTCTGTTGGCAATCCGCACTCCGGGCTTCCACAGGTCTGCCCATGTGCGCAACGCTTTGGGGTTCCCCTTTTGCACGATGAACCCCTGCCTGCGCTTCACCAAGCGAACAACCTGCAGCGGCACTCCCGGCAAAAGCCTCTGCACCGCAGGAACGTTGTACTGGCCCGTAACGCCGTCGTAGATGTGCGCAAGCGCCGCCTGGGCGCGGCCGAAATACGCCTCGGTGAGTGCGTGGTAGCTCCCCTCGTAGACTCGCTTGATGGGAACCTCCACCGCGCCAAGGTAGTTGGCAAGCATGTCGCCCACGATGTCGTTGCCGGCTATCGCGTAGCCGCCTGCCGCCTTGGCGTGCGCGCCCATAGCCGTCTCGCGAGCAGGCGCGGGAGCGGCGACGGATTGCGCGAGGGCGGGAGCGAAGCCTTGCGGTTGCGCGAGCGCGGGCGCGAAGTCTTGCGACTGCGCCTCTTTGCGTCCCTGCATGGCAACCGCCTTGTCTTTGCGCGAGCGCGCCACGTAGTTCAGCACGTCGGCGCGGGTGAAGCGCATCTTGCGGCCCACGTGATAAGACGCCAGCTCGTCTCGTTTCACCAAGTTGTATACCGTGTTCTTGCTCACCTGCAGCATCGACGCCACTTCATCTGCCGTGAGCGCCTCGTTTTCGGCAAGCATCATCATTTCGTCCGGCATATGCCCTGCCTCCTCGCACTGCTGAGCGCACATCCCGCTAAGCGTTGGGTTCCGCAAACACGATCGCGTCTTTTTCGTTTAAGCGTTGGACCTCGCAACCACGGTCGCGTTATTATCTCGCTTAAGCGCTAGATCCCTCAAACAAGGTCGCGTGTTTATTCTCGTTTCAGGCTATTCTAGCATAGATTGTTTTGAGGCGAGCACGCGCCGAAAGCGACATCGCAAAGCGCCGCCAGAAGGGGTTCGCTGCGCGCCTGCCGCAATCCCTCGCACACGTGCTGGAGGCGATTTCCTACCAGACCCCGCAGAACCCGCCAGAGGTCGCAATCCCTCGCACACGCGCGAGAGGCGATCTTGCCGCATCTGGAAAAGGTTTCGCACAACTCCTTGTGCGAAACATGACAACGTTGTGCGAAACGAAACGGACGACGCCCACCTTTCGGAATGCCCTTCCCCCAAGCGCCGCAATGGCGCATACTACAGCGTGTCAGACAAAGAAGGGCTTCGCAAAAGCCCCTCTACCGAAAGGACAAAATCATGAAGATCTCTGCACGCAACCAGCTCAAGGGCGTTGTCTCCTCCGTTAAAGACGGCGCAGTAAACGGCATCGTCGTCATCAGCCTGGGCGAGAACAGCGTCACCGCCGACATCACCATGGAGTCCATCAAGAACCTGGGTCTGGAAGAGGGAAAAGACGCCGTCGCCATCATCAAGGCGACCAACGTTATGTTCGCCGCCGGCTCTGGGCGTGTTGCAGGCATCTCCGCTCGCAACCAGCTTGCCGGTACCGTCGCCACGGTGAAGAAGGGCGCTGTCAACGGCCATGTAAGCCTGGAGCTTGCCGACGGCAACACCATCACCGGCTCCATCACCAATGCCGCCATCGACGACCTGGGCTTGGAAGTTGGCGCCCCCGCTGTTGCCATCGTGAAGTCCACCGACGTTATCGTGGGCGTTGAATAACAGCCTATCGCTCTGAGCGCCTGAAGCGCTTGTAGCGCCGCAGGCGCAGCCCATGAATCACGAACCGCCCGGCATGCGATGCACGCCGGGCGGTTCGCTTTTTTGCGCGCCTTGTAAGCTACCCCGCAAGCTCGAAGGGCATAGGATCGTCCTGGCCGCGCCACTGCGCAACGTCGAACTGCCGTGTCCAGTAGCCCAGCGCGCGCGTTACCAGCATCATGTTGAACACCGAAACCACCACGCCCGCATACGAGAATATCCCCGCCCCCAGCATCATGGACAGCAGCAGAAGCATCACCATTCCCGACGAAACGTGGCCGCTCGTGCCCACGGCAAAGGCGCCAATCAGCGCAAACCCCACCACCAGCATGATCACAATAACCATGCCGACAATGCCTGCGATAACGCTGAACAGAAGCGACATGCCGAAGATGCGCATCATCCCGCCGGCGTCGTGTCGGAACATCGCCCAGATTTTCCCAAACTGAAAACCGGCGGAAAGCCTGCCGTAAATTGCCATGCGCATCCAGCCTATCCAGGCGAACACGAGTGCCAGCGCCAGCAGCGTCACGCCCACGCCGAACATGATCAGCATCGCAAACATCGAGATCAGCCCAGAGAAGATGTTCATGGAAGGGCCGCTTTGGACGAAAGCCGACAAACCGCCAACGCCAAGAACCCAGGCGAAGTTGATAACAACCAGCAAAAGCACAAGCAAAACGCCAATCACAAGGCGAATGAGCCACGCAAAAAAGCCGCGGCTGTAGAGCTTGCCGTCTTCGTTCCCGAAAATGTGCGCGGGCAAAGGCCCATGCACGCCCCATGCAATATCGCGCGACCAAGCAAGAAGATAGCCGTAGACCACGATAATGCCGAACACGGGAATGAACGACAGCAAGGCAAGCAAGAGCAGGCGCCCAAACCAACCTGGGGAGTTTTTTATGTCTTGCCACACGGTGCTGAAGTAACCCGCCTGCATACACACTCCATTCGCAACGCAACGTCAAAGTTCGCAGGTCAAACTATACGCGCCCCAAACAACAGATACGCTATTCGTTGCCGTGCCGTTGCCTATTGTTGCGCCTTTGCCATATTTCCACGCGACAACCCAGCCGTCCCGCCGCAAAAAGAGGCTGAAACCCAAGCCGGTCGTTGACTGTGAGGCAGGCCGTCTTGGCTGTGCGGCACGCCATCCAGCCGTCCCGCCACAAAAAAAGAGGCTGAAACCTCTCGTTTCAGCCTCTTGCTTCAGCAAAGAATGCTTTGCGGTAAATGCGCGGTAAAGCGAATTTACTTCAGGGTTACAGCAGCGCCTGCCTCTTCCAGCTTGGCCTTGATCTCCTCGGCCTTGTCCTTGGCAACGCCCTCCTGCAGGGTCTTCGGAGCGCCCTCGACAGCCTCCTTGGCCTCCTTCAGGCCCAGGCCGGTGATCTCGCGAACAACCTTGATGACAGCGATCTTGTTGTCGCCAAAGCCCTCGAGAACAACGTCGAACTCAGACTTCTCCTCAGCGGCAGCGCCACCCTCGGCGGGAGCAGCAACAGCAACAGCAGCGGGAGCGTCGGCAGACACGCCAAAGGTCTCGCAGATAGCGTCAACGAGATCCTTAGCCTCCAGCAGGGTCATTTCCTTCAGAGCCTCAATGATTTCTTCAGTGGTCAACTTGGCCATTGTTCTTTTCCTTTCGTCTATCCGCCTTGTGCGGATGTTTTAAATTGGCTAGGCGGCGCACCTTCGTGCGCCTAGGCTGCGCGTTCGCACGCGCAGATCCAAATTACGCAGCGTCTTTCTGCTCCGCAACCTGGTTGAGTGCGCGAGCAAGGCTGCTCGGCATGTCGTTGATAGACACGGCAAGACGACGAGCGAAGCCGTTGAGCAGGCCGGCCAGCTGGCCAAACAGCTGCTCGCGGCTGGGCAGATCGGCAACAGCCTTAACCTGTTCGGCGGTAACGAACGCGCCGTCCATCAGGCCGCCTTTGACCTCCAGCTTGTCGTTGGACTTGGCGAACTCCTTCAGAGCCTTGGCAGAAGCCACAGGATCGGCACCAGCGAAAACGAATGCCGACGGGCCCTCCAGGATTTCGTCCATGCTTGCCATCTCCAGATCCTGCAAAGCGATGTGCATGAGCGTGTTCTTGTAGACCTTCATGCTGGCATCGGCCTCGCGAATGCTGTTGCGCAGCTGCTGGATCTCCTTCACGGTCAGACCGCGGTAGTCCACCACCCACACAGCGCTCACGTCGGCAAGATCCGCCTTGATGTTGGCAAGCATCTCGGTGTTCTGTGCGTTGGGCATGTATTGCACCTCCTTTTCCCGAACTCGGGTTCCGCCCCGTATACGGGTGGGATCGTGTCCGGAAAATGGAAACGACCCCCGCCGTCCAAGACAGCGAGGGTCGCCAAGCTCGAAACTGACAACCACCTCGGCGGGCTGCCCCCTTGCGCCTTTGCGCGGGGCAATTAAACCTTGCGGTGCCTGCTGTCTATGGCAGCGGAACGTGTGTATTTTTTCGCCGCCATTGCGGCAGCCGTTATATTTTTGCAGGTTTGCGCCACTTGTCAAGTTTTCACGCGCGTCCCCACGCAAGCTACAAAACACGCCTATTGCTCAGGCGCCCGCGCACTGTGCCGTCAAAACGAATCGGGCGGCGCGGACGCAAGTCCGCACCGCCCGAGCGCTCAAGTTGCCAGAAGAGACCGCGCCTCCGCTAGACGGTCCGCAATAGGCAGACGGGACGCGCTGAAAAATGCCGAGCCCAGCGTCTGCCCTTCCCCCAGACAGCTCCTAGGCGGCCTGCTCCTGCTGAGAGCCGGATGCCGCCTGGTCTTCCTGCGGCTGCTCTACCGCCCCGCCCGAAGACCCCGCCGTTGCAGCGCCTGGCTCATTTGCCGCGTTTGCCTCGGCATCAGCTGCATCCTGGGTGGCTTCGTCAGCCGCGTCCTGGGTTGTCTCCTCGCCTCCAAGCGACTGCACCGACGACACCGGATCGCCCTCGATGTAGGTGAACGTGATCTGGTCGCCCACCTCGTAGGCAACGATGCCCAGCATGTTGGGAAGCGCGAAGTCGTAGACCTCTTCGCTGCCGTCAAGCTGCACGTAGAAGTGCGTGTTGCCGTCCATGACCGCGTCGGTAATGCGCACGATGGTGCCCGTTGCCGTCTTCACTCCCGCAGTCTCGGCGGCCGAGCCCTGCAGCTCCACGCCATTTGTTGCCAACAGCGCCTCGTAGGCCTCCTGGCAGCCGGCAACAGTATCGCCCACTGCGACGTTTTGGTAGCGCTGGATGTCCAGCATGGCGAACTGCTTCACCAACCCGGCGTCGTCCTTAAGCGCCATGAAGTAGGTGGGCTGCCCGCCCACGTTGATAAGCAAGGGGAAGGTTGCCTGGTAGCGCAAGTTCTGCACCTGGCCTTCGGCAGACTCCATCGCAGAAGCCTCGGTAGCGCCCGACACCGAGTAGAAGTGCGACTCCGCCGTACGCTGGTTGATCAGAACGAAGCCAACAATCGAGTTGTCGGCAGTAGCGGAAGTGACGCCGGTGTACACCCAAACGTCGTCGTCTTTTGCCAGGTAGTTGTAGCCTGCCATACCGTCGCTTCCGGGCGTGGTCTGAACCACGTTGCGCTGGCCGAGCCACGAGTTAAGCCAGCCGTCCTGGTAAGCGCCCGACCAGTTGTACTGCTCGATAAGCAGATCGGTTGGGTACGCGTGGTCGACCCATTGGGGAACTTCCTCAATGGGGAGGTCGGTGCACTCGCCGGTGGTGGCGTCAACCATGACCACACGAACGATGTCAGTGCCGCCGAACAGGCCAATCGTGCGCGTCTGAACCGGGCAGATCCACCACGGATGCCCCTCGTCGTCAATCTCGAACGACTTCTGGTCGAACATGTAGAACGGGTAGCGCAGCTGCACGTAGCGGTCGATGTTGCGCGCAAGCGGCTCGGATTCCGAATAGTAGATGGGGCTGTCGTCCAAGCGGACGATCTCGGCATCCTGCGTGGTCATGTTCACCAGCGAGTAAGCCGGGATGCCCTGCTCGCGGTTCGTGAACCACTTGAACAGGTCCGCGTAGACCAGAGGGCTCACGCGCACGGGAGCGTCCTGGTAGTTGATCTGGCTGTAAAGCGGAGAGATCTCGAACTGGCTTACGTACTCGGGGATAGAGCCCATCTCGCGATCGCCCAACAGCACTGCGGAGTCGCGGTCGATAACCGGGATTTGCGAGTAGTCCACCTCAGGGATGTCGCTGGCAAAGTCCTCGGTAGTGGTCTCTAGCACCGTAGCGTACTTTGCCGCGTTGCCCGGGAACAATGACAGCGAAGCAACGCCGCCAATCACGCCAACAAGCGCGATAACCACCGGGATGGCAGAAAGCACCTTGAAGGTTTTAGCCTTCCCTTTGTTGGGCTCCACCTTTTTGGTGCCGGTCTTGTAGTTTTTCGACTTGGTGGAAAACACCAAAAAGATCGGCAGCAGAATGAAGATCGCCACGAAGATCCACGTGTCGATGCTATGGATGTTGATGGGCGGGTGGAACCACCAATACGCCGCCGCCAAAACGAGGATGAGCACAATCACCAAGATGACGATTGCCTTCTTGCTGAGTTTTGGCATATTGGCGTCTGCGAAGGGGTTGTGCACCTCCGTGGAGGAGCCGCCGCCTTTCCCTCCTCCGCCGAAACCGCCGAAGCCGCCGAAGCCGGGGAATCCCCCGAACCCGCCGAAGCCGCCCCTCGAACGGCTCGAGCCGCCCGCAGAAGAGCCGCTTCCTCCTGCCGCGTTGCCGCCGTCGCCGCTGCCGCTATCGTCGGCCTCAGCGCGGCTGCCGCCAAACGAGCCGTCCACGTTCATGCCCGATTGTTTCAGCGCTTCAAGCAATGCATCTAAACCAGATGATTGTTTCACTTCACACTCCTGAACTTCGAAAACGTCCTGCTTTCGCCTGCAACTCTTTTTTCCGAGGCGCAAGCAGACCAACGTGTGTCACTATACACGAAAAACGCCCGTCGATCCCTCTCGACGGGCGTGCCGTTACTTATCTGTTCCAACCCAGAGCAACGCCCCAGGTCGTTCGCGGCAACCGAAGGGTCGTTTCCTGCCCGCGCCGCCTACGCAAGCTCATGCAGCTTACGCAAGCCCGCGCAGCACATAGGGCAAAATGCCGCCGTTTGCGTAGTAGGAGCCTTCGGTTGGCGTGTCGATGCGCACCGTTGCCGTAAACGACACCTCCGACCCATCGGCCTTGCGCGCGTGCACTCCCACCTCGCGCGGGCTGGGCAAACCTTCCGAGGAGTCGATCGGATCGACGCTCACGCGCTCCGAGCCGTCAAGCCCCAGCGTTTCCGCGTTTTCTCCCTCGTGGAACTGCAGCGGCAGGATGCCCATGCCAATGAGGTTCGAGCGGTGTATGCGCTCGAAGCTCTCGGCGATAGCGGCGCGAACCCCCAACAGCGCAGGCCCTTTCGCCGCCCAATCGCGCGACGACCCGCTGCCATACATCTTGCCTGCCACCACCACCATGGCGTCGCCCGCCTCTTCGTATGCCCGAGAGGCGTCGAACAGCGGCTCGATCTCGCCGTCGATGAAATTGCGCGTCCAGCCGCCCTTGCGGCCGTCTGCCAACAGGTTCTGCAGCTTCACGTTGGCGAACGTGCCGCGCGTCATCACCTCGTGGTTGCCGCGCCGCGCGCCGTAGGTGTTGAAGTCAGCAGGCTCAACGCCGCGCTCCTCCAAATAGCGCGCTGCGGGAGAGTCCTGCGCGATGCTGCCTGCCGGAGAAATATGATCGGTGGTGATGAAATCACCCAAAAGCGCCAGCACACGCGCGTCTTCGATGGGCTTGGGCGCCTCTGGCTTTGCCGTCATTCCGTCGAAGTACGGAGCCCTCCTCACGTAGGTGGACGCGTCGTTCCAGGGGAACGTGTCGCTTGCCTTGCTCGCCAGGCTCTTCCAGGCGGCATCGCCCTCGAACATGCCCTCGGCGCCCTTTTCGTACAAATCCTTCGTGGCGAACTTTTGCACCAGGCCGTCTACCTCCTCGGGCAACGGCCACAGATCAACCAAGCGAACCGGGGTGCCGTCTTCTGTCTGGGCAATTACGTCGTAGCCTAAATCGATGTCCATCGTGCCGGCAAGCGCGTAGGCAATCACGTACACCGGCGCCATCAAGTAGTTCTGCGAAACGTCCGGAGAGATGCGTCCTTCGAAATTGCGGTTTCCCGAAAGCACGCTGGCGAGTTCGAACTTGTCGGCAATATCGTGGAGCGCCGGCAGAATGGGGCCAGAATTGCCGATGCAGCTCATGCAGCCGAACCCGCAGGTGTTGAACCCCAACGCCTGCAAGCCCTCAAGCAGGCCGGCGCGTTCAAGCAACAGCTCGGTTGCCTTGCTGCCCGGAGCAAAAATGCACTTTACCCACGGCTTCGGGCGCAATCCCAGCTGCGCCGCCTTGCGCGCCACCAGGCCGGCCATCACCATCATGGTTGGGTCGGTTGCCGTCGTGCAGCTGGTAACGGCCGCAATGGCTATGGTTCCGTGCGTCACCTCAAAGCTTCCCTCGGGCAACTCGATGGTTTCCGCCGCCTGCAAGTTAAGCGAACGCGAGGCGCAGATGGTTTGGAAGCGCGAACGGGCGCGAACGAGAGGAATGCGATCGTGCGGACGCGACGGGCCTGCCAACGTGGGAACGACCATGCTCAGGTCGAAGTTGATCACCTCGGCGTACGTGCGATCGACCCCAAACTGGGACCCCCACACTCCCTGCGCTTTCGCGTGCGCCTCGATGAGTTCCAGCTGTTCGTTGGAGCGACCCGTCAATCGCAGGTAATCGATCGTCTTTTCGTCAACCGGGAACAGCGTGCATGTGCAGCCGTACTCCGGAGTCATGTTGGAGATGCATGCGCGCATGGTGGCGCTCAGCTCGCTTACGCCCGGGCCGAAGCACTCCACGAAGCAGCCTACCACGCCCCGTTTGCGCAGCATCTCGGCAAATGTGAGGGCAACGTCCATGGCAGTAATGGCCGCCGACCTCAAATGCCCCGTCAAGCAAATGCCAATTACCTTGGGAACAAGCGTCGTAATGGGCTGGCCCAGCGCCGCCGCCTCGGCCTCGATGCCGCCGACGCCCCAGCCCAGCACTCCGATGCCGTTTGCCGTGGGGGTGTGGCTGTCGGTGCCCACCAGCGTGTCGAAGTACGCAACCGGCTTTGCGGCTTCCGCCGTCAGCACGCCCTCCGACGCCCGCACGTCCTCATTCGCCTGCACGCCTTCCGCCGCCTGAGAGTTTTCCGGCACCTGGCTCGCTTCCGCGCCCTTGTCGTCGGTGAAGACGACCGAGCTGAATTTCTCGATGTTCAGCTGATGGCAAATGCCAGACCCCGGAGGCACAATGCGTACGTTTTCGAAAGAATCCTGCGCCCAGCGCAAGAACTCATAACGCTCGGCATTGCGTTGGAACTCCAGCTTCATGTTCTTCTGCAGCGCGTCGGTACAGCCCGCCTCGTCGGCGATGACCGAGTGGTCAACCACCAGATCGCAAGGAACCTGCGGGTTGATTTTTGCTGGATCACCCCCCAGCTGGGCGCACGCTTCGCGCATAACCGCAAAGTCCACGAACACCGGAACGCCGGTAAAGTCTTGAAACAGCACACGTGCAGGAGAGAACTCCACTTCTTCGCCTGCTTTGCCCGCACAACCCGCCTCTACAATGCGAGACGCCAACAGCTTCGCCTCCTCGTCGGTAGAGGCGTTGCGCAGGACGTTTTCCAGCAGCACCGTTAATGAATACGGAAGCTTTTCTGCGCCGGGAACGGCTGCCACCGGGTAATACGTGTAGTCTTTACCCGAAACCGTAAGCGTGCCCTCAAACGCTTTGGAAGTGCGGTTGGAATCCATAAGCCTTGCCTTTCTTGTTGCCTGACGAAGTACACTCGGCCTGACATCTAGCGGGAACCGTCGCGTGACGCATTCGCCGGCAGCCGTCGCCCATCTCGTCCGCCGGCTGCCGTCGCCCATCTCGTCCGCCGGCTGCCGTCGCCCAACTCGTCCGCCGGCTGCCGCGCCTGACTCGTCCGTCGGCGCTGTCGCCCGATGTAAGCCGCCCGATTAAAAATGCGCCCCGAGGCGGGGGCGCATTGAGCTTTTACTCTTTATATCTTTGCTCCGCGAGTGCCGCAACCAGCGCGTCGGTAAACTCGGTGCAGCTGGCGGCTGGCGCATCAACTCCGGTTGCACGGCGGATGTCGCCGGTAAGATGCTCTCCTTCCGCGTAGACCTTGCGAACAGCAGCGCGAATGCGCGCCGCGGCTTCCAGCTCGCCAAGATGGTCCAGCATCATCGCGGCAGACAGAATCTCCGCAGTGGGGTTCGCTTTGTCTTGGCCGGCGATATCCGGCGCCGACCCATGCACCGCCTCGAACACCGCGTAGTCCTTCCCGATGTTCGCGCCCGGCGCGATTCCCAAGCCGCCCGCCATGCCCGCCGCGAGGTCGCTTGCAATGTCGCCGTACAAATTCGGAAACACCACCACGTCGAATTGCGACGGGTCCATCACCAAGTTCATGCAGAACGCGTCGATGATTCGCTCGTCGAACGCGACGCGGCCCTCGTACTCTTTGGCCACTTCGCGAGCCACGCGCAAAAACAGACCGTCGGAATACTTCATAATATTCGCCTTATGGGCAGCAGTCACCTTTTTTCGGCCCTGAGCCAAAGCGTACTCGAATGCGTAGCGCACAATGTTTTCCGACGCAGTGACGGAAATGGGCTTGATGCTAATTCCCGAATCGGGGCGGATTGAGCCTGCGCCCTCGTTGTCGCAAAAATCAATGAGCCTGCGTGCGGCGTCGCTTCCCTCTTCGAACTCAATGCCCGCATACAGATCTTCCGAGTTTTCACGCACGATAACCAGGTCCATGTCCTCATAGCGTCCGCCCGCACCAGGGATGGAAAGGACGGGCCGCAGGCACACATACAGATCCAACGTCTTACGCAAAGCAACGTTCACACTGCGAAAACCAGTTCCCACAGGCGTTGTAATAGGCCCTTTGATCGCAACTTTGTTGCGCTTCACAGCTTCAATGGTAGATTCCGGGAGAGGAGTTCCACATTCTTCGATCATGCTCGCTCCGGCTTCGGCAACCTCCCAGAGAATGTCGGCGCCGCTTGCTGCAACTACTTTCTGCATAGCAGCAGACGTCTCAACGCCAATGCCGTCGCCCGGAATAAGCGTGACAGTGTGCTGTGTCATACAAACCTCCAAAAAATGCGAGAAGAACTACCCGTCATCCATGCGAAAAATCGATCCACAGAAAAGACGCGAAAGCCGCCCATCACGGGAGCAGCAACGTGTCTGTAACTCGGCTTTTCTATGCGGTGCCGCCAACGTTGTCCAGGATCTGCTGAGCCCGACGCTTCAGCGAGCCTTTGCTGTTCGAAGCATCGAATGACATGCGCTCCGCAAGCTCGGCTTTGACGCCTTCCGAAAGCTTGCCAGCCGAAAAATCAACCACCGCCAAAAGCATGTCGTTAAACTCAAGATCGCCATGATAGCACTGGATGGCTTCATCGATGAGTGGCCAGGTTTTCTCCGAGCGCGCTTCAGTGGTAGCGCCGATTTTGCAGAGAAAACGCAGCGCGGCAAGACGCACCGGGCCACTTTCCTCGTCGAACAGCGATGTCTCCGCACCTGCAATGGCCTTATCACAGGCACGCGAATTGGTCTCAACTAAAACGGTCAAAGCGTCGAGACACTCCCACCGAGTTCGCGCCTCCGGCCTGTTCAAAGCATCAACAATGTCATTTGAATAAGGTTCAATCAAGTCAGCGCGACGCTTTGCGACTTCGCTTATCACCGCAGCTGCGTTCTGCCTCGTACGGCGAGATGCGCCGGAAAGAGCCTCAACTACCTTTGCCAGGAGATCCGGGGTCTCGATGACCTCTGATGCGGCTTCTACTGCTTCCTGAGTTTTCTCGCTCACCGAACCATCCTCCATTCGCTTCGAGACGGTATTCACCGTAGACGGTAAATACCGCATTAGAACAATTATACCCCGTGAAAAACAAGTGTCAGAAAGCTACGCAACGAATTTACATGCTAGTTAAAATCGCCAGACAGGAAGATGTCAACCAGGAAAGCGAAAGAGAAGAGGATTCCAACCAAGAAACCGCCAGACAAAAGCGGGCACAAAAAAAAAGACGCCGAAAGGCGCCTAACAAAAAGCGAAACGATACGATATATGAAATATCAGAAGACCATGGCAGTGTGGTTCATGCCATAAAAAAGGCGGGCCTAATGCCCGCCCCGGAAAGCAAAAAGCATCCCCTGCGGGCGCGACTCCCTACCCTCCCACGGACTACACCGCAGTACTCTCGGCGACGGCGGGCTTAACTGCCGGGTTCGGAATGGGACCGGGTGATCCCCGCCTCCATGGTCGCGCCCGCGGGGGATGC
>DVKR01000005.1 GCA_018715935.1 Candidatus Aphodovivens excrementavium
GAAGCCCAAGTCTCCCCGCCGGAATAAGCGTCGCGCCTGCCTTCTCAAGACGCGAGACAGCCTGCTTGGGCATTTCGGCTTTACCGGTTAGCACCGGAAGGGGCTTTATCGATTCGTCTGCAACAAGCAGAAAGCCTTGATCCTTAAGATGAGGAAGATTGCGTAACGCCTCAGTCGTTTCGAATGAGACAATGCAGTCGGCGCAACCTAGATCCGAAACCATCGAAGACACTTCGTCTCCAAACCGCACCACGGTAGTAACCGCGCCGCCGCGCTGAGCCATGCCATGGATTTCGGACACTTTTACGGTAATGCCGGAAGCAAGCGCCGCATGTGCCAAAATGTCCGCCGCCAAGATGGTTCCCTGGCCGCCGACGCCGCACAGGAGCACTGTTGTAGCAGTCTGGTTAGGCATATTCGCCCCCCTTCGAAGCGGGATCGGTGGAGACAATGGCGCCTGCAGCGCAATATTGCGAGCACTGGCCGCAGCCGATACACAAGCCGGGATCGATGCTGGCAACGCCCGTGAAAGCGTCTTTTCCGATAGCAGGACAACCGAGAGTCGGGCAAATACCGCAACCAACACAGCGTTCGGTTACCTCAAACGCCGGTTTAACAACGCGCTCAAGTAGAACGCACGGAGCCTTGAAAATAATGACAGAAAGTTCGTCAGACGCCTGAGTTGTCTCCTTAAGCGCTGCACGTACCGCCTTGGCATCATGGGGGTTGACGATGCGTACGTCCGCGATGCCCAGCGCGCGCAAAACGCCCTCAAGATCAAGTTCTCTGCTGGGGCGTTTTTGAAGCGTTTCGCCATTAAAGGGATTACCCTGTCGTCCGGTCATTGCGGTCGTGCGGTTATCAAGAATGCACACCGTGCCAGCACCCTTGTTGTAAACCGTCGATATAAGAGAGGATAGTCCGGAATGCGCAAACGTCGAATCGCCAATGACGGCAACAACGGGCTTATGCTCTGTATGCGCAAGCGCAAGTTCAAAGCCATGAGCCATCGACACGGAAGCACCCATATCTACACAGGTGTCCATCGCAGACAGCGGCGGTAGCGCACCAAGCGTGTAGCAGCCGATGTCGCCGGTGACAATTGCCTTCATGCGAGAAAGCTCCTTGAACACTAAGCGGTGCGGACATCCAGGACACAATGCAGGTGGGCGTCCGGGCACATCAGCAGGCATATCGTGATGCTGTGGCGCCTCGAAGCCCATTGCGGCTCGAATAAGCCCGGGAGAGAGCTCGCCGTCCCGCGGCAAGGGGGTCGGAAACTCGGAGAGCTCCACACCAAGCGCCGACACCGCATCTCTCAGATACTCCGAAGCTTCTTCCACTACATAAACCTGGCCGACTTTGCGGGAAAAATCCTTTAAAGCCGCCTCGGGAAGGGGCCATGTAATGCCGAGTTTAAACGTAGATGCATCGGGAAACGCCTCCCTGACATGCTGATACGAAGCACCCGCGCAAATAAACCCATAGGCCGTATCGCGTATTTCGGAACGATTAAGGCTATCCCATTCATTCACCTGCGACTTGAGTTCGTCGATGCGGGAAAGCTGCACTTTGCGACGGGGCTTCGCAAACGCGGGCATCATAACCCAGGACGCAGGATCTTTTACGTACTCTGACGGGTGGATCACACTGCGAGGCCCGGTTTCAACCGGTGTTTTCGTGTGAGAAACACGTACGGTAGAGCGGATGAAAACCGGCATGCGGTATTTCCGGGAGAGGCCGAAAGCCTCTTTAGCATACTGGTGCGCTTCCGCCGAGTCAGAAGGCTCAAGCATTAGGATATGCGCGGCAGACGCATAGTAATGAGAATCTTGCTCGTTTTGAGAAGAGTACATACCCGGATCGTCAGCAGCTAAAATAACCAATGATCCGGCCCCGGTGCCGGTGTAGGAGGCCGTGAAAAGAGGGTCGGCTGCCACGTTAACCCCTACGTGCTTCATGGTGACTAACACCGATGCGCCAGCGGCGGCTGCGCCCAAGCCTACTTCCAAGGCGACCTTCTCGTTTACGCACCACTCGGCGTAAACCCCTTCTTTCTTGGCGAACTCCTCCATCGTTTCCGTGGACGGAGTTCCAGGATAGGCAACGCCAATAGTCGCACCCGCCTCCCAGGCACCCTGAGCAATAGCCTCGTTGCCCGATAAAAGCTCCATGGCATCTCCCCTCTTAGCACGCGCCTAGAGCACGTGTATAAACTCTTCTTCTATTAGCATCGCCTATGCTTGTTCGACTTGGAACAACAAGCAGAAAGCACCAATTTGAATAATGTCACCCGGTTCAAGCGTATGTCGCTCAACGCTTGTGTTGCGCACCCATACGCCATTAAAAGAGTTCGTGTCGGTAATAACCCAATTAGATCCAACCGATTCGATGCGGGCATGCTCGCGCGAGACCGTCATGTCGTTGAGGAAAATGTCGCATTGCGGATTTCTGCCTACGCTAATAGGAGATTTTTCCAAAACGAACGAAACGCCAGTCTGCGGGCCTCGCACCACACGCAGAATAGCTTTTGACTTTACCTCATTAACCGATGCGTCGGCGATGTCGCTGTCCAGATTAATGGGCTGAAAGCTTTGGGTTGCACCTTGGAGCTTGAAACCGCACGCAGCGCAAGAAGTGGCATCAGCCGGCATTGCGCTACCGCATACAGGACATAATTGCGTCATAGCTTCCCTCTTTCTTTCCAAGCAATACCCAGCGGGATTTCTGAGCGCTGTGTGTCATATACATGAATGACAGCTTACCACTACGATGCGGCAGAAGCCTTATCGTTAAGCAACGGAGTGGTATTGAGCACAACCGATTCGGCAACCTGCGAACCTCCAGAGAAGTTATTAAACAGCCTGCTCCACCAGATTCCGACGCCCTCAAAGAAGTTAGGAGCCGAAACATCCTCCGCTGCCACTACATCGACCTGGGCAATTACCTCATTATGCTGGTAGAACGTTGCCGTACCGAGCGTATCGCCCACATGAACGTTTCCATGCACGTCATTGAACTCAAACGATTGGCTGACATTGCCGTTTAATGCGAAAACCTCTGCAACGGCATTCGGATCCGCCAACGTGGCGGCAATAGTTCTGTCCATCCAGTCTGCATGGGCGACTTGGGCAACAACAGGTGCGTTATACGTCTGTCCGTCAAGCGTTACCGAGCGCGTTTCGTCGTTGTTGGCAAGGCTGTAGCTGACGATATTGTCGTACACCCAATCGAAAAGCGTTTCGGTGTCAGTAAATCGTTGCCCATCGGAGCTTGAGTGAATAACGATAGCGTAAAGGTCTCGGGTTCCGTTGTTGGCAGCGCCCGCGAAAGAGAAGCCAGCCAAATCGGTATGTCCCGTTTTGACGCCGCACGCGTATTCATAGGTTTCCAACAGCAAATCGGTTGCTTCAAGCAGCAATTCAACGTCTTCCCCATCGCGTTCCACCGTAATGGTGGTGTCGCCGAGGTTGACCGTTTCACGAAATCTCTCGTCAGTCATTGCCTCTTTGACAACAAGAGCCTGATCGTATGCACAGCTATGCTGATCGCCCGCAAATTCGCCGCTGTCTAACCCATGTGAGTTTCTGTACACGGTGTCTATACAGCCAAGATCCGAGCTTTTCGCGTTCATAGCGTCAATGAAGGTTTGGTATGCATCGTCACCGGCCGCTCCTGCATCCAACATGCGCTGGCCGACATATTCGGCAATGGCTATTGCCGCGTCGTTACCCGATGGAACCATCAGGGCATACAAAGCAGTGTTCAAGTCGAGCTTGTCGCCCTCTTGCAAACCGGCGCTGCTCTCTCCGACCTCGGCGGCAGCAGCGCTGACGGTAAGGGTGTCGTCAAGTGAAACGATGCCCTCGTCAACGGCATCTAACGCGACTAGGGCGGTCATGACCTTGGTGATGGAAGCAATCTGCGTGGCAGAGCGCGCATCTCGCTCAAAGTAAATGGTGCCGTTCTCGTCCATTACGCACGCATAAAGCGCGTCGATACTTGGACATTGGGCAACCGTTAGTCCGCGTTCCTCGACAGTTTGCCCTAAGACAACATCGCTGCGCCGAACCTCTGCGTAGGCGGAGTCTGGAGTGTAAAGCTGCAACGCGCATGAAAGCGCAAGTAGTGTAGCAGCCCATAATCCTACCAGGCGAAACGCAACGCTTCGCCTGGCCTTATGCATAGTGTCGCTATCAAACGGCATAGTTAGTCGATCTCGTAGATCTCTTCTGCAGAAACAGGTTCAAAGCCACCATCGAGAAGCTTTTGCTCAAGCGAGGCGTCCTCGTCGGTTTTCAGTACGTCAATTGCAGAATCAGCGCCAACCGAGAAGCAATATCCATACTCTATATTCACATTGTTTGCATCCATGAATTCCAGCAGCTGCGCAAGCCCGCCGGGACGATTAGGCACGCGAACCGCAGTAACGGGCGTGATGGTGGCGCGGTATCCCGCATTGCGCAAAGCCTCCGCCGCCTGTTTTGGACGATCGACAAGCAGACGCACGACGCCAAAGTCTTGAGTGTCAGCCAAAAACAGCGAATGCATGTTGATATCAGCGTCAGAGATAACGCGGCATGCGGCAGCCAAGCGGCCCTTCTGATTCTCCAAAAACACGGTTACCTGAGAGATCATGCGTTATTCCCCTTCCTTAAATCGATAATGCGTTTTGCCTTACCTTCGCTTCGCTCAATGCTCTTCGGTTCAACTATGCGAATATCAACCGAGATCTGCAGGTTGCTCTTAAGCTCAGCGTGAAGTCGCGACTTGAGATCCTCGAGCTTACGGATCTCGTCGAACGGGAAGTCGGCGACAGGCTCAACCTGAAGCTCGATACGATCCAGCGGGCCGTTGTTTGTGAGCACGATCTGATACTGTGTTGCAATTTCAGGGAACCCAGTAATGACCTGCTCTATCTGAGACGGGAAGACGTTAACGCCACGAATGATCATCATGTCGTCGGTACGTCCGATAATACGGTCTATCTTGCGATGAGTACGGCCACAAGAGCATTCCTCGGGAATGATACGGGTTACATCGCGCGTGCGATAGCGAACGAGCGGGCAGCACTCGCGCGTAAGCGTCGTGAAAACAAGTTCTCCATAGGTGCCGTCGGGTACGGGCTGCAGCGTTTCCGGATCGACGATCTCGGCATAGAAATGATCCTCGGCAACGTGCAAGCCGTGCGCCGCAGCGCACTCCATGGCAACGCCTGGACCCATGACCTCCGAAAGGCCGTATACGTCGCAATACTGCACACCAAGCTTCTCGCGAATCTCTTGACGCATGTTTTCGCTCGCGGGCTCAGCGCCCAAGATGACGCCGGAAACCTTGAACTCTTCCGCAGGGTTATAACCCATCTCAAGTGCGGTGTCTGCGATTAGCAGGGCATACGAAGGCGTGCACGCGAGGATATCGGTGCCTAAGTCCTTCATCATCTGGATTTGCCTTTTGGTGTTACCTGAAGAGGTTGGAATTACCGAGCAGCCAACCGCCTCTCCGCCAGCATGAGCGCCCAAGCCGCCAGTGAACAAGCCATAGCCGTATGAGACCTGAATGACCGACTCTTTGCTTCCGCCAACCATATAGATTCCTCGCGCAAAGCAATCTCCCCAATTCTTAAGATCGCGCGCAGTGTGGCCCACAACCGTTGCTTGACCAGTTGTGCCGGAAGAGGCATGGATGCGCGCCACCTCGCTTTGAGGGACGGCAAATAATCCAAACGGGTAGCTGTCGCGCATGTCTTGCTTGGTGAGGAAGGGAAACTTCACTAAATCGTCGAGCGACTTCAAATCACTTGGGACAACGCCCGCTTCCTGAAAGCGCTCGCGATACAGCGGAATATGCTCGTAGGCATGTGCGATTGAGCGCTTCATGCGCTCGAGCTGGAGCTCACGAAGCTGCTCGAGAGGCATAGTTTCGATATCTGGCTGGTAGTACACGGATGCATCACCCCTTTTTATCGTTAGCGACCATGTCGCAACTCTACTTCTACTCAGACTCATCATTATCTGACGAGTTTGTTTCCGGCCCTTGAACAATTACCTCGTTTTTCGGTTGGTATACCGAATCGAACCTGTCTTGGCGAATGAGCGTGCCATCCGCGTTAGTGACAGAACGAACAATTGAGATCTCGCGACCATTAGAACCGGCAGACTCGGTATAGCTTGTTCCTGGCGCTAGGCTCTCGTCAATCTTGGTGACGGTTTCGTACTCTTCGCCTTCTTCCCACTCGCCGGCATCAGTTGTGACAGTGTAGCCTGGATCTATGCCGTAAACAGTTGCGGTGACAGAAGAACTGTCATAGGTCATTCTCAGCAAAACATCCGAGCCGGTATCGTTGCCCCATTTAAGATCAAGATCCGGCCAAGAAACGGCGGCGTCGCGCCCGTCGGGATAGCTCGCAATGTAGAGCGTGTGATTGGTCCTTGCAACAATAGGAAGCCCGGAATCATAGACCGCATTAAAGACAGTAGTGGCAACCTGGCAAATTCCGCCGGCAACGTCATCGACGTATTCGCCATTGTTAATTGTCCCTGCGGGCAAGAATCCCGCTGACTCTGTACGCTCCCCTGTCGTTTGGTTAAATGACCAAACCCCCTCGTTGGCAACTATCGAATTGTTGAGCATATCGGATACAAGGTGGATGTTACTTACCCGGTTCTCTGTGCCTGTTCCCGTGGAATACTGCGTGGTATAGCTGGATATCTCATCGACTACACCCAAAGCTACTGCAGAATCGAAATCTATCTCAGCAGGCGTGGAGGTCTGGATTATGGAAACGCTAACCAATCCGGAATCTGCGCTACGTTGAGCATGCGTCACCTCAGCAGACTGCCCATATTCTTCGGAAGGGGTGATGTCTACTGAATCCTGACCGGAAAACAGCACCTGGTCGAGCGCAGTAATAGCATCGGAAATTAGCGGCATCGTGCCCGTTTGGTCGGTATGCACCGTAACAGAGCCGTCGTCGTTTTTCGTAAAACTTATCTTCGCCTTCTTTTCTTCAGAGGACTGGCGCGTCAGGGAGGCAATATGCGGCAAAGCCTGAGACTCGTCGATGTAGGGAGTGAGAGTCCACCCATCGCCGTCTTGCTCGACGCGCGTTGATAGGCAGGTGGCGATGTCGTCTGCGGTGAAGGTCCAGGAATTCCCCTGATAGCTCACCTCAATTCCCGAGGAAAGAACCGCATTGAACTCGTCGCAAACGGCTTGCGCCTGCGCCTCGTCAATACGCATGGCAGAAAACTCAGCCACGGCAGTAAACGAAGGGGTCTCGCTAAACAAAATCGCGTCATTAAGCTGTTTTTTGAACGTGTCACGATTAATCATAGTGCCGTCATGTCCGGCGGTAACGCGAGCGCTTCCCTCAACAATCTCAACCCCATAGTCCTCGCGGGGCTCTCCTATGACGTTGTCTATTTCCTCGGCAAGCGCTTCAACCTTGTTGGAGTCGAAGGAAAGACCAAGGCTTACTTCCCATCCGTTAAACAGTGCCGAAATGCGGGCGGGCAAGCCGCCGTTTGAGCGGCCAACCTCAAACGCCTGATGCGCTAATTCCTCAGCGGGCAGCTCGGCTCCTAATGAGTTAGCAGTAGCGCTCCAACTCTGCGCCTCCGAACCCGCGCTGTCAGTGGGTGCGGGCGCAGCGTCTTCGGTAGACTCCTCGCTTTGCGATTCGGAAGAGTCTCCTTCAGACAAGCTAGAAGCGGCAGAGGCTCCACCGTATATTGTTACCTCGACGGTATCCACGCGCAATTGGTAGTTGTCTTGAAGCAGCTGAGTGATCTCCTGCTCGGTTTTGCCGGATACGTCTATTGAGCCAATACGAACGCCGGGATAGACTTTTCCGTTAGTAACGCCGTAATCGACGAGAAGACCCAGCCCCACAACGAAAACAAGCAGAAACACCACCAAAGCAACACGGCTGCGAATCAACAACGACAAAAACGCGCGAAACGCAAAAAGCAACCCGTTTCCTATGGCAGAAAAGACTGCGGCTATACCGCGCTTGCCGTGACTGCCCAACTGAGAAGAAGCAGTGCGGCTAGATGACGCCCTTGAAGTGGAACGAGTAGACGATTTTGAACGACGCGACTGATCTTTCGTCCACACGCCCGGCATCGCGTACTGAGGAGCGTTTTGAGTTGCGCGGGAAGAAGACCCACGTGCAGATTGATTCGGTGCATGGGACCCACGTTGTGAAGCGGCCTTGCGCGCGGTGTTTGACCGCGTTGCGACCTGCTTGGAACGCACTGCGTCTTTCCGGTTGCGGATAGCGCACGACGAGTCGTCGCGCGTTGGCGCCAGCCGCGTACTTCGATTGGAGCGAGCGGTTCTTACCTGAGGCGCTCGGCGTGAAGAGTTCGATGGATCGCCTTGAAGCCGGCTGCGCGCAGGAGGGCGCGAGGAAGCGTTGCGCCTACCCGATGGTTGGCCGGACGCACCCCTCCCCTTCTTCTGCGGTTGACGGCGATCCATATCCTATTTGCCTTTCTTGGCGGCTCGAGCCTCGCTGAGCTTCTTAGCTGCCACAATACTGTAGTACAGCGTCGTAAATAATGCCAAGACAAGCCCGGCGTAAACAAACCAAATGCCCCATGAGTACAGGTCAGAACTTAAGCCAGGCAACCAGGAAAATGGCACAATTCCAAGACCGTCCATAACCGGCCAATACAGCAGTAAGGCGGCAAACCCTACGAACAGCAGCGTGGTGGCGACTTTTCCAGGGTATATCACGGCAACGCGAATGTTCCACGTATTCAATAAATACGCTCCGCCGACAAGCAGATAGAGATCACGGAGAACCACGAACACGACTATCCAAACTGGCAAGTGGCCTACAAGCAGCAGTCCGACAACGCCTGAAATCATAAGTATTCTATCAACGGCGGGATCTAGGAGTTGCCCCAGCTTGGAGACGGAATGGGTTCTCCGCGCAATTTGGCCATCGACCCAATCGGTGCCAGCGGCAACGACAAAAAGCAGCGTAGCGGCAAGGTTGAAGCCGTTGAGAAGAAGCACTAAGAAGATAGGGACCAGGCACAAGCGAATAAACGAAATGACATTGGGAAGCGTAAATATCTTGTTGGATACTTCCTCTTGTGCCTGAGACGCACGACGTGCCATTGTTTCTCCTACTCATTACGCCCTGCTTCACGCAGCGTTTTGCAATGCCCCTTGATGCAAAAACCGGGTCCGATACAGACCCGGTTCGCTATCTCAGCAATTCGCTATTGTAGCAGTTCGAGCAGGCATGGTTCCTGACACAAAAAACGTCCTTGCATATTTCACTATTCTTATGATCGAAATTGCAATTGTATCGATGGAAGTGCAGCTATCAAAGCGGAAGCCTACTTCTCTTTAGGATGCTCAGGGACACTGAATGCGCTGACTTTTATCTCGCGCGCGGGCGGTGCATACGAGGTATCCATCGTCAGGCACTGTTTAGGGCACTCGCGAACGCAGGAGCCGCATTGGACGCACTGGAATCGATTGATGGACCACGTGCGCCCCTTCTTGTCGACCTCGATAGCATGCGTTGGGCAGCGTTTCGCGCAAATGCTGCAAAGGATGCATATCTCAGTGTTTACGACAACATGACCCTTCAGCCCCGCAGGCGCGGGTTTGGTCTGCGCCGGATATTGAATGGTCTCGGGCTTTTTGAAAAGCCCGCCTAAGGTCATTGCGCCAAGTTTGAAGCTTCCCATTGCCCTACCTTTCCGTACAGCTGATGCACGGATCGATGGTCAGCACGATCATGTTCACATCAGCCAGATCGCAGCCGGCAAGCGCTTTGGTCATGCCAGCAAGGTTCTGAGACGTTGGCGTACGCATGCGCATACGCTCAAGGTATTTTGTTCCGTTTCCGCGAGCATAGTAATAGCATTCGCCACGGGGCTGCTCGACAACGTTGGACGCTTCGGCGCCGTCCACCGGAGACCCTTTTACGGGAACTGCAATGTCGCCGTCGGGAATCTTGTCGATCATTTCCGTAATGATATCCATCGACTGCAGTACTTCCAATGCGCGCACTTTTACACGTGCGTAGCAGTCGCCCTGCGTGTCCATAATAGGCTGGAAATCGGCAAGATCGGCATAGCCGCCATTGCCAAGGCATCGCGAATCGTTGTTGACGTTAGAAGCGCGCGCGAACGGTCCGACCATCGAAAGCGCTCTCGCCTCCTCCTCGCTAATATACCCGACGCCAACGGTGCGGTTTTTGACGGAGGTGTCTTTGAGAAATGCTTTGCACAGCTGGTTGTAATCGTGCTTTATTCCTTCTAGGACACGCTTTATCTCGGCAAACTGCGCTTCGTCGATATCGCGAACGACGCCGCCCACTTTTACCACAGAAAAAATCACGCGGCCGCCAGTGGTCTTCTCGAAAATGTCAAGAACGCGCTCGCGCAGACGCCAGCAATGCATGAACAAGCTTTCGAAGCCAAAGGCATCTGCCGCCAAGCCCATCCAGAGGATGTGAGAGTGAATACGGGAAAGCTCGTGCCATATAACGCGCAAATACTCTGCGCGCTTAGGAATCTCAACGCCCATGAGGCGCTCAACGGTTTCAGCGTAACCCATTGAGTGTCCGAACGCACAGATGCCGCAGATACGCTCAGCCACATAGATGAACTGATTGTAATCACGCGTTTCAACAAGTTTTTCAAGGCCGCGATGGACAAACCCGATTTGGGGAATTGCCTCAATGACCTTCTCGTCTTCAACAACAAGATCGAGATGCAACGGCTCGGGCAGCACGGGATGCTGCGGGCCGAATGGTATAACGGTAGCCTTTCCCATGCCTTACTCGCCTTCCTTTGCCGTATCGTTTTGCGCTGCTGCCTCTTTGGCGGCCTTACGAGCCATAGCGGCTCGCACTTTTTCGGCCTTCTCGGGATCCATGCCCTTAAGCTTTTCCTCCAGCTCGTCCGATATATTCGATTCCTGTTTCGGTTGGACAGGATTGGCTGTGGGGTGGGTTTCTTCGTAATCGGCATTGGCCGCGGCAGCCTTGCGCGCCTTCGCGGCCATCGCGGCGCGAAGGCGCGCAACCTTTTCCGGATCTATACCCCGAAGCTTTTCCTCCACACCGTCTGCCGAGGGCTTGATGAGAACCCCGTCAGATTTCGGAGCCGGCTTAGCGCCAGGATGGTCCACAACATAGGCGGCATTGGCAGCCGCAGCCTTTTTGGCACGTTCCGCTTTGGCGATAGCTGCCTGGCGCGCTTTCTCTCGTGCGGCTTTCTGCGCAGGAGAGATAATGGTCATTGGCTCGCTTTGCGCTAGAGCGTAGAAGTTGCCGCCGAAGTCGATGGCGATGTTGCGAATGTCAACGCCGAACAAATCGTGCACTTCATTTTCAAACACAAAGGCAGCAAGAAACTCGTCGGTAATGCTTGGGACGGAATCGGTCTTTGCAACGTGCTCAACTTTATTGTTTTGCAGTACGCCATCTTTCATAAATGAATAGATGAGATCAATTCCCTCTTCGGTGTTGACCGCAAGAAGTTGAACGAAGCGCCAGCCGTCTTCTTTACGCCGCTTCGCCATCGAAGGAACGGCATCGATGGTGGTGATGAGATACTCAGTCTTAACCGTCACAGTACTACGCCCCCTTCTTGGCTTCGGCCAGCGCCTTGCTTTTTTCATCGAGGATAGCGACGCCTTGCACTACCGCGTCGATGATGGCCTCAGGCCTTACCGCGCAACCCGGAGCGTACACGTCGACAGGAATTGCTTTGTCTACCCCGCCGATCACGTTGTAGCAATCGTGGAAAATTCCGCCTGTGCACGCGCAAATGCCGCAGGCAATTACCACTTTAGGCTCAACCATTTGGTTGTATATTTCCTTCACGACGTCAATGTTACGCTCGTTCACGCTTCCCGTCACTAAAAAGATGTCGGCATGCTTAGGGTTTCCGGTGTTAATGATGCCGAAGCGCTCGACGTCAAAGCCGGGGCACAATGCTGCTAAGACCTCGATGTCGCAACCGTTGCAGCTCGAGGCGTCGTAATGGATGACCCACGGAGATTTCGATGCGAATGCCATGTGCCGCTCCTTTACCAGTACATCAAAAAGCCGATGTTCAGACCGCCCGCAACGAGCGCTACCAACCAGGCAGAGCCCAGGAGCGCCTGCCACTTCACGCGGGCGAAGTTGTTGTCAATCCAGATCTCCAGGAAATAGGCAACGAGTGCCACTGCGATTCCCAAAACAACCGAGACTGGATTGCCCCAGACGAAAAACATGCCAACCCATCCCAGGAACAGCACGTTCTCGCACCAATGCATGATCTCAACCTTCGCAAGCGTAGGTCCGCTCATTTCGGTGGTAACGCCTTTTACGAGCTCCTGGTGCGCATGGTGCGAATACGAAAGGTCGAAAGGCGATTTGCGCAGCTTGATGGTGAGGATAAACAGAAAGCCGAGAAAGACGAGCCAGATGGTAGTGATGATGGGCGTGCTTTGAGAGAACACCGCACTCACATTAAAACTGCCCGTAGCAAGGAAAAATGCGACTGCCATCAGCAGCACCATAGGCTCATACGCCATAACTTGCATCGTTTCGCGCTCGGCTCCCACTTCGGCATAGGGGCTACGCGTGCAATAGGCAGCCACGATGAACAGAAGGCTAGAGAGCGTGATCACGAAAACGCACATAAGCAGGTTTCCGCCAGAGAAGAAGATTCCGCCCGCTATGACCGCAAAGATCAACGCGAAAGTGATGTAGACCCCTTCCGAGGAATTCACCGCAACGTGGTCTTTCTCCAAGAGCTTGCGTACGTCGTAGTACGGCTGCAGAAGCGGAGGGCCGACACGACCCTGCATTCGAGCACTGATCTTCCTGTCAAGCCCGGCGAGAAGGCAGCCCACGATGGGTGCAAGCACGGCAAAGAGGATACAGCCGATGACAGTAATGAGTATCTGCATGTCTTCTGCCCTCCTTTCTAGAACAATCCCGCAGCAGACAACGCCGCAACCACATATAACGCAGCGATAAACACGCCGCAGGCGACCGTGCCGAACAAGTCGAGCCGCTGTTCGCCAAGCCAGTCTTTCATATACCAGTTCCGAGCGGTTGCTTGCGTAACGCCGGACATAGAATTCTTAAACGTACGATTGTTGTTGTCGACGCTAATGCCCGCAAGATATACGTCCACTTTACGCGCGGTGGAATGTCCCAAACCAGCAAAGATGACAACGATCATCACGATAGCCGCAATGCCTGCGATTAGGAGATTGTCAAAACCGATGGGGAATGCGAGTTCGCCGTACACATAGTACAGATACGGTTCAACCAGGTTAATGGAGATAAGCGGCAGCCCAACGCAACCGAGGCCGATGAGAACTGCCATAAGCATAATGGGGATCCATTCGCTCGTATGAACGGTTAGTTCCACGTTGCGCGACTGACCAGCAATTCCAGCCAGCTTGCCCATCCACTTTGCCCAGAACATAAACGTAGCCGCCGAGCCAAACGCAAGTAGGATAATCAATAGAACGTCGCCGGCGGTAGTGAACGCTTCAAGCGTTGCCCACTTAGCCATAAGCATGCCAAACGGCGCAATGAACATCGTCATAATACCCAGCATCATAAAGCGAGCCAGAGACGGCATGCGGTCGAACAGAAGATCCATGTCCTCGATGTCTCGGCTGCCGATATGATGCTCGGCTGTGCCAACGCACAGGAACAGTAGCGACTTTGCTATAGCGTGGAACAGGATCAGGAAAGCGGCAGCCCACACAGCCTCGGGCGTTCCAACACCGGCGCACGCCGTAATCAATCCGAGGTTGGCAATAGTGGAGTAGGCAAGAACGCGCTTCGCATTGCTTTGCGTAATGGCCAAGCAGGAGCACACCAAGAACGTAACGCCGCCGACGAAGGTAAGCATCCCGCCGGGAATCGGGCAGAGCGCCAGAACGGGAGCAAGCTTTACCAACAAGAACACGCCCGCTTTAACCATTGTCGAAGAATGGAGAAGCGCGCTGGTGGGTGTGGGAGCCACCATTGCACCCAAAAGCCAAGTATGAAACGGCATTTGCGCGGCCTTCGTGACGCCGGCGAAAGCGAACGCCGTTACCGCAAGCACGGCAATATGAGGCGCCAGCTGACCGATCACAAGGAACTCTGTCAAAGACAGCGTGTTGAGGGAAAGCGCGCATACAAACAAGCCGATGGCAAACGAGATTCCACCGAGCAAGTTCATGACGATCTGGCGAAACGCGTTTCGAATAGCCTCTTCGGTCCGCGTATAGGCGATGAGCAAAAACGAGCAAAGCGTGGTTACCTCCCATCCAGTAAATAGCCATACCAGATGATCGGAAAACACAATCACGAACATTGCCGAGAGAAACACGAACATCAGGGCGAAGAACGTCGGCCTGCGATCGGGAGATCCCTCAGGCTCATGGGCTTGGAAGTCCTCCATATAACCCAAAGCATAGACGCAGATAGCCGAGCCGATAATGCCGATGATGAACACCATCAGAAGCGTAAGCTGATCGTAGTACAAAGGGGTTTCCACGTGAATGCCGTGCGCAAACCCCATTTCGAACACAAGGGATAGGGCAACCTGAATAAGCGCCAATACAACAGCAAGCGGATTTTTGTACTTAACACCGAAACACACGACAGTAACCGCAACCACTACGCCAACCGCCGTGCAAATGCCGTCTATGAGCGGAGACGACAACTCGAAATACATAGGAGAAGCGCCATTGAGGCCCACTGCCACCAACCAAATAGAAGCCAAGCCGATGATCAGTGATGCCGCCACCACCACTACGCTTCTTGCAGCATTATTGCGTACCACAAGCAGGATAGCGGCGATGATCAACGGGAACACAATCAAGAACCCGAGCATCGTCACAATGACCCCTCCTTACCCCTGAAAACACAATTGAACGAAAGCGAATAAATCTTGCGAAATAAAAAGCAAGGCCATCCGCATCAAGCTAGTCTGTCGCCGGCAAATCACATACCGGCTGCTTTACTTTAGCAAAGCAGCTGAAATCAATGATGAAATGGTGTAGCGCAGGCACCAATTGTTCGGTGAGGGGCTTACGTTGGCAAAAGACGAAAACCAAGCGGCGTGAATACCAAGGCAAACGGCACATGAGGAAAAATGCCGAACATCCTCTAAAGATACTGTGCTTGGGCATTGCACGGTAGGAATGGAATGGCCGAGTCACAGCTTCTTCCAATAACGCAAGCAAACGATTTTGCTCCGACAGCCATGCGCTGTTCAAGAAGGATTGTGGGCAGACATAAAGAAACAGGTCACCAGAACACTCTGATGACCTGTTAGATTCTGGTCGGGTTGACAGGATTTGAACCTGCGACCCCTTGACCCCCAGTCAAGTGCGCTACCAAACTGCGCCACAACCCGTTGCGATGTTTACGCAAGGACGTACTATAGCCGAACGCCAACACCAATGCAAGATTATTTCAAACTAATTTCGAATTTGAAGAACGAAGTCGAAGATTCTATGGGCTAACTGCACTTTGCTCATATCCGGAAGAATATGTTCTTCAGTAGCGCTCACCAACGTAGCCTGGTTGGTGTCTTTCCCAAAGGCCTTCCCTGCTCCCACCAGATTTGCGACGATAACATCCGCATGCTTGCATTGGAGCTTTCTTCTCGCGTTGTCTAAAAGATCGTCGGTTTCAGCCGCAAAGCCAACTACTGTTTGCCGAGGATCCTTATTTGCAGCAAGCGTGGCCAAAATGTCGGGATTTGGCACGAGCTTGATTTCCGACAATGCTGCAGCATCCTCAGCAACGCCCTTCTTCAATTTGCGCTCAAAGGCAACCGCAGGGCGAGCATCGGCAACGGCAGCGCTAAAAACGGCTATATCGGCACGAGAAAAGAACTTTTGACATGCCTCAAGCATTTCCATGCCCGTTTGAACAGGCACAACATCAACGCCAGAAGGCGGAGTTAGCGAAACGGGCCCACTAACAAGGGTAACCGACGCCCCTCGAGCGCAGGCAGCCCCAGCAAGGGCGTAGCCCATCTTTCCAGACGAGTAATTGGAAAGAAAGCGCACAGCGTCTATGGGTTCTTGGGTAGGACCGGCGGTAACGAGAACCGAAAGCCCTGTTAAATCCCGTAGAGAGCAGGCGTCGTTGTCGTTATTGCCCGAGCGAGACTCGCCAAGCAAGGTGAGCGTCGCCGCGATGATCTCGTCTACAGCTGCAAGCCTCCCCTTGCCTGTATAGCCGCAAGCCAAATATCCTTCATCGGCATCGACAAACGCAACACCGCGAGACTTTAGGAGCGAAAGGTTGTCCTGAGTAGCAGAAGCCTCATACATATGAACGTTCATAGCGGGCGCAATGAGGAGTGGTGCAGTGCACGCTAGTGCGGTAGTGGTAAGCAGATCGTCGGCAATCCCGTGCGCGATCTTGGCGATGACGTTTGCCGTACACGGTGCAATAAGAAAGGCATCGGCCTCGTCAGCCAAAGAGATATGGTGAATGGGGTCTGACGGATCGTCGAACAGGCCAACAGCTACCGGCTCATGCGTCAGCGACCGAAACGTGAGCGGGTCGACGAAGTGCGTGGCATGCTCGGTCATAACCACCTTGACCCTCAGCCCAGCCTTCTGAAGACCGCGAACGATTTCGGCCGCTTTATAAGCGGCGATACATCCCGTTATTCCCAAAAGCACCGTCGATGCCATAGTGACCTCCTAGAAGACAGGTGACCCTCACGAAGAATACGCCAATATGCAGCCCGTTTCCTTACGAAAGATGCGGTTCAAGCACATCACACAACACCTGAGCATGGGCCTTGGTACTTCCCAAACAGGGCACGTAAACAAAATGCGACATGTCGGTAGGATGCCCGGCAGCGCGCCGATTCTGCAAATAGGCAGGCCCTTGAACTTTGACGATATCGTAAAGCGTCTCCAAGCAATCTACGGCAAAGTTCGGACATACCACGAAAACACGGCCCCCGCCAACCTGCGCCATGCGTTTCAGCACATCAGAGGTGTTGGGCGCGAGCCAGTCCCGACTCTTATCGAACCGACACTGGTACGCTATAGTCCATCGTTCACGCGCAAGACCCAGCTCCTGCGCGATAGCAAGACTGGAAGCGCTCGTTTGAAGCTCGTAAACGTCGCCGTTCTCGATATCAGTGAGCGGAATAGAGTGAAACGAAAACACAAGACGATCGTCACTCTCGGGATTGAAGCCTGCATGCACAATGGATGCAGCAACAGCTCTAAGGTACGTTGGATGCGCATGGTAGTCGTTAACGAACGTGCAACGATTCTTCCAACGAGTTCGCCTGAGCGCCTTGTTGAGATCGTCCTGAACGACGCCCGTAGTGGAAAATGCGCTTTGCGGATACAGCGGAAGAACAACAATGGAGCTACAGCCCTCTTTGCGGAGGCCGCGAACCACCCCAGAGAGCTTCGGTTCGGAAAAACTCATCGCAAGCTTCACCGACGCGGCGTGTCCACGAGAGGAAAGCTCCTTTTGAACACCGCGACAAAGCAATTCGTGAGCTGAGGTGAAAGGAGACCCCTCTTCTGTCCAAATGGATGCATACTTCTGAGCCGAAACCTCGCTCCGTCGCGGAAGAATCGCCAGGTGAAGAATAAACCACCACACAAAACGATTCATCGGCGCAATACGCGGGTGACTCAAAAACTTCGAAAGGTACGTCCTTACCGCGCGAGGCGTCGGAGCTTCTGGCGAACCTGTGTTTACCATAATTACACCGTACCGCCCAGGGCTTGACATGCAGCACACTTCCTTACAACGCAACTTCCTTACGAATTACCATTCCCAACGTCAGTGTAATGCCTTTTGCTCGAAACGGCATAGTGCGTTGGGCGTTAGTTACTTAAGCGGTTGAGCGGGCATGCGTCAAAAGATCATACACCTCTTTCCCCGCCATGGTTCTCCCTTCGCTTCTGGGTTCAAGTTTATAGAGAACCGCCGACAGGTCGTCTGGAAGCGGGTCAACAAATTCAAGCTCCTCTCCCGTAGCCGGATGCGTGAAATTCAACTTAAAGGAGTGCAGGAACTGCCGTTCGATACCCAAAGAAGCTTGAGGCGAGCTCGGTGCTCCGTTCGTGTACATTAGGTCTCCCACCAAAGGATGATGGGTGAATTCCATATGCACGCGAATCTGATGAGTGCGACCCGTGAAGAGCTTGCAGTCAATAAGCGTGTATCCGTCGTCTTTGGCACCCGCCTCAAAGCGCTCAAGAACGCGAAACGTGGTAACCGCTTCACGTGAAGAGGACGACTCGCGCACGGCCATGCGAGTACGGTCGCCGACGCTGCGAGCTATGGGCGCATCAATCATTCCCGTTTCGTGAGGAATAATGCCGTGGCACAATGCAAGGTAGCGCCTATCAACGACCTTATCACGGATTGCGTCCATGAGCGCCTGGCCGCATTCGTTGTCCTTGGCCGCCATCATGAGACCGGATGTATCGCGGTCGAGGCGATGAACGATACCCAACCGGTCGTCTTCGCCCTGCACGTTGCACAAGTTTGCTGCACCGCAGTGAAAGATAAGCGCATTAACCAGCGTGCCGTCGCGATGATCTATCGATGGATGGCAAACCAAACCTGCCTGTTTCGAAAGAACAAGTAAATGCTCGTCTTCAAAACGGATATCGAGGTCTATCGGCTCGCCAGAAACTTTGGTAGGCGCGTCGTCTTGCACCTCATACACGATTGCATCGCCCGTTTGAACAAGGTATTTCTTAGTTGCGGCCTCGCCGTTAACGAGCACCCGCCCCTCTTCGATGGCGCGAGCCGCAGCGGATCGGCTCGCATAGCACGCATTATCGGCGAGAACCGTGTCGAGCCGCTTTGCCGCATCATTGGATAGCGCAACGTGACACACAGAGCGCGACATCACTGGTGCTCGCTTTCTTTGACAACTTCAGCATCTTCATGCTTCCAGAAGAACACGCCCGCTATGACCAAAATAACAAAACCACACGTCACGCCAATGTCGGCAACATTAAAGACGGGGAACTGGACGAAGGAAAACTCAATAAAGTCGACAACGTAGCCTTGGATGAACCTATCGATCGCATTGCCAATACCGCCTGCAACGATGAGCGCTCCCCCCAGCGTTAAAAGCCAGTTGGAATAGCGGGCGAGCACAATCACCGCTACCGCTATTGCGATACTGACAACGACCGAGAAAACAGCTAGCAGCATTGTCGAGTCACTGAATATACCCCACGCACCGCCGGTATTATGCACAAGAGTAAACTGAAACAAGCCAAAATATGGCCCGGCGATATCTTCGCCAAGACTGAACTGGTCAAAGAAGATCTTAGTACAGCGATCGACGGCAATCACGAGCACCGCAACAACCGCCAGAAAAACAAAAGCGCGAAGAGGGGTCCAGCCGCTTCGCGCAGCTAGGCCCCTATTCGAATGCTGGTCGGTATGTTCTGGAGAAACGGTCTGCAATGCTTGACCCTCTAAGCCGTATAGCCCATTGCATCGAGCACGTCGGCGCATCGTGCACAGACGTCTTCATGCCGTTTGCTGCCACCAAGCTCTCGATGGTTCCAGCAGCGGGGGCAGCGAGGGAGCTGAGTTTTTTCAACCGTCACAGAAGGCGCTCCGTCTTCGACTGTCGCATCGACGGCAATTTCCACTTCCGCCACAATGAACAACTCGCATAAATTAGCCTTGCTCAGCGAATTCAGAGCAGAAGCATCTGATTCGCTTGCAGAAACTAGCAGCCTTGCTTCCTGACTCTTTCCAATTACCTTGGCGTTACGCGCCTCCTCGAGCGCTTTAGTAACCGCTTCGCGCGTTGCGAGTGCAACGTTGAAGATAGCCATGAGGCGCGAAACCTCATCGCCTGAGGGGAGCGCGGGTGCAAAATCGGCGTCAGTCGGCCAGCCAGCAAGCTGAACGCTGTCGGGACGACCTGCGCGCTCGCGGTCTGCCATAGGATAATGCTCCCAAACTTCATCGCAGGTAAACGAGAGGATGGGGCTCATCACGCGAACCAGAACTTCCAAAATGTTCATAAGAACCGTCTGGGCGGAACGACGAGCCGAAGAGTTCGGCGCCTCTGAGTACAACCGGTCTTTCGCCACGTCCATGTAGACGGCAGAAAGATCGTTGATCACATATTCGTAGAGGACACGGAACACCTGATGGAAGCGATATTCATCATAGCCCTTTTCAACGTCGCGTAAAACTTCGCGCAGGCGCAGCAGCGCCCACTTGTCAATAGCAGGCATCTGGTCAAGAGAAACCGTGTCCTTTTCAGAATCGAAGTCGGACAAACTTCCCAGCAGGAAACGGAAGGTATTGCGGAAGCGACGATATGCGTCTGAGGTGCGCTGCAAAATGGTATCTCCGATAGAAACATCAACCGAATAATCGGTCGAGGCAACCCATAGACGCAGCACGTCGGCGCCGTATTTATCGGTAACTTCCTTAGGATCGATGCCATTGCCCTTCGACTTAGACATCTTCTCGCCATTCTCGTCAACCGTGAAACCACAGCACACAACGCTCTCGTAAGGAGCGCGCCCATACGCGCCCGTCCCCAAAAGCAGCGAGCTTTGGAACCAGCCTCGATGCTGGTCGGAACCTTCAAGGTACATGTCAGCGGGCCAACGGAGGTGATCAGCCTCGGCGCGGTGCTTAAGCACTCCAACATGGCTCACGCCGCTTTCCCACCAAACGTCCAAAATGTCCTTCTCAGGAACAAGCTCACTGCTGCCGCACGCCTCGCAGCAGGTGCTTTCGGGCAAGTATTCCTTGGGATCTTTAGTGAACCAAGCGTCTGCGCCTTCGGTGTTGAAAAGCTCAATCACTGCATCGAAAGTTGCTTCAGAAGCAACGATCTCGCCACATTTAGCGCACTTAAATACGGGAATGGGAACGCCCCAACTACGTTGACGGGAAATGCACCAGTCAGGACGGTCGGCCACCATAGAACCGATACGATTGACGCCCCAGGATGGCACCCAAGTAACGTGATTGTGAATCTGGTCGAGCGCAGCGTCCCGCAGCCCCGTCTTTTCCATAGAGACGAACCATTGGTCGGTAGCTCGGAAGATAACCGGCTCGTGGCAGCGCCAACAGTGCGGATAGCTATGCGATATCTTCTTCTCTGCAACCAGCGCGCCGCGCTCTTGCAGCCAGCTGATGATGTGAGGATTGGCATCGTCGGTGTCCATGCCGGCAAAATGCGGAACGGTGTCCATGAAGCGCCCGTCGTCGTCTACCGGCATAAGGGTGTCAAGCCCGAATTGCTGCCCGACAAGGTAGTCTTCCACGCCGTGACCGGGGGCAGTATGAACGGCGCCCGTGCCCGACTCCAGCGTTACGTGGTCGCCCCAAACAATGCGCCCAATCTTGTCGGTGAGGATGGGGCACTCATAGGTGACGTCGGCGAACTGATCGCCTTTCATGAGAAGGGGCTTTTGGTCGGCCCCCTTTACCACCTCGAACTCTTCCCATCCGACGACATCGGCGACCTGCTCTACCATTTCATGGGCAAACAGCAGATAGTCTGAGCCAACCTTAACGAAGCAGTAGTCGAGATCGGGACCGAAAGACACGGCAACGTTTGCGGGAAGCGTCCAAGGCGTGGTCGTCCAAATGAGCACATACGCATGCCCAAGCTCCACACCCGCCTTGGCAAATGCCTCGGGAAGCGAGAACAGCTTGAACTTCACATAAATGGAAGGCGAAGTCTCGTCAGAGTACTCTATCTCCGCTTCGGCAAGCGCAGTGTGGCAGTGCTTGCACCAATGAATCGGCTTGCGCCCGCGATACACCGCACCGTCAAGATAGAGCTTTTTGAACACTTCGACGTTGGCCGACTCGAACGTCGGCTGGAACGTAAGATACGGATGATCCCAATCGCCGTTAACGCCCAAGCGCTTGAAGCCGTCGCGCTGAACGTCGACGAAGCGCTCTGCCCACTCGCGGCACAGACGACGTACCTCGGCCTGCGGCATCTCGCGCATTTTCTCGGTGCCGAGCTTTTTCTCGACCTCGTGCTCGATAGGCTGACCATGGCAATCCCACCCTGGGATATAGGGCGTAAAATACCCGCGCTGGGCATGGGATTTCACAACGAAGTCCTTCAAGATTTTATTGAAGGCGTGACCAATGTGAATAGGGCCGTTGGCATACGGGGGGCCATCGTGAAGAATGAACGGCTCTCCGTCTTTGTTTTTCTCAAGAATACGCTCGTAAAGACGGCTCGATTCCCACTTTTCCAAACGCTTTGGCTCGTTAGCAGGCAAATTGCCGCGCATAGCAAAATCCGTTTGAGGCAAATTCATTGTGTTTTTGTAGTTGGTGGCTTTGTCTCCCACGTGGCTTCCCTCGCTTGCGATCAGTCGTGCTGCCTGCGATTGTTTCCGGCATCGCAGACCCAACAGTATTGTTGTGTAAACTGGGCTATTATAAAGCTCTCGTTTGTTATTGCGAATGAGGGCAAACGAGTTTTCAAGAATGTGACACAGGCACCGCGCTAGCGGTTATACTCTGTACGTGTAAATAGTGTCTGCAGTGTGCAGACTTTACTGGCTAACGTCACTATGAGAAATCGTTACGAGAGAGGCGCTTCATGAACTTTGAAATCGTTACCGACTCCAGCTGCAACCTTATCGAGGACATGATCGACGATTTCGGTCTGCACATCTTACCCCTCACGTTTATGGTTGATGGCGAAGACAAGGTATACCAAAGCTATCTCAAAGGCGAGCGCACCGATCTCAAGCAGTTCTACACCATGATGCGCGAAGGCAAGGTGTTCAAGACGTCGCTCCCAAACCTGGCAGATGCTGAATCGCTGTTCAGGGAGATCCTTGCCGAGGGAAAAGATATTCTTTACCTTGGCTTCTCTAGCGGGCTGTCGGGCACCTATCAGGCTATCGAACTGCTCGCCAAGCAGCTTCAGGAGGAATACCCCCATCAAAAAATCTACTCGGTGGACACTCTTGCTGCTTCTGGGGGGCAGGGCTTGTTGGTCTGGTACGCCGTACAGCATGCGCGTGCCGGAGAGTCCATAGAGCAGGTGCGCGACTGGGTAGAAGAGAACAAGCTGCACTTGGCTCATTGGTTTACCGTGGACGATCTTATGTTCCTCTTCCGCGGAGGACGTGTTTCCAAAACCGCTGCCTGGGCTGGAACGCTCCTCAATATAAAGCCGGTGCTGCATGTGGACGACGAAGGCCACCTCATCCCCATGGAGAAAGTGCGCGGACGTAAAAAGTCGCTTAACGCGCTTGTGGATCACATGGCCTCTTCCGCAAACAAGCCCATCTCCGATCAGATGGTCTTCATCACCCATGGCGATTGCGCAGAAGACGCCGAATACGTAGCCTCTTTGGTGAAGGAGCGCTTTGGCGTAAGAGAGGTGGTTATCAACTACGTCGATCCGGTAATAGGCGCTCATTCTGGCCCGGGAACCATGGCGTTGTTCTTTTTAGCAGACAAACGCTAAAGATCTCCCTTTGCCGCGTGCTCACGTGCGTGCAAATAGCGGGCACGCGGCTTACTCCACCGGCATCACTTATAGTCAGAAGGGTTTTTTGCGCTAGAGCCGGTAGTGTTTGCAGAGCTCCGCATTTCGTGCCCAAAGCGGACCGCCATCTCGCCGAAACGATCTTTCACCTTGTCGGTGGCCTCAAGAAGCCCTTTCCTCTTGCCTCCGTCCAGTGGAGAATCTTTGGTCACCTGCAATTGCTCTGCGTCCTCAAACAAAGATTCTTGGACGACAGTAGACTCGAATCCGCTCATCGAAACGCCCACAAGACGCACCGCAATACCGGGGTGCCAAACCTCACTAAGCATTTCAAGGAGAAGCGGCGTAAAGAGCAGGTCGTCATCGGTTTGGTCTCTCAGCGTTTTTTGCACAGACCTCACGCTGCGATTATCGTAGCGAACTTTCAGACCAAGCGTATGCCCTGCCAACCCTCTACGTCTCAGCCTCCTACCAACCTTTGTCGCCATAGCCGATATTGCAGCCTCAATATCTACCCTTTCGGTAAGGTCAACTGCAAAACTCGTTTCATTAGAGACAGACTTTACGGTATCGTCGTCCTCGACCGCCGTATCATCTAATCCGCATGCGCGAATGTACATGGTGGCGCCGTTTTTTCCGAGCAAACGCTTTAATTGTTCCAAACCGGCGTCGGCAATATCGCCAAGCGTCAGTATTCCGGCAGACTTCAATTTTGCTTCGGAAGACGCCCCCACCCCGCTGAGGGATCTCACGGGAAGCGGGCCTAGAAAATCGCGTTCGGTTCCGGGGTAGACGACGGTAAGACCTCTGGGTTTGTCCATGTCGGATGCGATCTTGGCAACGGTCTTGGAGGAACCTACGCCAACCGAGCAGGTAACCCCTAAAGCCTCTACTCGTCGTTGAATGCGTTGTGCAATCTCCACAGGATGTTCCGTGTTCACGTTGTTGGGAGAAACGTCCAAAAACGCCTCGTCGATGCTCACTTGCTGCACAAAGGGGGTTTCATCATGCAGTATTCCCATGATCTTATTGGACATCTCGCGGTAACGATGATAGTGGCCACAGGTCCAAACAGCATGGGGGCATAGGCGCTGAGCCTGCGAAGAGGGCATGGCGGAGCGAACGCCGAACTTGCGCGCCTCGTAGGAAGCCGTTGACACGACGCCGCGCTTTTGAGGGTCGCCGCCGACGATCACCGGCTTACCGCGCCAACCCGGATGGTCAAGCTGTTCCACCGACGCGAAAAACGCGTCGAGATCCACTAAAAGGATAGCGCGCCCCTTCCAAGGCGGCAGACACTCGCCAGCAGCATGCGCCGTACCTCCCAAAGAGTCAAGCGGGTCAGCATCGGTCGAAGGGCATTTTCGCGATAATTCACTCATGCAAAAAGTTTAGCTCAGGACTTCTCTTAGGTGCCGCGCAAAAACAAAAGACCTCGCATAAGCGAGGTCTTTTGATGCGCTTGATCAAATTACGCAGTAGGCGGCTTCGGAGCGCCAGGAGCTGCGGGAGCACCAGGAGCACCAGGTACCGGAGGCATGCCGGGAGCACCAGGAGCACCAGGCACCGGCTTCTCGCCGTTGATGTAAGGAGTCAGATCGCATTTGCAGAACGGGCACTTGGTAAGTTTCATACCGCCCATAGCCTGGATGGTCTTGCCGCACTCGGGGCACTGGTGAGATCCACCACCGGCGTCTGCTGGCCTAAAGCACATTGTTGTACCTCCCTCTCTCGGTTTAAGCAACTCGGTTAATCTAGCATAAATAGTTTGTATATTTAAACAGATTCGCAAATCAAAGCCCAGCGCACAAAATCCCCACTTTACCTGGAGATATGGACTATGTCTAGTAGATATAGGATGCTATCTTATAGTAGATTTGAGCCGAATAATATGATCGTTATGGATCGGATGCAGCTAGAACGAGAACTCGAAAACGAAGGATTCTAGAAGAATCAAAAAGGTGAAAGGCATAAGGTATTTAATGGTGGGCCCGGCCGGATTCGAACCGACAACCAAAGGATTATGAGTCCCCTGCTCCACCGTTGAGCTACAGGCCCTTTAAAAAAAGCCCGCAGACGCGGGCTTTATAACCATGGCTCCCCGGGTAGGATTCGAACCTACAACCCTCCGGTTAACAGCCGGATGCTCTGCCGTTGAGCTACCGAGGAATAAACGCGTCTTTCAAGCGCGCAAGTGAGTATTATACAGTATCTGTCATATCGCGCAAGACGCTATTTTAAGCAACGGAGAGATTTTTTACCTAGTACACCATGCCCATCGCCTGACGAACTTCCTCGAGGGTTGCATCAGCGATCTCATTTGCGCGGCGGTTGCCATCGTGAATGATGTCTTTAATATAGTCAAGATCCTTCTCGAAGCCGCGGCGGCGTTCGCGAATAGGAGCCAAGTAGCCGTTCACGCTCTCGGTGACATATTTCTTAAGCGCACCAGCACCCGCATCTCCAATCTCCTCGGCTATCTCGATTTCAGATCTGCCCGTACATAGCGCAGCCGTCGTAAGAAGAGCGGAAACTCCCGGACGGTTCTCCTTGTCAAAGGTGATTGAACGCTCAGAGTCGGTCTTGGATTTTTTTATGAGCTTAGCGGTTTCCTCTTCGGTGAGGCAAAGGCTGATAGCGTTACCATAGCTCTTAGACATCTTTCGACCGTCAAGACCAGGAATTTCAGGCGCATCGTTCAGCACGCCTTCAGGCTCGGGGAACACCTGCGCATATCGTTCGTTAAACTTGCGCGCAATTTGACGCGTTTGTTCGATATGGGGCAACTGGTCTTTGCCTACAGGAACGATATTGCCCTTGCAGAACAAAATGTCACATGCCTGATGAACAGGATAGGTGAGCAAAAGACCCGTGAGTGTATGCCCAGAAGCTTCCATTTCCGACTTCACCGTCGGATTACGCTGCAGCTCGGCTTCAGAAACAAGGGAGAGGAACGGCAGCATGAGCTGGTTCAGTGCAGGAACGGCAGAGTGCGTGAAGATGATGGTCTTTTCAGGATCGATGCCGCACGCGAGATAGTCCATCACCATGTTATAGACGTTGTCCTGGATGTGCTCGGTAGTGTCTCGATCGGTAATGACCTGGTAATCGGCAATTACGATTCGCGTCGTCACGCCAAGGTTCTGCAATGCCACACGCTCTTTGATCGTGCCGAAGTAGTGCCCCATATGCAACCGCCCGGTAGGCCGATCGCCAGTAAGCATAAGGTACTTTTCAGGATGAACAGGCAAATCTGCGCGAATGTCGTTTGATCGCTTCTGGCTTGCCTCAAAGCTGTCGTTGCTCATAAATAACCTTTTTCTTCGATGTTGGCCTACTGCCACGCACGTGACGCAGCTCGTATCAGTATAGCGTTTAATTCTGCAATCGCTTAACAAGATAGCAGTGGTGGATTTTCTGATTACGCTCAAAATCGTGAGGAATGGTATTCGCCGTCACGTCTTCGATAAGCACGCCATACTTCTCCAACGTTTCGGTGTCGGGCTTAAACGAGCGCAGATTGCACGAGAACACAGCCACACCGCTTTCTGAAAGCAGGCGGGATACACCAATAAGCATCTCCGCATGATCACGCTGAACGTCCCACGTACGCTTACCCATAGACTTGCTGTTAGAAAACGTAGGCGGATCAACAAACACAACGTCAAAGCGTCTGCCGGATCGACGCGCGGCGGTTATCCAACTCATCGCATCGGCCTTTTCGAACAGGTGCTCTTCGCCCGAAAAACCGTTCGCCACCATGTTTCGCCGTGCCCACTCGAGGTAAGTCTGCGAAAGGTCAACCGTAACAGTGCTTCTTGCCCCTCCCGCTGCTGCGTAAACGCTCGCAGATCCGGTATAGGCGAACAGGTTCAAAAAACGCTTCCCCGCGCAAAGCCTTCCCACAAGCTGACGCGTAATGCGATGGTCTAAGAACAAGCCCGAATCCAAATAGCTTTGCAAGTCGAGCTCGAACGTCAGGCCACTTTCCTGTACCGCTATCGCAAACGGGTTGCGTCGCTCGCGTGCGTACTGACCCCCTCCTTTCTCACGCCTACGCACTTTAGAGAATATGCAGGCGGGGTCTGTGCCGCACACGACAGAGGCGATGCGCAGTGCGTCAAAGAAGCGCCGTTGCGCGCAAAGGGCGTCTATCGACGCCGGCGCTGCGTACTCGGCAATATGAAGGTAGATTCGAGGTTTTGGCGATCTGGAAGGGTCCGTCGCGTTTTCGCCCAGCGCCACACCCTCAAAGACGTCCACCGCCACCGCGTAATCGGGCAAATCGGAATCATAGAGTCGATAGCAGGTAATGTCGTTTTGCTTTGCCCACTTGCGCCGCTCGCGAAGGTTCTTTCGCAGGCGCGTGGCAAACTGATTTGAGCGAGCATCGAGAACGGGGAGGGCATGATCCGCCCCGCCTGCAGAATCAGGAATGGCAATGATCTCAGGCTTCGCGTCCTTAACCAAACAAGACGCCACCCAATGAAGTGTCCTTTTGGCTCCCCACTCGATGTGCGCGGAAGCAACCTGCGGACAGACGCACTGAATAGCCTCCTTAGGGCCGGCGAACACCGCAAACGATTCTTCTGGCGCAATCGAAAGGGCCTTCATGCATTCGGTATAGTTTGCCTGAGCGCATGCGGCGGTTGGGCTTACGTCAGACGGGGGAAGCATCGCAGCAATCGCAAAGCGCGTTTTCTTACCCTTCAATACATTTTGTACCGAAGGATCAAACGCGTCGCCCAGCATGAATTCAACTAATTCAGCCACACCCGCACGCGCCGCCTGCTTGCGCAACCACACACGCTGACGCTGGGAAGAAACAAGTCCAACGAACGGCTTTGCAGTCCTATGACGCGCACGCACGTTCTCAAGACCCGCATCCAAGCGCTCTTCTGCCTCTTTGACAAGCTCGTCCCACACCTCCTCGTTGAAATCATAGAGCCCAAAGAAACCCCACGAGCTTCGCGAAAGACCAACTGCGGCATCAGCCGCAAGTAGCGCAGTCTCACAAAGAAGAGGACCATGCCCGCAAAACGGGTCGAGTACCGCACGGCCTGAGAGGAGCCCTGCCATGCCTGCCGCAATTGGCACCGCCGCCGCAAAGGCGCCCGTCAAAGAGGGATCCACATACGTACGGTGGTAGAGAGACTCCCCTACCAAATCGAGAGAAACTGTGGCCTTCTCACCTCTGAGAGAGACCAGCACCGAGACATCGGGCGAGTCGGTATTTACAACCGGGCGAACCCCCCACACGTCCTCGAGCGAATCAACAATGGCGTCTTTAACCTTTAGTGCCGTAAAGGCGGTATTTCTCAACTCAGCATTTGTTCCCTGAGCATGAACGGCGATAGTAGCCTTGTGTCTTATCGTGCTCGCCCACGGCAAGGCACAGGCTTGGTCATAGAGCGCCTGAGCGTTCTTTGCGCCGATGCGAGCGAAAACCAAGGTGACACGCGAAGCCAGACGCGACCACAAACATACACGAAGCGCCAAGTCAAACGTTGCAAAAAACGAAACGCCGCTCGCGAGCGGTCGCGTACGACGCACCCCCAAGCGTTTCAGCTCTTCCGACAGAGAAGACTCTAAGCCAGCCAGGCAGCTTGCAAAGAACTCGAGTTCGCCTTTGGTGGTCATATCACTCCTTATATCGAGATGCCCCGCCCCACGTGGTGGGACAGGGCATGTGCGCTTACGTAAGGCCGGGCGATTTACCAAATGCGCGGGCAGGGGCGCGTGGGGGAAGTCTAGTCGTCCAAGAAATCCTTCAACTTCGAAGACTTCGAGGGATGACGCAGCTTCGCAAGCGTCTTGCTCTCAATTTGGCGAATGCGCTCGCGCGTAACGCCGAATTCGCGACCAACTTCCTCGAGCGTGCGCTGATGGCCGTCTTCCAACCCGAAGCGCAAACTGATGACCTTGCGCTCGCGTTCTGCCAGGCCGTCGAGCACCTTGCCCAAAAGCTCCTGCAACATGCTAAAGCTTGCTGCATCGGGAGGAACCACAGCGGAATCGTCCTCGATGAAGTCGCCCAGCTGGCTATCCTCCTCTTCTCCGATGGGAGTTTCAAGGCTCACTGGTTCCTGGCTGATCTTTTGAATTTCACGCACGCGTTCGGCAGTAAGACCCATCTGCTCGCCGATTTCCTCCGGCGTTGGCTCGCGTCCCTTTTCCTGAAGCAGCTGACGCTGAATACGCACAAGCTTGTTAATGGTCTCAACCATGTGAACCGGGATACGGATAGTGCGAGCCTGATCTGCAATGGCGCGCGTAATAGCCTGACGGATCCACCACGTTGCGTACGTGGAGAATTTAAAGCCCTTTTTGTAATCAAATTTCTCAACCGCACGTATAAGACCCAAGTTGCCTTCTTGGATAAGATCCAAAAAAAGCATGCCGCGGCCAACATAGCGCTTTGCAATAGAAACGACCAGGCGCAGGTTCGCCTCTATAAGCTGCTGCTTAGCGTCAAGGCCAAGTTGCTCGATCCTGCCGAGGCGGCGGCGTTCGCGTCGATCAAGCTCAAGCTCGCCTGCGTCTGCGGCCTCGAGCTTTTCAGTTGCGTCAACGCCGGCCTCGATCTTCATCGCAAGATCGATTTCCTCGGCTGCGGTGAGCAGCGGAACCTTGCCGATCTCTTTAAGGTACATGCGAACCGGATCGCCCGTGAGCATGGTCACGCCAGAATCGGACGAGCGCTTCCGGGAGTTGCGCGACGAACGAGATTTCGATTTACCAATACGCGGCAACTGAACATCGCTTGCCGCCTTCAACTCCTCTTCGGGAATGCCGGCAAGCAAGTCCTCGCCATCTTCATCGGACAGCGCAGAATCATCGTTTGCAGTTTTTTCGTCTTCTATTGCGTCGACAGGCTCCCCCTCGCCTACCTCGTCGAGCGCGTCGTCTTCAATAATCTCCTCTGTTATGACCTGGGGTTTCGCGGCTTCTTTTGTTTCCTTGGCAGATGATTTCTTCTTGGAGGCTTCAGCCACGTGATCTTCCTTTCGTCGAAAGTGCGCCCTCGTATAGCTTGGAGGCGGCGCATAAAGATACAGCAGAGCATTCTATCACAACAAAAGCAGGTAGGAGTAAAGATATTTCAAACTTAGGTTTTCGGTAGCGCAGCTTCGCTGCGATACCCGAAAAGACCACCTTACGCGCTTGTTTGCCTTAACAAAAGCCAACGAGTCACCCCGCCGAAACGCGCACGATTGCGCGATTAAAGCAAATCGGACGGGTCAACGTCAACGGCAACATGCACTTCTCTGTCCGGCTTGCGCGCCCTGAAGTATGGCAGCAAAAAGGCGGAGATGTCAGAGGAGACGGGGCATTTGATTACGATATGCCAGCGATAGGTACCCCTAAGCCGCGCGAGCACGCACGGAGCAGCGGGCAGAATATCCCAATCGTCCCCGCCTTCAATGGTTTCGCTAAGCCTCTGCAAAAGCTCGTCATGAATTCGGCACGCTGTTGTGCGTACCTGAGGCTCATCTTTGCCCCACACAAGCACGTTGGCCATGCGAACATAAGGGGGGTATCCGAGCATTTTGCGTTTAGGGAGCTCGGCTCTGAGAAAGAGAGCACGGTCATAGGCTGCTGCGGCTCGAATAGCGATGTTGTCGGCTTCGTAGGTTTGCACCAGGACCCTACCCGGCAGCTCGGCTCTCCCGGCACGTCCCGCCACTTGTTCAATGAGCGCAAACGTACGCTCGGCAGCACGATAATCAGGCAAATGAAGCTGCGTGTCGGCGTTAATGACCCCAACCAACGTAACGTCGTCGAAATCGAGCCCTTTTGCAATCATCTGGGTTCCCAGCAACACTGCAGCCCTCGCGGAGGCAAACTGTCCCAACAGCCTCTCGTGCGCGCCCTTGGCAGAAGTCGCATCGGCGTCCATGCGGATGATAGGCACGCTTTCCCCTACACCCGGCATGTCGTTCAGCAATGCCCTAAGCTCGTCTTCCACGCGCTGGGTGCCCGCGCCGAAACGCTTGAGATAGGGGCTGCCGCATTCCGGGCAAAGCACTGGGGCAGAAATACGATAGCCGCAGTGATGACATGCAAGAACGTTTCCGCGCTCATGGTACGTAAGAGAGGTGGAACACGAAGGGCATTCAGGCACAAACCCGCACTCACGGCACAGAAGAAACTTAGCAAATCCGCGCTGGTTGAGCAGAAGAACCGCTTTTCTTCCCGAAGCAAGCTCGGTCTGCAACGAAGACGAGAGCTCTTTTGAGAACATAGAGCGCGAACCTTTGCCGAACTCCTTCGCCATGTCCACAACGGTAATGCCAGGCATCGCCTTTCCGTTTGCCCGCTCGGGAAGCTCGACACGCTGCCACAGCGGGTTCGTTTCGCAGGAATACAGCGTCTCAATGGAAGGGGTGGCGCTTCCGAGCACAACGGCTGCGCCGGAGCGCATCGCCATCCAAACCGCGACATCGCGTGCAACATAGCGAGGCGCGCTATCCTGTTTGTAGGATCCTTCGTGCTCTTCGTCAATAATGATAAGACCGCGATTGGCCAGGGGGGTGAACAAGGCGCTGCGCGCGCCCACCACCACGCGCGCCGCTCCGCTTCGTATGAAGTCCCATTGATCATAACGTTCACCTGCGCTCATGCGAGAGTGCATAACGGCAACCATGTCGCCGAATCGCGCGCGGAAACGCGCAACGGTTTGAGGAGTAAGGGAGATCTCAGGTACAAGCACGCATGCGGTGCGGCCATTTTCAAGAACGTGCTCTATGGCCCGCAAATACACCTCTGTCTTGCCCGAACCGGTGACGCCATCAACGCACACTACGCCTCCTGCCTGGGCGTCACAAACGTGCTCAATGGCATTGACGGCATTGAGCTGACCCGCAGTGAGCGCAGGGCGATGGGTTGCGTTTTTAAACGGCGATGCATCGTTGCCAGGAAGGACCCCGGCCATGGCCGTTCGATACCGACGACGCGACTCTATCTCGATAACGCATTTTTTCTGAAGCGCCTGTAACGTAGATGCTATTGATCCAAGCTGTGCGGCAAGCTCCGCAACGCGTACTTCGCCGCATCGAACAGCTTCTATGACCGCCTGCTGTTTTAAGGCGTTTTTGCGCGGAGTGAAGGTATCGAGCTTAGGGCCGGGCACGACCCAACGATCGTCCACCTCCCCTACCGAAGGAGCTTTGAGCTGCCAACCTCCATGCGCGTTGCGCACGAGCTTTGGAACGCCTCCGGGAGGAGTGAACAAACGTACGCAGGAAGAAAGGGGGGCAACGTAGCGCTCGGAAAGCCACTGAGCGCACGCCGCCCCTTCTTCGTCGAAATACGGGTGGCTCAAGACGCGGATTATCGGCTTTATCCTCGAGGCGGGTACGTCCAACGACTGGTCCTCCGCCTCAAAAACACCCACCACAAAGCCAACGGCGCGGCGCCCACCAAGCGGCACGAGCACCGCGCAGCCAACTTCAACGGCATATTCAAATTCGGATTCGAAAAGGTTATCCTCGGGAAAGGCATAGGTATAAGGCGCATCAAGCGCCTGCGTGGGAATATCCAAAATGACTGATGCGCATTTCATGCCTATGCTTCAGACCCGCCCTACCGAAGATCCTCTACCGCGCGGCACCTATGCAAGGCCGCACGCAACGCGCAGCGCTTGGGCTCGGTCAGTACGCTCCCAGGTGAACTCGGGAAGCTCCCGTCCAAAGTGACCATACGCCGCAGTCTTGCGGTAGATCGGACGGCGTAGATCCAGCGCATCGATAATTGCGCCAGGGCGCAAATCGAACACTTCGGATACGGCGCGCACGATATCGTCTTCTGGAACCTTTGCGGTGCCGAACGTGTCCACCATAAGCGACACTGGGCGTGCAACGCCGATAGCGTAGGCGATCTGAACCTCGCAGCGGCGTGCCAAACCTGCAGCCACCACGTTCTTTGCGACCCACCGCATGGCATAGGCGGCCGAACGGTCGACTTTCGTGCAGTCTTTTCCGCTAAACGCGCCGCCTCCATGACGCCCCATGCCACCGTAGGTGTCTACAATGATCTTGCGACCGGTAACACCGCAATCACCCATAGGACCTCCGATAACAAAGCGCCCGGTAGGATTGATGTGGATCTTTGCCGTTTGCGAAAGCTCAATGCCCTCAGCCTCGAGTACCGGCATAACTACATAGTCAATGATGTCTTTATGAATGGTGTCGTTGTCGACTTCTTCGGCATGCTGGGAAGACACAACGACCTTCTCAACGTTAACGGGCTTGCCGCCGGCATAGCGCACCGTCACCTGAGTTTTTCCGTCAGGGCGCAAATAGGGCAAAGTGCCGTCTTTGCGAACGCGAGACAAGCGTTCGCTCATGCGCTGCGCAAGGTAAATGGGCATGGGCATAAGCGTTTTAGTGTCGTCGCACGCATAACCGAACATCATGCCCTGATCGCCAGCGCCAATTCTCTCATAAGGATCGTCGGCAGCTAAGCCCTGCTGCGTTTCCCACGACTCATCTACGCCTTGGGCAATGTCGGGGCTTTGCTCGTGAATGGCGTTAATCACCCCGCAGGTGGTGCCGTCGAACCCGTACTTGGCGCGATCATACCCAATTTCGCAGATTACATTGCGCACAATAGACTGCACGTCAACCCACGCCTGCGTGCGAATCTCGCCGGCAACAACGGCTAGGCCGGTGGTAACCATCGTCTCGCACGCGCAGCGTACCTTGCTCACATCTGCGGGCTGTCCGTCTGGCGCAATATAACCCTGCTTTTGAAGCTCAATCTCTTTTGTGAGAATGGCATCGAGAATTGCATCCGAAATCTGGTCGCAGATTTTATCGGGATGCCCTTCGGTAACGCTTTCGGATGTGAAGAGATACTCAGATTGCTGTATGGCCATGAAGCTCCTCCTTCATCGCTGTCGGCCGTACCACCTTAGCGCAGCATGGTGCCAGGTTGGTGCCGGGATCACAGAGCCAACCCTCTCCCCCAGCTCTTGATAAACGGATATGTCTTCTGCAAATGTAAGAGATTTGCAAACGCAAGAGATAGTACCCTTACGCCTGAATAATAGCAAGACGCTAACAGCAAATATCGGCGTTTGCGCTTGGGGGCAGCAGAAGACGCGCAAGCGCGAGCATCACTTGTTTTTTCGTCGCGCGTGGTACACTTGCAGGCGGACTTTTTCAGACCTACAGCAAAGGAACCACATGCAAACCAACCCAGCGCACACAAACGCAGAGCTCACGCGTGAATACTTCCAGATCATGAAAGAACTTAACGGCGACATCACCGGTCGTCGAGACGCGCGCGCCTACATGAACCGCTCTACCGCGATCGTGCACCATCAGGTGGTCGATTCCAGCTTCGTGCCGCGGTTGTTCAACCAACGTACCTTCGACACCATGAAGCACACTGCAGAGACCGCCCATCGCATACTCTGCAAGGTTATTGAACGCTACCTGGCCGATCCGTCCTATCGAAACGTGTTCGAACTGGACGAGCGTCTGGTAGACCTTATTCTGCTCCCCCGCGGCTACGAAGCCACGCTTCCCTTTGCGCGCGTTGACACGTTCCTCAACGAGGACGACTATTCGGTAAAATTCTGCGAATTCAACGGCGACGGCTCTTCGGGCATGAACGAGAATCGGGAGATTACCGTCTCTATCGCCCGCAGTGAAACCTTTCGACGTTTCGTTGCCAATCACCGCATTGAATCATGCGAGCTGTTCACCAGCTGGGTAAACGAGTTTCTTGCAATCTACGATTCCTACGAGCACAAGGTTTCCAACCCCCATATCGCCATTGTCGACTATCTGGAAAACGGCGTTGTGGACGAATTCAAGATGTATGCGCGCGTGTTCAGCACCCACAACGCACCCTGCAGCGTATGGGACGTGCGTGAACTCACGTTCGACGGGCGCGCTCTTCGCGACCCAGAGGGAAAGAAGATCGATGCGGTTTGGCGACGCTGCGTAACAAACGACGTAATGGATCATTGGGAAGAGTCGCAGGCACTTATCGAGGCAGTACGTGCCGAGAAAGTAGCGCTTATCGGCAGCTTCGCTGGTCACCTTGTACACGACAAGCAAATCTTCAGAGTACTGCACGATCCGCGCACGCAGTCCTTCCTCACCGAAGAGGAGCGATCGTTTGTAAAGAACACCGTACCGCAGACGATGTTCCTTGACGCCGAGCATGCCGACATCGAAGAGATCAAGGCAAACAAAGATGCTTGGATCATCAAGCCGGCGGATCACTACGGCGCTGACGAGGTGCATGCCGGGTGCGCATGCACTCAAGAGGAATGGGAAGGCTACCTCGAGCGCTTTGCTGGAGCAAAGTCGGGCACGCGCTTCATTGCTCAGCACTACGTCGTTCCCTTTAAAACCGACACGCTGCCACCCGACACCGGCATCGAGGGCCTAACCGACGAACAGGTTAACCGCGAACCGGTGCCCTACAACAACATCAACGGGCTGTACCTGTTCAATGGACGTTTCGCCGGAGTGTTCAGCCGACTCGGGCCTAAGCCCACCATATCCAAGGACATGCAAGGCATGACCGCAGCCACCATTTGGGTTGATTGCGATTTGGAAGAGGATGCAGAGTAATGTCGCAAACAACACGAAAATACGTTCTCACCTTCATTACCACCGTAATGCTTGCGCTTACGTTCGTCGCATGCGGCTTCGCCGTATGCGCGGGCGTGTCCCAAGTGGTAACGAGCCTCTCGCAGTCCTACAGCAACGACCAGCTTTCGCCTTTCTCCAAAAGCGAGCTGGTAACTGCCGCCGAAGCCACCCGCGACTACACCGTGGGCTCTCACGACTACGATGCGCTTATGGAGGTAATAGGACAGATCAACACCTCCGCCGACACCCCCTACGCAAACGCAAGCGAAGACGAGCTTGCCGAAGCGCCTGAGCAATACACGCTCACACCCGACGCAATCGCGCACCTTGACGATGTCTACGATGTTGTCCAGCGCGCTATGCCTGCCCTTTTAGCATGCGCGGTGCTTGCGGCATTCACGTTCTTTTGCTGCTTTTACATGTTCGGATCACGTTCGGTGGGACGCCCGCTTGCCTACGCGGGCGGTGTGGTAATTGCGGCATTTGCGATCCTGGGCGTTTGGGCGCTGGCAGACTTCAACGGACTGTTCACCGTATTCCATTCGCTGTTCTTTGTCGAAGGAACATGGGAGTTTTCATACGATTCGCTCCTCATCTGCATGTACCCGCAAGCTTTTTGGATGGGAATGGGCGCAACCTGGCTTGCTGTCACCCTCATACTGTCTATACTTTCCCTTATATGCGGCTTGACGTTCATTCGTCAGGAAAAGCGATTACACGCCAAGCAAAAAGCAAGTGCCGAGTTGGCTGTAAAGACAGATTCCAAGAAAAAAGAGCGAGGGAACAACATGGTGAACTTTGGTCCGGGCGTGCGCGTTCGATTCGCACCCTCCCCAACCGGGCGTCTGCACGTAGGCGGCGCTCGCACTGCAATCTACAACTGGGCGTACGCTCGGGCAATGGGCGGAACGTTTATTCTGCGCATCGAAGATACCGACCCCGAACGCTCTACCGAAGAGAACGTACAGGTAATTCTCAATGCGATGAAGTGGCTCAGACTCGATTGGGACGAAGGCCCAGAGGTTGGCGGTGCCGCTGGCCCGTACTTCCAGACGCAGCGCATGGACACCTACCGCGAGGCGCTTGAGCGCTTGAAGGAGCGAGGTGCGGTCTACCCCTGCTTCTGCACAAAAGAGGAACTTGACGCCAAGCGCGAGCGTGCCGAGAAAGAAGAGGGCGGTTATGCCGGCTACGATAGAACATGCCGCAACATCGACCCGCAAGAAGCGCAGCGCCGCATCGATGCGGGCGAGCCGCATGTTTGGCGCTTGAAAGTGCCGCTAGAGCGAGGCGCCATCGAATTCGACGATGCGGTATACGGCCATGTGAGCTTTCCCGCTGACGTCATGGACGACATGATCGTAGTTCGCACCGACGGCAGCCCCACCTACAACTTTGCAGTGGTGTGCGACGACGCAAACATGGGCATCACGCATGTCATCCGCGGCGACGACCACCTCTCCAACACGCCGCGACAGATTCTCATCTACGAAGCTCTCGGATACAAAGTGCCCACGTTCGCCCATTTGTCGATGATTTTAGGCCCCGATGGCAAGAAGCTATCCAAGCGTCACGGCGCCGCGAGCGTCGAAGAGTTCCGTGATCGAGGATATCTTGCTGATGCGATGGTGAACTTCCTCGCCCTCTTGGGTTGGTCGCTCGATGGCGAGACCACCCTCATCGATCGCGAGACACTCTGCAGCGAGTTCAGCCTCGATCGCGTCACAAAAAAGGATGCCGTTTTCGACGAGACGAAGCTCGAGTGGATGAATAGCCAGTACATCAAGGAGATGGGGCCGGTTGCATGGGTGGAGCAGTCGAAGCCTTGGCTTGCGCAGGCGGTTGCAAAAGGCGGCATAGTTGCAGCTCAAGCACAGTCCGCGGTGATCGCGCCTACGCCGAATCCGTCCGACCCCAATGCGCCGCAGCCAGAGCCGATGGTGCCGACGCAAGATGCGGTTGACAATGCTCTTGCACTGGTAGACGAGCAATCCGACTGGTTCACCAACCTCTACGAACTGGTAGCCGAACGCCTTACGCGCCTCGATGAGATCCCGGACAAGCTCTCATACCTGTTCTGGGGTACCAACGTACGCCTTGACGAGAAAAGCGTCAAGAAGGTTCTCCTCAAGGAATCCGCTCGACCTGAAGAGGCGCTGAGAGCGTGCCGCGAGGTACTTGCCAGCGAAATCAACGGATGGGAATGCTCGGCGCTCGAAGTTGCATGCAGAAAAAAGGGCGAAGAACTTGACATGAAGATCAAAAACCTGCTGCAGCCGCTTCGAGTTGCCGTATGCGGCAACATGGTATCTCCTCCGCTTTTCGAGAGCATCGAGCTTCTGCCTCGCGCCGACGTGCTTGAGCGTATCGACGCCACGCTCAAAGTGATGAACGACGCGTCCAAACAAGAAGAAATGTAGCCGACATTGAAGCAGAAAGCCCGCCTAGGCGGGCTTTCTTTCTGGGAAAGGAAGATTTCATGAACGTAGCCGAACACCCCACACTCGATGAGTTGAAAGCCGAGTTTTCTAAAGATCGATTTGCCACAATCGCCGCCGGATGCAGAATCCTTGAAGGTGATATGGGCTACGCTCGATGCGAGATGGACATAACCGATACGCACCGAAATGGCATGGACAACGTTATGGGCGGTGCAATCTTTACGCTGGCAGATTTCGCCTTGGCGATAGCCAGCAATGTCGGTCAACCAGCTACGGTGTCGGTAAGCCACTCGATTGAGTTCTTCCGCGCAACGAAGGGCTCAAAGCTCATTGCCACGGCGCACTGCGACAAAGCCGGACGAAGCTTGGCGTTTTTCACCGTAGACGTGTCCGACGATCTCGGAAAAGACATCGCCAAGATGACGGCAGTAAGCTCTCGCGTCGAGTAGTAGCGCGTAACGCTCATACGCTGCCGTTACGCGACATAGCCGAAAAAGCGTTCCGCATTGCGGTGGAATACGGCTTCTGCAATTTCACCGCCAAACTCTGCCTCAAGCAGCTGATACAGGGCCTTGACCTTGCTGCACGGCTCCAGCCATTCAGGCACGTCCGACCCGTCGTAATCGCTGCCTAAGGCAAGAACGTTCGCGCCAGCTACCTCCAGTATATGGTCCACATGACGCAACACATCGTCGGTAGTTGCAGGGAAGCCGTCGTCACGTAAGAACCCGTTGTAGAAGTTCAAGCCCACAATGCCACCTCGTTCGGCAATCTCGCGCAGTTGCCAGTCGGCAAGATTACGCGGGTGACCGCATACCGCACGGGCATTTGAATGAGTTGCAATGAAAGGCCTGTCGGCCGCTTCGCACACCCCACGAAACCCCGGCTCGTTCAAATGAGAGACGTCTACCACTATCCCCCTGCGCTCAAGCTCACGTATCATTCGGACGCCAAACGAAGTGAGACCGTCTGCAGTGTCGTTGCCGCTGCCAAGAGCGTTCGGTCCATTCCACGTGAGCGTTGCCACACGCACGCCTGCTGCAGCCAAATAGTCAAGTCGCTCTTCGGCAAAACCGTCGTCTTCCAAGAAAGAACAGCCCTCAACCGTAAGCATGCCCGCCGTCTTCCCCGCTTCAAACGACGCACGATACTCTGCTGCGTTGGACACGCATTCGATCTTGTCGCGCAAACGCAGCCGCTCCTGCTCCCAAAACCCTCGGACTCTCACGAAGATATCCCAGGCAGATGCGCCAAAAAGCTCATCGGGAACAAACACTGCAAAACATTGACACCAAGAAAACGCCGAAGTGCGTTCAAGGCTAATATGCGCGTCGTTGCTGTCAAGAGCGCTCATGCGATCGCGGGGAACGCCCGCATCGTGCTCGAAAAAGCCTCCCGGCACAGTGGGATCGGCCGACAGCACGAGACGGTCGAGCGTGTCGCAATGAAGGTCGAATACACGCTGCTTGGTGATGGCGTCATCCATTATGCATTTGCCTCCCTAATGCTTCATACGAGTGGGCGAATAGCGCTTGCTCTTACACCGCGCGTTCCTCAGACTCCGATCCTTCGCTAGAGCCAGAAAGCGTAACCAAAAAGATCATGGCCACCATCAAGACGAGCCCCAACCAATCAGCCCAGGTAAACATCGTACCCAGCCAGAGCGCGGCGAATATCATTGCGCTTGCAGGTTCGGTCGTGCCCAAGAGGCCTCCCTTCACCGACCCCACGACTGAGACGCCGTGCAAGTAAAGGCCGAACGCCGCAAGCGTTCCAACAAGCACAATACCCGCCAAAACCAATACGCCATCAAACCCGAGAGCGGGAACGACCGGGGGCGCCCCCCACAAACCGCCTAAAGCCCACACGATAACCGCTGCAACGCCTCCGATGAACATTCCCACGCCCGTTACCGGAAGACTCCCCCAGCGAGCAAACAGCCGTTTTGGATACATAATGTAGAACGTGCAGGAAAGCGCATTGATCAAACCCCACGCAAGTCCGGCAGGTGGAATCATCAAAGCAGTGGGGTTTCCCTGCGTCGCAATCAGCCATGTTGCAACAAACGCCAAGGCCAACCCTCCCAATTCCATCACACGGGGGGCGCGCCGTAACGCAACACACGTTATCGCGACGATGAACACAGTGTTGAGGCTTTGAAGCACTGTCGCCGTGCCGGCGTTGGTGGCGTTCACCGACGTCGTGTAGGTAAACTGGCACAAAAACAGCCCCGCGATGCCGAACAGCGTCAGCTTTCCAATCGTAGCCTTGTCGGCAGCAATGCCCCGCAAGCGATCGCGCTGCGTAAGCGCAAGTAGTAGCAAAAACAGCATCCCAGAGCCAAGCATGCGCACCCAGGTAATGAACAAGGGGTCTATCTCATAGTTCTGGTAGAGATACTGTGCGCACGTGCCCGAAAAGCCCCAAAACGCACCGCCCACGATTGCCGAAACGACCCCGCGCCAAAAGCGCTTGCGGAAAAACGACTTTCCTTCCGCTATGCTCTTGCCAGCGACAGCATCGCGCCTCGAAGCTTGCGCGGGAGCGGCACTCAGCTTCTGTTCCGTCGTGGTCATTTGTCCCCCCCTGCGAGCTCTTCAAGAAACTCGGCAACCGGACGCAAAAGCGCGTCTCCCTCTTCTCGCTTAAAGTACTTCAGCGGAAGGCTAAGCTTGCGCTTGTCTTGAACATAGCGTCCTCCCGCACGGCGCAGAGAAGTCATCTTATCGCGCGGAACGTCAATTGGCTCAACCACCAACTTTCCTCCTGTTACAGATACCGTGCGAATATGATGCTCTGACGCAAAAGCCTTTATGCGCGCCTTCTGCAGCAAGCCGGCGGCGGCGGCAGGCATGTCGGGACGTTTTGCAAGCATATCGTGCTCGATGTCATCGACCGCTTGCGGAGTGGACGCGCTGGCAATCTTGCGATACCACAGCACTCGCTCATCGGTGTCGGGGACATACTCTTCAGGAAGGTACGTATGCCCGGGAATATTAACCGTGATGTCGGAAAGCGCAGGAGGAAGACTGTCTATCGCCTTGAGATCTCCTTCGCGCGTTGCGCTTACTGCCTGGGCAAGCATCTGGGCAAACAGATCGAAACTCACCGCGCTCATGTTGCCCGACTGCTCAGCGCCCAGCAGACTTCCCGCACCGCGAATTTCAAGGTCTCGCATAGCAATGCGCATCCCGCTACCGAGATCGGTGTGCTCGTCAAGCGCAGTGAGGCGCGCCTGCGCCTCTTCGGTCAGGCTCACCTTTTCTGGGAACATGAAGAAGGCATACGCTTGGGCCGATGAGCGCCCAACCCGCCCCTTGAGCTGATACATCTGCGCCAAGCCCAAGCGCTGCGAATCCTCAATTATGAGCGTGTTTGTATGCGGATTGTCGATGCCGCTTTCAATAATGGTTGTGGCTACCAATACATCCAGCTCACCTGCAGAAAACTCTTCCATCACTCGCTCAAGCTCTTCACGGCTCATCTGTCCATGCGCCACTCCCACGCGAGCCTCCTCTGCAGCGGAGGTAACGCGACGCACCGCCTCGTCAATGGAGCGAACGCGATTGCTCACGTAATACACCTGCCCGCCGCGCGCAAGCTCACGACGAATGGCGGCGCTCACAAGGTCGGGGTCCCACTCTCCCACATGAACCTCCACTGGGCGGCGATCGTCGGGCGGAGTGAGTATCAGGCTCATATCGCGAACCCCGGAAAGCGACATCTGCATTGTTCGCGGAATAGGGGTGGCGGACATGGTGAGCACGTCGATCGATTCCCGCAAATTCTTTAACTGCTCTTTGTGTCCCACGCCAAAGCGCTGTTCTTCGTCGATTATCACAAGACCGAGATCGTTCGGGTTGACGTCGCGACTAAGCAGACGATGGGTGCCCACCAAAATATCAACCGATCCGTCGGCAAAACCCGAAAGAGCGGCAGATTGCTGCGCATCGGTGCGAAAGCGAGACAGCACCTCAACCGTAACGCCAAACGGTTCACAGCGCTCTTTGAAGTTGGTGTAGTGCTGCTGCGCCAAAATGGTAGTCGGGCACAGAACCATCACCTGCTTGCCGTCCTGCGTTGCCTTAAACGCAGCCCGCAGCGCAACCTCCGTTTTACCGAAGCCAACGTCTCCGCAAATGAGACGATCCATCGGTTTGCCGGACTGCATGTCCGCCTTCACGTCCGCGATAGCGGCTAGCTGATCAGGCGTCTCTTGGTACGGGAACGCCTCTTCCATCTCGCGTTGCGCCGCTGTGTCAGGACTGAACCTAAAGCCCTGCACCGATGCGCGACGCGTATACACATCGACCAGGTCAAACGCAAGCTTTTTCGTTGCTTTGCGCGCCTTCTGAAGAGCACGCGACCAGTCAGCCGTGTTAAGCCGCGTCAAACGCGGGTTTGCCCCCTCCGGCCCCACATAGCGCGTAACCCGGTCGAGTTGCTCTACCGGGACATAGAGCTTGTCCCCTTCCGCATATTCAAGCAGAAGGTAATCGCGCGCCGTTCCGTCGATCTCGCGGCGAACAAGGTCTTTAAAATAGGCCACACCGTGAGCCGCATGCACGACGTAGTCACCGGGCTTGTAAGGAAACGTTACCTCGGTGATGTCTATGTGCTTGCTCGGACGCACGGAAGAGGCACCTTGCGTGTCAGAAATGCTCACTAGCGCAAGCTTGGCCTTAGGGATAATCATTCCGAGCGGAATCTCAACGTCGACTACGTTTACAACCCCCCTACGCAGCCGACGCTTGGCGGCGCCCTCCGTCTCCCACTGAGTCTCTCCATCAAGCCCGATGTCAAGACGCTCTTGGATTGGCAAGCCGTGATCGACGAAAGCAAGCTTGATATCTTCACGCGCCCGCAAGTTCGGAGCGCTAAACACCACGGTATCGTCGTTATCGAGCAGGCTGCGTAATCGACCGAATAGTTTGTCGGGGTGTCCCGCAACTTCAACTCGCTTTACCGGCAGCTCGTCGTCGACCATTCCCCCTACGCGCATAATTGACATATAGGTTGCTCGCTGGTTGTCGCCGAAAGACAACTGAGTCGGGCTGCAGTAGAGGCTATCTACCGGAATGCTAGAGCCTTTTGCCTTTGCCGCAGCCTCTTCGTACGCATGAGAGGCATCGTCGAAAAGAGAGCGCGGCTCGACAAGTGCAGTAAGCGCATTTTCGGGAAGATAGTCGCCAAGTGTTTGAAGGTCGTCATAGAGTAGCGGCACTAGCGTATCAGCGCCGTCGAAGCGCAATCCGCCAGCAAGATTTTCTAGGAGGGAGCGAAGCGCCGCATTGGTGCGCGCAGGAACCTCGAGCTTCTTCTTCGCCCGCGAGAGCGCTTTTGCCGAACAGGAATATTCTCGCACCGGATAAATCGATACATCCGGTAGCGCCTGGATGGTTTGCCCCGTCGTGGGAACGATGCGGCGAATCTCCTCAAGCTCATCGCCGAAGAAGTCGAGCCTCACGGGATAGACCGAACTGCCCGGATAGATGTCAACGGTGCCTCCGCGAACGCAAAACGTGCCCGGGCCATCAAGCTCGCCTGTGTTCAGGTACCCTCGGTCGACAAGCGCTTGCGAAAGATCCTCGAACTCAGTGACACTTGCCCGTTGCGCCCCCGGCATGCCGGCAAGCTCTTTTCCCGCTTCCAGTTGAATAGGCAAACATACTTGCTCGTCTTGAGGAGGCAAGAAGCGAAGCAGCGATCGGGCACTTGCCACAACAGCTACGTTTTTCCCGCTGGAAAGCGCATGGGCTGCTTCCATGCGCCTGGCAACCACAGCGGGGTCAACAGGCTTTGAGGCAAAAGGGTTCTCGGTTCGTTCAGGAAAACGCATGACGCGCTCATCGCCCAGGTATGCCGACATCTGCTGCGCAAACGCCACGGCGCTTTCCTCTCCCGCCACCACAACGAGCGTAGGCTGAGGTTTATGTGCAAATCGCGCAGCTATCAAAAAAGGGCGTGCGGAGTTGGCAACGCCAAGTGCGGCATCCTCCTGAGCGTCTAGCTTGCCCCAAAACCCATTAAGGCATTCCGAACGTTCAAGCGTAAAGGCAAGAGAGTCTATGAGCACGGTTTCCCTTTCCGTCAAACCCGAAAAGGCCGCATAAGCGGCCAAGCAACGCAGCGTCATCGCAGACGACAAGTGTGCATTTTATCACGTCAAGCAGTTGCGTCGGATTGGCTTTGCAGGCCACCCTTCGCATGCCACCGAATACGCCCACAACAAAGGAGCTCCCGACTTTCTGAATCGTGTTGACGTGAACGCACGAGAACTCAACAGAAGCTAAAGCCGGGAGCTCGAAAAAAGTACAGATTAGCGACTCTACATCTCTGCTGCCTTGTTGATGCAGGTGATCGCGTTCAGGCAGCGAGGGAAGCCCAGATAAGGAACAAGCTGAGAAACCACCTTGATAAGATAGTCGCGATCGTTGCCAAGATTCATGTTCCCCTTTGCATGCGCCGTAAGTTGAGTCTCGCACCCGCCCTGTGCGGCAAGCAGACAGAACGTCACCAGCTCTCGGTCGGCAAGACTTAAGCCCTTGCGCGTGTACCAATCGCCGAAGCAATTGGAAGAAAGCCATTCGTTGATATGACGCGTTTGATCGTCGCCTTGATTGTACGACTCGCGCATGCTTTCGCCGAATATAGCGACCTGAGCTTCATTGCCGGCGCGACGGCGATCCTCGTGAGCCACCGTAGCGGTTCCTTCAAGGGGAAGCTCAATATTATGCTGGCGGAAAACGTCGTTCATAAGAGGAATAAACTTCAGCTGACGGCCGCTGCCCTGGTAAGCAACAGCCTGATAGACCACTTCTCGAATCTCGATAGGGCTTACGCCGAACTCCAATGCCGCGCTTACCAGCAACGGAAACACCGTAACGCTTTGACAACCGATAAGCGCAGAAATAATTGCAATGAAGCGAGAGTGCTCGTCAAGATCGCTGCTATTGGGAACCTTGTCGAAAGCAAAGTTCTCATAAATGGCGGCGAACTCGGGGTCGGTTTCAGCCAGCGTCGACGGAACGCCAGCAAACATCTTTGCACGATAGTCCTTGGCAGCCTGCGTAATTTTGATCTCCATGATTAAGGCTCCTCACTTAAACTATTCCCTATGAGCTGGCACTATGCACAAGCCCACTTCTTTCAATGGGAACTTCCACTGTTTGCGTCAGAATACCCGCTTCTGGACGTTTTCGCAATTATTCAGCCTTAAGTTTCAGCTCAACACCAAGTCTATACAACTCTGCAACAACAGTTTCTACGAGCAGAGGAAGCGCTGCGTGAACCTTAGGCGTAAGACCGATGGTTACTTCTGCGGGAGAGGGGTTTTCAACTTGCATTCCCAAGCAGATACCTTCGGCAGAGTAACCCAGCAACGTTGCCGCATCAAACAAATCGATTAGCTTGAGGTCATGCAGAGACGCCGTGGCTCCGGAATGTCGCGCCATTGCGTCTGGCTCGAATCGAAATACCGTCCCCGGCTCGGCATCGGTGCCATCGACCGCATCCACCGTAATCACCATATCGCATGCGTCAACCACAAAGAGCATGTCCATGCTTAGGCACCCAATATCATAGAGCATGACGTTGTCAGGGATCTCGTAGCTGCTCACCAACTCTTCGTAAACAGCCTGGCCGATTCCGTCGTCGAGCATAAGCTTGTTGCCAACGCATAGAACCGCGATAGTCTGGGGACGCATGTCTGGCGGAAGCTGTTCGATTCGCGGCATGGCTACTCCCCTACCGTTGGCCTGATTGCAAGGTTGTAGTACGTAGCCGCCGCAAGGGCGATTGCGCCGATGGCAATACACACAACAGCCCAGATGCGTTGGGTTTTGAGATATTCCTCTTTGGATTTACCTCGTGCAGCAGCACGATGAGCCGCTATGGGTTGCCCAATGAGAGAAAACGCGACGGTAACCACAAGCGTAACGGCAAAGGCAACAACCGCAAGCGCGATAGACATTGGAGTTTGCGCAGTATAGGCGGCGTAGAACATGTTGTCGGCAATAAGCCATAAGGGGTAGAAAATTATCGCCGCCCATATCCCATGCGCCGGGCCCCAGATAGCGGGCATAACAAAGGCACCGACGTTAAAGCGCGGTATACCCTGTAGAAACTTCTTCTCGGCAGCAATCTGCTTGTCGGTTAACTCAGCCACGGAGACCTCCCTGATGGTACAACGCAAGAAGTATACCGCGACTATCTTCTTCACCCGACATTCATCACTCAGAAAGCCAGCAAGCGGTACTCTAATCGAAACGAAGCTGAGTGTGCTCTTACCTTTGCTCCCACCCGCTGGTATCTCCCGTGATGCGGCCTGGGGTTCCAGCCGCAGTGACGCGGACGCTCTTCTCAAAGCGAAAACAGAGTACGGCGACTGTCGGAACCGCCCCTTGTCATGCAATGAAGTGGATAAGTTAAATCTAGATTGAAAACGAAAGAGGGCTGCAGCCGCTTAGCAGCCACAGCCCTCTCAAGTGAGCTTTATTCCAAGGTGACCTTGTGCAAGCCCTAGTGCTTCAGATCGTCCTCACCCACGATGACATGCTTGTCGGGGTCGTAGACCAAGCCGCCATGCTCTTTATGGAAGAACATCAGCAGCGTAGGGGCGATACCCTCGATGTTCGCCAGGTAGATATGGATGAACATGAAGATGATGAAGACGTACATCAGGAAGTAGTGAATGATGCGCATCGACATCGCGCCGCCAACGAGCTCGGTACCGGCTGCGAAGAACGGCAGGTTCATCGTGGTTCCCCACAGGCACAGGCCGGTGTAGAACATAACGATGATCAGAACAGGAATGAGCAGGTAGCTGAGCTTCTGCGGAACGCCAAGCTTAGCTCCCAGCGGATGATCCTTTTTCAGGAACAGGTAGTACTTGATCCAAGCGCCAGCCTGATGACGATTGTCTTTCTGGGGCAGCCACGTCTTGTAGTCCTTGACCTTCTTGCGGGTGCCGCCCGTAGGAGCAGACTTCACGAAGAAAGCCAAGATAACGCGGACAATGCAGTTAATGAACAGCACGAAGCCGCAGAAGATATGCACGCCGCGAGCGATGCCCATGAAATCAGGCCAGAACGGGAAGTGGATGCAGAAACCCGTGACGATCAGGCAGATCATTGCAACGAGGTTGATCCAGTGAGTAATCACGAACGGCAGCGGATGTGCTTCTTTGTAGTGAGCGAGATGCGCCATCTTACTTCACCCCCCAAGGGCTCGTAACGGTCTCAAAGCTCTTGCCCGTCGCAGGCTCGGTGATATGAACAGCGCAAGCGGTGCAGGGGTCGAAGCTGTGAACCGTGCGCAGCGCGTTGATGGGCTTGTCGATCGTGCCAACCGGGCAGCCAATCAAAGCCTGCTCCAACGGGCCGTTCTCGCCATTGGCGTTCTTCGGAGCGAGGTTCCACGTAGACGGGATGATGATCTGGTAGCCAGTGATCTTGCCGTCTTTGACCTCTTCGCTGTGATACAGAGCACCGCGCGGAGCCTCCCAGAAGCCTGTGCCGGAACCGGTAATCTGCGTCGGGGTGCGGAAGTACTCAGAATCGCCGCTCTTGACGGCCTCGATGAGCTCTTCGGTCCACTGGCGCATAAGGTCGGCAACGTAGAGAGTCTCGATCTGGCGGATGGCGGTGCGGCCAAGCGTCGACTGAGCAACACTGAAGTCGCCCGGTGCGCCCAAAGCCTCAAGCAGGCCATCTACCTGTTCGACGATGAAAGGAACGCCACGAACGTAAGCCGCCAAAAGACGAGCCATAGAGCCAGCTTCCATCGGCTTGCCATCATACTGCGGGCACTTGACCCAAGAGTAGCGATCCTCAACGTTGTATTCGGTGAATTCCGGCTCAGTGACGAAGTACGGAGACGTGTAGGTTTCCTCGCCCTTGTACCAAGAACGTCCAACGTATTCGGTGATGAGATTTTCCTGAACGTCAGAAACATTAAGGTTCTCATCGAGAATGCCCATGGGCATGTAGCGGTTCTTCATCTGCTCGATGTAGTCGCCGCCAAAGCCTTCCTTGCCCTCGAATACGCCCCAGGCGATGTAGCGGCCGCAGCCCTTGCCGAAGCTCAAAGCGTCGGTGTAGTAGGGAGCCAGCGCCAGGGTATCGGGGATCATGGTAGCTTCAACCCAGTTGTAGATCTCGTCGCACAAGGCCTTCAGGTCGTCCAGCTTCTGCTGGGTGGGAACAAAGGACGTGCCGCCGGGGATAAGCGTCATGACATGAGGCATCTTGCCGCCGAGCAATGCCGCAACCTCGGAAGCCTTGGCCTGCATCTTCAGAGCCTCAAGGTAGTGAGCCGTGCAGATGAGATCGAGCTCGGGGGGAAGCTTATAAGCGGTGCCGTCGTCGGCGTCAAACCAGTTGCCAGAGAAGATTGACAGCTGGCCGTTGGCGGCGAATGCGGCCAAACGCTCCTTCAAAGCAACGAAATCGGTGTTCATAGACGTGCCGGCAGCCTGAGCCAAATCGTAGGCGCTCGCGGGATCCGCAGTAAGAGCGTTGAGGGGGTTCACGTAGTCAAGCGCAGCAAGGTTGTAGAACCACAGGATGTTGCTGTGCAGGAACTGAGCGCCCTCGATAAGATTGCGAATAATGCGCGCGTTGTTCGGAATGGTGATGCCGTAGGCCTTCTCGGCGGCAATAGAGGAGGCATGCGCGTGAGACACCGGGCAAACGCCGCAGATGCGCTGCACGATTTGAGCAGCGTCCTCGGGAGTGCGGTCCATCACCGCCAGCTCCATGCCGCGGAAGCAGCCGCCGGACACCCAAGCATCCGTCACGACGCCGTTCTCAACCTCCATCTCGACGCGCAGATGACCCTCGATGCGGGTGATCGGATCGATTACTGAACGTGCCATGCGGGCTTACCTCCCTTCTTCTTCGTCGTTGTTTTCGTCAGTTGCCTCGGCCTCAACGGCCTTAGCGGTTACCGCCTGAGAGTTCTCCTGGGCGAGTTTCTTGTTCTCGGCGGTGGTGAGGTCGTACTTGCCGATTGAGCCCTCGGGGTGCTTGGAGTCCCAAGCGCGAACCTTCTCGAAGTCGGCTCCGCCGTCCATGCGGCCAGACATCTTCATGCCGAACCCGTGTACAACCAGCGCAGCGGCTACGATTGCGGTCAGACCCAAAGCAATGGTGCCGGGCTGGATCATCCAATCGCCAATGCGCAGGTCGCGATGACGTTTGAAGAACGGGGTGTTCACCTCTACCCAGTTGTCGCCAGGATCGTTCGGATTTGCCTCGCAGCAACCGATGCACGGCGCACCTGCCTGAACACACCAGCTGCGACGGTTGTTCCACAAAACCACGCCGCAGTTCGACTTCGTCTGCGGCCCGCGGCAGCCAACCGGATACAGGCAATAGCCCTTGGCCTCTTCCTCGGAGCCAAACTCGTACACGAACTCACCGTTCTCGAAGTGTCCACGACGCTCGCAGTTGTCATGAATGGTCTGGTCGAAGATCAAAGACGGCTTGTTCTGAGAATCCAGCTGAGGCAGCTGCTGCATCATAACAACGTCAACCAGAACGGCCATCAGCCACTCGGGGTTAGCCGGGCAGCCAGGAACGTTGACGACCGGCACGTTAATGCCGACCTTCTGCAGGTACTGCTGAACGCCCAACGCGCCAGCGGCATTGGGGTGAGCCCCCATCCAGCCGCCGTTAACGGCGCAAGAGCCAAGCGCCACAACCGCAGTTGCGTTGGCGGCAGCCTCAACCAGATGCTCGGTACCGGGCATATCGGCCACGCGAAGCGCCTGACCATCCCAACCCTCAAGCACGGCGCCCTCGTAGATCAGGACGTAGTTGCCCGCCTCAATCGTTTGCGCCTTTGCCTCTTCCATGGAATGACCAGCAGCAGCCGAAAGCGTTTCGGAGTAGTTCAAGGAGATCATCTCCAGAACAACCGTAGCCGGATCCGGGGTTTCCACCTGAGCAAAAGACTCCGTGCAGCCCGTGCAGGAAGCGCCCTCGATCCAAATCACCGGATACAGGTTGCCCCTTGTTGCGCCAATCACGGATTCTTCGAGTGCCTGCGCCACACGCGGAGCAGCTAACTCGCCCAGCCCGGCTGCAACGGCGATAGCGCCGCAGAGCTTCACAAAGCTACGACGCGTTACTCCTCGCGCCTCGAGCATGCTTTGAAACTCAGTAGCCATGGCTTCAGTTCCCATGCGCACACCTCCTTTTGGTGCTCTCTCGTCTTGTACGCTGCGGACTATTATCCATAAAACACGCAAAAAAGATAACCTCGAACGTCAAAATGTCCGCACATATCCGCCAATGGTAAAAAAATGTTACGACTTTTTATTTTGGTAACATAATTGCGACAACATGACTCTCGAACAAACCAATTTCACGGTTGCCCAAGACCCTGAATCGAGCGCCATTCGTCACCGGAACACCTGATGAGATACGTTCTTTTGCAATTCTTCATCCCCTCTTCTCGCAAGAAAAAAGATGGAAGTGGATAACGGTATTCACGGTGCATCTACACCGAAACAATCTTCGGATGAACGCATCCATAACCTGTCGCGCCCCTATGCATACCTGCTTGTCCTCAAACCTATCAACTCCCGTCCTCGCAGCCATAGTAAGTTGCGTATAATTAAAGTTTGTGCGCGCTATTCGCACTACTTCAACAATTCGGCAGCAAAGGAACAACGATGCCAAGATCTGAAGCAGCACTCGCATTTCTAGGGCCGGTCGGAACGTATTCCGACGAGGCCGCCCGAGTCTTCGCCGCTCGCCTTGGCATCGAGCGCCCCTCGTTCATTGAATGCACCTCCTTCGATGAAGTGTTCGACTGCGTCGACAGAGGAAAATGCGAATTCGGCGTTGTCGCAAAGGAAAATGCGTTAGAAGGTCCCGTCACCGCTACGCTCGACAACTTTGCGTTCAAAAGCTCTGCGGTGATCCTTGGCGAGGAAGTGGTCGACATCCATCACTGCTTGGTAACTCATCCTGACGCAAAGATTGAAGACATCACCACAATTGCCTCCCACAGCCAAGGGCTTGCGCAATGCCGCCGCTATCTTGCGGAAACCCTACCGGGTCGCACCTCGCTCATTACTTCGTCCACTGCAGAAAGCGCTCGTCTCGCCGCAGGAGATGTCCACGTAGCCGGCATTGCAAACAAGCTTGCCGCCGAAACCCATGGCGCAGTTGTACGCGCTCAAGACATCGAAGACCATTTCGGGAACCAAACGCTTTTTGCGCTTATCGGCAGACAGGGTCACGAGCCCGTGTTCAGCGGAGAGCGCTACAAAACAAGCCTTGCCTTGTTTCTGCAGCAAGACAAGGCTGGTACGCTCAATATGATCTTGTCTGAATTCGCCTACGCGGGAATCAATCTTTCACTCATCCAATCGCGACCCACGAAACAGTCGTTGGGCGATTACATGTTCTTCATCGAGTTTGAACAGTCGGTCAACGAACTACCCGTCCAAACCGCCCTCAACTGTCTTCGCTTGAAACTGCGAGAGGTCAAAGTGCTCGGAAGCTATCCCGTCCTGTAGCGAGACCACGCAGGCGCAAGCACAAATGAACATGAGCGACATCTAGATCGAAGCGTATCAGGCGGCCTGCGTAGAGAAGGCGAGCGCAAAGCATGCGCAAGTCCAACGAAAAACGACCTTTCGCGCATGAAATCGACCTTGCCCGCTGTTCCTATAACGCAAGCACCCCTAAATGCTCCAGTAAGATCTTCAATCCGATAAGAATGAGAACTACGCCTCCCACGATTGATGCAGGTTTTTCAAAGCGCGCTCCGAACTGGTGCCCTACCGCAACGCCGATAAACGAAAGCGCAAACGTAATTATCCCGATAAGCAAAACAGACACAACGATGTCGACCTGCAAGAACGCAAATGTAATGCCCACGGCAAGGGCGTCGATGCTCGTTGCTATCGCCAAGAGCACAACTTCCTTAATAGCCAGTCTGTCACTGGACAGCTCTTGGCTATCCTCTTCATCGTCATGAAAGGCATCGAAGAGCATCTTTGCGCCAATGAATGCCAGCAAGGCGAATGCGATCCAGTGATCAACCGGGGTGATGTAGGACTGGAATCCGGTGCCCAGCGCCCAACCGATGACCGGCATCAAGCCCTGAAAGCCCCCAAAGAATACCGCAATGATTGCTGCCTGCTTTACGTCAAGGCGCTTCATGCCCAAGCCTTTGCATATCGAAACAGCAAAGGCATCCATCGACAGTCCCACCGCAATAAGAACCAACTCGATAAGCCCCATTCAAACCCCCTCGTTCAAGCGCGGGCATAAAAAAACGTCGGCGAATGCCGACGTCAGAAAACGGTGCGACAGCGTTCGCCACACCGCACGTCTTGTCATGAAAGGCAACGCCAGCCACATAGAGCGGCAGTATGTTGACGTTACCGCGCGCCGAGCGCGCCGACTACTCCCCTGCGGGTCGTTTGAATTCTAGCATAACCTCCGCTACGAAACGAGCAGCCCATCAGTAAGCGAGAAGAAACCCTCTTCAACAAGATCATGCACAAGAGCTTCGAAATACCCATAATCGATCGGTGCTCTACGAGCAGCTGTCTCAACGGCGTTGAGCTCATCGTATGCCGCACGCAACGAAATGCCGCTGCTCCCCGAGCCCAAAACAATGCGCACGAGCTCTGCCCGCTTTTGACGACGAGACCCCTCGAACACGCTTTGGCGCACGTGATGGGCGCTCCTTCTTGAAGGATTAGGCACGGTCTGTTTCAAATGCGCACCGTAATCGAGCAAAGCGTAATACCATCCACGCACGTTAGCGGAAGGACATGACATTTCGACCAGCGGACGTATAGCGGCATCACTCACTCCGTCAGCATTGGGAAAAAGCTCGTGCAGAAACACGGTTCGCACGTTGGTCTCCAAATACACAGACGGCCGATCGTAGGCAAAAGCAACAACCCCGGCAGCCGTAGCCGGACCCACTCCGGGAAGCTCAAGCAACGACTCGTAGTCGTTGGGAAGCAATCCCCCATTGCCAGCGGCACAGGTGTCCGCACATTTCTTCAACATAAGGGCACGGCGGTTGTACCCCAAACCCTGCCACAAGGTTAAAACGTCGGAGGTGTCGGCGGCAGCCAAGGCGTCAAGGGTTGGAAACGATTTTAGGAAGCGCGGCCAATACGACAGCACGCGCTTCACTTGCGTTTGCTGAAGCATCACCTCGGAAACCAAAACCGCATACGCGTCAGAACAGTTTCGCCAAGGAAGCTCTCGATACAGCCGCACGCCAAGTTCGCGAATCTTCTCCTGAAAACACGTTAAGGGCAAAACGCCCTCGGGCCAGGCGCAAGAGCGTTCAGAAGCTTTGGATGCCATTGCAACAAAACCGTCTAGCCAGCAACGGAGCCGTCTTCTTTATGGCCGCAGCAGCGATGGCTCGACTGACCCGTTCCGCAATCCAGCGCAGCGGAAACAGCCGGTTGGGCAATTCCCTGTTCGAATAAAGACGCCAGCGTTATCGAGGAAAAGTAATCGTTTAGGAGACGGTCGGCGCCCTGCCATACCCTGTTGTACAAACAGCTAGACTGCCGTTCGCAGCTTTCAGGGTTTAGCACGCAAGCAGAAACGCTCACCGGCCCTTGAATCGCTTCAAGAACGTCAAGCATGGTGGTAGTAGTGGGATCGCAATTGAGCACCAGGCCGCCGCGCGCGCCGCGAACCGTACGAATAAGCCCGCTTTTCACCAGATCGTGCTGAATGCTACGGGCAAATGCATAGGGAATCCCCTCCTGCTCGGCTATGCCAGAAACAGACATGTACGCTTCCCCGTTTTTATAAGCTGCCTGAAGAATGCGGCAAGCGTAATCGCAACGGCGTGTCACATCCATACTAGACCTTATCCTTTCAGCAAGTCGTCTACGCTGCCATCCAGGCCCTGACCGAAGCTGCGCACCACCGCGTCCTCAAGCGCATGGTATTCATTTGAATCCAATGGCTGATAGGCGGCTAGTTTCTCATATACGTTTTCCGCAGTGACAGGAACAAAGCGACGCTGCATAAGAGAGGCTTTGTAAGCCTCTTCTATAGCCTCTCGCGCCGCCATGTAGATGTCGAAGCGCGGCATGCCGGACGAAAAGCCAACCAATTTGTCAATTTCGATGCTTTGAAGAAAACGGTGCGTGCTGGCAATGTCTTCCCAAATTTCACGCCGTTCTTCGTCGCTGGGTTGTTCGATATCCACAACGGTAAGCGGTTCAAGCAAGTCATAGAAAAAGCCGTCGACGCTTCCGGCATCGGAAGCGGATGCAAGGACAACGACCTGCGGATTCTCAACGGCTGAGCGGATAAGGTTAATTGCCTCGCGCGCTCCACGCGACAAACCCGGGAACATAAACCCGTTGAAGTCCTCGCCCGCCTCGGCAACCGGCGAGTCCCAAAGGTCGAGATCTTCAAGCATCAAAACGCCCGGCCCCTCGAAAGCGTTGCGCGCAGAGTTGAGGCGAGGATGATTGTCCGCCTGTGCCATAACGCACAACACCGGAGCGCCCTGCAGGTTTTCCTCCATGTGCATGCGCAGTACGGGCAACCCCAGCTCACCTAGCGTAGCCGTCATAAAACGATGCGCGTCTTCGCGCGCCGGCGCCCGAAACAGAAACGAATCGAGGGCAGGCATGTGCTCGAGACCGTACTGCTCGTTGAGCATGGCTACGAAGTTACGAAAGTCGGGATTTTCCTGCTCGCCAATTCCAAAGCTGCGCATGGTCTCGATTGCTTTTCCGAACCCGGCAAGATCTCGATAGCAAATGTTGTCCAACGTGCTCACAATCGCATGAGCGTCGGCGTTTTCGACCGCATCAGAAGAGGGCTCTTGCTCTTCGATGGCGGTGGTCTGCTGGGACGACCCTTCGGAGTCTGCCTGCTCGGCTAAATCAGCCTCAACAGCATCCAAAGATAAAGCGATAGGCTCGGCGTCCTCGGCTGGGTCCTGCGAAGACAATCCAGGCTCGGGATCGTCCCCGGGCGCTTGCGCAGACGCATCGCCGCAACGCCGCCCATCGGAGGGCAGATCGTCATTAGGCTCGCACGCCTCGGCCGAAGAAGAATCCGCCGTCTTTTCCGATGCAGCCCCTTCAACAGGCTTCGTTGAATCGAGGGAAGCGGGCGGCTCCTCGGTAGTAGACCCAGAGATGCGTTTCGCAGAGGTCTTTCCAGATGGAATGGTAAGGTGCTCTACCTTCATCAAACGCCCCGGAGCAGCCACACCGAATACGTCTTGCGAAATCATCTCGGTCATCTCTTGCAGATCCTCGCGGCTTAAGCCGAATTCCTCAAGCTTTTCTAGAGCCAAAGCCTGAAGCTGGCTGGCACAAACCGCAAGCTCGTTTGGGTCGAGCAGCGGCTCGAGCTTTTCGAAAATATACTCCGCCAACGAGCGTTCTTTCAGCTGCACAGCCAATACCCACGCCTTGCGCAACGCGAAGGCAGCATCTTCGGCGGGCGCCTCTACACCATGGGTTCCCTTTTCATATGCAGCAAGGTAAAGATGCAAACCCAGCTCGTTATCGCCCGACGAGCACGCTTTCGCTGCACGACGAATGTAGGAGCCGCAAGAGCTATCGAACTCGTTGTTCTGACTTGGTGAGCTGCTGGCATCGATATCTTCAAACATATGCCCACCTCCTTGTCAAAATTCGCTCATTCAAGACACGCATGAACGTAAAACCGTAATTGCTTTATTTCAGATAACATTTTATCGCACTGTCGCAAGCGCAAAAGCACGGGTAAGAAAAAACGCACAATCGAAAACGAACGGTAAGCTTAAGGCTAGACTACCAGTCAAGAACGTCCCATCCCAGCTTGCGCGCAGTGCGCAACAGCGGTCGATCAGGATCTACCGCGTGGGGAACGACCGCCGCCTTAAGTACGGTCCGGTCGGAGTGATGGTCGCCATAGGCATGGGCGATCACCCAATTCCCTTTCCCGTAGCGCTCGTTCGCAAACCGAGTAACCGCCGCAAGCTTCTCATCGCCTTCGACGGGCAAACCTTCCACTTCACGTGTGTACGTGCCGTCGGGAGTTTTTCGCATGCGAGTTGAAATCTGGAATTGAAAGGGGTGATCTTCCATCGCACGCAGAATGATTGGCTCGAATGACGCAGAAACCACCACCACGTCCATGCCTTCACGCGCATGCCGAACCATCGCCTCAGTAGCGTCAGGGCGAAAACGATGGGCGACCACCTCTTCGTAAAAACGCGAAAGGAATGCATCCACGTCCCTCACGGGCTTGCCCTCGAACGCAGAGAACACCTGCCCGCGCACCCAGCTTTCGTCTTGAGGAAGGCGCAGCTTGTAGCGAAGTCCCCAAAGCATGATTTTGAATACGACTCGTTTTCTCAGCATGCGCTTTCGGGCAAGGTAGCTTACCAGCATAACCGGCGAATTCCCTTCTATGCTGGTGCCGTCAAAATCGAACACGGCAAGCTGGGCCTTTTTCGCCAATACCTCATTTTCCGAGGACAGCTCGTCTCTATGTGATTGATTGTTGCAAGAGGCGTCCATCCGCCAGCGCACACTCCTTAGACCTGTTTAAAGTCTAGCGATTATACCATCTCGTCGACGCCAAGCTGACCCTCCTTGGCAAACTGGGAAGTATAGAGCTCGGCGTAGAACCCTCCGGCAGCCAGAAGCTGGTCGTGCGTGCCCTGCTCCACAATATCGCCGTCTCGAATAACCAAGATGAGATCCGCATTGCGAATGGTGGAAAGGCGGTGCGCGATGACGAACGACGTGCGGCCAGCCATCAGGTTGTCCATAGCTTTTTGAATGCGCTCTTCGGTTCGCGTATCTACGCTCGACGTTGCCTCGTCTAAAATGAGCATCCGCTTATCGGCCAAAATCGCGCGCGCAATTGTGAGAAGCTGGCGTTGGCCTTGACTGATGTTACTCGCATCCTCGTTGATTTCGGTGTCGTACCCATGCGGCAACGTCGTAATGAAATGGTGGGCGTAGGCCGCTTTAGCAGCCGCCTCCACCTCTTCGTCGGATGCGTCGAGCTTGCCGTAGCGAATGTTCTCGCGAACCGTTCCTTTGAACAGCCACGTATCCTGCAAAACCATCGCAAACATGCTGCGCAAATCGCTGCGGTCAAAGTCGCGAATATCGCGCCCGCCAATGGATATTGAGCCGCCGTCGACATCGTAAAAGCGCATGAGCAGCTTTACCATGGTCGTCTTTCCAGCTCCCGTAGGTCCAACCAGCGCTACGGTTTGCCCCTCCGCCACATGCGCAGAGAAATCGTGAATGATAGCCTTGTCGGGATCGTACCCAAACGAAACGTGATCAAAGTCAACTTCGGTAGACACCTCCGAAGAGCTCACCAACGCTTCGGAAGGAGCAACCTCGGGCGCGTCCAAAAACTCAAAGACGCGCTCCGCCGACGCCGCCATCTGCTGCAAGATGTTGGATACTTGCGCCAGCTGAGTGATGGGCTGCGTGAAGTTTTTCACATACTGAATAAACGCTTGGATATCTCCGACGGTAATGATCCCCTGCGCGGCAAACACGCTGCCGAGAACGGCAACTGCCACATATCCGGCATTGCTTACGAAATTCATTACCGGTGGCATGAGCCCAGACAGAAACTGGGATTTCCAAGCGCTTTCATAGAGACGGTCGTTTGTCTGTGCGAACTGACCCACCACCCTGTCTTCCTGGCAAAACGCCTTTACGATAGAATGCCCGGAAAAAGTTTCTTCTACCTGGCCGTTTATCAGGCCAAGCGTCGCTTGCTGCTGGCGGAAGTAGCGCTGAGAGCGCGACACAATGATGCGGACGAGCACAAGCGCCACCGGGACGATGAACACCGTCACAAGCGTCATCAATGGATTGATCGTCAGCATCATAATAAGAACGCCAATTATCATAGTGACGCTAGTGATCAGCTGCGTGAGCCCCTGGTTGAGCGTTTGGCCGAGCGTGTCAACGTCGTTGGTTATGCGAGAAAGCGTGTCGCCAACCGACGTTTTCTCGAAGTAGCCCATAGGCATGCGATCGATTTTAGCTGCGATGTCTGAGCGCATTCGGTAGCACGTACGCTGCGAAATGGAAGACATCATCCAACCTTGGACGAACGAGCACGCCGCACTCACCAGATACAGGACAAGCGTTGCGGCAAGAATCCATCCAACGGCAGAAAAATCAATTCCACCCGTTCCGGCCAATTTGGCAGCCACGCCCTCAAACAGCTCGGTCGTGGCCTGCGACAGCACTTTTGGCCCAACGATATTGAACACCGTGGATCCAACGGCAAATGCCAGCAGCACCGCCAATGCAATCTTGAACTGGCCCATAAAAGCCAAAAGCCTTTTTATGGTTCCCTTAAAATCTTTTGCTTTCTCTCCCGGCATCATGCCGTGGCCATGTCCGTGACCACCCCTGCGAGGTCGGCGAGGCGTAGATGCCGAGGCTGCCACTTGCTCCATGGCAAACGCCGAAGCTTCGCGACGTGCGCGGCGCTCTTGAGCCGACGTGTCGGATGCTCCGAACGCACAATAAGCAGCGTCGTCGACAGGTTCCTGGTTTGCCTTCACACGCGAAGCATCGAACGCCCGCGATCCGGCATCGCGCATTTTTTCAAGGCCGCTCATCAAGCCTCACCTCCTTTCAGCTCCTCTTCCGAAAGCTGCGAATAGGCGATTTCTTGGTACTCTCTGCACGTCTCCATCAGATACGGGTGGGTTCCCTTGCCAACCATACGCCCTTCTTCAAGCACGATGATTTGATCGGCATCCATTACCGTAGATATGCGCTGGGCAACGATGATAAGCGTTTTCTCGCCAAGCGACTCCTTCAGCGCAGCGCGCAAGTTCGCATCCGTTTTGTAGTCAAGCGCCGAAAAGCTATCGTCGAACAGGAGGACACGCGAATCGGCAGCTATCGCGCGTGCGATGCAAAGGCGCTGGCGCTGCCCGCCGGATACGTTGGTGCCGCCCTGCGACACCTCGCTTTCAAAACCTTGCTCCTTCTCGAGGATGAAGTCGCTCGCCTGCGCGATGCGCGCCGCCTCTTCTACACGAACGTCTTCCATGCCTGCATCTGCATACGCGATATTGCTGTCGATTGTTCCCGAGAACAGAAATGCCTTTTGCGGAACGTACCCCACCGTTGCACGAAGTTTCTCCTGCGAGAGGTCGCGAATGTCGATTCCGTCTAACGTGATAGAGCCATCCGACACGTCATAGAAGCGCTCGAGCAACTTAGCGATAGTCGATTTGCCCGAGCCGGTTGACCCGACGATGGCACAGACCGTTCCCGGCTTCACATCGAAGCTGATGTGTTGAAGTACCGGTTCGGGAGCCCCGTCTCCGTCTTCGTCTACGTACCCAAAGCTCACATCCGAAAAAACAACCTCGGCGCCGCCTTCTTTACCTAACGCAGCGTCTTTAGGCTGGCTCGGATCGGTAATGGATGGCTTGGTGTTCAAAACCTCGTTTACGCGCTGAGCCGCCACATCAGCGCGCGGAAGCATGATGGAGATCATGCCAATAATCAAAAACGAGGCAATAATGGTCATCGAATAGGAAATGAACGCGATCATGTCGCCCGTTTGAATGGTGCCGTTGTCGATGTAAGAACCGCCCACCCACACGATGAGCACGCTTACACCGTTCATGATAAGCATCATAGCAGGCGACATGAACGTCATCACCCGGTTGGTGAAAAGCTGGGTTTTCATCAGCTCTGTGTTGGCGTCATCGAACCTGTCCTGCTCGAATTGCTGGCGATCAAACGCGCGAATTACCGGCAATCCCGTAAGCATTTCACGGGCGACGAGGTTCACGCGGTCAACGAGCTTCTGCATGATGCGAAACTTCGGCATAGCGAAATACATCAGCACGCCCACAACCACGAACAAGCAAATTACCGCAAGAACGATGATCCAGCTCATCGAAGCATTAGTGGTTGAGACCATGATTATGCCGCCAATGGCGAGAATAGGCGCATAGAGCACCATGCGCAGCAGCATGACGGTAACCATCTGGATTTGCTGGATGTCGTTAGTCCCACGCGTGATGAGAGACGCAGGAGAGAAGCTTTGGACTTCCCTGTCTGAAAACGCCACAACCCTCTCGAACAAGCGCTGCCTTAAGGTCTTGCCGATATTCGCAGCAGTACGGGACACAACGAAGCCAACACCCACGGCGGCAAGCATACCCAGCGCCGTGAGCCCCAGCATAAGCGCACCAACCCTAAGCAGATAACCCATCTGCATAGCGGAAAGATCGTACCCGATCGCCTGGTACTCCGCCTTCGCCGCCTCGATCGCCTGCTGGGAAAGAAGGCTTTCCCCTGCTTCCCCCAAGGAGTCTACGACTTGCTGGGAGATCTGCGCGATTTGGTCTTTCGTGATCTGCCCAGCGTCATATGCGCCACGAAGCGAAGAAACATCGACTCCGATTTGGCTTGCATACGTAACGGCAACAAGCGGGATCTCAACAGCGTCATCAAGAGCGTTGAGGTCGAAGCCCTCCCCTCGATGATACAGCCCGTCTTCGGAGCGCGTATACGCCTCTCGCAATAGCGCTTCATCGTCTGGAGCAGAAAGCATGCACACGGACTCGAAAGTATCCTCGCTCATCGCATCAATCGCAGCGTGCTCTATGCCTGACTGCTGAATACCAATGTCTACGATGTCTGACGTGTAATGAGGTAGCGACAGATCGGTAAAAGCCTGCACCACGAGCAGCAGAACGATCAGGGCAACCGCGCCAAGCGAATGCCTCAAATAAGCTATGATACGCACGAAATCCCCCTTTGGATGTGTGCAGCAGTAAAAGTACCCAGATGCGGGGTCGCAAAAGAAGCCCAAACCGTATTGTGTTGTAGCTAATACACAGGCACCCTGTACCGGACTTTGTTTCTGCAATTATAACCTTGCACAATAACCGCCACCCGCACCTTCGCGATACCCATCCTTTCGCAACAAAGCCGTTACCCTCTACAAGTCCGATACACACGAAATCGCGGAGATGAAAACACGATTTAAAAAAGTTTAAAAAGGGGGGTTGCACCGAAGATTTAGTTCCGGTAATATAACCGTCGCTGCTTAACACAGCAGCTTGACAACACGGGGTGTTAGCTCAGTTGGTTAGAGCGCCGGCCTGTCACGCCGGAGGTCGCGAGTTCGAGTCTCGTACATCCCGCCATTTGAATCTAAGAGCCGCAAGGCTCTTTTTTAATTCTCCTGGCAACATGTCCTCTCTCGGTGTTAGCGACAAGACCCGTTTTCAGCAATACCTTCGATTCACCGCGATTCGTCCCTTCCAGCGCGTCGGCACAGATCTTGCTTTATGAATCTTGAAAGATCACTCTAAATCGAACGTTTTCGGCTTCGTGCGCCAAATTGCTTCGATAAAGAGCGACACACAAACTCCGAGGAATTCGTCACTCATGAAATGGAAAACGTTTCCTAAGGTCAGTGTTGTTCTACGAAGAGATAGAATTACATCGTGATTCAGACGCATAGCGAAGGCGGCGCCGAATCGCTCTTTATCGAAAAATGTTGCCCAAAGCCTTAGCTGCCATGCAACGAACCCTCAGGATTACCGTAAACTACCCCGCAATCTCCTCTTGACAGGAGTTGCGGCTTTCATATACTTATGAACAGTTGCTCATATGTTGAAAGGTGGTTACGTTGAACGAGCGAACCGAGGCTCATGAAGCCCACCAAGAATCATCTTGCGTAACTGCAGCTCCCGAATGCATGCCTGACGAAGAGTTGCTCTACGAGCTCGCAGACCTCTTCAAGGTGTTTGGAGACACTACGCGCATCAAAATTCTTTACGCCCTTATGGGCGCCGAACTAAGCGTGGGAGATCTCGCCGATTTAGTGGGCGCGTCTCAAAGTGCGGTTTCGCACCAATTGCGCACGCTCAAGCAAGCGCGTTTGGTCAAGTTTCAGCGCGACGGCAAAAACGTCATCTATTCCTTATCCGACGACCATGTTTACACAATGCTCGCACAGGGCATGACGCACATCTGCGAGTAGCTTCTGCAACACCTTAGAACCACTCTGACGATTGCTTTCGCAACGTCAGGTTCATCCATAAGGACAGAACCGAAAGGAACCCACCATGCGTAAATCGTTCAAACTCCAAGATCTAGATTGTGCGAACTGTGCCGCAAAAATGGAAGAGGCAATTTGCAAGATCGACGGAGTCGAGAAGGCAACGGTGAGCTTTATGACCCAAAAGCTCACTCTCGTTGCCGACGAAGCTAGATTCAACTCGATAGTCGACGAAGCTCAGCGCATCTGCTCAAAGATCGAGCCGGACTGCATTATCGTTCGCTAGCCGCTTCAAACCGCAACTTTGTAATCTATCTTCGCATTTATCTGCATCTATCGCCATAAGCTGCGCTTTGCCGTTCATGGCAAGCGTATGTCTTTTGCATGCAAAATCATATCCCCACTCCCTACCTAAGGAACCCCTATGACCCGTAAGCAGAAACGATGGCTTGTTCGCATCGTCGTAGCATTGGTACTGTTTGCCGCCGTGTTCGCAATTACAGAGATTCTACCGCTCGATTCTTGGTTTGGCAGTCGCACCGCGGCAATTTGGTTTGAATTTGCACTTTTCCTTGTCCCCTACCTCATCGCTGGCTACGACGTGTTGCTCAAAGCGGCACGCAACATCGGCAACGGACAAGTATTTGACGAAAATTTCCTCATGTCTGTTGCCACTATCGGCGCATTTGCCATGGTTGCGTTTCCCGACGCCGACCCGCACATGGCCGAAGGTGCAGCAGTAATGCTTTTTTACCAAGTTGGCGAGCTTTTCCAGAGTTACGCGGTAGGTAAAAGCAGGAAGTCCATTTCTGAGTTGATGGACATTGCTCCCGAGTACGCGAACGTCGAAATTGACGGCGCGATAGAGGAAGTGGATCCGGATGAGGTCGAGACAGGCAGCGTCTTGGTCGTAAAGCCTGGCGAGCGCATCCCCATCGACGGCACGATTATCGAAGGATCTTCCCAGCTCGACACCGCAGCCCTCACGGGCGAAAGCATGCCGCGCCTGGTTGAAAAGGGAGACGACGTCATTTCGGGGTGCGTTAACCTCAACGGCGTTATACGCATCATCACCACCAAGCCATACGGAGATTCAACGGTCGCCCGCATCCTTGAGCTTGTCGAAAACGCGGCGGAGAAAAAAGCACGCACCGAAAACTTCATCACTCGCTTTGCGCACTTCTACACGCCCATTGTCACCGCAGCCGCCCTTCTCATTGCCATTATTCCCCCGTTGCTGGGGATGGGCGCATGGAGCGACTGGGTCATGCGCGGCCTAACGTTTTTGGTGGTGTCTTGTCCTTGCGCGCTCGTCATCAGTGTCCCGCTCTCGTTTTTCGGCGGGATTGGCGGCGCCTCTAAGCTTGGCATACTGGTGAAAGGCTCTAACTACCTCGAGACTCTTTCAAAAGTTGACACCGTGGTTTTCGACAAAACAGGAACGCTGACGAGCGGCTCGTTTAAAGTAATAGCAATCCACCCCGAAGCCGACATAGACGCCGACTACCTTTTGTCCTATGCCGCCCATGCAGAAGCATATTCAAACCACCCCATAGCCGTATCCCTCCGCGAAGCCTACGCAGGAGAAATCGAAGAGAAACAGATTGCTGAAGCGAAAGAGGAGTCTGGGCACGGCGTGCGTGCGCTCGTCAACGAAAAAGTTGTGTTGGTGGGAAACGACAAGCTTATGGCGCTTCATAACGCAAGCTACCACGATTGCGATCTTACCGGCACGATTCTTCATGTGTGTATAGACGGAGCCTATGCCGGGCACATCGTTATTGCCGACGTTGTCAAAGACGACGCCGAACAAACCATTCGCGATCTTCACTTAGCAGGCGTTGCGCGTTGCGTAATGCTCACGGGAGACCGACAGGACGTCGCCGAAGCGGTGGCGGAAAAGCTGGGCATAGACGAAGTGCATGCCCAGCTCTTACCAGAAGGCAAAGTGCGCGCCGTTGAAACCCTTCTTTCCTCCGAAACGACAGACGGAAAGCTTGCCTTTGTGGGGGACGGCATCAACGACGCTCCCGTGCTCACGCGCGCCGACGTCGGCATCGCCATGGGAGCAATGGGATCGGACGCCGCAATCGAAGCGGCAGACGTAGTGCTGATGGACGACAAGCCATCCAACATCTCTAAGGCGATCCGCCTTGCACGCACAACCATGAGAATCGTATGGCAGAACATCGTGTTCGCGCTCGCGGTCAAAATCATCATCCTCCTACTAGCCGCCGTGGGCATCGCCAACATGTGGTTGGCGGTTTTCGGAGATGTCGGAGTAGCCGTGTTGGCGATTCTCAACGCCATGCGTGCAATGAGCGTCAGGAAATACCGGAAGTAGCAAATAACAGCAGCTAGGGGCGATTCAGATCATACAAGCGCGCCAAACCTCGCAGCGTAAGCGTTTCGTCGGAAATCGCCTCGTGCGAAAGGAGCGAAGAGACGGCCTTTGCCTGAGAACCCGTAACGATTACGGTGTAAACGGCGTCGGTTTCTTTCTGAATCAGGTCGAGCAGGCCATCTATACGAGCGATCTCGCCAAGAACGACGCCTGCCTGCACCGCCTCGCGCGTAGTGGTACCTACGACATGCCTAGGTGCCACAACCTCGACGATGGGGAGCTTAGCCGCTTCACGCGCCAGCGAACGCGCGCCAAGCACCATGCCAGGAGCGATAACGCCGCCCAAAAACACACCGTCGGCGTCTATCACCTCGAAGTTGGTGGTTGTGCCCAAATCGACAACGACAGCGGGCGGATTGTAGTCGGCAAGCACAGCGGCAAGATCGGCAATGCGATCTGCTCCCACTTCGGCTGGATCCTTGTAGCGCATCCGAATGCCGGTTTTTATGCCCGGGCCAATCGTTAGAGGACGTTTGTCGGCTACTTGCCGTAGAGCGGTTTGCCATGCTGCGGTGTGCTGCGGAACAACTGAAGAGAGGACCGTGTCTTCAACCGAGAACTCGCCCGGAGGCATATGCTCCTTGCGCTCCATCGCAGTCAATGCGTCGCACACAAGGGAAAATGCCTCGTCGGACGTTAGGCAATCCGGCGTCGTGCCAGTCCAGCTGGCAAGGAGCCTGCTCGAGCGGAAGAACCCAAACGAAGTCTCCGTATTCCCTACGTCTACACACAAAATGCTCCGCTCGGCCTGCATCCGTTCTTCGCTTCGCATAGTACCCCCCTCGGCTTTCCCGCCTGCAACGGTCGTAGCAATTTGCCTAGAGCCATTATCCGGCAACCATGCCCGACACAATGGCAAACAAGGCAACAAGCACGCCTACCACCGACTCTCCACCGATTATTCCGCTTGCCACAACAAGACCGGCTTGCTCAGCGCGCGCCTCATGCGCTTTGCGCTCTTCCGGAGTGTCGGCCTTGCTGAGACGTTGCGCAAGCGCCCGGTAGGCGACCTTCAGCATGGCGCCAAGAAACGCGGCTGCCGACATGTAGAACGGAAGATAGACACCCAGCCCGAACATCATGGCGGGGGCTTTCACGAAATACAGCAGCGCTCCCACGATAAGACCTACGACAAACGCTTCGACAGAAGGAATGCCGGACACCATAGTGGCAACTACAGAAGCCTGTGCAGCAATGAAACTCCCTTGTGGGCCGAAAGCATCGGGGCCGTAGGCGGCCAGCAACACCATCATCACCGCTACCGACACCACCGCGCCAAGCACGCTTCCTATCGCCTGCCCTATCCATTGCGCACGCCAATTGGTTCCAAGAATGTGCCCCGCTTTGAAATCGTACATGACATCGCCTGCCAGCCCACAGGCCACGGCGATAACGCCGGCGATGTAGAACAGCTGCACTTGCGTCGATTCAGAAAAGGCAGCCACGAACAGCAGAACAATGAGCCCGAAAATCTCCATCGGATCGATGCCTGTTTGGCCGCAGCTTTGCGCTGCCATGGCGCAAGTGACAAAGGAAAGCAAAACAACCACGACCGAAACAACCACCGACAGCTGCAAAAACACGCACAACGCAAGCGCAACCGCCGCAGCGCCCAGAGCGATAAGGCCCGCAGTCAGCGTGACGCTGCCTTTGCTACGGGTCGCCTGCGCACGTTCGGAGCGTTTTGTCGCAGAAGCGGCGATCGCCGGAAGCTCTTCATGCGGCGTTTCAAGTTCATCGTGCGTAGAAGGCTCCTGACTCACTTTGCGTTTAACGGAAGTGAAGAGCTTTTCGGCAATCAGCTTGACAACAACAGCAAGCCCGCATCCCATCATGGCGCCCATGCCCAAGCTCGAAGCGATTCCTTGCGCTGTTGAGGTGTCCCAAAGCCCGCATGCAGTCCCAGCCACCACAATCCCGAAGCTTCCCAGCAAGGCTCCCAAAAACCACACCACTACAGACGATGTTCCCACCAAAAAGCCCATAGACATCATCAGTGGCGAGTTGTAGAGGCCAAAAGAAACTCCGGGAATGCTTATCCCCTGGAAAAAAACGGTTGGCAAAACGGCAAGTCCGTCACGCAGCCACGTGTACACGCCGGCCAAACCTAACGCTCCAAACAGTTTGGCGCCCGTCGACCCGCCCGCCTCTCCTGCTACGAGGGTCTGGGCTGCGGCTTGCCCGATGGGAAACTCCAACGGTTCCTCGACGATGAAGCGTTGGCGCAACAGCACCGTGCAGACAGAGCCCAGCACGGTACCTCCGAGCGCAACGACCAAAAGATCTATCCAAGACGTCTCATCGGCAAAACCGAGCATCCACGCGGCAGGCACGGTGAAGGCGAGGCCTCCTGCAACCATGGAGCCGGCAGACATCACGGTATGCGTAACGTTAGCCTCGTTGAGGTCCGCATGACCCTTGTTGAATAGCTTCAGAAAGAACAGTGCGACGATGGCGGCAAACACTATCGGCCAGGGTAGAGCCCCCATTTTCAAAGCCGTATAGGCTGATGCAGCCGTGATGACAACACAGCCGACCACGCCGATGGCGATGCCACGCGCAGTCAGCTGCCCTTTAGGCAGATTCACTATGAGCCCCTTCGCGTATATCCGCTTCCCCTCAAGTCGGGAAGTCGGGTTACCGAACAAACGCGAAGAAGTATACCACGCCAATCGGCTCAGCCGTCAGTTGTTTCAGCTGACCGAACAATCGAAATGCACCAGCGCAGCGCTCTCCCTGCCGATAGGCATGCGCCTTGCCGCTCTGCAACAGCGCCACGCATCAAAACAGACCATGGTTCACAGAGCGTCAAGTTTGACTTGAAGAGCTTCCGAGCGATACGGTCTCGGCTTCAACCAAGACACGGCATGCAGGCTAGTTGAACTTGAAAATCTTCTGGGCAATATGGTAGCCCGAAATACCGATGCGCCGGCCAAGCTTGGTGGGAATGTTAGTGCCCAAATTCAGAACGCTCGTTTTGACCCGCGTGTACACGCCCGGGTTGTTCTCCTTCAGGTACGCCCAGATCTCCGCGCGCTTCCGCTCCGCCTCTTCGGTGTTAATCATACGCAAGAAGATGGAGCAGATACACATCATCATCGAAAGATAGTTTTCCATGTAGCGCTCGAGGCGCTTTTCTTCGACATCGTCGGGAAGCTGCACGGCGTCTATCATGATGCGGGTGATTTTTAGCTGCTGATCGATGCGGCCCATCATCACGCTCTCATTGACGCTCTGATCTTCGCGTCCAATGAAATAGCGGTACATGTCGACGTCGAGATAATACATTGTCTTGACATGAGGAAGCGGCACGTACACGAAGATGTTATCGACGTAGAACGTATGCTGGGGAAGCTCAAGGCCGATGTCGCGCAGAAGCTCGGTACGGTAAATCACGGAATGCATGAGCAGGTACTGACTCTGATTGAAGTGGCCTACTTCGTCCCACGTAAACTCAACGCCTTCGGGAAACACGTTCTTGTATCGAATGACGGTGCGCGTGCCCTCGTGAACTTTCTCGTAGACGTAGTTGCCAATTACCAGATCGGTAGCGTCTTTCAGTTCGCACTGCCTGCGAAGATAGCGCATTACCTCTTGCATGGCGTCGGCGTCAAGCCAGTCGTCTGAATCCACTACCTTGAAATACCTGCCCTCAGCATGCGCAAGTCCGGTGTTTACCGCTTGGCCATGCCCCCCGTTAGGCTGATGCACCGCAAGAATGGTTTCAGGGTATTCTGCCTGCCAGGCATCCGCCTTGGCAGGCGTGTCGTCTTTAGTGGAGCCATCGTCGACGATTACGATTTGGATGTCGTTGCGACCGTCATCACATGCCAGCAACGACTCTATGCACGTATCCATATAGGCTGCCGAGTTGTAGCACGGCACCGCAAATGTAATCGTCTTCATGACGGAAATCCTTTCAGCTGCCTACCTCGGCGAACCCTATTCGCCCTCGCCCACCAGCTCGTCGGCCAGCGCAAGCGCACGGCCTATGATGACGTCCATGTTGTAGTAGCGATACTCTGCGAGGCGTCCAAGCGGATGGAAGTTCGGGAGCTTCTCGGTAAGAGCGAGATAGCAGTTGTAATGCGCCGTGTTTTCGTCGGAGATAATGGCATAGTACGGAATCTGGGTAGAAGGATCGTCGTAGGCGTGGCTATACTCCTTCATGATGGTGGTCTTGTCAGACTCCTGACCCGTGAGATAGGTGAACTCCGTAATGCGCGTGTAGTCCTCGGTAACGGTAAAGTTAACCGTTCCGCACGGAAGGACGTGTTTTTGATCGTGCGTTTCGTATTTGAAATCAAGCGTGCGGTAGGGCAAACGGCCAAAACGCGACAGGAACAGTTCGTCAAGCGGACCGGTGTATACAATAGGCCCGGTGAACGTCTGACCTTTAATCGCAATACCCGAAAGCGGGGAATCTTCGCTGCTGCTCTCGAATTTGAGATCAAACACGCTTTCCGCTTCGGTATTCAAGCACACCACAATGTTTTCGTGGGAAAGCATGTTCTCGAACAGCGGCGTATAGCCGTGAAGCGGCATCCCCTGGTAGGCATCCTGGAAATACCTATTGTCGCGCGAAATGAACACGGGAACGCGCGCCGTCACCGAAGGGTCTACTTCCTCGGGAGTGAGGCCCCACTGCTTTTGCGTGTAGTACAAAAAGACGTTTTTGTACACGAAGTCCGCGATTTCGGAAAGCTCGGGATCTTCTTGTTCGCGCAGCTCGATGATGGGAACTTTGCGTTCGTCACCGAAAACGCTCACAAGCTTGTCAATGAGGCGCGCGGCCTTTTCCTCTCCAAACGCAATCTCCATCGAGTTTTTATTGAACGGAACAGGCATATAGGTGCCAAACCAATCTGCCAAAACCTCGTGCTGGTAGTCGCGCCACTCCGTGAAACGACGCACGTAGTCGAAAGCGCGCTTGTCGTTGGTGTGGAAGATGTGCGGCCCATAGCGATGCACGAGAATGCCTGCATCGTCAAGCTCGTCGTACATGTTTCCGCCTATATGGCTGCGCTTTTCAATTACTAAAACCTTTTCGTTGCCTCGCTCGGCAAGCTCACGTGCAGTAACGGCGCCGGCAAACCCAGTGCCAACCACCACAGCATCGAATTCGGCGATATCGATATCTTTAAACTCAGAGTAGCGAACGCCCATAGGGGCTCCTTTCATCAAGCGGCATCGCATGCCGTCCTACCTGTAGCATACGCATTTTGCACCGTGAGCCATTTTACCGGGAAGTGGAAACCTCCGGACAATTATCATAAAAGGCGGATATTTTGCGGGGCTGTTTCCGCAGACAAACGCATTGCTCCCGCAAAACGCACATACGTTCAGCCATCTTTGACCATCTTACGAACGGAGGCCCTATGAGCACCTTTTTGGAGACGATGATTGCCCGCGCGCAATCCGATAAACAGACTATCGTTTTGCCAGAAGGCGACGACCCCCGTACCCTGCAAGCGGCTGAACAGATTCTCTCGCGCGACGTGGCCGATCTAATCATCCTTGGATCTGCAGACGCCATCTCGTCGAGTAAATTCAATCTCACCGGTGCAACGATAGTTGACGTCCGCTCGTCAGAATTGCGAGAAGAACTGGCGGCAACCCTTTACGAGCTTCGCAAACATAAGGGAATGACCCCCGAAGAAGCGCTCCTCAAAATGGACGACGTGCTGTACTTCGGCGTCATGCTCGTAAAAACCGGTCGTGCAAACGGGATGGTGGCCGGAGCCTGCCATGCTACCGGCGACGTGCTGCGCCCTTGCCTACAGATACTTAAAACCGCACCCGGCGTAAAGCTGGTTAGCTCGTTTTTTGTTATGGTTGTGCCGAACTGCGAATATGGCGAAAAGGGAACGTTCATCTTCTCCGACTGCGGGCTTGAGGTACAGCCCGACGCGGAACGGCTGGCTCATATCGCCGTCAACTCCGCGGAATCGTGGAAGTCGCTTATGGGAAGCGAGCCCTGCGTCGCCTTGATGTCTCATTCAACCTACGGATCTGCGAAAAACGACGACGCCGCCAAAGTGGTAGAGGCGACGCGCATCGCAAAGGAGCTTGCCCCGGACATCGCCCTCGATGGCGAATTGCAGGCAGACGCGGCGATGGTTCCGAGCGTGGGGTCTTCAAAGGCACCGGACTCCCCTGTTGCCGGCAGGGCAAACGTCTTGGTGTTCCCCGATCTTGATGCGGGAAACATAGGCTACAAGCTTGTCCAGCGACTTGCGAAAGCCGAAGCATACGGCCCCATCACGCAGGGAATCGCGGCGCCGGTCAACGATCTTTCGCGCGGCTGCAGCGCCGACGACATTGTGGGAGTTATCGCGATCACCTGCGTGCAAGCGCAAGCCAACGCGCGATAGAACCCTTCCGCACCCCTGGTTCCCTATTGGATAAAAGCCGTATTGCGCGCATTTTCGCGCTCAAACGAACGGGCCGCAACCGAAGTGCGGCCCGTTCGTTTGTGGCAGGCTGCCTGTAACGGCAGAAACTAAAGTCGCTGCCCGCAATACATGCAGAAACGATCTGTTTCGCGAGTCGGCTTGCCACAGCTTGGGCAGACAGGGGCCGCGGGCTGCACGACGGCAAGCTCGGCTTCAGGTTCAGGATCTACTGCAGGCTGGGGCTCAAGGGACGCCTCGGGCTCTACAGGCTCCAAACTAGACTCGGTTTCACTTACGCAGGCGGTTGTCTCGGTAGGTCCAGACACTGGCTGAACATCCTCAACGTCAGACAGATGCATCGGCTCCTGCTCGGCTTGAGCGCCAGACAGATGCGTCGGCTCCTGCTCGGCTTGAGCGTGAGCATCGGACACCGTGTCAGCTTCAATCGGCTGCTCGGGCTGACCTTGCGGCTGGACCGGTTGGGATGCGTCGGCTAGGCCGGCGAGAGAAACGCCACAGCTCATGCAGAACATGTCGCCCTCTTCGGTTGGAGCTCCGCACGACGGGCATCGAGGGCCGTCATCCTGAACAGGCGTCGTATAGGGCTGAGAGACAGGCTGCGCTACCGACTGGGGTTTTGCCTGCGCAACGGGCGTGCCGCAACCGCTGCAGAACAAATCGGCTTCGCTCATACGCGCTCCGCACACGACGCAATTGAACGTGTGAACAGCCGCAGCGCTTTCAGCAGAGAGCCGCTCGATTTCGTTCAATTCGCGCTGAAGACTCTCGCGCTCTTCATCACAGCGGGCAATTCCCTCATACAAAGACTCGCGACCTTCGCGCATCTCCAGATTGTCCTTGGTGACATCATACAAACTCGCACCGAGCTGCGCGGCAAGCCCCTGACGGCGTTTGTTCACGTCGTTCAGCTGTCCTTGCAACTTCATTTTGCGCGTCGCGCGAGACGTGGCAGCAGTGCCTCTGTTAACTGCGGCGCTAACGTTGTCGAGAAACCCCATTGCAAACCCTTTCAATCAAACACATGAAGCGCATTGCAAAAAGACAACGCGTTTCGTTTGCCACGATCATGATAGCAAAACGAAAACCGCATGCCACATCGGTTATCCGCCCGTAACGATATCTCCTACCGCCCGAAATATACTACTGGTGAACCAGTTCGTAGGTATCGCGAGCGATCATGTACTCCTCGTTAGTCGGAATGATGATGATGCGTACCGGGGACTCATCGGTGCTGATTTCACGCTCGCCACCACGCTCGCGGTTGCGCTTCTCGTCAAGAACAATGCCGAGGGGCTGCAAGCCCGCGAAGATAAGACGGCGCATCTTGTCGCAATTCTCACCTACGCCCGCGGTGAGCACGATGGCATCCACGCCACCCATGACCGCAATGTATTGACCAATGTACTTCTTAACCGAGTTGGAATACATCTCATAGGCGAGCTGAGCCCGCTCGTCACCTTGCTCGGACGCCGTGCGAACGCTGCGAAGGTCGTTGCTGATGCCGGATATGCCCAGCAAACCTGACTTTTTGTTCATGAGGTCGTTCACCTCTTCGGTGGTCAGGTTCTCATGCTCCATCAAAAACGGTACGACGGCGGGGTCGACCGCCCCGCAGCGTGTTCCCATCATCAAACCGTCGAGGGGGGTAAGCCCCATCGACGTGTCGACGGCAACCCCATGGTCGATGGCAGACATAGAACAGCCATTGCCCAAATGGCAGGTAATGAGCTTTAAATCCTCTAAAGGCTCGCCCAAAACAACGGCTGCGCGCTCAGAAATATAGCGGTGCGACGTTCCGTGAGCGCCGTATTTCCTGATGCCGTACTTTTCATAGAGTTCGTAAGGAAGCGGATACATGTAGGCCTTGGGAGGAAGAGTCTGGAAAAACGCAGAGTCGAAAACCGCAACCATGGGAACGCCGGGTATATGCTTTTGGCACGCATAGATGCCCATCAACGCGGCTTTGTTATGGAGCGGCGCGAGCTCTGCCAGCTCGTCAATCTTGGCAATAACGTCGTCGTCGATGATAACCGAACGGTCGAAGTACTTGCCGCCTTGCACGATGCGATGGCCAACCGCGTCTATCTCGGAAAGCGAGTCGATTGCCTTCGTGGGGCCGGTGGTGAGCGCCTCGAGCACCAACGCCATGGCCTCGTCGTGATCGGCCATATGAGCGTCAATTACGACTTCGTTCTCGTCGATTCCGTGCTTATGAAAGGCATCGGAGGATCCCACGCGCTCGCAAATTCCCTTGGCGAGCAGAGAGTGAGTCTCTACATTAAGAAGCTGATACTTCAAGGAAGATGATCCAGCATTGATGACTAGTACGTTCAACGATCCGCCTCCTAATCTTCGTTCTAAAACGTAAAGTTTAGGCGTGCGCCCTCGGGCAGGCACTCAGCAAAGCCCCGCCTTTCGGCAAGCGGCGCCCACTTGTTCATCAGATAGACGGTGTTCAAGCAAAAAGGCCGGAACACCACCGTTCCGGCCTTTTGATTTCAAAGGGGTCAAAAGCGTGCGCGCTTTCTCGCCTTAGACGTAAGGAGAATTGCGTTCGTTCTCGATCTCCAACATCATTTGGGTGTTCTTAAGCTCGTAATCGTTAAGCGGCGAGGCCATGGAGTCAAACTCCTCTGGCGTGTATTTCTGGGAATACCAGCTTCGCGTGGCGAAGTAGTCAACCAAATCTTGGTTTTTAAAGCCGCGCCCGTATCGTGCGAAAATCTCGTTGCGGGCAAGATAAAGCTCCCACAGCGACAACTGCTCGAGCTCGTCGCGGGAGTAGTAGCGCGAGCCGCTGTCGGGCAAGACGTACTCGTTGAGGTTACCCTGGTTGTCGTAGGCGTCAACGTTGTCGACGGGCATGTAGGTGGTTTCAACCGATCCGGAGTATGCCGACCCGTCGGCGCATGAGAAGCGCACGGTACGATAGGAGCTGGTTTCATCCTCGAAAGACGAGGTATACGCAACGCGGTACATGGAACGCTGGTCGCTGTAGATAGACTCGTAAATAGATTGCAGGGCAGAGGCAAGATCGCTCGTAGAGGCATCGTAGTATTGGCCGTTGCAGGCAGTTGCCAGCGATTGCAGCTCCGAGTAATCGATGTTGTCTCCAATGCCTACAAGGTATACGGGAATGCCGGTAAGCCGCGATATCTCCTCCACGTCGCCGCGCGTGTAGACGCTGTCGTTTTCCATGCCGTCGGTAAAGGCAATAACCACACGCGAACCCGACTTCATGTTCGTGCGCTGCACCGCCCAATAGAGCGCGTCGTAAAGCGCCGTGTCGCCCGTGGGCCGCAACGACTCAACCGCGCTGTTAAGAAGCGCCGCATCGTTAGTGAAAGGCTGAACGTTGTAGACGTCATCGTCGAAGGAAGTGATCTCTGCATAGTTCGTGCCCGACGAAGTAATTTCGCTGATAAACGAGCGCGCGGCCGATTTCGCGTTCTCCATCTTCCCGGAGCTGTCCATCGAAGCGCTCTGATCGAGCACCAGGTTGATGTTCATCATGTCGCCTTCGCTCATCGGCAGAATCTCGTTGATAGTTGCCTCGTGCTCGGTGCCGCCGGAAGTCACTTCCACCACGCTGAACTGAGATGCGTCGACAGACTGCAGCTGCCCGCCCGATGCATCGGTAAGGCGAACGTACATACTGACGTCAGGGAAGGCGGAGTTGTCGATTTGAGAGACAAAGAGCTGAACTTGAGTCGATTGGGCGTTACTGCCGCCCGTCTGAGCGTTGCCGCCTTCCTGCGCGGCTGGATCTTGTCCTTGGCCACTGCCTGTAACCAAGACGACGGCGACAATCACAGCAATGAGCAATACCGCCACCGCCACTATAACCGCTATGATAACGGGCCGCTTGTCCTTGCCCGGCTCAGACGAATCGCCTTCAGCGGCAGCAGGCGGCGTTGAAACCGGAGGGACGTTTCCCGAGGCAGGACTCTGCGAACCCTGCGCAAACGACGAGCCACCCGGCGCGAACCCCGTTGATGCACTCTGTTGAGGGGGCATCTGCGCGGTATGTCCGGCTTCGGCGGAAGCAAGCGGCTGAGGGGCGATCTTCTCAGTGGGAGAAGACGCCGGAGCGTCAGTCGAGGGATCTGCACCTATACGTGCGCCGCAGTTGGTGCAAAACGAAGAGCCCTCCTCTAGCCGTGTTCCGCAATTCGTGCAAAACATACGAACCCCTCCTCGGCATTAGGCATGCACGCGGTTTGCTTTGTAGTTTTCGAAGTACGTTGCAAACTCGGCCGAAGTGTCCGAGTTGCCCGTACGCCATGCCTTGTGGTCGATTATCTCACTTTCGAAACCATAGTATGCGTCGATATAGGCAATAAGTCTGTCAAGCGCCTCCAATTGCGCTTGAGGGTAATCGCCCGACCCGCCGACGTGAACCATTTCGATACCGATCGAATAGGAGTTCATCCCGTAGTCGGGCGCCCATGAACCGATAGGAGTCGTTCCCAGCATATCGTCGCGCGACTCGTCTTCCACTCCGTAGAGAGCATTATGCCCCGCATCGCCGTAGCCAGCATGATGTGCGATATCGTCAAGCGGAACGCATTGAACGATGCTGCCGTCTTTCCCCACAACGAAATGGGCGGCTATGAGGTTACCGTTGCTCGCCCACCACGACACCACAGAAGAGGGGTCGCCCTCCCCCTCTGTATCATGAAGCACGATGTACTTTTGAAACTCGGCAGGCTTGCTGCCGTGAGAAAATTCAGGATAGTACATCTCGGTGATGTTGAGCTCCGCACGTAGCTGCTCGGCGGAAGGCGCGCTTGGCTCTTCGGCGGTTTCTTCTGCAGAGGTTGCCGCATCCTCGCCCTGGTCGCCCTCCCCCTCGCTCATGTTGGCGTCGTTAACCACCAACGTCTCTTCGTTGCCCTCATTGGCTTTCTGCTGCGCATCCTGCCCGGAAGAACAGCCTGGCAACGCGGCCAACAACGCCGCCGAAAGCAAGAAAACAAACGTTGCTGACAACCAAAACGAAGCTCTTGATTTCTGTCTCATACACTGCCCCTCCGTATCGCGTGTGACCTGCAGCAGCATCGCACTGGGCAAAGCAGTGCCCCGCAAGGTACTAAACGCTACTTTGCCGGACTTCCGTCGTTCATCTCGGCACCACCGAGAACATGAACGTGAATATGGTGAACCGACTGCTGGGCGTCGTCGCCCGTATTGACGATCACGCGATACCCGCTCTCGGCAATACCTTTGATCACAGCGATTTTCTTGACGGTGTTAAAGAGCCTTCCCATTTCCGCATCGGGAATGCCGTCGCCAATGTTGTCGTAGTGGTTTTTCGGCACGATGAGCGTATGGCAGGGCATCTGGGGGTTCAAATCTTCGAAGGCGAGTACATCGTCGTCTTCATATACCTTCGTCGAGGGAATTTCGCCCGCCACGATCTTGCAGAAAATACAATCGTCTTTTCGCATAAGAGCCCTTTCTCTTTGCCTTCTTTACCTTCTTCAAACGCACCGCGCATTTCGCCGCAGTGCCGTTGATGCCGCGATCGATGCTTTTGCGCGTTGAGTTATGCCCTTTACGACAACGTCGTGTCACGCGTCACGTCATCTGGCGCAGCAGAAAGCTCGCCCATCAGCACGTCGACCTTCTGTTGAGCGTCGGTGAGGCGCTTTTGAAGCGAAGTCAGCAGCGACACCCCGCGCTCGTAGCCAACGAGGCTGTCTTCGAGCTCGAGGGTATTGCTCTCAAGCTCGCCAACGATGCCATCGAGCTGCGCCAACGCCTCGCGAAATGAAAGCTCTTCCACCGGCGTCGTGTCGAAACGGGTATCGGTTTGTGCATCAGTCATAGGGTTTCCTTTCTCGCAGCTATGGCGAACACCGCTACAGGGGCACGGTGTCGGTACGTATCTCATTTGCAGACTCCACACGGCAGCTTACCACGCCATCAGACACAGTGACCGCCAGAGGCTGCCCGACGCTAACCTGGGCGACACGCTTCACGATAGCACCTGAGGCGTCTCGTGCGATGGCATAGCCGCGACCGAGCGTCGCAAGCGGCGAGAGATCGTGAAGCCGCGCCGCACGCAAACCCACCTGTTGCTGAAAACGAGGCACGCCGGAAGACAGGCAAAGCGCAAGCCGGTCGCTCTGGCGCGCCAGCGCAGAGCGGGGCTGACTGGTAGCTCCTTCAAGGACGCGGAGCAAACGAGCCGAAAGCTGATTTGCAAGATTGCGCTGCTTGTCGATGTTCGCAGGAAGCACCCGCTCGAGGCGGGAAGCCAAGTGATCAACCGCCATGGCGTCCTGAGCGAATAGCTGATGCGCGTCTTTGAGAACGGGCCGATCGGACAGGCGACGAACCGAAGCCTGCGCACCGTCCACCACGCGACGCATAGCAGCACTCAGCGACGCCGCGCGCGCCGAAAGCAGCTTCAGCAGCTCAGCCCTGTCAGGAACCGCAACCGCCGCCGCCAACGTGGGTGTTGAAGCGCGCACATCCGCAACCATATCCGCAATGAAATTGTCGGGCTCATGCCCTATGCCGGTAACAACGGGAACTGGGCAGGCGGCGATAGCGCGGGCAAGCCCCTCGTCGTTGAAGGGCATCATGTTCTCGTACGCTCCGCCCCCACGGCCTAAAATGACCAAGTCCACTCCTGCCGCCGCCGCGCAGGAAAGGCCGCGGACAAGCTCGCGAGGCGCATTAGCTCCCTCAACTTGAACGCCGGCTAAAACAACTCGGGCTTGCGGCCATCGACGGCGAAGGGTGCGGAGCACATCGTGTACGGCGTCGCCGCTTGGAGAGGTAACCAGCCCCACCGCCTTCGGGAACCTCGGCAGTTTGCGCTTGCGCGCTGGATCCATAAGCCCTTCGCTCTTCAGCTTTTTAGCCAAGCGGGCAACTTCCATGCGCAGTCTGCCTTCTCCCGCAAGAGAAAGCCGCCGAACATCGAAGTTCATGGTTCCCCGGGCAGCATAGAGCGAGAAGAAGCCGGTGATCTCCACCTCTTGGCCTATCTGCAGATCCACTCCTGATGCACGGTAGATGTCATTCCACATCAAACAGCTCAGCGACGAAGAACGGTCTTTCACGGTGAAGTACACAGCTTTGTATCCACGCTTGGCGGACACCTCGGAAACCTCGCCCACGATAGTAAGGCGAATGCCTTTGAGCGCCCCCTTGACGATGTCAAGCGCCTCGGAAACGCTGAGCGCCTTGCGCTCTGACGAGTGCTGCTCAGAGCTCACCAGGCGATCCTGCGCAGACATGGTGCGCCTACTCGCTGCGCTGCTGGCCAAGCAACCACAGAAGCTGCAGGATAGAGGTGAGGGCAGCCGCCACATACGTCAACGCACACGCACGAAGCACGCTGCCGGCACCCGAACGCTCGCCGGCCGGCATCCCGATTGTGCTCATGTAAGTCATCGCGCGACTGGATGCGTTGAACTCAACGGGCAACGTAACGATCTGGAACAAAACCACCGCTGCATACATGATGATGGCAAGCGTGATAAGACCGGCAATCTGCATGAAGATGCCCAGTATGAGCAAAAACACCCAGGCATTGGAGGCAAGGTTCACCACCGGTACCAGCGAGCCGCGCACCTTCATGGGCGCGTAGCCTTCAGCGAATTGGCACGCATGCCCGACCTCGTGGCAGGCAGTTGCCGTGGCGGTAATGGAACGGCCGTCGTAGGCCTCGGGCGACAGCGTTACCGAGTTGCTGCGCGGGTCGAAGAAATCCTGGCCGTGGCCGCCACGACGGATCGCCACATTGTGGATTCCGTAATAGGCAAGCATTTGACGCGCAGCTTCCGCACCCGTAAGTCCATTACTGATAGGGACTCGCTGATACTTGTGCAACTGCCGGTTGACCCACGCCGTAGCGCCGCAGCCGATTATTAAGGTCACAACGATGAGCAGTAGGTACTCGTAGCTAAACATGTAAAGGTCTCCTTCACCATCGATCGATTGCTCGTCAGGCGCCGCTGACGATTACGTTTGTTCTTAAGAGAAATTATACCTGCAGACGCGAGGAAACCTCGCCGCACGCCCACAACGGATAAACATTTGCCAACCTGTTACTCAGCCGTCATAAACAAAGGGACCCGATCAACGACCCTCTTCTTGATCGCACGGCTCTCAAGCCTGCTGCTCAGCACGTTCAACGCGAAGAGAGCCTTCGTCAAGCGAGAGCTTGATGCGTCCGTCCAGCAAATCCAGCAGCTCGTCCCCCACTATCGAGCGGCGCCAGCCTCGTAACAGCTCAACGCCCTCGCGATATCCCCGCGCAATGCGCACGAGATCGTCGTGGCTTGCCAGAGTGGGCATCGCAATGCCGCTTTCCTTCGAGCGCAGTCGCACAAGCGACATCATCAAATCCATTTGAAAGTCTACATTTCGCTCGCTTTTTGTCGGGCGATCCTGCTCAGGCCACGCCTCGGGAGGCGCATCGAGCGCAGAGGTGATGAGCGAGAGCACCTCGCGCGCATCTTGGACGGGAAGCTTTTCGCGAACCCCCCGCACCATGTAAAGGTCGTTCAGGGTGCGAGGCTCTCGCTTGCAAGCCTCAACAATCTGCTCGTCGGTAATCACCCACTTGCGCGGAACGTCTCGCGCCTGGGCGGTAAGCTCTCGCCAAGCTGCCATCTCACGGGCAGCAGCCAGCTGACGGCGAGAAAGCGACGACACGCGCCGGAGACGCTTGTAGCGCCCACGCACGTCGGCTTCGTAGTTTGCGGGGTTTGAAAGCTCTTCGAAATCGTGAGCAAGCCATTCGAGCCTGCCCTTTGCCGTGAGTTTGTCTTTCATCTGAGCGTAAAGCCGGGGTAGGTAAAGCACGTCTTCGGCGGCGTAGGTAAGCTGCGATTCCGACAAAGGACGCTGAGACCAATCGGTAAACGAATCGATTTTTTTCAGCTGAATGCCTAACTCGGCATGAACCAGAGAGGCGAGGCCGATCTGCTGTGTATGTCCCAGCAACGCTGCAGCAATCTGCGTGTCGAAAACCGGCCGGGGAAGCACCCCCATTACATGCAGTATGATCTCAAGGTCTTGCCTTCCCGCGTGAAAAAGCTTCAGGATGCCCCCGTCGAGAAACAAAGGCTTCAGAGGCGCAAGGTTTTCAACGGCAAACGGGTCAACAACCGCCACCCTGTCGTCGGCGGACAACTGAAGCAGGCAAAGCTTGGGATAGTAGGTCTTCTCGCGCAGAAACTCGGTGTCTATCGCAAGCACGGAGGCGTCGCGCGCAGAGCGCACGAAATCCTCTAGCGATTCTTGGTCGGCTATGTACATGCAGGGTGTTCCTTGCCTTGTCTTTAATTGGTCTCGCATGATGTTGTACTATGCATGATAGCAACAGAAAGGGGATCTGTGAAACTGCTGGTTATCAACAACTTAAACTCTGGATACGGCGAAGGAGCAGTCTACGATTTTGTTCGCGCGATCGCCCGCGACGGCGACGAGGTGTGCTTGCGCTCCACCGACGGATCCACCGATGTGACAACCATGCTCGACGACGCGTCCTCTTTCGACGCAGTCATTGCCAGCGGCGGCGATGGAACCGTTGCGGCCGTGAGCTACGTATTGGCAAACACCTCGATCCCGGTGCTGCCCTTCCCTGCCGGAACCGCCAACTTGCTGGCGCTCAACCTGCAATCGCCCAACGAGCCTCACGCACTTGCGAAGATGGTGCGCGCAGGCCTTACCCTCGATTTTGACCTCGGTGAAATGACCGTGGGCGACCAGAGCTTCGGCTTCGTGATCATGGCGGGCGCCGGCTACGACGCGGCAATCATGCGTGATGCAAAACCCCATAAGCGCATATGGGGCCCGATGGCCTACTTCTCTGCCGCACTTGCAAACGTGACCCCGCAAAAGTCTCATTTCAATATAGAACTCGATGGAAAACCCATAGAAAGCGACGGGCTGGGAATACTGTTAGTGAACTTCGCCAAAATTCAGTTCGACCTCGCTGTCACACACGACAACCTGCCGCGCGACGGTGAGCTTGGCGTGGTGGTGCTTAAGGGGAAAACGGCAATCGACCTGCTCCCGGCGCTTGTGGCAACGGTGCTCGACCGCGACGGAGAGCATCCCGACCGTACCGATTCGATGGAAATCTACACCGCACGTGAAGTGTCGGTGGTGGCCGATCCGCCCATGGAAGTGCAGTTCGACGGCGAGACTTCCGGTATGACCACGCCTTTCACAGCGCGCGTGCTGCCCGGCGCGGTTCGCTATTACGTCTCCGAAGAAGGATACGAGCAGTTTGCCGGAGAGGAAGCGGTCACCAAGGACGCAAGCAGGCAGTAAGGCGGCAGCGTTTTCCAGAACCACCTTTTTCAACCGAATATGGGTGATATGCCCGCGCCTTTCGTCGCATAGAATATTTCCGAGAAAGTTACTTCCCCGTTTCAAATGACAATAGTGGATATACTTTATTACGGAGCTACCTTAGACCACGGCGAAGGCAGGCGCGATGACGTGTTCCAAAACATCGGCAGTAAGAATAATCGCAACGACACTGGTTGCCTTCCTCACGGCGGCAGCTTTATGCATCGGCTGTTAGCTTCTTCCATCACCTGCTGCAGCAGCGGAAGAGCCCGACCCCACGAGTGCTGCCGTTGACGGCGCGTCGAGTGCGCTGAGCAGCGCATCCCTGGCGGTTACGATAGCCGCCCAGGAAGCGGATGAGGAACAAAGCGTCGGCGCTTCCTGGCACGACTGGTATCCCAACCCAGGCGACACCATCGACGTCTCGAACGCCAGCGCAAACACCACCGTGCACATCACGAAGGCGGGAGAATACCGCCTCACCGGCAGCAGCACGCAGGTGCGCGTTGAGATCTCCGCGCCCGAGGGGCAGACCATTACCGTCAAGCTGGCCGACAGACTCAACATCGATCCCGGCATCCTTGCAAAACATCGGCGCGCGGTCGGCGGCGCTTGAGGTCTATGACAGCAAGAACAGCACGGTGGAGCTGGTGTCCGAGCCGGGGGCCAGCAGCTACTTCGGCAGTTATCTGATGGCTCCGGCCATCAGGAAGGAGGGTTCCTAGACCAAGCTCGTGTTCAAGACCGAGGACGAGTCCAACCCGGGAACCATCACCGCCCATTCCGGCAGCGCAAGCTACAGCGCGGGCATCGGGACGGTGCCGTACCTTGTCGCCGAAACCGGTTACACCGGGAACTACGTTTTTGAGAGCGGGAACGTCAACGCACAGGGCGGTATCGGCGGCGCCGGCATCGGTGGCGGATGGTGCGCCGTTGTGGACGGCACCACTATCAACGGCGGCACAATCGTGGCAAGCAGCCAAGGAAGGGCCGCAGGAATCGGCAGCGCGCGCGGCGGCGAGGTGTCCAACATCACCATCAACGGTGAAACGGTCACTGCGACAGGCGGAGCGAGCGACAAGTTTGGCGCAGCGGGAATTGGCGGCGGCGGAAACGAGAACGACAGCCGCGTTTGCGTGAGCGGCATCCGCATCACGGGAGGCACGGTAACCGCAACCGCAGGCGAAATCACGCGCTCCAACAGCGGAGCCGGCATCGGGAGCGGAGGAAACGAGGCGGTGCGCGACATCACCATCTCAGGCGGCGTAGTCACGGCCACCGGCAAGGCGGGCGGAGCGGGAATCGGCAGCGGCTCTGAAGCCGGGTTCGCCCAAAATATCACCATTTCGGGAGGAACCATCGAGGCCACGGGCAGCGGATCTAACGATAGCGAGCGCGGCCCTGGCATAGGCAGCGCTGTGGGAACCAGCCAAGCCGGAATCATCACCTACGAGCATACGACCAACATCAACATCTCGGGCGGCCGTATCGAGGCAACTGGATAATTCGGCATCGGAGGCGAAGGCGGGCGAATCTACCCCGTTTCCTCGGTGCACCACAAGGTCAACGTCAACGTCTCTGGCGGCACGGTGTTCGCCAGCGGAACAGAGGGCGACATCGGATGCGACGAGCCGTTCGTACTGCCCGCCATCGAAGACAGCCGACTCCCACAAAACCAGATCCTCCTCGGCTGGAATACGCTGTCCTTCGGGTCGCTCTACATCCCCGAAGCCAAAGTCTTGAACCTGTGCTCGTTCGACGGAGATGGCGCCCTGGTTGCAACCAACCTCTATGCGGTGCTCGGGGAAATCGGGTCGAGCTACATTGTGATGACCAATGACGACTCCCCCGTCAGCCTCGACGACCCCGCCGACATTACGCTGGTAAACGTTCAGGACGGCACCCAGATCACCGGCGCATTCGCGCAGTTCTCAGACGGCGTCTATGAGGCCGGCGCCGTCCAGGGCGTTCCTGAAGGAACATACCGAGTGATCATCGACGGCTGGGGCACTGGCAGCAAAACCCTAGAAATCGATGCCGACGGAAGCGGCCTTCTGGCTCTCGACTACCACACCGTAGAATCGGCAGCGGAAGAACATGCAAGGGCCTGGATAGCCGACCCCTCCAACAACGCACTGGTTGACAAGCTCGAGCGTGTGTTGGGAGGAAGCAGCATTGAGATTGGCGCATCAACCGATGAAGGATACTCGTTTGAGAGCTGGACTGCAGCGGGGATAGCTCCCGAGTGGCAGGCCGACCCTGAGACCGGCGAGCCCGATTCGACACTCGCCGCGCAGACCGTCATCATCAATGGACGAGTCCTCCTAGAGGCACACCCGGTGGCAAACAGCTACCAAGTAGTGTTCGACCCCAACGGCGGTATCGGAGAGATGGACGCGCAGGACATGGTCTACGACCAGCCTCAAACCCTCTACAGCTGCACGTTTATGCGTGAGGGGCATGCCTTCTTGGGCTGGAACACCGAGCCTGACGGCACGGGTACCTCCTTCGCTGACGGTCAGGAGGTTTTAAACCTGACCTCCGAGGCGGGCGCTACGATAACGCTGTATGCTCAGTGGCAAGAGGCACCTCAGCCCTCTCCGGAACCAGAGCCGCAACCCCTTAACCCCGACGAACCCCAAAACGCTAACGACCCAGATGAGCAATCGAACGGCAGGCTCGCCGAATCAGGCGATGGTTTTCCTTCCTTCGCAGTCCCCGTAAGCCTCGCCCTGGCATCCGCATCGGGAATGCTGCTGTGCATCAAGAAAACTGGGAGAGGGAAAGGGAGACAAAGGGAAATATAGTAAGCTCGTTCCATGCGCGAGAACGACGAAAAGGCCGCTGCGCTGATGGGCGCGCTGCTTTCAGCGAAGCCCAAGGAAACGCCCATCATCGAAGTGAAAACGGCGTAATCACGCGCCGTTGCCACACGGTTGTCACACGATGGCAACCGAAGCTGTTTGAAAAAGAAGAAAGGTCATCCGAACTAGCCGGATGACCTGGTGTTTCATGGTGGTCGCTACAGGATTTGAACCTGTGACCCCCGCCGTGTGAAGGCGATGCTCTCCCGCTGAGCCAAGCGACCAAATTGCGTTTTCGTTCCAACGCGTCTAAGTATTCTAGCGTTAGCAGAGCTGGTATGCAAGTACTTTTTCTCAGACGCAAGATCGAACTTTGCTAACAGCTCACACAGGCAGCAGCGAATGCGGCTGCAGCACGCAAGACACCTTAGACGCGATGCATCTACTTGTCCTCGGGAACCTCGTAGGTTGCGTCGTCGTCCGCAGCAGCATCCTCAACCTTCGCAGGGATTTCCAAGGGCTCTCCCACGCGCTCACGTGCGGCAGGATTCGTATCCATTAACTGCTTGAACGAAGCGGAGTCCTCGCTGGAAAGAGGCATCATCACATAGACGTTCTGACCGATGATAATAGGATGCATTTTTGCAGGAGCCTCGTCAGAAACCACCGGAGCGTCCCGTCCCGCCGCCTTTGCCTTCTCAAGGCGTTCCTCCATCTGTTCCTTCAAACGATCCAGCTGGGCATCGCTATCTTCACGCCAGCGCTGAGCCATATACGCCTTAAGCGCATAGTTGTAACGCATCTGAATAAGCTCCAGCACAATGCAGAACACCATCGCAAAGTAGACCATCAGCTTCTCAAGCGGCATATGCATCATTTCAATGCCCGTGTGGAAACCGCACGCATCGATCACCAGCAAGCAGCCAATTGCCACGATGAACGTAAGCGCAAGCATCTTCATTTCAGGATGTCCGTTGATGAAGTTCGAGATAGGGTCGATAAAGATCATCATCATGAAGACGGCAAGCATAACCGCGATAATCATGATGATGAGATGGTCCGCCATGCCCACTGCCGTAATAACCGAGTCGATGGAAAAGACGATATCCATAACCATAATGGTTCCCACCGCCTGCGGCAGACCGATCATATGAAGCGCCTTGTGCTCTTCGGAATGAGTCGCCTTTACCTCCGTGAGTTTAAGCATGTCTATCACTTCGGAAATGCCCTTGTAGATAAGATAGGCGCCGCCCAAGAGCAAAACGATGTCGCGCACCGAGAACCCATGCGAATACGGTCCTAAGTCTAGCGTGAAGAGGGGGTCAGTCATATGCACCAAATACGAGGCGAAACACAAGAACAGCACGCGCATCACCAACGCGCCCGCCAAACCGAGCTTGCGGCCGATATGCTGCTTTTCCTCGGGGAGGCGATTGGTGGTAATTGAAATGAACACCAGGTTGTCGATGCCCAGCACGATTTCAAGGAAGATAAGCGTGATCAAGCTGATCCACGCTTCAGGCGTGGTAAAGATAGAGAAGTCGAACACCGCTGCTCCTTTGCAAACGTCGAAAAGTCCTGCCCGATACAATAGCGCCCATACAACACAAAAACCCATGGTGCGGAAGCCCTTCTTAGGCAACCGCACCATGGGTCTGGTTGTTTCAGACACGCCAGACGCCGTTTCTCCGGCATCAGGATGTTGACGTGCCCCATATGGGAATATGCTAACTACTCCCCCATGAGCATTGGAATCGTACCATGAGCCACCACCACAAGCAATGCTATAATCCGTGAAGCACACAAACCCGCAAGGAGACTGCATGGAAAAGCCAGGTTTCAACATCGCAGAAGCAGCTTCGCAACTGTTTTCTGAAAAGTCCACCGTAGCCTATACGCAAGGCGATGGACCTGTTCGCTATCTGGATGCCTCGCCGCTCAATCGACCGCTCGACTTGCCTCGCAAACAGCTGCCGGTGGCTTTGGGCATTGCCGTAGTGGCAGCGATAATCGGCATATTCATTGCCGTCAACGTGCTAGGTCCTACCATGCACGCCGCTCAGAGAGCGGCTGCCAGCGTCGAGGAAAACTTGGCGCGCGACGTATCGCTCGACCTCCCCGCAGTTTCCAGTTATGCGGGCATGGACGCCGCCGGCATCAAAAGCGCGGTGGACGCGCTCGGCTTCAACGTCTATACCGCATCTTCTGAAGACGATATCGCCTCCGGAACGCTTGACATGGTTAAGCTTCCCTCCGATGTGAGCGCGGAAGAGGGAGCCATGTATTACCTGCAGGGCGTAAACAACCTCGACGCTCCCGACGCCGCGCTGCTCCTCAACGGATCGTGGCGCCTGCAATTCGACTCCTCGGACGGATTCAACCTCTCGGTTCGCTATGCAGATTTCGACTCCGGCAACATAGACAGCGCCGTTGAGGCGGCCATTCAGGCTCAGGGGTTCGACGCGCAGACGGCGTCGGATCTCGACGTAGACGAGGTTGGAAACACCTTCCGATCCGGAACGCTCGACGCCGGCGGAGCAACTTATAACTGGCGCGTGTCTGCCATTCCGCTGTCTTCGGTATATGACATCTCCGGATTGCCCGACACTGCCATCTACGTGGGAATTCGCATTACGGCAGCCTAACTGGGCATCTGCGCTGCTTTCTCGCGGGCAAAGCGCGCGAAGAGCAGGCCTAATTAGCTGTTCTTTTGAAAGCGCACGGCAAAATGAGCGTCGGGCGAGTTCGACTGCAGGCTCGGCGCAAAACACGACGCGCCGCCAATAGGAGCCAACGCGAAATCCGTTCCCTCCGCAGACTCCAAAAACCGCTTCACAACCCCCACGTTCTCAAGTCGCGTGACCGTGCACGTCGCATACACCAAGCTTCCGCCAGCCGCAACGTGAGCCGCGGCCGAACGCAGCATCTCAAGCTGCGTGGCGGCAAGCTCTTCAATGTGGTGAGGGGTTACGTTCCACCGAATTTCCGGATGTCGACGCAAGGTTCCCAGCCCCGAGCAAGGCGCGTCGATAAACACAACCTCGAAGCGCCTATCGCCAAGCGCTCGCGAGAGCTTGGTGGCGTCTGCCGCTACCGCTTCAAGGGAAGTGATGCCGTATTGGCGAGCCCGCTTCTGCAAGAGCTCTAGCTTGAATGCGTGATTGTCGACTACGACATGTTCGGGCACGCACGAGCCCCACCTACGCTGCGAAACCGCTTCAAGAAGAATGGTTTTCGTTCCGCGGCCAGCTCCTATCTCTAAAAGAGATCGCGGTTGGCTGTCAGAGAAAACAAGGTTGGCAACCGTCTGGGAAGAAGCATCCGACATAAGCATCTTGCCCGTATCAATCAAATGTCTGATGCGCCCGTCTGCGAGAACGCGAGCCGGCGTCACGCGAAAACAGCCAGGCAAGCTGCCATTCGAAGTACGAACAGGATCTACCTGCGCCTTTGCGCGAGACAGCTCAAAAGACACCTCCCCCTCCCGCGCGCACAAAGGGTTCTCGGCAACAAACAGAGGGGCTGTCTCGTTAGATGCCTGCATCAACTCGCGAGCTGCCTGCTCCCCCATGTCACGACAGAGCGCCTCGGCAAGCCACTGGGGAAATCCCTGCAAGCGAGCGAATGCAGACAGATTGCGAGACGCGTCGCCAAAGGGAAACTCGGAAGCCGCGCGAACCATCGAGCGCAAAGCGGCATTTCCGAGTCCTGCGGCTCGGGGCGCAACAGCACGCACCAGTTCTACGCCCTGATCCGCAACTGCGTAGGGCTCTTTATGAAGAAACACGAGTTCGTAGGCAGAAATCCTCAGCGCATCGCGCACATCGGGCTTGACGTCTTTTGGCGAACGAAGACAGCGGTCGATGAGTTCGTCGAGCGTGCCCCACGTTGCCGTGACGCCAAGCACGAGCAGCGTGGCGAACGCTCGATCTTCCGTTGAAAGCCGAGAGCGATCAATGGTCGCTTGGATTACCTCTTGAGCGTAGGCTTTCCGTTCGCGAACCCTCCTACAGGCCTCAAGCGCCGCAAGGCGTGCGGGGCTTGCCTGCGACCGTCTTTGTCTTTCCGCACGATGAGTCCCCTTGCCCACTCTCGGGTTCGCAGCCTGCTTGCGAGACGCGGGCTGGCTCTGCTGGCTAGTCATTGAACGCCCTCCACGTATAGCCGCCTCGCTTTATTCCCTGAATGCCCGCCGCAAACGAGCGCGCGTCCATTTCCTTCTTTCCGTCGGGCTTGAGCGCGAACACCTCAACCGCGCCATCGGCCACACCGAGAAACAGGCGCTTTGCGACAAAGCGAACCTCGCCGGACGCGATGCCGGCACACAGCTCCCGAGACGGTCCATCGGACACAACGGCGGCACTCATTAAAGAAACAGTGCGCTCGGCCAGGACGCATCGCGATGGATGCGCATCGCTAGACGCACATACCTTGCGCACGAAAACCTCAGCAGTATCGGACACGCTCGGGAACAGCTCGCATTTACCCAGCTTGTCAGCATAGGTCGCCTGAGACTCGTCTTGCTCGACCCACTCGGCCCCGTTCTGCTCTACCAGCGAGAGTCCCGTAAGCAAAGCGCGCGCGCCCAGATTCGCAAGCTCGTCGAAAAGCTCTTTCGCCGACTTGTCGGCAATGTCGGTGGCGCGACGCACGCAATAGGCTCCTGTGTCTAAGCCCTCCTCCATACGCATGATGCACACGCCCGCCTGCGCATCGCCGGCAAGGATTGCCCGCTCTATGGGGGCGGCGCCGCGCCAGCGCGGAAGCAGCGAGGCATGCACGTTCAGGCAACCGTAGGGAGGAATGTCCAGCACGCTCTTAGGCAAGATCATTCCATAAGCGGCAACGCATATGACATCGGGAGCCAAGGATTTAAGCGTCTGCTGCTCTTGTTCGTCACGAAGCGATTGGGGTGCGTAGACCTCAAGACCAAGCTTTTCTGCAACGGCTTTTACCGGAGACGCCTCTCGTTTCGCTCCTCTCCCGCGCACCGCGTCGGGGCGGGTGTACACCGCAACGACCTCATGTTGCTGCGCCAACTCCACCAAGATATCGGCGGCGAAGGCGGGTGTTCCCATAAACACAACGCGCATGCTTATCGCACCTGAGGCTCAATAGAGGTCTGACCCGGCTTCGCCCCTGCCGCAACGGCAAGCTCGTAATCATGCAGCGCCTTGATGCGAGCAATCGGATCGCAGCGCTCAAACATCGTAATGCCGTTAAGATGGTCTATCTCATGCTGAAGGCAACGCCCCAAAAGCCCGTCGCCTTCGATAGTCCATTCTTCGCCGTCAAGATCGAAATAGCGCACCTTTGCCCATGGTTGGCGCGAAATCGGAACAGCCACTCCCGGACAGGAAAGGCAGCCCTCGTCCTCGGTTTCAGGCTCGCCCTTTACTTCAAGTATCTCGGGGTTAACGAGGATGATCGGATCGCCCTGCTCTTCTTCGCAGTCGATCACGACAAGGCGCTTCAACACGCCTACCTGCGGAGCCGCAAGGCCGCATCCATCGTTTTTATACATGATCTTCACCATCTGCTTCGCAAGCTTTTTAAGGCTCTTGTCGGAGAGATCACACGGTTCGCAAACAGTGTTCAGGAGTGGGTTTGGAGATTGTACGATAGTAACCACGTAAGGCACATCCTTCGTTATCCGATCGGGCAAACGCATAATTGGCGGCGGCGCGCTCAGACGATTCAGCCGCATCAAAACGCTGCTGTTTTCATCAGGCAATATTGTGTGCTCATTGATGCCTTTTGTACAGAAGCGAACGAAAAACATCCACAAGAGCAGCGTGGATTTGAACAAACGACTAGCGAGAAAGAGGCTTGTGATGAAGCTTCCGCTGCGTGAGGTCTTTTTGCATGCCAACTACGTTTTCGAAGATGAAATCGTACTCCTCTTGGGAGAGCCCTCGCGGGTCTGAGAGCTGCGCACGCAGCTGCGCAACAGCCTCTTCGGCATCGCCGATTCCCAGCTCTTCCGACAAAAACGCCGCGAGCTCTTCTGGATGCAGGTCCTGCCCCATCTCTCCAGAGGTAAGCACGCCCGCCGCCGCCGGAACAACCTGGGAGACCTCGCTAACAATCCGGGCGGGCGACGCAGAGCTGTCTGCCGCAAGAACATCCAGCATCTTTTGAGCAATGTCTTGGTGTGTCGGGGAATGCCACTGCGTGCTTGCCAAGGCGTCGGCGTGGGCAAGACCCACTTGAGGGTAACGCGCGGCCAGGCTCAGCAACTCCCGCTCGAGACGAAGGCGACTTTGCTCCGCAGCGGAAAGCGTCTTAGCAGGCGCCTTTCGGGCAGCGCCTTCGTCTGGGGAGGTTTCCCCGCTAGCAAAACGGCCCGAGCTGTCGGCATCGGCGTTTCCCTGCGTTGCGCGAGGGGGTTGAAGGCGCGCTAATGCTTCGAGGGCGTCCTGCTCACGCGCACGGACACGCCCGGCGATATGGCGAGCGTAGTCTTTGGCCAGCAGGGAGTCTTTTATGGGGGCAAGAACCGAAAGCGCATCGGCAAAGGCGGCCGAACGCCCCTCGGGACGCGAAAGGTCATGACGCTCTATGCGCCTATCTATTCCGTATTGCACCAAAGGCTGCGCACCTTCCAACAGCCGACGGAGCTCATCGGCGCCACGCTGCGAAATGAAATCTGCCGGATCGAGATCATCGGGAAGCGTAACGGCGCACAGTTCAACTTTGGTACGACCCGCCTCGGGGGTCATGCTGCTGTCGATGAATTGCAAAGCGCGGTCGGCGGCACGCTGGCCCGCCGCGTCTCCGTCGAACAGATATATGATGCGATGCTGAGCGTGCCGCGACAAAACTCGCAGGTGACGCGATGTAAGCGCGGTGCCGAGCGTGGCAACCGCATTGGTCAGCCCCGCCTCATGAAGCATGATCACGTCGGTGTATCCCTCAACAACCACCGCCGTTCCGGTTGACGCCATGGCAGACTTGGCCTTATCAAGACCATAGAGCACCTGCGATTTATGGAACAGAGGGGTTTCCTGGGAATTGAGATACTTGGGTTCCCCTTTGCCGATCACACGTCCGCCAAAGGCAATGCATTCGCCCGAGACGTCGTGAATGGGAAACATCACCCTGTTGAAAAACCTGTCACGCAGCTTACCGCCCTTCGACAGAGCCACATTTGCCTCTATCATCTCTTCGGCGGAAAACCCCTGCGAAGACAAATGGCGCACGAGCGACCCCCTGCCCGGCGCATACCCCAGAAGCCAGGTGTAGGGAACCGAGCCGCCCATGTTTCGACTGGCAAGATACGTGCGCGCCGCTTCGGCGTCAGCGCCCTTTCCCCGCATGAGCTGGAGGTGATAGAACTGCTCGGTGGCCTTGCACACCGCCTTCAAGCGCTCGCGCTTACCGCGCGGCGCGCTTCCCCGACGCGCCTCTTCGGAAAGCTCGATATGGGCGCGGTCGGCAAGCTTGCGCACCGCCTCGGGAAACGAAAGATCTTCAGACTGCATAACGAAACCGAACGCGTCGCCGCCCGCTCCGCAACCAAAGCAATGCCACAGTTGGGTTGCCGGGTCGATTTTCAGCGAAGGCGTCTTCTCGTTGTGCAACGGGCAGCAGCACCAAAAGTCACGGCCGCGCTGGCGAACGGGAGATCGCTCGCCAATAAGCGCAACCACGTCGGTGGCTTCGCGTACTTTCTGGATGTCGTCTTCGCTGATTATGTGGGCTCCTTGCGACTGGTGCAGCTGCAACCGCATAGACTCGTTCGCTGACCGGTGCAGCTGCAACTGCGTAGACTCGTTCGCTTTATCGGGGAAAGTATAGCGCATGCTGCTACAATGAGCGCGAACGATACCATCCAAACTGCCGCGCAGCGGAAAGGATGCACGCTATGGAACCCTTGCCCTACCTTACCTTAGACCCCGAAATCGAACAGGCTATTCTTGCTGACCGCGCCAAAGGAGTCCTGTCGCCTTACCGCACCTTGGATACCGACGTTGTGCGCAGAGAATCCAACCCGCACGACAATGCGACGCTCACCCGCCCCGCATTCGCACGAGACATCGAAAAGATCATCAATGTTCCAGCCTACAACCGCTACGCGGGCAAGACTCAAGTTTTCAGCTTTGTGGAAGACGACGACATCTGCCGAAGAGGCCTGCACGTCCAGCTTGTCGGTCGCATAGCGCGCAGCATCGGGGAACTGCTTGGCCTAAATGGCAATCTGATTGAGGCAATAGCCCTGGGGCACGATGTCGGTCACACGCCTTTTGGCCATGCCGGAGAGCGATACCTGAGCAAAGCCTATCATGCACGAACGGGAAGATTCTTCAACCACAACGTTCACTCGGTACGCGTGCTCGACAAGCTCTACCGTCGAAACATCAGCCTTCAAACCCTCAATGGCGTACTTTGCCACAACGGCGAATTCGCCTTCCAAACACTTAACCTCGGATCTATGTCAACTTTCGGCAATCTCGACGAAACCGTTGAGCGGTGCAACGCAAACGAGTCTGAGATCGCAAACTTGCGTCCGGCAACCTTGGAAGGCTGCGTGGTGCGCGTGAGCGACATGATCGCGTACCTTGGAAAAGACCGCCAGGACGCGCTTGATCGCGGTGTTTTGTCATCGCTGGACGTGTTCGATAGCGCCTACATAGGCACCAACAACGCACGTATCATCAACAACCTTACCGTGGATATTGTCAACCATAGCTACGGAACCGACCGCATCAGCATGAGCGAAGAAGCGTTCTCAGATCTCAAACTCGCAAAGCGCCAAAACTACGAGCTGATATACAACAAGGAAGGCATGACCGAGGACGCCGGCAACATCGTAGAGGAGATGTTCGAGCAGATGTACGAACGCCTAGCCCACGATCTTAAGCGAGGAGACGAGCGCTCGCCCATCTTCAAACATCACATCGACAAGCTTTGCCTCAAATCGCGCTCTTTCACCCGCGACACGTATCTTGGCGAGGGGGTTGATCAGGTCGTCGTAGACTACCTTGCCTCCATGACTGATAACTACTTCATGTCGCTTTACGAGTTTATGTTCCCGAACGAAGCGGGAAAAATCATGACCTACCGCTACTGCGCCGACCTTAGCTAATGCGTCAAACCCAACGGTACCGCTTGCAGGCAGGACGACGTCGCGGATCGTTTCGCAGGAACGCGGTCTTTCGAACGAGCCTCGGGCATTGCGCTTTTTGCGCTACTTGCTTTCGCTCAGATCAATGAGTTCTTGGCGGCTATGCACACCCGTTTTAGCGTAAATGCGACGAAGATGCGTATCGACAGTGCTTTTGGAGATATATAGCTCGGCGGCAATGCGCTCCGATGTGCGGCCGCGAAGTGCTAAAGGCAGAACTTCGGCCTCGCGCCTAGAAAGCCCGTACGTCGTTGAAATTCGAGCGCACGTCTCATCAAAAGAGTCGATGTCGGTTGCAATGGCACTGAGCTCCACGTAGTCGTTCTCGGTAAACAGGAACAGGTAGGCGAACAGCGACGCGAGGCCGGCGAAAGCGGCTACCGCTAATGGCTGGCTCACCTCTGGCTGAATGCATTCGAGGGCGTTTCCCAACAGCAGGCCCACCACTTCACCCGCGTACAACGCAAAAAACCCGCGCGCGAACGCAGTGGCGGCGTCGTGGGCAGAGGCTCGTGCGATTGCAAGAAACAGCATCATCAAAACGCATGTCAAGCCCAGATAGCCCGAAAGAACGATTGCCTGGCCGGTAATTCCAAAACCGCCAAGCACGGGAACAAAGAGGTATCCCGCCATGGTGAGCAGAATGGCAAGACGATACACTCCCGCAAACGATAACGACCCCTGATCGGCATCGCCGTTTTCGCCGTCCGCAGAAGTCATGGCCATGAAAAGCTGGGCTGCAGCAAGGCAGAAAAGAACCACGAACAGCAACGTCGCCGGAAACGTAGGCGTGGCAACCATGCCGGGTTCAGAGGAAAACACCTCCATGAAACCGGCAGCCACACCGAACAAGGTCGTACCCGCAACCACCTTCACCGACAAACGAGCCGTCGCCGAACGTTCCTCAGACGAGGCAACCAACATGGAAACCGAGAGGGCGGAATGCAACGGCGCACCCTCGCCCACTTCGATAGTCTCTCCTGCCGCCTGCGACGCAGATGCGGAGTCTGCACGTTGAGCTGAACCAGCCTTGGCATTGGGAGCGGGCATCGATAGCCGACGCAGCGCCCACGCGCTTCCAATAGGCAAAAGCTTAAGGAAGTCTGACGCGCCCGCAACGGGAACGGCGGACACAAGCAAACAAACCAAGGCGCCAAGCGCCGTGGCAAACAAAATCTCCCGTGCACCCGAAAAGCGCGGACACCGCACAAGCACGCGTCCCCATGCGCACAAAAGCAGACCCGACGGAAGCCCGATAATCGCACCCTCGGCCGCCACCTCGGCAAGGCCAGCATCGAAAGGAAACACGAGCAGAAGCGAGCCCACAACAAGAAGAACTGCATACCAACCCAAAAGCGTTGGAGCCAGCAGCGCATTGCGGGCGCGTGCTGAAGCAAAGCGCACGACAAGAAACGCTACCGCCATGAAGGCCAACGTGAAGAAGAGGTCTATTCGCTCTACCCCAACGCCTGCGATGTCGAGCGCACGGTTGCTTCCCAAGTAAAAAAGAGAATAGAGAAAACCCTGCTGACAGGCAAAGCCCGCTACGGCACGAAAAGAAACGCCGCTTGTGAGCTTCATATCCCCTCCCCTTGATTCGCAAACCGACAAAAGCATTTGTGAGCATCGGTTCGCCCACTACCTCTTTCAGCAACAATCCATGATAGCCGAGACGCACTGCGCTTAACCCGAAAGACAGCTAATGCCTATAAAACGCGCAGTGCCCGCGCAAGCGGGCACTGCAGACCAGGAAGGATATCACTGCAAACCGAATGCACCGATCATTGCGGCGCATTCGGAGTGTGCGAACTATGCGATAGGGGTATCTATGCGGTGGTCTTCACGCGGCGCGTGACCTTCTTCTTCGGCGTGGGCTCCTCTTCAGCCTCTTCGATTTCGGCAATGGGGGCGGTTTGCGTCTCCTCTTCAACGATCTCCTCAACCGCGTCTTCCTTGCCGCCGCTCACGCCTTCGCGAAGGCTTTTAACCGTTTTGCCCAATGCGCTGCCAAGCTTTGGAAGGTTCTTCGGGCCGAAGATAAGCAGAATTACCGCCAAGATAATAAGAAGTTCGGGAACGCCCATGCCAAGAATCTTCATGCAATCCTCCTGTGATCTGTGTTAGAACATGGCGTCATTATGGATGCGCAGTGCGACGTGCGCCATCATGCAAATTGCTGATTTCGAGACAAATCGCACAAAATCACTGTCATGCAAATTGAGTAGCAACTATAAAGCCTGTTCAGCTTTATATATAAATGGGCATAGTCGAACAGATAATCGCTCGGTCGAAACTCGTTTTCCTTGGCCTAAAGATTTGCGCGAACCCAGGAAATGTTATCGTTCACGGTAGCGATAAGCTCGTCTAAGGAATCGAACTTCTTCATCGGTCGCAGCCAGTGAACGAACTCAAGCGCCAAAGTCTCGCCATACAGGTTCCCCTCGAAGTCGAGGAGATGCGCTTCACAGGTTGCCGTTGCCGTTTCCGCAAAGGTGGCTGCAACACCAACGTTCACCGCAGCCTTGTATCGCGTTTCGCCTACGGTTGCGTATGCGGCGTACACGCCATCGCCAAGAACGCGCAGCTGGTCTTCCACGATCAGGTTGGCTGTGCGAAAGCCCATGTTCGCGCCTTCCCCGCGACCCGCCAAAACACGACCCACCAGCGAATACGGGTAGCCGAGCAGCTTGTTAGCCTCCTCGATTTCCCCCTTTTCGAGCAAAAGCCTAATACGCGTTGCCGTAACCGCAGCTCCCTCGGTTTCAAAGAGCCTATGGGCGCACACCTCCATCCCGTGAGCCGAACCCCACAGGGAAAGATCGTCCACCGTTCCTTGAGCCTTCGCCCCAAAGCGAATATCGCATCCCACATGAAGCGCCAACGGCACATTGCCGCCCAATGTCTCGTCAAGAAACTCTATGGGCGACAAGCTTGAGAACTCTCGCGTGAAGGGCAGCACCACTACCGCGTCTGAAAGAGCTGCGAGCTTTTGCAAGCGCGCTTCGTTAGGCATCAGCTTCTTCAAACGCGCGGGATGAAACCGCTCGTCAGGATCTATGTCGAACGTGAGAATGGCAAACGCGGCGCCCCGTTCTTGAGCCTGCCGCCGTGCGCAATCAAGCAAAAACCGATGACCCGTATGAACGCCGTCGAAAACGCCGAAAGCGCAAACCGATCCAGCAATCTCCTCTACCGGAAAGGCAGATTCAAAGTCATACAAGGCTGCCACGAGATACCCCTTTTTGAAAGACGCACGCAGCACGCCACGTCATCGACTTCTCGTCGAACGCATAGAGGGCTGCAAGCTTATTGCCGACTATCACCGACACGACCTCTCCTTGAACAGGGGGAGCAGGGCTTTCGCAAACCCCTGCCGTGCACGCGCACATCTCCATCGCTGCAACGGTTTTGCGGCGGACGAACAAAGAAAGATCCCCCTGACGCAAAACAGCCCCGTTGCGAATGCGTGCCGCAAGCGCTTCATCGGCAAAAGCGAAGCGAAAGCCGAGAAGCTTAACCGGGTCCAACGCCGCTTTCTCACGCTCTTCCCCCAGCGCCTCAAGCGTTACGCACTCTTCGAGCGACAACGATCCAGAGGCGGTGCGCATAAGCTCGCTGACGTGCGCAGGACAGCCCAGCATTACGCCGATATCGCGGGCAAGCGATCGGATATAGGTTCCCTTTGATACGCGGAACTCAACGTCCCACCAGGGAAGATCGAATGACGCGCGCGGCTGCTCGTCGCGGAACGCAGCAGAGAAGTCTCCATCTTCTGAGCCTAAAGGAGATTGAGACCCGGAAGAAAGCGAGTAACCTCGCCCCACTTCAATAAGGCGCGCTTCAAAAACCTCTATCTCACGGGGAGTGAGATCGATTATCGTTCCCTTGCGTGCAGCCTCGTAGGCTTTTTGCCCGTTCACCTTTACAGCCGAATAAGCTGGTGGAAGCTGTTTGCGCACGCCCACCTGTGAGGCAACCACCAGTTCGGCAAAGCTCTTGCTTTCAAGCTCCTTGAACACTTCTCCCGTATGAAGAACCTCGCCTTCGGCATCGTCGGTAGTAGTGCTGATCCCGAATGCGATTCGCACGCGATACGTTTTATCGTGTCCCGTTAAAAACGGGTCAAGGCGAGTAGCCGGCCCAACGCACACCGGCAGCACGCCACTTGCCAGAGGGTCCAAAGTTCCGGTATGCCCGACCCGTCTCTCGCCGAAAATTCGGCGGACACGATTCACCACGTCATGCGAGCTTATCCCCTTGGGCTTGTTAACCCCGACGACAAGGCAATAATCGGTAGAACCTCGCTTCACTGCTGCGCCCCCTCATGTGCAGGAGAGACGGCGGTTCGTTCCGCTAATTCCTGAAGGTCGCGCGTAACACGTTCGACCGCCTGCCCAAGAGGCTCGCGCAGCGTAAAACCTGCCGCAGCTTTATGGCCGCCGCCTCCGTATGAACGCGCCAAAACGCTTATGTCGGTGTCGTCCTTAGCACGAAGGCTGCCTCGCACGGAGCCGTCTTGCTCGCGCAGCATGCAAGCTATGCGAACGCCTTGAATACCACGCAAGGCGTTGACGAGCGGCTCAGCATCCGCCTTGGTTGCTTCCAGCTCCTCAAAATCAGAAGCAGCAACCCAGCTGACCGCAACACTGCCTTCCCCGGCAAAGAGCATGCGCTCTACCGCAAGCGATTCGAGCTTTACTGAAGCCACGCTTCTGTTCTGGAAAACTTCGCGCGCCACAAGCGCGGGATCCGCCCCTGCCGCAACCATCTGAGCGGCGGCTTCAAAACACGCCGCATCGGTGTTTTGATACTGAAACCTACCGGTGTCAGTGGTAAGCCCCGTGTAGGCGCATTGGGCAATATCGGCATCGCGTTTCTCAACGAGATACGAAGCAAGCTCCCATACCAACAGTGCGGCAGCTGCAGCGTCCGGGTCAACGTAAACGAGTTCCGACATCGTGGAATCCACGGCATGGTGGTCAATCGTAATGCGAAGCGAGGCCTTCGCGTGGAGGGCGGCAGCCGTTCCTATTCTCTCGACAGTGGGCACGTCCACGCCGACAAACACGCCCACACCCCCAGAAACATCCGAAGGATGAAGCAGTTCGGCAAACCCGGGAAGAAAGGAGAATGTGGGCTCCGGCGCAGAATCATCCTCTGCAAGCACGCATCTCACGCGCTTTCCCGCGCGTCTGAGCGCGTGCATCAGGGCAAGCTGCGAACCGATGCAGTCGCCATCGGGGCTTACATGCCCGCACAGGAGAAAATCGTCACGCTGAAGCATTTCCTCGGCAAGAGCCTTAAGCGTAGTGTTGGTTTGTGGCGTGGTTGTCATAGTTCCTCATCTGACGAGGAGGCGTTGCGCGCGGCATCCGCCTTCAACGCTGCTGCGATGCGCTCTGCTTCGTCTACGCTCGTATCGAGATGGAAGCGCAGCTCGGGAGCAACACGCCACGACAGCTTACTTGCCATCAGCGAACGAATGCGACCCGACGCCGCCTTAAACGCCGCCGCGACGTCATCATAGGAATCCGGCGCCGCAGTGTAGAAAACGTTACAGGCGCTCCGGTCGTAACTGACCTCGCAGTCTGTGATGGTAACAAGCGAAAGACGCGGATCGGAAATCTCAAACAGCAGGATGCTAGAAATGACCTCGCGCGCCTGCCCGTTTACGCGTCGGTTGGAAGAGCTCTGTTTCATATTGTCCCCTTTCACCGGGGTTTGTGCGATTGTATGTGATTATGACACAGCCTACAAAACGAGAAACCTGGGCACCGTATAGACGGAGCCCAAGGTTTCTCCGAAGCATCAGGTCGTGCGCCGGAACTGGCGGCGCTACGCATCTATTCAGTGCGCTCGATCTCTTTGATGCGGTAACCCTCGATTGTGTCTCCAACTTTAATGTCTTGGAACTTCTCGACGCCGATACCGCACTCGTAGCCTTGCTTAACCGACTTGACGTCGTCTTTGAAGCGACGAAGTGAAGCGAGGTTGCCCTCGAAGATGACAGTGCCATCGCGCACGATGCGAACCTTGTCGTCGCGGCTAATCTCGCCTTCCACGATGTAGCAACCAGCAACCGTGCCAACCTTGGGCACCTTAAAGGTGTCGCGCACCTCGGCGATGCCGGTGTCTTCTTCCACGATATCGGGAGAAAGCAGGCCAACGCGTGCAGCGTTGATGTCCTCAATTGCCTGATAGATAACCCTATACAGGCGGATATCAACTTTTTCTTTCTCCGCCAACTGGCGCGATTTGCCCGTAGGACGAACGTTGAAGCCGATGATGATGGCGTCGGACGCCGTTGCCAAGGTAACGTCGGTTTCCGTGATGCCGCCAACAGCCGAGTGGACGATGTTGATCTTGACCTCGGATTGATCCATCTTGTTGAAGGCATCGCGCAGCGCCTCGATAGAGCCCTGAACGTCAGCCTTGACAATGAGGTTAAGGTCTGTCTGTTTGCCCTCTTCGATACGGCTGAACAGGTCGTCCAAGCTCATATGGCTCTTGGACTCCTGCTCGGCGAGGCGCGCGCGCAGCGAGCGCTCTTCGGCGAGCTTGCGCGCGTCGCGCTCGTCTTCGAACACACGGAACTCGTCACCGGCGGTGGGGACGCTTGACAGACCCAGAATCTCTACCGGATCAGACGGTCGAGCCACTTGAACATGATTGCCCTTAGGATCGATAAGAGCGCGCACGCGGCCATACGACGTTCCGGCAACCACCGCATCTCCCGGATGCAGCGTGCCGCGTTGCACCAAGACGGTTGCGACGGGGCCTCGACCCTTATCAAGGTTCGCCTCGATAACGAAGCCCGAAGCAAGCGCATCCGGATTCGCCTTCAGCTCCAAAACGTCTGCCTGCAAAAGGATGGTTTCCAGCAAGTCGTCGATATGAAGCTTCTGCTTGGCAGACACCTCCACGAACATGTTCTTGCCTCCCCATTCTTCGGGGATGACGCCATACTCGGTAAGCTCTTGACGAACGCGAGTGGGGTCGGCGCCCGGCTTGTCGATCTTGTTCACAGCCACCACAATGGGAACATCTGCCGCCTTTGCGTGGTTTATCGCCTCAATGGTTTGCGGCATAACGCCGTCGTCGGCTGCAACCACCAACACGATGACGTCGGTAACCTGAGCGCCGCGAGCGCGCATCGCGGTAAATGCCTCGTGGCCAGGAGTATCGATGAAGGTGATCTGGCGACCGTCGATGTTTACCACCGAAGCGCCGATATGCTGGGTGATTCCGCCGGCTTCGCCCTCGGCGACACCCGTGTGACGAATCGCGTCGAGCAACGACGTCTTGCCGTGGTCTACATGGCCCATGACGGTAACTACCGGAGGACGAGGCTTCAGGTCTTCTTCGGAGTCGTGGTATACCACCGCGAACTCTTCCTCGGGAGACACCACACGCACCTTGCGTCCCATGTCGTCGGCAATGAGCTCGATCATATCGTCGCTCATCGACTGGGTAAGGGTAAGAACCTGGCCGAGCATGAACAAGCGCTTGATTACGTCGTTAGGCTGCACGCCCAAAAGCTCGGCGAACTTTGCAACCGTCGCCCCCTGCGGGATCTCCACCACGGAATCGTCGAGCACCAAAGAGGGATCCAACCCCTTTTCAAGGGCTTCCATCTCCGCACGCTCACGTGCCTCTGCCTCGCGCTTCTGCTTGCGCTTCTTACGCCGGCCCTCGCCTTCGTGCGAGGTAGCGGCAGCCACTGCGGCGCGCGCCTCGGCGAGCACCTTGTCACGCTGAAGCTTCTCGGCTTGGACAGCCATCTGAGCATACCGATCCTCGGGCTGCTCGACCTGCACCTCGAGCTCGGGCACAATCTGCTCGAAATGCATGCCCTTCTTGCCGTGGCCTTTCTTTGCTCCCTTGCGGCCAGCGTTCGCCGATGCCGCGCCGCGACCTTTGCGGCCGGAAGGCGCATCGGCAGCGTTTTTCTTCTGCTCCTCAATGCGCTTTGCCTCCGATTCGATTTGCGAAAGAAGAGAATCGAATCCGCCCGAACGGCGTCCACTCGGTGCAGGCGCTGCCTTGTGCCCCTCGGGCTGCGGCTTTGCGCCGCCCTTGCGATGCTGACGCTGGCGCAGCGCCTCTTCTACCGCCTGCTTCTTCGCTACTTCTTTCGCGGCTGCGGCAGCGCGAGCCTTCGCACGCGCCTCGGCAGCCTCGCGCGCCACACGTTCCTTTTCGCTTTCGATCTGGCTTTCGAGCTTTTCGAACGGAGAAGGCGCCACCGCGTTCGGGCGCTCGTGCTTTTCCTCGCTTTGCTCTTGAACGGGCGTATCCCTTTCCGAATGGGCGCGACGCGCACGCTCCGCCTCGCGACGGGCGCGCTCCTGCTCCACCGCCTCTCGGCGGGCGCGTTCTTCCTCAGCCTTCTTCTTTTCCGCCTCTTTTTTCGTTGCCGCAGCCTCGGCAGCGGCATCATCGGAGGCATTCTGAGAGATCCCGAGCTCGGCACCGAGCTTTTTGCGTACTTTTGCCACGTAGGCATCGGCGAGCATGCTCGCATGGCTTTTCGCGGGAACCTTCATCTCGTGAAGCTTGTCTAGCATTTCTTTGCTGGAAAGGTTGAACTCCTTGGCCAGCTCATGTACGCGCATGCTGGGCATATACCACTACTCCTCTACTATCCCCTGCGACCGACGCAGAGCCGAAACTACGTCGGCTTCAATTCGATCGTATGCTTGCTGATCGAGCTTGGTTCGAAGCGCACGCTCGAGCTTGTGCGACTTACGCGCATCCGCCAGGCAGGCGGCAGAGCACACATAGGCGCCTCTTCCAGCTGCTCGAGACGTTGCGTCGAAGGCCGCCGAGCCGTCAGAGGTCCGCACCACACGCAGCAAATCCCCCTTGGAGGCCTTCTTGCCGCATGCGATGCAGCTTCTCTGCTTTGTTTTTCCCGGCTCGGTCATTGTGCGCTTCCTCAAACGTTCAGGCTCAGTTTACTCGCCGTCCATGAAAGCGTGAACTCCGCAGTAGCGACTGTCAGGACGCGCATGGTTGCGGCAGTGCACGCCATCGTCGCTCACGAAAGCGCACAGCTCTTCTTCTACCAGATCTTCCTCGTCGATGAGCATATTCTCATCTTCCTCGGGTGCGGCACCGGTAAACGAAGCGCTCTTGATGTCGATGTGCCATCCGGTGAGACGCGCCGCAAGGCGAGCGTTTTGACCTTCTTTGCCGATAGCCAAAGAAAGCTGGTCGTCGGGAACAATGACAGTTGCGAAATGCTTCTCCTCGTCGGCGATCACGCGGTTCACCTTCGCAGGCGACAGCGCGTTAGCAACGTAGACGGCAGGATCTTCGTTCCACTGAATGACGTCGACGCGCTCGTTGTGAAGCTCTTCCACCACCATGCGCACACGGCTGCCCTTAGGCCCCACGCAAGCGCCTACCGGGTCGAGGTTGCTCTCGCGAGAAGCCACGGCAACCTTGGAGCGCGCGCCAGGCTCGCGGGCTATGGATTTGATTTCAACCAGACCATCGTAGATCTCGGGAACCTCGATTTCGAACAAGCGGCGAATGAGGCCGGGATGGGTGCGCGAGACCACGATGGACGGACGCGCCTGGTCACCACGCATGCGAGGAGGCTCATTTTGCGGGTCGCGCACCTCTATGATGAGAACCTTCAGGCGCTGATTGTGGCGATAACGCTCTCCTTCAGGGCGCTCGTTGAGCTGATCGGGATTGCGCTTAAGGTCGTAGTGGGGCAGCTCGGCTTCCACTCCATCGCGGATTTTGATGATGGTGAAATCGGGGGTGCCCTGGAGCACCGTGCCCGTTACCAGATCTCCCACGCGATTGGAGAACTCCTCGTAGATAGACTGGCGACCCGCCTCGCGCACGATAGAGTTGATGACGCTTTTAGCGTTTTGCGCGGCAATGCGGCTCACGTCGCTGGGCGTGACGTCGCGCTCCTCGAATTCGGTGTACTCGCCCGTCTCAGGGTCGGGCTCGCCCTGAGGAACCAGTTCGTAAACGTAGATCTTGCCGGTTTGACGGTCGATGGTCACTCGAGCGTCCCATTCAAGATCGAGGATGTGCTGATAGCTTTTCGCCAGAGACGCCTCTAGACGATCGATAAGGTACAGCTCGTCTATCTTGCGTTCATGCGCCAACGCTTGCAGCGCTTCAATCAGTTCAGAAGTTGCCACGTCTTCGTTCCTTTCCTTGCCCTAAACCGTTACGAGCCAAAACCAACAGTGCCCTTAAGATGGGCACGCTTGATTACGTTTAAGGGAATGGTCACATCCTCCCCATCGACATTCAGCCTGACACCGTCGTCGTCCGCAGAAACAATGGTGCCCGTGAAGCTGCTGCGACCATCAAGCGGCCCGTTCGTCTTCACCACGGCCTGCTCTCCCGCAAAACGCATAAAATGCGCTGCAGTACGCAGCGGACGATCGATGCCCGGAGAAGACACCTCGAGCATATAAGCGCCCGGGAAGGGGTCGATCTCGTCCATGATGTCGTTGATCCACGCCTGAGCTTCCGAAAGCTCATCGAAGCTTACCCCGTGATCTGTGTCGATATAGACACGGATCGTGGGCGACTTCTTCGAGCCAACCACCTCGACGGTGATGATCTCGACACCCTCTGCTGCAGCCTGGGGTTCAAGCGCGTCGAGCAGTTGCCGTTCTTTATTGCTGAGCACGCTGTTCGCTCCTTTCCTTGCAACGGGCACAACGCTTCCTTGCGTTTCGACCATCATGCTCAAACTTGAGTGAGCCGCATCGCGACGCCCTTGCGCAAAATACCCCCTACAACAAAGAAAGCGGGACAAGCCCACTTTCCAACCGTACGAAAGTATGGTGCGCACCTGCGCTGCGCTGCGGTGCACATGCTTCAGTCTTTATACCATAATCCCAGCTGTTTTGCCAACAACGCACCCGGGCATATCGCAACTTCTGCACATGCCGGGTTCCATAGATTCACCCAATGACAGCACAAAGGGGCGCGTTTGCACCCCTTTGCTGCGGAATTCTACTTCGAAGACCCCACCAACTCTGCCGCCATTTCGCGCAGCTTGAACTTCTGAACCTTCATAGAAGGAGTCATCGGGAAGTCGTCGACGAAAAACACGCGCTTGGGGACTTTATATCGCGCAATACGCGGTATGGCCCACTCGCGCACGCTCTCCTCGGTCATATCCTCATGACCGGGACGCTTGCGGATAAACGCAACCACAATCTCGCCGAGGCGCGCATCCGGTGCGCCCACAACCTGGACGTCTAAGACACCCGGATGCGTGAGCAGGAAGTTTTCAATCTCGAGGGGGTAGATGTTCTCGCCGCCACGAATGATCATGTCCTTCACGCGACCGGTAACGCGATAGTAGCCCTCTTCGTCTACGGTTCCCAGGTCGCCCGAATGCAGATAGCCCTCTTCGTCGATTACCTTGGCGGTCTCCTCGGGCATCTTGTAATAGCCCTTCATTACGTTGTAGCCCTTGCAGCACAGCTCTCCCGGTTCGTTGAAGCCGCAGCGCTCGCCGGTTTCGGGGTCGACGATCTTCACGAGCACCGGTGGATGGCGCTTGCCAACAGTTTCGCACTTATGCTCGAGGTCGTCATCGGCGCTCGTCTGCGTGAATACGGGGCTAGTTTCGGTCAGGCCATAGCAAATGGTGAGCTCGCGCAGGTTCATGCGCTCGATTGCCTCGCGCATGGTTTCGGGCGGGCACGAGCTGCCTGCCATGATTCCTGTTCGCAGACTTGAAAGATCGAAGGTTTCGAAGTCGGGATGGTTGAGTTCGGCAATGAACATAGTAGGAACGCCATACACCGCGGTAGCACGCTCTTTATGGATGGCTTGCAGCACCAAGCTGGCGTCGAACTCCTCCACGATAACCATCGTGCTACGATGCGTCAGACACGCCATAACGCCCAAAACGCAGCCAAAGCAATGGAAGAACGGCACCGGGAGCGTCACGCGATCGATAGGCGTGAGCTTTTGGCCTTCGCCGATGTAGAAGCCGTCGTTGAGGATGTTTCGATGCGTGAGCATGACGCCTTTCGGAAACCCGGTGGTGCCCGAGGTGTACTGCATCATCACAACGTCGTTGTTGTCGAACTTCTCTTCCGCCTTCGCAATGGCGTCCTCTTCAACGTAGCGGCCAAGCAAAATAAGCTCGGGGACGCTGTAGAACCCGCGATGCTTTTCAGGACCCATGTAAATGAGGTTTTTGAGGCACGGATAGTTCTTAGATTCAAGGTGGCCGCGCTCCTGCGTGAGCGTCTCGGGAACCAAGTCGCGAATGATCTGCAGGTAGTCGACGTCGCGGTAGGCGTCGATGACGCACAGCGCCTTCATGTCGGATTGCTTGAGCACGTAATCGAGCTCGTGGCTTTTGTAGACCGGGTTGACGGTAACCATAACGACGCCGATCTTAGCGCACGCGTACATGAACGTCAGCCAGTCGGGAATATTGCGCGCCCACACGCCCAAATGGTCGCCCGGCTCCATGCCGATAGCAAGAAGGCCGCGCGCCAGGTTGTCGGTGCGGTCGTCGAAGTCTTTATACGACCAGCGCAAGGCGCGGTCGGGATACACGACGAACTCATGATAGGGGTCAATTTCCACCTGATCGCGGAAATACTGCCCTATAGTCTTTTCCGAGTGAAGCGGATAATCCTGCGATCCGGGAATAGGCTCGCCTGCTGCCTTCGCGGCAGCCACCACGTCCTCGGGCATGACCGGGACGCTGGATTTGATTTCGGTTTCAGACATATGTCAACTCTTTCAACGAAGAATGAGGTGCGGTAGAAATTATGTCGGCGAGAAACGACGCCGTGCCCGCAATCCACAGAATCGCGCAGGCGCCGCGTACTTCGGTACGCAAGCCAGCGGAACCGTGCGAAGCAGGGGCGCGTCGCCGCTTCGCAGCGCCGAGCAGTTGCGCCGTTCGAAGAACGGCGCAACGAATGACTACATAGGCTCGTAGACAACAGCCAAAAACTTTGCCTTCTGACCGTCGTGTGCGCGCACCTGGTGCGGAACGATGGAATCGTAGTACATGCTTTCGCCAGGGCCGAGCACGTACACGTTGCCCTTGCCGTACTCGATCTCGATCTGACCCTCGACGCCGAACAACCACTCCTCGCCCTCATGGCCGACCAGGTGATGCTCGGTTTCTTCGGAAGGATCGACCGTGATGACGAACGGGTTCATATGGCGCGACGGGCGCCCGGCGGCCAGACTAAAGTAGCTCAGATCGCCCGCATCGCTTGCCGTCTGAAGGCTTTTGAGGCGCTGGACTTCCTCCATCTGCTCGGAATCGATGTAAACCGGTCCGATTTCCTCGTCGTCGTCCATGAGCGTGCCCAAGCGCACGCCAAGTGCGCGCGTGATCTTGATAAGGGGCGCAAGCGAAGGGGGCAGCTCCCCGCCCTCGAGGCCTTCGATGACGGATACGTCGCAGCTGCACCGATCGGCAAGATCCTGCGCGCTCAGGTGATGTGCCTCGCGCAGTGTAGTGATCTTTTTGCCGAGCTTGTTCGCTTCTTCCATTATTCACGCTCCTTAAAAACTCTCCCGAAACAACAGGGCCAACCTGTTCACGGGAACAAGATGACCCTCTCGCCTTGTAAAGCATGAGTATTATCGCGCAAGAACGCAAAAAGCAAGCGGGCATTAACATGCTCGAAATGTAGTTTTAATCAGCGACGCAAAAAAAGCGCTGCCCCCAGTGGAGACAGCGCTTTCGATAGCGCAAGGCAGGAAATGCCGGCAAGGCGGCACCTGCGACACCGTTTAGAGCCGTACGCTATTCGGCTGGATAGAAGCCAGACGGCTCTTCACTCAGGTTAATCATGATGTTCTTCGTCTGGCAATAATGCTCGAGCATGATCTTATGCGTTTCGCGGCCGATTCCCGATTCTTTGTAGCCGCCAAACGGCGCGCCGGAAGGAATCTGGTTGTAGGTGTTAACCCACATGCGACCAGTGCGCACGCCTTGGGCCACGCGCAGCGCACGGTTGATGTCGCGCGTCCACACCGCACCGCCCAGGCCGTAGACCGAGTCGTTCGCCAGCTCGATTACCTCTTCCTCGGTGCTGAACTTCTGCAAAACGGCAACCGGGCCGAATATCTCCTCCTGCGCCACGCGGCACTTGTTGTTGGGAATCTCGATGAGCGTGGGCTTGAGGAACGCGCCGTTTGCGCACTCTCCTTCGGTGTAGCGCTCGCCACCGCAGAGAACCTTGCCGCCCTCTTGCTTGGCGATCTCGACGTACTCGAGGATCTTGTCGGCCTGGCGCTGATCGATCTGGCTGCCCATCTGAGTGTCGTCCTCCCACGGCATGCCGACCTTGACCTTGTTGAACGCGGCAACGGCGTCCTCAACGAACTTGTCGTAGACGTCCTCGTGCACGAAGATGCGGCTACCCGCGCAGCACACCTGGCCCTGGTTGAACAGGATGCCAAGCTGAACGCCGTCAAGCACCATGTCCCACTTGGCGTCGGGGAAGATGATGTTGGCAGACTTGCCGCCCAGCTCCAGCGTGGCGGGAATGAGGCGTTCCGCCGCAGCGCGAGCGACGTCGCGGCCGACCTCGGTGGATCCGGTGAACGCGAGCTTTGAAATGCGCGGATTGTCAAGGATGTACTGGCCTGACTTGGAGCCGCGGCCGGTAACCACGTTGAACACGCCGGCGGGGATGACGTCCTGTGTCAGGCGCGCCAGCTCCAGAACGGACAGGCTCGTAGTCGAAGAGGGCTTGAATACGGTGCAGTCACCCGCGGCGAGCACCGGGGCGAGCTTCCACGCCGCCATGAGGAACGGGAAGTTCCACGGCACGATCTGGCCGACGACGCCGATGGGCTCGTGCAGCACGAGCGACATCATGTTGCCGGGGAGCATGTCCGCCTCGCCCGTGTCGGCAAGCAGGCAGCCGGCGAAATAGCGGAAATGGTCGACCGAGTACGCGACGTCGATGGCGCGCGTCTCGCGAATGGGCTTGCCGTTGTCGAGCGTCTCGATGAGGGCGAAGTGCTCGGCATTTTCTTCGATGATGTCGGCGACCTTGTTCAGGATGATGGCACGCTGCGCCTTGTCAGTCTTGCTCCAAGACTCGAACGCCTTCCATGCTGCGTCGACCGCGCGGTCGACGTCGTCTTTAGTGGCGTCGGCGATGGTGGAGAGCTTCTCGCCGTTAGCGGGACAGTAGGCGTCGATAGTGCCGCCGTCAGAGGCGTCAACCCACTCGCCGCCGATGTAGAGTTGATAGGATTGCTGTGCCGGATTGTTCATGCGGAGGGCTCCTTCCGTGCGCATGGCACCCACGCGGGCGCCTTTTCAGCTGACCGCGCCACTGCGGCATGCGCATCCATACGGGGAAACTCGACGACTCCCGCCGGACCCTCACGCCTCACGGCGCAAAGCAAGCTTAAACCCAGAACGAATCTCTCCTGAATACAAATCGGAGTTCGGCGCAATCCGCACGCGTACGGCACCTCGACAACCCTTTGCAATCAACCGTATTACTACCACTACGCTCCGCGCGACACGTTCCAGCAACAGCCTCCTCTTCGCGTGGCTTGACGTCGCCCCGATGGCTCTCGTCATACTCTGGCTCTCTCGAAAAGGGAAACTCGCGCGTGACTGCTACTCTAGCACCTCGTCATACTCGCAATCCGTCCCCACGAAGCCTCCTTTCGCGCAACCCGCTGTTCCAAAGCCCGCTCTCGTGCAGCAACCTTTGTCGCAATCCGTCATTGCCCGACCCGCTCACTATCGCAATTAGTAGACAAGTTTAGGCGTTTTTCTACGATTTAGAGCGATCGCTCGCATAAGCTAATAGAATTCGAATTCTCAACAGAACGTCTACCCGGTGTTTTGTAGGCCAATCTCCATGCATTCTAAAATGGCCTGACGAATTCAAAAGCTAAACCGCCCTAAATCGAACTTTTTTCTACTTTGAGCGCGGAAAACTACGTTTTAGAGCGATAGGAGCAACATCCGTCCTCGTATTCCAACTTTCCCGCCTCGTATTCCAGCCCTTCCGCCTTCGCCAACTTACTGCCCGCTTGCATAGACGCAGCAGACCAAAACCGTACAGCCATCAAACCCGCCGCACGGCTTTGTTCCCCAAACTCGCAGCACATGAAGCCGCAGCCCCTAGACTTCGTTCACCACGCCCACATCGACTGAGCCCGCAGCCGCGAGCCCCGTTCACCGCGCCTGCTTCCTCCGAACCCGAAACTATCGCAGCAGTACTAGCCTTACCGCAGACACAACTAGCTCCTCGACAGCAACGAGCTCATTTCTTACTGCGCCGCAACCGGCTTTCCGATGTACAGTAAGCTCCATAATTGCTTCTGTTAGACGAGCTTACCTTCTCTAAGTACCCTCACCAACTGCGCGTGCAGCTGCCTTTGTCGACGTGGCAAGTTCGAGATTGCCGTTCTCTCACGTAAGCCCAACTCGGATCGTAACTGCAAAGCAATTATCTCCAACAATGGAAAAGAAAGCACTTGGTCTTTAGTCAGGGAGTAGTAAGCCATATTCAGCTGATTGAAAGCGTTCGCTCTCAACGAGTCATGGTGAATATTCGCTTCTCCCGCGTGAGACCATTCCCCATGGAAATCAACGTATACACATCGCTTCTCGTAGAAAAACGCCATATCGCATTCGGCAAAAGGGAATTCTCCCCACCGATTCATCCCCTGATCTCCCGCACCACCGTGAAGCCACGAGGGAAGATCTACCCTTAAATTGAGAATCGGTTTAGGCAGAGAAAAGCCTCCATAACGAAAAGGAGCGCTCAGAAGCAACGCCGTGAGAGTCTCCATGGGAGATCGACTTCTTTCAACAACCAGACGAAGCGAAGCACGCGCCTTTTTTGCGCCTTTAAATCCCGACATTTGCTCAACGAAGTCCGTCAGACGTGAAATCGTTGTCAGCTGCTTTCGTTTCGGCAGCTGCCGTACGCTCCTTCTTCCCTCGGTTGAATTAAGCCCTTGAAGACCCTTCGTATAGATGCCGCAAAGCGTTGTGCCGAGGCAAGCAAGCTCAGCCAGAGATAAGGTTCGAGCCATCTGGAGGAAGGTCAATTCCGGAGAGCAAACGCATAACCGTTCATCTAAAAACATAACGCTAGAAGCAGCCAGAGGATTGTTGCACGAGTGCGTAACGATACCTTTCATTTTTCTACGATCTTTTTGATCCGTTACGAGATAATGAAGAGGCTCTTCGTCTGTAAACAGGTTGAGGGATTTTGCTCGACTTATTACCTCGGATGTGGGAGGAGTTAAACCTATCGACATCGACGAGGTGCTAGGGGGCAATATGGACAAATTCGAATTAAAGCAAGAACCGTAGACCTGCCAAAACCTGACTGCAGTGCTATGTGACAAGGGAGCAACCATGGGGTCATGGTAGCAGGTTGGTCTTTCGCGTGATTCCCAGAATCGCCGACAAAACCTCCCATAGATCTAACGTCGCTTAAGCGCGCCATTGCTTTGATGCAAAACACAATCTACCGTCACAGAGTAAGTCACCCGATTATGTCACCCAAGCAAGTGATCAAACGCAAGAAACGCATCGCGACCGTCATGCGAGCCGGGGTTGCGAAAAAGGTCGAACTCGTCATGCGTACAGCGGATGTGCCTAATGCCCGATTTCGAACAAAGAAATAGGCAATATGCTCCCACGCTATCGCGTCGATTCCAAATGACGCCATATGCTCCCGCATGGAAACCGAATGGATGCCCCAGCCTCCCCTCCGATGCCAAGCAGCGAGAGCGGAGCTCGTCGAGGTCCGAACCAGCGGAAAACGAAGCGGGAAATGACTACAGTAGAGAACCTTCGTCTTCAAGAAACACCTTTTCGCCCTACATCGTGGGCCAAGCCAGCATCGCAGACCCAGACCGGCGTCGTGGGGCCAAGCCCACCGCCTCAAGCGACCATTCTCGCAACGATCGCTCTAAATCGAAGAAATTTGCTCCTCGAACGCAAAAACATTCGATTTAGAGCTACAACTCACGTCGCAATGCATAATAAAGTATACGGAAATTGTTTTGACCAGGCACGATGCAATTGTTTAACAATAAAACAAAGCGCAAGACAAAAGGACATCCGCTCTCAAACGAATATTTTTGCCATCGGTGCGGTTTTTCGTTCGATTTAGAACTGTTTACGCCATGCAGACAAAGGCTCGACGCCGCGAAACAGCAGCTAGGTGCCGTATGGAACACAACGAGACGCAAGGCCAGCCTGAGAGGCGGGATCCGTCAACACGCATTGCCGCACAGAACGCCAGTACGCTCCAAACCGCGAATTCAGGCGAAACGCATCCGGCGGTTCCGATCAAGTGCAGCAAGCAGCCAGCCAATGCGCTCCAAACCGCGAATTCGATCAAGCCGTATTGCAGAAAACGCTATTCGCTTTACCCTATTGCTCCAGCTTGTCGTTCAATAGACGATTGAGCGCATTCAAATAGGCCTTCGTGGACGACACAACGATATCTCCATCGGAGCCGCGACCGGTATATATCTCGCCATCAGGAGCCGCAACGCGGATAGTCACCTCGCCTAAAGCGTCGATGCCGCGAGTGATCGACTGCACCGAAAATTCCGTCAGATCGTTTTCGACTCGAACGATACGATCAACCGCCTTGCACATCGCGTCAATAGGTCCGGTGCCGTATTCGCACGCCGTCACCACTTGATCCTCTTGGTTCCGCAGCGTCACCGTAGCCGTCGGGGTGAGCGGAAAACCGCAGCTGATCTGAACGCCTTCGAGAGTGTAGATTGCGCTCACGTTTCGATCGCGCTCGTTGATGAGGCTTTCCAGATCCTCGTCGTAAACTTCCTTTTTCTTATCAGCCAGGTTAAGGAACGCTTCGTAAATCTCATCGAGGACATCGCCCTCAAGCTCGTATCCCAACTCTTCCAAACGGTGTTTTAACGCCGCATGCCCGCTACGCGCGGTCAATACGATTTGGCTGTGCCCCGCCCCTACTTCCTCCGGGTCGATGATTTCGTAGGTGTCACGCTTTTTCAGCACGCCGTCTTGGTGGATGCCAGAAGAGTGGGCGAACGCGTTAGCGCCCACGATTGCCTTGTTGGCTTGAACACCCATGCCGGTGATCGAGGTGAGAAGACGGCTCGCCTTCATAAACTCGCGCGTGTTGATGGCCGTATGAGCGTTCAGCTCTTCACCATGCATGCGGATGGCCATCACCACCTCCTCCATGGCGGTGTTGCCTGCGCGCTCCCCGAGGCCGTTGATAGTGCATTCGATCTGCGTTGCCCCATTGCGCACTCCCGCAAGCGAAAGTGCGGTGGCCATGCCGAGATCGTTGTGGCAATGCACCGAAACCGTAACATCATCGATGCCATCCACGTGTTCCATAAGGTATTTGATACGCCGGCCAAACTCATCTGGCATTGAGTAGCCAGTGGTGTCGGGAATATTAACCACCGTAGCGCCGTTGTCGATGGCGCACTGGATAACCCGTACGAGAAAATCGTAGTCGGACCTGCCCGCGTCTTCAGCATAGAACTGCACGTCGTCAACGAAGCTTTTGGCATACGCCACGCAATGCGCAGTGCGCTCAAGGCACTCCTGCTCGGTCATGTGAAGCTTGTCGCGCAGATGGCTCGGCGACACGCCCAATCCCGTATGGATGCGCGGGCGCTTTGCGTATCGCAAGGCGTCGGCGGCAGCGTCGATGTCCTTATCGACCGCGCGAGTCAAAGCGCACACAACCGCCTTGTCGCCTGCAAGTTCGGAAATGCGGCGCACGCTTTCAAAATCGCCGGGAGAGGAAACGGGGAAACCCGCTTCAATGACGTCTACACCCAAACGAAGCAGCTGGCGCGCCATCACAACTTTCTCTTCGGTGTTCATAGAGGCGCCGGGCGATTGCTCGCCATCGCGCAGCGTGGTATCGAAGATGTCGATCTTTCGCGTCATAGCAGATCCTTCCCATGTGCAATCAAGCGGCCTTATCTGAGAGAAAAGGCCGCTTGTCACATCATAGTATAGTAACGAAGAAACGAAAAAGATTCATGCGCCGGGCTTCGCGAACAACACCCGGTGGGATCCCCCCAAACCCGGTGGGACCCCCCAACGCGCTGCTAGAGCTTCACCGACCACAGGTTCTTGAGATCGGGCAAAGCGCCTCGCAGCTTTTCAAGCACGTCGTCGGTTACGTCTCCCTCAACGTTCATGTAGACCAGCGCGCAACGCTCCTCTGGCTTTGTGCCGATCTGCATCGTCGTGATGTTGATGTCGTGCTCTCCTAAGATGGTGCCGATTGTTCCCACGCGACCAGGCGCGTCCACGTACTCGAAGATAAGCGACTGAGTGCCGGGAGCAATGTCCATTTTATAGCCGAACAAAGAGATCAACCGAGGCTTTTCCGTAGCGTCCACCATCGTGCAGGCAATCTCGGCGCCGTCAGCGGTAACGCTTACCGCCGTTGAATAGCCCCCCGCCTCGCGGCTTCCCGTCGTTTCCACTTTGATGCCATGGCGCTTTGCAACCGCTGCAGCGTTTACAGGCGTAACGGTGGTCGTGCTGTGGTAGGTAAGCAGGCCTTTAAGCGTTCCGGCAACCAGAATCGATGGATCGGAGGAGATGAGCCCGCCCTGCAAATCGACCTTCAGCGACTTTGGAACCTCCCGGTCGATTTGCGCGAGAACACTGCCCATGAGCTGGCAGGCCGGCACATACGGCCCAACGGCGCTCAAAACCTCGGGAGGCAGAGGGGTCAAGTTAACCGCAGTAGGAACGATGGAGCCTTCCAAGCCGGCGGCAACGAACTCTGCAGTCTGAACCCCCGCGCGACGCTGAGCTTCCTCGGTAGAGGCGCCGAGATGCGGCGTAATCAGCGCGTTATCAAACTCATGAAGCGGGCTGTCGGTACACGGCTCGCTTTCCCATACGTCGATGCCGGCGGCATAGATCTTGCCCGCAGCAATGAAGTCGGCGAGAGAGTCGATGTTGTAGATCCCTCCGCGCGCCGTATTCACCAAAATGACGCCATCCTTCATGCGTGCGTACTGCTCGGGGCCGAACATGCCAATGGTCTCTTTCGTCTTGGGAAGATGAACCGTAATGAAGTCGGCGATAGGCAGGATTTCGTCGATGTCGTCGTACAAGACAACACCGAGCTGCTCGGCGCGCTCCGGGCTGCAGTACGGATCGTAGCCCACAAGCTTCATGCCGAACGATCGCGCCCGCTCTGCCACCAACCCGCCAATGCGACCCAGGCCAAAAATCGCCAACGTCTTCTCAAACAGCTCGACTCCCATGAACCTGCCGCGCTCCCATTTATGGCCGTGCATCGATTCGTTTGCCTGAGCAGTGCGACGCGCGCAGGCAAGCATAAGGCACATGGTTTGCTCGGCGGCAGAAACGATGTTCGACGTGGGAGCATTGCAGACAATCACGCCCCTGTCGGTTGCGGCGGCTACATCGACGTTGTCAACCCCCACCCCGGCACGTCCGATGATCTTGAGGTTCTTTCCTGCCTCTATGACCTCGCGGGTGACCTGCGTACCGGAACGGACGATAAGGGCGTCATATGCAGGAATGGTTTCGATCAGCTCTTCAGGCGAGAGCTCCAGCTCTACGTCAACGTGAAGCCCCTTGTCCTTTAATACCTCTAAGCCGGCATCGGCCAGCTTGTCGGTTACGAGCACTTTTTTCTGAGCCATAGTGAGATCCTTTCGCCCGAAAAGCAACGTAGAGACAACAGGGGACGGTGTCTATGATGCAATCGGCCACGCCTTTGTGCACGACACGCTCCTTATATTGCATCGATTATAGCGGCGGCGGCGAATCGTTTTCCCTGAAGGCGGTCAAACGTGCAGAAGGCGCGGCGGAGGGTTGTCAGACACGCGGAGGGGTGCCGGGAGGGTCGGCAAGTCCCAAAGACGCATTTCTGCAGACGCTGCCGCCTACCCCGCTTGCCGGCACTGCCATACACGCCGTTTTTCTGGCGCTGCCGCATGCTCCGTTTGCCGGCGCTGCCGTACACCCCACAGGCACCCTAATTGTTTCCGATTGTTACAGAATCGGAGCCGCTTAAACGAGCTTTTTATAATAGGAACACTGTGTTTGTCATGCTAAGGAGGTTCGTCCTATGAGCTACGTAAGCCGAGTTATCGATCAGGTGAAGGAGAAAAACGCAGATCAGCCAGAGTTCATTCAGGCTGTCACCGAAGTTCTCACCTCCCTTGAGCCGGTTATCGAGGCACATCCCGAATACGAAGCCGCCGGTCTGCTGGAGCGCATCGTGGAACCCGAGCGCGTTGTCATGTTCCGCGTTCCGTGGGTAGACGACGAGGGCAAGGTTCAGGTAAACCGCGGCTATCGCGTGGAGTTCAACAGCGCACTTGGCCCCTACAAAGGCGGCCTGCGCCTTCACCCGTCAGTCAACCTCGGCATCATCAAGTTTTTGGGCTTCGAGCAGATTTTCAAGAACAGCCTGACCACCCTTCCCATGGGCGGCGGTAAAGGCGGATCGGACTTCGACCCGAAGGGAAAGTCCGACATGGAGGTTATGCGCTTCTGCCAAAGCTTCATGACCGAGCTGTGCCGCCATATCGGCCCGAACACCGACGTTCCTGCAGGTGACATCGGAACGGGCGGACGCGAGATCGGCTTTATGTTTGGCCAGTACAAGCGCATTCGCAACGAGTTCACCGGCGTGCTCACCGGAAAGGGCCTGACCTTCGGCGGATCTCTGGCTCGCACCGAGGCAACGGGCTACGGCCTGGTATACCTGGTCGCCGAGCATCTTGCCTGCAACAACGACAGCTTCGAAGGCAAGACGGTCACGGTATCGGGCTCGGGCAACGTGGCAATCTACGCAACCGAAAAAGCCCAGCAGCTTGGCGCTAAGGTCGTGACGCTTTCCGACTCCACCGGTTGGATTCACGACCCTACAGGCATCGACGTCGCCTTGCTGAAGCAGATCAAAGAAGTTGAGCGCGGTCGCATCAGCGAGTATGCGAACCGTCGCGACGGCGTTGAATACCATGAAGGGCGCGGCGTGTGGTCCATTCCCTGCGACATCGCCCTGCCGTGCGCCACTCAAAACGAGTTGTTCTTGGAAGATGCTCAGCAGCTGGCCGCTAACGGCTGCAAGATCGTTGCCGAAGGCGCAAACATGCCCACCACTATGGACGCAACCGAGTTCCTGCAGAAAAACGGCGTAACGTTCTTCCCTGGAAAAGCCGCCAACGCGGGCGGTGTGGCAACCTCCGGTCTTGAGATGTCTCAAAACTCCGAGCGCCTGTCTTGGTCGTTTGAAGAGGTTGACGCCAAACTGCAGAGCATCATGAAGAACATCTACCACGCTGCCGACGACGCAGCCAAAGAGTATGGCCACGAGGGCGACTTTGTAATGGGCGCAAACATCGCCGGGTTCACCAAGCTGGCCGACGCCATGATGGCTCAGGGCATCGTCTAACGACGCGCCGCCACCCCAACGTCCTCGCTTCGGCTCGTATCCCGCCAAAACGAGACGCGAGCCGAAATTATTTGCGAGACGCGCGCCTTTTTTCATGAGCTAAAAGGGATTGAACCGCCTCCTGTTCCTTGGACATAAGCAGATGGCTCCAAGGAACAGGAGGCTTTCTTATGCGTTGGACACTTCCTTTGCCGACACGACATTAGAGGGAGAAACCAAGATTACCCCCGCGTCGCCTTCGACAGGAGCGTCCACATAAAACGTATCGTCTTGAACGGCGCCCATCGGCGCAATGTCTTCATCGTTTAAGCACAGCGCAATATCGATGCCGCCAATACGTTGGATCTTCCAACTGTCTGGCGTGATCACAACCGTAAAATCAACCTGAGCGCTCTCGAACGCGCTCATGCACCGTGAGACATCGAGTTGAGTGACCGAATCCTGCGCACTCATCACGCCGATACGCTTCGATCCGCGCTTGACAATCATCCCCTCTTCGTATTGGGAGAGGTTGTCCATGTCGATAACGAGAACCTCGGCGCCCTTTTCTTGGTACTCGACTTCTAGCGCTTCAAAATCTACCGGCTCAGCCTCTTTGTCGGACAGGGCGTCCTTTCGCGATGACGCCGAACCCTCATCGGCGTTATCTTGTTCGAGAGTGCCTTTGTAGAGAATGGCGGTATAACCTTCCATCTCGCCCATGGTATCGTCGATGGTAGACGCAGCCACATTCCACGAGTGGCCAACCAGTATGTACCAGCCCAAGCCGACCAAGCTCAATACAGCCAGCAAGGCGAACACCGCAAGGGCTATCTTTTCTCGAGAAGCTTTCTGCATAGTGATTGTTATTATAGTGGCGCGAGCATCAACCAAAGGTTTCAGCTACGTATCGGTATTGTAAAGTCTGCCGATGGCAGCTTATTGCAGCAGTCGCTCGAAGGCCACGCGCTCAGGAATGCCTCCGTCGGCATGCTTGATGCGAATGATGCCGCAGCGGTCGAATCCGCACGAAGAGATTAAAGACAGCATCGGAACATTCCCCGGATGCGTATCGACGCGAATGCTCTTTGTTCCCTTCGACGCAGCAATCTGCTGCGCCTGGGTAAGCATGAAACGCGCAGCCCCCTTTCCCACGCTGTCCGCCGCAACTGCCACCCGATGAACGACTGCATAACCTGGGCAATCAGAGGCGCCCTGGGTAAGCCACGCTCCGTCTATTTCATCGTAGTCGGGCTCTCCCGCAAAAGAGACCATGCACGTTGCCGCTAAATGGCCCGCCTCGTCTTCCACAACGTAAGACTGGTCTTTAGCGACGTCTTGCACGACAATGTCGCGGTTCGGATAGCCTTCACCCTGCCATTGATCGATGCCGAGCGAAGCCAGCGAGGCTTTGCCGTCAAGCAATATGGACATAACGCGGTCAATTTCATCCTGCCTGGTCTTGCGAAACTCCACTATCGCCTCTTTTCTGTTTCTTCGGTTTTACCGTTACCAAAACAACCATTCCGAGA
>DVKR01000043.1 GCA_018715935.1 Candidatus Aphodovivens excrementavium
CCCCGCCTACGACAGCGCGGGACGCCTGGTGCTGTCCGGCTCGTTTCGCCGCGACGACGCGAACGCCCTTGACGGCCTGGCAGGATGCCGCCTTGCCGACGCGCTTGTCGTGTGGGAGTGCTGCGAGGGGAAGCGCTTGGCCGCCGCACCGCTGCTTCTGCGCTTCGAGGAGTTCGATCTGGCGTTCTCGGCAGGCGCAGATGATGCAGGTGCCTTCTGGCGCGGCACGCTGGACACGGGACGCAGCATGCGGATGCGCGCCGATGCGACCGATGCAGATGCCGAAGCGAACGAGCGCGCCTGCCCCGCCTGGGTAAGCGAGCCCTCCCTGTGGAGGCTCGCCGGCGCGCAAGTCGTCCAAGCGCCTGCGCGCGAACGAGGCCGCTGCGCCATCGCGTTCGATGAAGCGGAGCTTGTCCTTGAGGCGAAAGGAGGCGAGGTGAGCTATGCCGTCGTGGCGCTGTAGCTAGCCGTCCAGCAAATCGCGCAGGAAGTCCTCGTACTTGCGCACGAGCGATGGCGGCTCCGCGATGCGCACGGCTTTGCCCGTGCCCGCCACCCAGCCGAAGAACTGCTCGCTCACGCACAGCCGTACGCTGACGCGCGCCTCGTCCCCATCCGCCACGATGGTTTTGATGGCGGGACCAAAGCGGTCGGTGATGATCTCGAGCTTCTCGGGCGCCGCAACGAGCACCGCCGTCCCTTCGTTTCCCGTGAAGCGGCCGAACACCGCCGTGTCGCCCGTGTCGTAGGCATGGTTGGCTATCCGCTCGTTCTTCGCAGCGGGCTCTTCCAGCACTTTGAGCGACACCATGCGGTCAAGGCGGTACTCGGGCATGCTCTCGTGGCCGTCATCCCAGGCGGTCAGGTAGTAGAAACCGTCGTCGTAGGTGATGCCGACCGGCGTGACCACGTGGTTTCTGCCCTCGCGCGTGACGTGCCGCTTCCCGTCGGGTCCCAGCCTGCTGTAAGAGAATTCGACCTTACGGCGAAGGCGCAGGGCCTCGTGCAGGATGTCGACGGCTTTCAACACGCTTTTGTTGGCGGATTTGACGCGCCCCACCACGTGGATACGGCGGTTGAGCTTCTCACGCTCGCGTTCGGGGGAAAGCGCCTTGATCTTCCCGATGAGCTGCTTCGCCTGACGGTCGGTGATCGCCCGGCACGACTGGATGGCGTCCGCCATGAGCATGAGCTCGTCAAGCGAGAAATCGCGCCGCTCGATGGCGTACTCGACGGGATTGCGCTGGTAGGTGCGTATCTCGATGCCGAACTCCCGCAGCGTGCTGATGTCGTCGTAGATGCTCTTGCGCTCGGCGTTGATGCCCGCTTCGGCAAGCCGCTCAAGGATGGCCGTCATGGACAGGCCGTGCTCGGCGTCGGTTTCCTCCTGGAGCATCATGAGCAGATGGAGAAGCTTCAGCTTCGACTTGCCGCTGTTCGCCATAGCGATCACGCTGCCTTCCCTGCGGAATCTGCGGAATACGCTTGTCATTCTACCAGATGGAAGGCGCATCGAGGCGAAAGGGTGTCCCCTTTTGCACCCTGTCCATTCTGCAGGACACCCGCAAGCCGAGCCCTGTCGTAAGATACAGACCAAGGAGGTTTCACCACCCGTGCGGCTGCAGGAAAGGAGCACCTATGAACTACCGATCGCGTTATCTGGCCGACTTCGACATCGCGGGCATGCGCTACTGGGATGGGACGTTCGTGCTGTCGGAGCTCAGGCCTGGCGAGAACCTGAGCCTGGTGGCGGAGCCGAGCAACCCGCACGACCCGGACGCGGTGGCAATCTGCTGGGAAGGGCTGAAGCTGGGCTACATCCCGCGCGGCGAGAACGCCCTGCCCGCCCAGCTGCTCGCTTTCGGCCACGACGACGTGCTGGAATGCCGCGTCCTGAAGGTTGACGAGCGGGCCGAGACCTACCATCAGGTCCGTGTTGGCCTGTTCATGACGGACAAGACGGGCGAAGGCGCGCACTGACCCGTGTCCTTCCTTCGACGATGCAGGCTCACCGGAAAATCGCGCGCGGCGATGCGGTATCATGGCTAGCGTTTTCAGACCGAAGCGTATGAAGGAAGCTCGCATGATCGAAGTGAAAGCCTATTCCGGGCTGATCCGCAACCACAAGGAACTCGCCGCCGAACTGGGCGTCAGCATCGATAGCTGCACGCGCGCCGAGCGCGAGGAGAAGCTGCTCGTCGCGGCATGGCAGGCGTGGGGCGAGCAGATGGGCAACCACCTGAACGGCCAGTTCGCCTTCGCGCTGCACGACACGGAAACCGACGAGCTGTTCTGCGCACGCGATCCGTTCGGCGCGGAGCTGCTGTTCTACTACGAGACGGCCGACGGGCAGCTGCTTTACGCCCTGCAGATCAAGGACCTGTTCGACCAGCCGGGCTTCGTGCGCGCGCTCAACCGCGACATGATCCCGTTCTACCTGGAATTCACCTACGTTCCCGGCGAGGACACCCTGTTCAAGGGCGTGCGCAAGCTGGAGCCCGGCGGCTTTTTGCGCTTCAGCGGCAACGGGCTCGCGCTCGGCCGCTACTGGGAGCTGGCTTTCGCGCCCGACGAATCCAAGACGCTCGAGGACTGGGCCGACGCCATCGAGGCGGCCATGGACGGCGCCATGCGCGATATCTGCGACGAAGGCGAGGTGGCCGACAGCTTCCTGTCGGGCGGCGTGGACTCGTCCTACATCCTGGCGAAGGGCCCTGCGAAGCGCGGCTTCTGCGTGTCCTACGAGGACCAGAAGGTCAGCGAGGAAGAGGACGCCCGCGCCACGGCGGCGTACCTGGGCCGCGGGTTCGAGGGCATCTCGGTGACGCCCGAGGACTTCTTCGGCAACGTGGACGAGTTCCTGCTGGCCTACGAGCAGCCCTCCGCCGACGTGGCGGGGCTGTCGCTGTACTGCGGCTGCAAGAAGGCGGCGAAGATCTCGAGCCTGTGCTTCTCGGGCGAGGGCGCCGACGAGTTCTTCGCCGGCTACAGCGTCTACGGCAACGTCAAGCGCGCATCCGCCGGCCCCGACCCGGTGTACTTCGGCTCCACGCACATCATGAGCCCCTCCGAAGAGCGCCGCTATCTGAAAGAGTACAACCCGCGCGTCACCACGCGTGAGTTCATGAAGGAGCGCGGGGCGAAGGGCCGCCAGTACGACCCGCTCACCTGGATGCTTTACGTCGAGTTCCGCAGCTACTTCGAGGGCAGCATCCTGTTCAACTCCACGAAGATCTCCCGCGGCACGGGGCTGGACATCCGCATGCCCTTCGTTGACCGACGCATGCTGGACGTGGCGCTTGCCATGCCGTCGCGGTTCAAGCGGGACGGCGAGAAGAACAAAGTGGCCCTGCGCGCCGCCGCCGCGCGCGTGCTGCCTGAGGAAGTGGCCTACCGCAAGAAGCTCGGCTTCCCCGTGCCGGTGAGCTCGTGGCTGCGCGACCCCGCCGCCAACGCCGACATCGAGCGCGCGTTCGGAAGCGAGGCCGCCGCCGAGTTCTTCAACACCGGCGAGATCGGCGCGCTGCTGGACGCATTCCTCGGCCGCAAGCCGCGCGTGAGCCACCCCATCTGGTTCCCCCGCCACAAAGCGCTGCTGTGGCGCCACGTGTGGACCATCTACCTGTTCATCCGCTGGTACGAACTGTTCTTCGGCAAGGATGCGAAGTAGGGGGAAACTACGATCGAAGCAGATCGCCAAGCTCGTTGACGGTCCCGACAACGAGCTTGGCTCCGCTTTCGACAAGCTCTTCCCGCGAGCCATATCCGTACAAAACGCCAACTGCATCGATGCCGCACGCCTTAGCGCCTTCAGCGTCATGGCCCCTATCGCCAACCATCACGCAATCAGCAAGATCCACCCACTCCAAACGTGAGAGAACCTCTCGCACAACGTCTGTTTTGGCGCTTCGCGTCCCATCGAGCTCGCTCCCAACCACCTGGTCGAAATGCCGACTCAAACCAAAATGATCCAAGATGCGCTCCGCGTACACCGTCGGCTTCGATGTAGCAAGGCAGATGCATGCACCGTCCGCTTTCAACGATGCCAGCATTTCATCAACTCCGGGATACACCTCGTTCTCAAAAATGCCTTCGGCAGAAAAGCGCTCACGGTATTTGCTGATCGCTTTTTCAGTCTCCTTGCTGTTCATGCCGTAGCTTTCAGCAAACACGCGCTGCAAGGGGGGACCGATAAACGCGCACAACGCATCGGGATCGCGCTCTTCTATCCCAAGCGACGAAAGCGCGTACTGGATGGACTTCGTTATGCCCTCTTTCGGATCGGTAAGCGTGCCGTCCAGGTCGAACAAAATGCACCGGTAAAGAATGGTAGCCTCCTTCTATCGGATGAGGGGGTGACGGGCGACGGAGTGACGGGGGTGACGGAGGGATGGGTGACGGAGGGATGGGTGACGAAGGGTGACGAAGGGACACATCAAACGTCACGCTCTGCGCCCCTTCGCTTCAAGCTTCGTGCCAATAGATGCGTCCCTCTGTCACTCTGTCCGTCCTCCCTCTGTCACTCTGTCACCCGCTCTGTCACCCGTCCCTCTGTCACGCTTGGCAAAACCTCATTGCACCAGCTGCCACTCGTCGGCAAGATGCATGATCGCGCGAACGGTTTCAACTGGGGTTCCTGTTGCAAGGAACCCACCAGCAGAGATGGCGAACCTCGAGCTGTTGTCAAATTGAGCGAGAAGATCTTTCGCAAGCCCCAACGCATCCTCCGTCGTTTTGCAGGCAAGATCGTCCAAGGGAACCAGGTTTCCGGCAAGAACCGTCTTGCTATCAGGTGTATCGTGCGCGATCTTCACGATATCCACGACGTAGCCCACATGCCATAGATCGAAACCGTATCCGCAGATATCCCGGTAGATTTTTGAAGTATCTGCATCGTTATGCAGCCAGTGCTGCGAATGGGGAAACGCAGCACGCACTCGATCATAAGTAGGCAGCACGAACTCTCGAAACATCTCAGGCGAGAGAAACGCCGATACGTCATCGGACATCGAGATACGGTCCAATGGACCCAGGATCTTCTCCTGCTCTTTCAGATACGCTATTTCGGTTTCGGCAACCATCTCCAAGCATTGCTTGACGGTGTCGGGTTCTTCATACAGACCAACGAGAAAATCCGAAATCCCGCAAACGGATGCAGCCAACGAAAACGGACCAGTGATAAACGTCGGTTCGACGGAAACATCGTTTGGAGCATGACCCCTCATGTATTTCAGCGCTTCCAGCAAAGCTTCCATCAGTTTTCCGTTGTACGGATTGACGGGATCCGAGCGAGCGATCGAGCCGATCATCACGCAATCTTGATGCTTTGTGGTCGGATACCCATTTGTGAACACCAACTCAGCACCAAGCGCTTCGTTCTCAGGCAGCATCGCGCCATCGGGAATCAGCGATATGCCTCCGTCCAAGAGGGAGCAAAGATGCATCTGAGTTTCAAACATGAGCTTGGGGTCGAACAAGTACTCCCTCAAGTTCACACCCGTCGCCGATCCAACGAAATCGTAGCTGTAGTACCAGCAATACGGACGGGCGTCAGGCACTTGCCCGCGCATGCACGTTTGCAAGCGACCCCTGTTCCTTGCTCCCAACATGATGGCTCCTTCTCATGCCGCAGAACGAAAACCAATCAGAATCGGCGCAGCGTCATTCCACATACACCACCGGGTTGCCCTTGCGCTCCGGAGCATCATGGTTTGGCACCTGCGCATACCCGATGCTTAATGCCCCATACACGATCTCATCATCCGCCAAACCGATCTTGCGCAAATGCCCGACCACATCTGGATGGCGCTCGAACGCGCACAACTGGTTCACCCAAACGCTCGAAAGCCCGAGATCGTTCGCCTCTATCATCATGTTCTCGATCGCGCAAGCACAATCAGCCATGGCATGGGAATAGCCATCCTTGTTGGCAACAATCACAAGCGCAGATGGGTCGTAGTGAAAAACGTAGCTTCCGTCCTTGGACTTTTCGATAACGCCCTGAGATGACGCGTACTTCGGATCATCTTCCTTCATTTCCGCATACGCCCTGCGAACAACAGCGGCGATTTCATCAAGCGCCTCCTTGCTTGCAAGCACGATGAACCGCGCCATCTGATTGTCGTTCGCGCTTGGAGCAAAGCGCCCCGACTCAACGACCCGTTCAAGCTTTTCTCTCTCGATCGGCATGTCCTTGTAGGCACGGCAGCTTCGCCGCGTTGTGATGCATTCGTAAACCTCCACAGCTTTCTCCCTTCTCAGCCAAAACGCCCTTGCAGCATCCCTCTCGCAAATGCGCCAGCCAAAGCATGTCACTCAACTGGCGCATCGCCTATCCTGCCCACCGGCGCATCGCCGCCAATGCGACATCATTCCCTATCAAGATCGGAGCGGCCCTCTATCGCCCATTGCTTGCGGAGAACGCGGTTCAAAACAACCGATACGACCACGCCGAAAGCGAAGAACGCTGGCGCCATAAGCAAGCCGGCCGTCAAACCGAAACTCGTACCGACCAGCGCTACCGTATAGGGAGAGATGATCGAACCGATGCGTCCAACATTGAATGCCGTGCCAGAGCCATACGCTCTCGTTCGCTCGGGGTACGCCTCTGCAAACAGAACAGAATTCAAGCAGCCGCATCCGCCCTGGCCGAAATAAAGCACCGGCCCAAGAAGAGCGAGGTAGCTGCCACCCGGCATAACGATGTAAGCGAGCAATGCGATTGCGGACAAGGCGTAAGCAGCCACCATCGCGCGACCAGAACCTATCTTTGATCCTATCACGCCCCAGATGAGGTAGCCCGCCAAGCCTCCGCAGTAGTTGAGCGTGGCAAAATTCGTCATTTCCGCCATGTCGAGCCCGCGATCGGTCATAAGCCAAGACGGGATCCACGTGTTCATCGCCCAGCAAGCAGCCATGTTGGCAAAACTCGCGAAAATGGCGAAGAGGGTAATCCATTTGTAGTTTCCCGCAAAGATCTCGTTCGTCTTGACCTTGCCAGCACCCTGGGAAGCTGCAATCTGGCCGCGTGGAACCAGATGCTTGTCATCTGGAATCATGAAGTAGGCGACAACCGCGACAACGATGGAAAGACCCGCGGAGATGAAAATGACACGGAAGTTCGTCACGAGCACGAGCTTGCCCATCAAGCTCGCAGCAATGCCGGCAATGGGAAACGTGCTGAACGTGAGCCCGGTGATCTTCGTGCGGTGACCTGGCCCCCAATGCTGCCAGATAAGCGCATGAATCGGCCCCATGATGCCACCGATGCCAAGTCCGACAAGAACGCGCAGCACAAACCACGCAGCAAAGCTCTGAACGAAAACAACGGCGAGAGAGCAAACCCCTATCCATGCGGTGCACAAAACAAGGCAGAACTTGTTCCCGTAATTCGATGCAAATCTGCCAAGAAACACGCTGCCGATAACCGCGCCAAGCATCGTCGCAGATGACAAGAGCCCACCTTGAGCCGTCGTCATATTGAGCTCGGTGAGGATATCCTGCATGACGATTCCCAAAATGTACATGTCGTAGGAATCGAAGAAATAGGCGCCTGCGCAGCACAGAACAACCGCCCAGCGCGCCTTGGTTCCCGGAGCCCCCTCGGGAATGCGAAAAGCGTCACTTTTCATGTTGTCCCTCCCCTTTTTATTCGGGACTCATGCATCAGGCCATGTTGAAATGCGGCCCAAGCATGCAAATTGATTGAGGGTGGCAGCGGGGACGCAAACGAAACCGCTCGTATCCCTACCGCCACCTCTTCGCAGAAGAAACCCCTTACTTCCCAGCCTCCTCAGCAGCATCGATGCGCTCCTGCTTCTTCACAAAGCGGTTGAGGCCAAACCCGAACAGACCGCCAATGGCATAGAACACGGGAACCGTTGCCAAACCAGCGGTAAGGCCGAATGCCGTACCGATGATCGCCGTGGTGTAAGGCGAGATGATGGAGCCAACACGACCCACGTTAAAGCACGTTCCTGCACCATACGCCCTGATAAGACGCGGGAAAGCAGCAGCAAACGTAATCGAGCACATAACGTTGACCGCCTGGCAGAAGTACACAACCGGACCCCAATAGAACAACAGGTCAGTGCCAGGCATCAGGAAGTAGATGATCGCCGTCGCAGCAGTGGCGAAGTAGCCAACGATAAGGGACTTGGGGTTGGTGATTTTCTTTCCCAACCAAGACCAGAAGAAGTACCCAATAAACCCGCCGAGGTAGTTGACCATGGAGAAGTTGGCCATGATCTCAGTGGATAGACCGCGCTCGATCTGAAGCCAAGACGGCAGCCAAGTTCCAAGCGCCCAGACGCCAGCCATGTTCATGAAGCTAACGATAATGGCAAAGATGGTGACGAATTTGAGATTCCCCGCAAAGATCGAACCGAAACCGACGCTTTCCCCTTCGTCCGCTTTGGCGGCAACCTGACCAGCCGTAAGCCTATCGCTCGGAACGAGCAGCGTCAGAAGGGCCGGGATGATGGCAAGACCGCACAGCAGCCAAACCATCGCATAGTTGTCCGGGAACAGCCCCGTAACAAAAGCCGCAAGGGCTCCCGAGACCGGGAAACTTGAAAGGATGAACGCGGTCGCCATGTTCTGGCGCTTGCCTGCCCAGTGATCGGTCGCGAGCGTCACCACGGGACCCAACTGGGCACCGTAGGCCAATCCGTTAATGAACCTGACAACAATCCATGCGGTGTAGTTGGTCAGCTGCGAACAAACGATGCAGCAGATGCCGATGACAACGCCGGATGCAACGATAACGTTGCGACTTCCCCATGTAGAAGCAAGTCGGCCCGCAAGAACGCAGCCGATCACCGCTCCGAACATAAGCACCGAAGACAGCATGCCGCCAGCTGCCGTGTCAAGCCCCATCGCCTCACGCACAGGAACCATCGTCAGACCCATTGCGTACGAAGAGTAATTCCCGAACATGTACAGCAGGAAGCAAGTTGCGAGAACGAGCCAGCGCCACTTGCTGGGTGTTGCGTTTTCTGAATTAGTAGACATAAGACCCCTCCTATGTTTTGTTCATCTTGCGTAGCCCAAACGAGGCAGCATGAGCCAAAAGCATCCCCCCTTTCAGTCAGCACGAGACCAGGCCGAGTACGTGACGGCTGTTCCAATCATTTGGTTGAAATTGTCTAGATTGCGAAAACCCTTAAGCGCGACATGCGAAAAGGCGTTTCCTTGCCCCTCACTCACGTTGCGCAAAAGGCGCCGAGACCACCCGATCGCGACTACCCTCTGATCTTTCGATGAGGGGGAGGGGGCACCAACACACCGACCACCCTGCAATGCGCCGGATAGATTTTGATCCCCTCCGCCACTTTCTCGCGGCATGCGCGGACCCTGATAGGAGACGTTTCCCCCTTCCGCCATACTTTCGTCGTGCATGAGCAGCAATGACCCGCTCCCCCGCATGGCGTTTTCACAGGCAGACCGATCGCTTCAAGCGCTTGGGCGACGGTGAGCCCTGCAGAGACCTCGAATTCCCTCAGATCACCGCTGCCCCCACAGAGAAGCACCGATACCTTGCCGCTCGCTCCCATGCTTGCTCAGCATCCAAAGGCTTACCTGGCAGAAGGCGGAGCAGGAGGTGGCGGCACGAGCCCGCCAGGCTTTCCAGGAGTCGGAACAAGACCTCCGCTTTCCAGCTCTTCCTTCGTAAGTCCGCATTTCGGACAAACGTCACCATCCTCCTTCGCGATCGGATGCCCGCAACGAGGGCATTTGACTTCCGCAGATGCCATAGCCGGCCTGAAGCACATAGCCGAAACTCCTTTCTCTCCCGCTTTCCTCCTGTTGGGGCGACCGCCGCTGCATCATCGAGCAACGGTCGCCCATGCATGCAGAATCAGATGGCGTTCATCGGGAAACTTCCCAAGTTGAGACATTCGTCTGACGAAAACTCCTTGACCACCGCTTCGTAACCGTCACACGCTATGCGAAGCTCATGCGCGCCAGCTTCCTGCCCGTCAAACCAGAAATCACCGTAGTTGTTAGTCTTCTGCTCAAACACGGCACCGTCTGACTTTCGCGAAAGCGTTACCGTTGCGTTTTCAAGGCACTCGTCAAGCTCGGGATCGTAGACGTCCCCCGCATAGAAAATCTTCGGCCGATTGAGATAGTACACACGCGGCTTGGTGCCAAGTTCCGGCTTCATGACCTCGGCATGGGCGGCTTCAAGCTCCTCGGCAAACTCCTCATACTCGCCAAAGCGCAAAGCGCCCGTCGTGCACACATCCACGCAGTGAGGCTTTTCACCGGCATCGAGAAGATGCGCGCAGCCCGTGCATTTCTGGGGAACTTCGAGCTCTTCGTTCCAGAACACCACGCCGTAGGGACATGCGTCCACAATGGCTTTCTGACCCTTGGATGCAACGGGATCGATGATGACCAGCCCGTCATCCCGGCGGTACACCGCACCGTTCTCCGCAGCCGCCATGCACGGAGCGTTCTCGCAGTGATTGCACCGCGTAACGTGGTAGTCGACGCGCACTTTCGGGGTCTGACCAACCGTCTTCTCGTCAACTTTGACCCAAAACTGGCCAGTAAGCGGCTGCGGAAGCGAAATGGGGCTCCAATCGTTGCCGCAGTGCTCGTCCTTGCAAGCGATCTGGCAGTTGTGGCAGCCGTTGCATTTCTGCTCGTCGATAACGAATACCTTCATTACGCTTCATCCCCTTCGATGATCCAGTCGCTTATGACCATGCCTGTCGCCGCGTCGAACGTGCGAGAGAACGCTTCCGGATAACGGCTTTTCAGCTCATCCATGTCTGCTTTCTTCAGTCCAACCAAAAATCCGTTCGTTACCTCGCCCGCGCAGTGCTTCGACGTAACGTTCGTCGGGCAGATGATGTTGTTCGCACCGCCGCGATCAGCAACACCGAACTCAAGCGGATCGAGACGAGCGCCATGGTCCTGGTTGACCGCACCCTTCATGATTCGATACGTGACGTACGCGCCGCCAAGCACCATGCCACGCTCGTTGTAGATCTCCACGATGTCGCCGTCCTCAATGCCGAGCTCCTTGGCATCTTCGGGATTGATCCACACAGGCTCATAGGGATAGCCGTCTTCTCCATGGACCTTGCTCGTCTCGATCTCCTGGAACCAGGGGATGTCGTCCATGTTCGCGTGCACGCGCCAACGCGGATGGTTCGACATCATGATGTACGGGTAGTCTTTCGCACGAGGCGAAAACAGGCTTTCCTGATGGGATTCGCCATCTCCCATATAGCGTGGATACGGCATGCGCTCCGTGTCGTCGGGGAAGTTGTATGCCAGCGAAGGCGAGTAGATCTCAAGCAAACCCGACGGGGTGTCAAGCGGGTTGTTTTGCGGATCACGCCAAAACGCATGCAGACCCGGCTCATCGTCTTCCCAGTCTTCGGCCGTCGGAATGATGTAATACTCGTTTTTACGGAAGTCCTCGTAGCTTACGTTATCGGCACAACGAGACTTCTCCCATCCGCGGTAAATCAGATCATCATAGGTAAGGCCCTCGGTCAGCTGCTCATACACGCCGAGTTTCTTTGCAACTTCAAGTACGCACTCCCAATCGCTCTTGGACTCGCCGATGGGCTCGATGGCCTGCGCTTCGTAGAAAATATGGTTGTAAAAACCGTTGAGAAGGTCATCGGCGAAGTCCTCTTCTTCGAACTTCGTGTTCACGGGCAGCAGAATATCGGCAAACAGGCAGTCGTTCTCGAACCAGGGATGCTGAGCCAAGATGAACTCGATCTTGGGAGAACGAGCAGCTTCGATCATCTCGTTTCCACCATTCCAGCATGTCGTCCAGCAGGGCGTGTCGGTCCAAATCATGTGGATGGGAGAAGCGCCAGGAACGGGATACTGATACTCGTCGAACTGATCCGATGCGGGAAGAGAACAATGCGTGAAGCTGTGCCACTTCAGAGGATGCTCTTCAGTGTAGTCACCCAAGATAGCCTTGGGGATAAGCGTCTTCGGGATGAACGATTCCGGAATAAACGCCTGGTCAATACCATGATAGCAACCCTCGATGCTCGGAATGATGGAAGATCTCGGTCCAGCATTGGTGGACTGCATTCCAAACAGCTGCCACTGGAAATAAATGAACTGCCCCGAACCAGGTTTGCCGAGACCTTGCATTGCAAGCAGAACCACTTCGAGTCGCGCCGGCTCATGGGAGTACGCGGAGCGAATGTAGCCACCACCGTTGCAGTGGGAGATGACCGTCACGTGCGAAGCCCAATCCCGTGCAAACGCTTTGATGATTCGGGAAGGCACTCCGCAAATGCGCTCAGCCCACTTCGGAGTCTTCGGCTCGCCGTCTATGTTGCCCAGCACATAGGATTCGAACCAATCGAAGCCGATCGAATGGGTGTCGATGTATTCGCGGTCGTAAATGCCTTCAGTGATCCATGTATAGGCGATGGCGCATTGGAGGGCGGAATCGGTGTTCGGAAGCACCGGTATCCATTTGCCGGGATGCGCTGCGGCGGTGTAGTTGAAGTCGGGGGAAACGAACACGTTTTTAATGCCGAGCTTGTCGAAATGAGACGCAAGGTAGCTTGCCGTTTGGCCACCCCAACCCCAGCACATAGCCTCAGGATCGGAACCCCAGTACAGCATCATCTCGGTGTTCTCGCAAATGTCCTTGAGCATGTTCACCTGACGCTGCTGGCCCACAGGGAACTGGGCCCAAACGTGCTTGGCTCCCCATACCCAGCCTTCCCAGCTGTCAGGCGTGCGGATTTGCTGCGTGTAGTTCCCGAGAAGCTGCAGCAAATGCGTCTGGCACCCATGGGGCCCATGTATGCTTTTCGTTTCTCCATGGCCGTCGCACTGCGCAAGAATAGCCGTTAGACCATATTGGGACTCCATGCGTCGAATCTCGTCCGCGATGATCGTCGTCGCCTCATCCCAGCTGATGCGCACGAATTTCGACTTCCCGCGATTCTCCGCATTGATTTTTTCAGGATCGCCGCCAGGTTCCCAGTCAACTCGTTTCAGCGGAAACGGAATGCGGTTAGGCGAATAGGCCCGCAGCTTATATGCCAGCTCGAACGGACACAGCAGCGATTCCTCTTTAGCAACCAGCGTATGGCCCCGAGCCTCAATGGTCCACGGATTCTTGTCCTGAGGATCGTATGCGTCCTTGTAGTTGTAGTGGAACGGACGCGTGCGAACGATCCTCCCGTCAAGAACATCCACCTCGCAAGAGTTCGACCCCTGTCCAAAACTGTCGAACCCAAGACCCTTCAGAACAGTTTTGTCTCTGATTTTAATAGGCTCACCCATACGATTCTCCTCCCTCTCCCTGTTAGCGTGACTCGCTTTAGAACCGGAGTTGTCGGCCAACCCTGCAATTCGTGATCACGAAAACGAGTATATAAAGAATCGAATGAGCGAACTTTTGTTCGTGTTTTCGTTATTTTAATTTGAGAATAAAATAAGCTCTGTCCTGTTTTCGGACAGAGCTATAGAACAATGTTATGTCTCATTTTGAGACATGTTCGAAGTTGAGATCAATACTTTGTTGGCGCCCCTCCTTTGTTAAAATAATTCATATTATTTCCATAATTATCTCAATCATCGGGCAATCCGATACTCGTCCATTTTGCGATAGAGCGTTGACCTGCTGATCCCCAAAACCTTCGCCGCTTCTCGAATGTTGCCGTTTGTGAATGCCAAAGCGTTTTCGATTGCCGCACGTTCGGCGTCTTTAAGTGACATCACGCCGTCTCCATCCTCTTCGGAAAAGCCTTTGGCAGGAGCGTCTTCAATGCCGAGCGGAAAATCGTCTTCGTTGATTGTCTCCCCTTCGGAGACTATAACTGCATACTGCAAAGCGTCGCGCAGCTGCCTCACGTTCCCACGCAACGGCGTCTCAAGCAGCACCTGCATAGCACGAGAAGACAAATGGGGAGGGCGCCGCATCCCGCTTCTCTCACCGGCATGCTTCAAGAAATGCCCGATGAGGAGCCGCTCGTCATCACGCCTTTCGCGAAGCGGTGGAATGTTTATTTTGATCTGCGAAACCGTAATGGCCAAATCGCTTCTCAGTTTCCCAAGCTTCACGAGCTCCGCCGGATCGAATTCCGAAGTGGAAACAACCTGGAACGAGCCAAGCCGAACGCGAGCGGCGCCCCCTATCCTTCGAAACGAACGCTCCTCTATTGCATTCAGCAGGGCATGCTGGATTCTTGCCGGAGCATCACCGATCTCCATGATGATGAGCACACCGTCTTTTGCCTGCTCGAGTATGCCCACCTTCTCGACAACGCCCATCGGCCCCTCCCTGCCGAACATCTCCTCTTCGATCAGCAAATCGGGCATTCCTGAAAACGAGAGCACCGCGAGCGAATCGGGAGACAGCCCCCGCTCAGCAGCAATGGCTTTTGCAAGCGTGAACTTCCCCACCCCCATCTCGCCATAGATGAAAGCGTTCGCTTTTGTAAGCGCAGCTTGCTTGGCAAGTTTCTTTATGCTCGAGAACGCGGCGCTCAATCCGATAAGATCTTGAAGCGCCGGGAACCGTGCCCCCTCTTCGCTGCGTCCGCTTACAAGAAGACCGCCTCCCCCACCATTGTCTGTTCCATACGGCTTTCTCTCGAACTGGACGAGCCTCTCGATCGATGATGCCAACGCCAAGGCAAGACCAAGATTGTACGGTTGCGAATAAGAGAGTCCCGTGCCGACTTTGTTGTGCAGCGTTGTCATCGCCAGCACGCCGAAAAACTCCCCGTCTGAGCCGCGAATCGGAACAGCAGTGGTGAGATGGTCTTGCATAACGATTCCATAGTGCTCAGGCCCAACCAGCTGGACAACATCCCGATGCTTGACGCACAAAGAGATCGCCGAAGTCCCCGTGATCTCTTCGTTCCACAACCCGCCGACACGCGTCCCAAATTGACGATAGTTGTCGTTCGAAACTTCCCCTTCGAGCACGTAAAGAACCACACCGTCGCTGTCAGCGTAAAAAATAGAGCTGATCATCTTCTTTAAAACGCCAAGAAAGCGACTTATCGTCTCGTCTACGGCGGCAACGATGTCGACATTGGCTGCTAGACGCTTGGAAAGATCATCATAGTCTACGTACTCAGAGTTGTTTGGAGCGTAGGGATCAACCCCGGCATTGTATGAAGCGATCCACGATTCGGCGACCTCCGGCTCAACACGCAGGTTTTCGAACGGATTTATTCCGCTGTGAATCAGCTTATCTTTGCTTGATCGTATTTTCGCAAGATACGCTGACTTCTCCTTGTCAGAAACAAGCGAGCCTAGTTGCGAGTTCACGATACTCATGGCAAGTCCCTTCGGTGCCGCCGCCTTTGAAGCGCATTATATGGCACCAAACGCTGCAGCATCTCTTCTTGGCGCAAGTCAATCAATGCCCTTATGCACCCACGCGTTCCTAAAGTCTTCCCGCATTCGCACGGATCTCGCCGACAACGCGATCCCTAACTCTCCGCAGGCGATCCCGCCAGATTCCACGAAGGAAAAGGCTTCCTCTATCGCCCCTTCGATTCCGGCTGCAAGGTCGCCAAGCCTCGCCATGGCGCGACCCTCCGGGAGCCTCATTGACTCGGCCAGCTTCTCGAACAACTTCGAGGTCACGTCTTCCAGCCTGTGGGCGCCGCCAAGCGACATTGTCATGCGTCTCGAAAGCCCCCATAGCATGACGTGCACAGGAGATCGTATGCGGGAGAAAGCCCGGTGACGGGTGACGGAGGGACACATCAAACGTGGTGACGGAGGCGTGGTGACGGAGGAGTCGTGGTGACGGAGGGACACATCAAACGTCACGCTCCGCGCCCCTTCGCTGCAAGCTTCGTGCCAATAGATGCGTCCCTCTGTCACGGACAACGCCTCTGTCACGGACAACCAACCCCATCGAGGCGGCCTGCCAAATGGGTTGAAAGGAACACGTCCCCCAACCATCGCGCGTGCCGGGCATGCTCACCAGGCGCGGTCGCCAGGCGCCCCCGTTCGTGCTCAACGAGCATTGGCGGCGTACTACGGCGGCGGGCTATTCGGCGGCGTCGTTTGAGAACTGCCTTCTCATCATCACCGAAGGCTTGCGTGCCTGCCTTGCACCCAACCCCTGCGACTGGCGCACGAAATAGGCCCCATTGCCTACAGAACCGCTCGTCGCCCCGCAAGCGGCAGAGCAGCGCAATAAGAAAGCGGCACCGCAAAACGCGGTGCCGCTGTTGATTCAGCACCGAGCTGCGCTACTTCTTATAGAACCGGTCGTCGCCCCCACCGCTTTCGCGGATGCGGCCCACCTCTTCGCCGTCTTTCTCCACGATCTTGTCGCTTGAGAACAGGGCTTCACGCACGCGGTACTCGTCGTCGCCGATGCTCACATGCGTGGAGCCGTCCCAGCTCTCGCGTGCGGTGCCAATCTTGGCGCCGTGGCGGTCGCGCAGGGTGGTGGGGGAGAATATGCCGGAATCATCTACCTCCACCAGCTTGCGGCCGTAGCGGTCGTTGACGGATTGACGCTTGGAATCGCTGCTGCTGCCAAAACTGGAGCCACCACCGCCACCGCCGGCCGCATAACCGCCGCCCCCGCCGCCTGCGCCGACGCCCCCGCCGAACGGGATAAGCATCACCACAATGTACAGCACGATGATGGCGATGACCATCCCGATGGCCAGATGGATGACGAATCCCCAGATATTGGGGTTTTCCAGGCCGCTTTGCAGCTGCCAGCCCAAAGTCGAGAACACTCCGGTGGCCTGCTGGGCGCGCACGATGCCATAGAGCGCCAATCCGGCGGTGGCGATGGCCGCGAGCGCCCAAACGAAGGTTGCCAATCCGCGCAGGAACCCGTGCGTTTTGCCCAACGACATAGCCCAGCGGTTCTTCGCAAGCCGCGCCAGGTAAAGCGCGACGCATGCCGCAAGTGCGCCCGCTAGCGGGCCCGTGGCCAGGGCAGACGCCATGGTGGCGAGTAGGGTGGCGCTTGGAAGCCCTCCGGGATGCACAAGGGCGAGCGCCGACGCGATAAACGCCAGCACGATGGCGGTCAAACAGACGGTGCGCACGACGGACGCGATTGCGCTCGATAACGCGGTTTTGGCGCTTATGGCCAGGTCGGGCTTAGGGTTTGGCTGCTGTTTCCAGAGGCTGCGCTCGCGCTCGGTGCGCACATCGTTCCACAGCTTGAAGCGCCGCCACGCAACGCGCAGCACGCACGCCGCCGCCAGCACCCAGAGCATGCCTGTTTGCGCGAGCTGCTGCGCGAGCGACGCCACGCCTGCCCACCAGGGGCCGTTGAACCACAGCGGAATGTTGGGGTAGAGCCCCGCCTCGCACAGCAGCGCGAGCGATGTGCCCACCGCCAGCACCGCAAACAGGTGGGCGAAAAACTTCAGCACACGCACGCCCGCGTCGAGCCACCACAGCGCCTCGCTGGTCTCAAACGCTTCCGACCAGCGGCGCCATGCCCAGCTCGCGATTCTCACGCAGGTGAACAGGGTCAGTGTGACGGGCAGCCCCGATGCCACGAAGGAGTCAACCAGCTGCGCCATGAAGGTACTCCATGGCGCGGCGTCATTTCCGTTGGTCATTATGCTCATGAGCGTCATTCTCAGGTACTCGATCCACGCGACAAACGCACATGCCATCAGGCAAAACGTGATGACGAGAACCAGAATGCCCACCGACTTCAGCGGCCGAGCGCGGTCGTTGCCCTCGTTGGCGCTTCCGAACTGGGCGTAGCACCAGCATGCGAGGCCCCATACGCCCACGCTGATGAATACGCCGAAGATGTTGCTGTCGCGGACGAACCCGTCCCATGGGGCCTGCCAGGCGAAGAACGTCGCGATGGCGGCAGGAATGCCCACGGCAAAAACGGCGCGGATAATCAGGCTTTTAAAGGTGAAGGGGATCAGCGTCAGGGGTTCGCGCGACGGCGTTGTTTCACGGCGGAGAAGGCCCTGGCGCTTCTCACGGTGCGGCTGCTTTTGTGCCAGAGGTTCTTGCGGCGACGCTGTTATCCGGTGGAGAAGCGCTTTGCGCTTCTCGCGGCGCTGCTGCTTTTTGCGCTTTGCTATCTCGTCCCATTCCTGCGAGGTGTGCGTTTCAGGGTGCTTGATGCGAAATATGGCGCGTTGGAAGAGGTTGCTCCCCTGTGGCGGTTGCGGTTTCGGACTCATGAGCATGCTCCTGGTTATGCGCGGCGTTTGGGTACTGCGCAAGCTTCTGTACCGCTTGCGTACATTGTACTGTGCGGGGGGGTGCGCAATATGGGTGGTTTTGCGCAAAGAGTGTTGGCACAACGATGAACTGCGCCCCAAATCTTGGACGCGTTAAATCATAGCCGCTAGACGGCTTCCCGAAGGGCCTGATTCCGGAACTCCGTGCCAAAGGCGTGCCAAAGGGACGCATCCGTGCCAAAGGGACGCATCTAACGGCACGTATCAAAGCGCCCCGTCCCATGGCATAATGAGCGCAACGAAGATCTTGGGCGCCCCTGCAAAAAAAGGAGGAGCCATGGCACGCGACGCGAGAGCGCTGTTCCCTTCCGAATTTGCCCACGTGACCGTAAGGGGACTGGGAAGGCGCATCATTTTCGAGGATGATCAGGACAAAAAAAGGTTTCTCGACATTCTCGCGGAAAAACTGAAAGGGTCAAAGGCTGCCATCTATGCCTGGTGCCTCATGGACAATCATGCTCATCTACTCCTTCGCGCAGACAGAGCCGACCTCTCGAAGCTGATGCAGCGCACGGAGATCAGCTATGCGCAGTACTTCAACGGAAGGCATGGGCATGTCGGGAAGGTTTTCCAGAACCGCTTCAATGCCCAACCGATCACGAGCGAAAGCCATTTGCTAGCGGCAATCCGCTACATCCACCGCAATCCTCTCGACATAGGAGAAGACGTCGATCAGTACGCCTGGAGCAGCTATCAAGAAATCGCCGAAGGCAAGGGAGGAATAGCCGATTCGGCAGCTGTGCTTGAGCTTTTCGCAGGAATAGACGGATTCTTGAGCTTTCACAACAACGCCAACGAGGAAGACGGGTTCGAAAGGATCGACGGATACCGGCGGAGACTTGACGACGCAGAGGCAATCGACATTGCGTTGAAGGCATTCGGGCAATCCTTTGCAGACCGAATCTCTTCGATGCCCAAGACCGAACGCGACAAAGCGCTTGCCCAATTGAAGTTCGCCGGACTTTCTATTCGCCAAATCGAAAGGTTGACGGGTGTCGGCAGAGGCGCGATAGCGAGGGCATAGCCATCCCAAAGGATGACGAATGAGCGCGACGCCAAGGAATGTCATAGGCGGGGGTGTCATTTGATGTGTCCCTATGACACCCGCCTATGACACCCGCCTATGACACCCGAGTCGTCGGGCAAACGGCTCTGCTCTGAGCGAAATTCGATTCGGACGTTTAGCGAGTTCAGCTGCGGTGCACCCGACGCTCTTTCGCGGATCCTGGCCATGCGTTTACGCAAAGCCAGAACCGAGTGTAGATGGCCGATATAATGGGCGGGGTCCTCAGGGTCGCTTCTCGTGCCCCCTCTTGCACGCCTGTCCACACATAGGAAAACCGAGCACCCTGGATCGGAACGGCATTCCGGTTCAAGGGGCTCGCCTGTCTGAGACCGTTCGCCAGTGCGGCCTCACCTAATTCACGGAGCAGGCCATTCCGGTTTTCCGCCGCAGACCTCTTCGATTGGGAGCCTGCGGCGGAAAGCGGCCAACGAGAGCCCCGTGAGGGCGAGCGCCGCGGCTATCACGAGTGAAATGCTTGAAAGCGAAAGCACCCCGATTAGCGTGTTCGCCAACGCATGGAGAAGGCAGCAGGAGAAGGCGCACCCGCCCGCGCGATAGAGCGCCGACAGCCAGAACGAGAGGAGCACGGCGAGGGCTACGAACGCAAGAAACGGGGTCGTCTCCCTCCCGGCGCCCTGCGTGAACCACAGCGGCAGATGCCACAGGCCCCAAATCGCCCCGGTGGCAAGACAGGCCGCGAAAAAAGGAATTCTTCGCTCAAGCTCAGGCTCCAGGACCGCTCGCCAACCCAGCTCCTCGTTGCCGCCGCTCACCATGAGGGCAGCAAGGAAGACCCCCATGGCGGAGATTGGGCTGAGGCCTTCCGCGAGGCCATCGGAGGCGGCGGTGAGAAGAACCAGCGGCACGACGAGGAACGCCGCGGTCCAAGGGAGCGAGCGTCTCAGCCCGCCGAACGTGAACGCGAGGCCGCGCTTCAGGGTAAAGCCTCCCGGGATCAACGAGAGCCCGGCGATGGTGGGTCCAAAGACGCCGACGGTGTGGATCGCCGTTCCGATGGGACTTGAATAATCGATGATGCCCGCTGAGGTCAGGACCGCGTTCAGCCACCATGCGGGCCAAGTGATGAGGAAGGTTGTCAGGAGAAATCTGCTGCTGGTGCGCAACCCTGAATAATGCCTCGGCAGCTTCATGCGATAGCTCACTCTCGACCGTCTATGATTAGGGCTGGTTTCTACTACCGAAATGTAGATGACCATGCAGAGAAGGGACAACCAAGGAGACGGGTTACTGATGCGGGCTCCCGCACGCCCACGACTACCCGACGGGGACTGCGTTTTCATCTCTGATGTCCGCATTGTAGCACGAGCGGTTATCGCTGGCGCATCGCGTGACCTCGAGAGGGGCGGTGCGGGTTGAGTTGGATTGAAAAGCTCGGGCTCTCGGATGCGCGCGGCTTCCATTTCGGTGTGCAGCACGAAGAAGACGCCCTTCTGCTTAAGGTGCTCGATTTGCTGCTCTCCCGTGGGGATGGGCTTTCTGCTCTGGGCGTCTGCCTTCATCGGCTTCCTGTCGAGCGACTACACCGTAGCGAGCTCTAACGACGACTCGGGCATAGCCGAACGCGTGGCGGGCTTGATCGCCAAGGGGATTAAGACTTGGACGCCGCCGGACCGCATAGTGCGCGCAGCTTTCTGCCCTTATTGCGGCGCCAAGGCGACCGGTGACGCAGCGTTCTGCTCTTCCTGCGGGGTCAAGCTGCCGCACGTGCCGAAGAGGCCGTAGCTGGGTTTGCCCGGGGTATCAGACGGTGGGGCGAGCTGGGCGTCTCCGAAGAAGCACTCCCATTGGGGACGCTTCTCGGGTTCTTGGGTTTCTTCCTTTGGGGCCATTTCCTTTTCGCGCTTCCGACGATCGCTGCGGCATCTTCGGCGGTTATCTCATCGAGCTAAAACAGGGCAGAATCGCTTTCGCTATTCCGCCCCGCAAACCCGAGGATTTCCAACTGGAGCCTATTTTGCAGCTAAGCGACATTTATCAACCCTCCGCGCGCGACAGACTCCATTGTCGGTAAACGCTCCGCCAAGGGCCGATCGCCTCTCTAGACGAGCTTCTTGCGCGTCTCCTTCAGTATGCCCTTCTTGAAATCGGACCACTTGCCGAAGAATTTCTCGTCCGTCGCGGTGGCCGCATGCTCCGCGTATTTGATCGCCGTGAGCTCCATGGTGCAGATGTAGTCTGCCGCCTGCGAAAGCCGGTACTCGGAGGGCTGCGCCGACCGGTAGACGACGGCGTCCTTCGACAGCGCGTACTCGACCGCGCGATGGAGGGACTCGGCGATGGAGTGCTGGCCGTTGTCGTAGTAGACCTTGACCATATCGTAGGATTGCAACTCCGCGAGGTTGTCGAACAGGAAGTTCACGAGGTCCCTCCGCATCGTCCCCGCGAGCTTGTCGAGCGAGGCGAACTGTTTGGTCGCGTATGCGAAGGTATGGTACTTCACGGGCATATGGCGGAAGAAGACTCGGAACGAACCGAGCAGCATCTTGCGCGTCCTCAGGTCGAGCCCCGAGTACTGGTCCTTGCCGTTCATGAGCGGCGACGCATGGAAGGGCATGTCCGGGAGCCCCTTGGCGCGAAAGGCGCCCTCATATGCCGCGATCGAATCCGCGATGCTCTCGGATTGGTCGTGCATGACGACGGTGAGCAGATAGTGGCGATCGGAGAGGCCGTCGCTTCCCGACTCATCGACGAAGATGCTGAGTTCTCGCATTGTGGGTTATAGGACAGAATATGTGTCCGCTTAATCGGCAAATCCCCAGCTAAGCCTCTATAAACAGACCGTTCGAGTTGGCTGCCGCCAACTTTGGGCTCGGACAGAAAGTGTGTCCGATTCTCGCTTGGCATCCCAGTTCAGGCATTCTTTTCCCCGGAAGAAGTTGCCGAGGGGCCGGGGTGAGCGGTGAATAATCCAAGGTGCGCCGTCTGCGGCGGGAAGACCAAGAAGAACGGGACGAC
>DVKR01000044.1 GCA_018715935.1 Candidatus Aphodovivens excrementavium
GCATCGTAATCGGCATACCCTTCCATGAAGCCGCGCTGCAGCCAGAGGCGGAACTATTTGCGAACCTGCTTGCCGAAGGCGCACTTGACGACGCAGAGAGTATCCCCCGATTAATAGTTGGCTCCACTGAAGCAGAAGCAATCAAGCTGTTTGCCAACACCTATTTGGCATTGCGTGTGTCGTATTTCAATGAGCTTGATACATTCGCCGAAGCACGGGGCCTGAACTCAGGTGAGATAATCCAAGGCGTTTGCCTGGATCCGCGAATAGGATTGCATTACAACAACCCCTCCTTTGGTTATGGGGGCTATTGCCTCCCTAAGGACTCAAAGCAATTGCTAGCCAATTTCTCCAATGTCCCACAGAATCTCATTCAAGCAATCATAGAGTCGAATGACACGCGAAAGGACTTTATCGCCTCTCAGATAAAAAACTTGAATCCCAATAAAGTGGGGATTCATCGCTTAGTGATGAAGGAAGGCTCAGACAATTATCGCCAAAGCTCCATTCAGGGAGTGATGGAGCGGCTGAAAAGCTCGCAGATTCCCATGGAGATATACGAGCCCACTTTCATAGGCGACGACTTCATGGGCATTCCCGTGATTCAAGACATTGGCAAATTCAAAAGCGACTGCGATGTAATCATCTGCAATAGGTACAGCGACGAGCTAAAGGATTACACAGGCATGCTCTACACAAGGGATTTGTGGCGCAGGGATTAACGCCGCAGGCTGTCGCGACCGCAAACGGAAACATCATGCCTACATGCGGTACACAATCAATGACACCGATCCTCTGGACATGGAGGCAGAGCAAGAACTATCGCGAAACATAGCCGGATGCCATCAGACCGTATCGAAAAGCATCCGGCTTCCTTTGCTCTCGGTTTTTCCGGAAGGGGCCAAGACGCCATGGACACCCGTAAAATCTCCGTCATCATTCCCGTCTACAATGCCGAGTCGTTTCTGGCAGAGACGCTCGATAGCATACAAAACCAAACTTTCGGCGATTTCGAAGTCATATGCGTGGACGACCATTCTGCCGACCAGTCTCTTGAGGTGCTGCACGCACGCAAACGACAAGACGACCGCATAAAGATCGTAGAGAGGGCGGAAAATGGCGGAGCAGCCGCGAGCATCAATGACGGCCTCGACGCAGCGCGGGGCGATTACGTCCAAATCGTCGGAAACGACGACCTTTTAGACAAGGAAGCGCTTGCCTACCTGCACAGACGCTGCAGCGAGGAATCGTTGGATTTCATCCAATACGGCGTGGCGAACCTCATCGACGATCCCTCCGATCCATCCATCAAAAAGCGCGCAGAAGTAAAGGAACGGTACCATCGAATAAGCCATTCATACCCCGTCGCTTCCGGTCTGGAGCTCCTCAAACTCGCCGTCGCAAATAAAGAATACCGCATGACGAATGGTCCTCAATTCACCCGCCGCTCTTTGCTTGAAAGCAACGGAATCCGCAACTTGCCAGGCGTGCAACATGAGGACATGTACTTCACTTACCGAGTCTTTCTTGCTGCCCAACGGTGCACCATCGATCCGCGCGTGCTTTACACGTACCGAATACGCTCGGGCTCGCAAGAAGATGGGAAGAAGCAGCGCGAACGTGCCGCTTCGGAATGCTATTCGCTTCTCCGCTCGGCGGAGCAAATGGCCATGGAGACGCCTGACGAGATCTATTTCAATCCAGAATACGCCCAGGCAATGGATGAGACCATACATCGCTATTATTCCGCCGCTGCGCGGATGCTCCTTCGCATGCCCTCTGATGCGCGTTTCGAAATCCATGGACTCGAAACGAAAATCGGATGCGCAGCATCAACTATCCTCGACGAATGCGCCCAAGATGCGTGGCGGATCAAGGATTCCTATTCCTATCGATTGGGGCACACTATCCTCGCTCCGTTTTACAAGTTGATGAAAAGGGCAAAACTAAGATAAATCCGCTGGCCTCAACCTCCCAGCCCTCGACCCACGCACGCCACCTCCGCATTAGGTCATTCGTCTCTTACTCGCCTTGGTATACTGTTCGTGTATTCTCTTTCTAGTACAAGGTGGTTTTGACGTTGAGCGTCCTCATCGAAAAAGCTGTGGTATCGCCGTACAAGGAGCTGCTATCCCTCGAACGCCTTTATGCTGAAAAGGGCATGACCTTGAAGAAAATCGCTGATCAAACCGTCCTCAAAGGGTTGCTGCCCACCGAAGCCCTGCATGAAACCGAAGGCATGTTCCCCGATGAAACTACAAGCAAAACTGACTACGAATACAGAGTGGTGGAAATATGACAACCATCTCCATCGTCATCCCCGCGTACAATGCTGTCGAATCGCTTCCGAAAACCGTCAAAAGCCTGCAGCAGCAAACGCTGACGCACGACGCTTTGGAAATCATTCTCATCAACGACGGATCTGCCGACGACACGCTTCAGGTTTGCCAAGAACTGGCGACAGCCGATCCTCGCATCACCGTCATCGACAAGCCCAACGGCGGCGTCGGCAGCGCGCGCAATGCCGGCATCGAGGCCGCTCGCGGACGGTACATCGCCTTTCTCGACAGCGACGACACGCTACTGCCCGAAACGCTTGAAGCCGCCGTGCGCTTTTTCGACGAGCACTACGACGAGATCGATCTCGTCTCCTACCCCATGCGCCTCTACAACGAGCAGCGCGAATGGTCTCATGTGCGCGAGCAAATCCTCGCTGAAACCGGCGTCTATGACCTGACCAAGCTCCAAAACGCGTTCGCCCTCGTCACCAACGTGAACGTCATTGTCAAAAACGATGATAGCCTGCCCCGGTTCAGGGAGGACCTCCTTGTTCATGAGGACGAGCTGTTCTTCATGAACGTACTGCTGCGAAAACAGAAAGTCGGCTTCAGCAAGAAGGGAGCTTATCGTTACTACCAGCGCCCTGGAAGCGCAGTGAGCACCAAAATGCATCCGCTCTATCAATTCGAGAAGAATATCGGATTCTGGGAAGAACTGTTCTCGCGTTACAACGGCTCCGCCCCTCTCTACCTGCAAGCCTCGTTCCTCAACGAGATCAACTGGAAGCTCCGCAAAGACCTCCTGCTCCCCTACCATTACGGCAAGAAAGCCTTCCAGGAGGCGATCGACCGCATACGCGCGCTTATGGCCCATGTCGATGACGACGTGATCTTCACTTCGCCGCGCGCCGACGAGTACTACCGCTGCTTCCTTGCGCGCTTGAAACCTTCGGCCGACCTCATCTGTTCTATCGAACAAGGCTGCATCGTCCTAAGGCGAGGCGAGGCGGTCTTGTTGTGCCGCAACCACGTTGACGCCGATGTCGTCAAAACCAGGGTCTCTAAAGAAGCGCTGCACCTCGAAGGGGCGCTCGAATCCATCCTTTTTGAGTGGGACCCTGCCGCCCATTTCTTTCTTGAGCTCGATGGCACAAGCAAGACGGAGATCCCTCTCTCCAGCACTCTTCGCGACTATCGTGAAGGACATATACGTACATGCAGATTCGCAAAGTTTGAAGCGACCATTCCTCTTGAGAAATCCGCTTCGGCCTCTTTCTCGCTCCGCATCGGAGACGAAGCGATCCCCATCGATCTCGTGTTCTCCGAAAAAGCAAACCTCAATACGCAAAACGGAATCGAATCCTTCGCCACTGAGGACTGCCTCGTCGCCACGGAAAACAGGGCCGCCAGCCTATCCATCACGAAGTTTCCCTCCTCCAGGGCAAAGATAGGCTCTTGGCTGCAAAACACGCGCAATGCCGCAGCCAGGAGCAGGAAAACGCTTGCCGTGCGCTGCTTTCATCGGCTGAGCAAGCGCTCCAAAAGACCCTTATGGCTTTACTACGATCGCGGGGGTGTCGGCGGGGACAATGCCTATCTGCAGTTCATTCACGACCTTCCGATAAACGACGGAATCGATCGCTACTACGTATCCAAAGATAGCCAGGAGTCTCTACGGAACCTGTTCTCCGAAAGCCAGCTCGAGCACGTCCTGTCCTTTGCATCGGCCAAGCATAGGCTCATGCACCTCAACGCCAGCAGGATCATCGCATCTTACATTGAACACCAGAACTGGTGTCCTTTCGCCCCTGAAACCATGCGTGGGCTAGCCGACATCATCCGTTACGACATGGTATACCTCCAGCATGGAGTGCTGCACGCTCATATGCCCTGGAAGTTCGGCGCTGACAACCGTTTGTTCGATTTCGAGGTGGTTTCGACCCAATTCGAAATCGACAATCTGACGGCAAACTACGGGTTTCGCAAAGAGCAGCTGATCACCAGCGGAATGCCCCGCTACGATCTGATCGACGCCGATGCCTCCCCCCAGCGCAAGATCCTCTTCGCACCGTCATGGCGCAAATACCTGGTTTCCGAGCAGCCCGGGCTCAAATTCGAAGCTAAGAAGGCATCGTTTCTCGAATCGTCATTCTGGACGGAAACGAGACGCTTCCTTGAAAGCGATGCACTCCTCAGCCTCCTCAAGGCGACGGACTTCACGCTCAGCATCAAGCTTCACCCCAACTTCGCCGTCTATGAGGACGAGTTCAAAAGACTCTCCAACGATCGCATCCGCCTCGTTAATTCCGTTAGAGAGAGCGATTACGCGGTGTTCGTGACCGACTATTCCTCCTGGGTCTTCGATTTCGCGTATCTCAAACGTGCCATTGCATACTTTCTGCCCGATAAGGAGGAGTTCGCTGCAGGCTTAAACGGATACCATCAACTTGATCTGCCTTTAGAGGAGGGATTCGGCCCTCTCTGCGAAACAGCAGAGGAGATTCTGTCGACACTGGAGCGCATCCTTGCGCAAGACGGAACCCCTGCTCCGGAATACGCCCGCAAAATGGACGGTTTCTTCCTTCATTACGACAACCGCCAACGCGACCGGCTTTACGAGGCCCTCATGAAGCTATCGTAGGCGCCCTTCCATCCACGCTACCACCCGCTCCGTCGCGTGCCCGTCGCAGGCGCTCATGAACTTCTCTCGAAACGCCTCCACCTCTGCTGGCTCGAAACGCTCGTCAACGTGCACCAGCCAGTCCACCACCGCTTCGCTCGTTTGCAGTACCGGACCAGGCGTGAACTCGTCGTAGGAGTAGTAGAATCCGCGCCAGTCGCCGTAATCGTCCAGATCGTAGGCGAAGAACGCCATCGGGCGACTGAACAGCGAGTACTCGAACACGATGGACGAGTAGTCGGAGATGCACGCGTCCGCCGCGCAGAGCAGCTCGTCAATCGAGAGCTCCCCCGCAACCAGTCGCGCAAAGTCCTCGCAACCTGCAGGGATGGGCGCAGGGTGCTTCACGAACGGGTGATGCTTCACCAGCAGCACCCATCCATCCCCCAGCGCCGCGCGCATCGCCGCGATGTCGAGCTTGTCCGGGCCGGCCGCCGTGCTCACGTGGCCGCGGAATGTCGGCGCGTACAGAACTACCTTCTTGCCCTGCGCCGCAGGGAACACCTCGTCAACCCGCGCCCGCGCCGCCGCGACAAACGCCTCGTCGAAGAACACGTCGGTGCGGCTCACGCCCAGCGGCTGCACCACGTCCTCGCGACCCTTCAAATCCATGGCTTCGACGTAGGCCCACGCCACCTCGGGACTGCTCACCGTCACAAGCGACAGATTCCCGTAAAACGGATGCCGCCGTATGTCCTTTCGCGATGCGCCGAACTTCAGATCGGCAGTGCTCATTCCCCACTTCTTGAAGGCCCCGCACGCATGCCACAGCTGCGCGACCCGCGTCTCGGAACGCAGCGGCAAACAGCTCACCAGATCTGACGCGTCATCCAGAAACACCACCTGCGCTGCCGCCAGATCGCGCAACGCGCGCGCGCTGTTGCGAAGGTAACGCAGGCGCGACACATGGTTCTGCGCCAGCGTCACATACCGCACATGCTTCGTCGGGTCCGCCTGCAGCCGTTCGTACAGCACATCGAAGCTACCAGGCATCTCCTGCTCCTTCGTCTCAAAGAAGACGACGAGGCCCTCTTCCACCGGCTGTTTCGCATAGCGCCGGTACAACCGCGGAAACAGAAGGCCCAGCGTCACGTCCTTCATCAGCCGCCGCGCGACCGTCTTCAGCGCCCTCAGCATCGGTCATCCCGCCTTTCCGCTTGCTCGTCCAGCCGCGCGCACACGAACGCCGCCAAATCCTCAGCAGGATCATCACCCGACCCATCGAACGCACCGTCGACAAACGCCGCCAGCTCTTCGACCGGGTACGACCGCGGGTCGCGCACCCATCCGTCAAGCAGCGCCCGCAGACCCTCTGCGTCACTCGCGCACAGTCCCGGACAGACCTCCGTCGGGTCGACGTTCAACCCCGGCGACGTCCGGTAATGCTCGGCATCCGGCACGAAGAACGCCACGCGCTTTCCCAGAAGCCACGCCTCGTAAACGATGGACGAGTAGTCGGTCACCACGTAATCCGCCGCCAGCAGATGCGCAGGAACACCGCCAGCAGCTTCCTTGCCCTGCTCAAGCGGATGCAGCGCCCACTCCACGTCGAACGGAGCCTCCGCAAACAGCTCGTCCGCATGGTCGATGAGGTCCTGGACGGGATGAGCAGCCTTGTCGTACTTCCTGATGGTCGGCGCGAACAGCACGCGCGGGCGCTCGCTAGCAGGACGTGCGCCGTGCTCGCTCGCCAGTTCGCGCAGCCGCCGCTGGGTCGGACGCGACAGCGGCACCACGCGCTCCACCGGGCACGCGAACGCCTCGGCGAACGCCGCCCGCGCCCCCTCGCCAGAGCACACCACCCATGAACAGTTGCGGTGGATCTTGAACAGTGCAGCCTCTTCCGAGGAATGCCCCTCAGCAATATCGAGGCACTGGTAGCCGAACTTCTTGAACGCACCGAACGCGTGCCACAGCTGCACCACTACAGGACGCGTCGGGAAGTCGTTGTGCAGCGCCGTGCAGCCGTCACTCGGCACGGGCTCGCACTCGAAGTCGATCAGGCTCACGATGGGGTCGTACCGGTCGATCACGCACACGCGGCACCGCGCCAGATGATAGATCTCACGCAACGCCAGCCACGCATAGGGAAGCAGCGTCTTCGCGCCCAGACGCTGCGCCAGATACACCGGCGTCAAGCCACGCCGTGCAAACGCCTTGCCGCACTCCTCGTAGTCATACGAGGGTCTATCGGCCTTTCTCGAAACGAACAGCACCTCGTCGCGCCGGCCGACAAGACCGAACAGCCGGTACAGCAGATTGAACGCGCCCGCCGCCGCATGGACGGCGACCTTCTTCGCCGCGCCCATGCTTGCCTACACGCGCCATTCCATGATGGTTTTGCCCATCGCCTTGCGCAGATCGGCCTCGAACGCGCGGGTCATGTCAGCAACCGAGCGCACCGGCACCACATCGCCCACCAGCAGCGACAGGTAATCCAGCACCTCGGGCTTCTCGCGGTAGAGGCTCACCACCGCCTCGAAATCAGCACGCCCGCTGCGGCTGCTGCCGAACAGGCGCAGGCCCTTCTCAAGCACCATGCGCGTGTTCACGGGCACGGGGTTCTCCGACACGCCGAGCAGCGAGACGGTGCCCTCGGGCTGCACCGCGTCGATGATCTGGTCGATGGCCGCCGCTGCGCCGTCACCTCCACAGCACTCGAAGGCGTGGTCGACCCGCAGGCTCGCGGGCAGCTCGTAGGAGGTGTACGTCTCGTCAGCGAAGGTGAAGTCGGCGAGCTTGTGCGCGTTGCGCCCGACTACGACAATGCGCATGCTCGGGTAGCGCATCCGCAGGATGAGCGCCACGATGTAGCCAAGGTTGCCGTCGCCCCACACGCCCACGCAGTCGCGTCGCGCATGCGCGATGGCCTCGAAGCGCGTCACGGCATGCATCGCCACGCTCACGATCTCGGTGAACGCCGCCGTCTCGTCGTCGATGCCCTCGGGCAGCGCAAGCACGCGGCGCGCCGGCAGGTACAGGCATTCCTGCATGAATCCGTCGAACCCGCTGCCGCAAAACTCGCTCGAGCGCAGGTAGTTCTCGGCGATGAACGGGTCAATCTCATGCGGGTTGTTCGGCAGCATCACCACGCGCTGTCTCGGCGCGAACGTGCCCGACGGGTCGCGCAGCACGCGCCCGATGCCCTCGTGGATGAGCGCCATGGGGAGCTTCCGCGCGAGCACGTCGGCGCCGCGCGTTCCCAGGTAGTAGCGCATGTCGGCATTGCAGATCGACAGGTGCGTCGGACGCACCGCCACCGCAGCGGCGTCCTCCGATGAGACCTCCAGCTGAACCGGCTCGATCGAGCGCGGCGCGATGAGCCTGTAGACGCAGTTCAACATGCTAGCCCTCCAGCAGCGCGGAAGCCAGGCGCATGTCCTGCGGGTAGGTGATCTTCATGTTGGACGAGTCACCGCGCACGAGCGCCACCTTCTCGCCGCGCAGCACGAAGATCTTGCAGGCGTCGGTCAGGATGCTCTTCTCGTCCTCCGTCAAGCCGAGCATGAGCTCCTTCAGCTTCGCAAGGTTGAACGACTGCGGCGTCTGTCCCTGGTAGAGGACGCTGCGGTTCGGGATGGCCGAGATCGTCCCCGCGTCGCGGCTCTCCACGATGGTGTCAGTTGCGGGGAACACCGTATCGCATGCGCCGTGCGCGCGGGCCGCCTCGATGTTCTCCTCGATGATGCGCTGCGACACGAAGGGGCGCACCGCGTCATGCGTGACGAGCACGGCATCGGCAACGGACTCACAGCGCCCTTCCACGTAGCGGACCGCCGCCATCACGGTGTCGTTGCGCGTGGCGCCGCCTGCGATGACCGTCACTTCGTCGGCAAAGGCGGGGCTGTACTTCCTCAGCAGGTCGCGCGTCTGGCGCAGCCACGCCTCGGGGCACAGCACGATCACCTCGTCGAAGGAGCCTGCAAGGCAGAACTTCTCCACCGTATGCACGAGGACGGGCTTCGAGCCCAGCATAAGGAACTGCTTGGGCTTCTCGGAGTTGCCCATGCGCGTCCCCGACCCGCCTGCAAGAATAGCCGCGTATGCGTTGCGCTTCACCGAACCGCTCATCGCCCTCTCCCCGTTTCCAGCTCTCCAAGCCGGCATGCCGCATTGCGGCCTGCCGTCCTCATCTCTCCTAGTAGTTCGCCTCGTAGTACGCCGTCGCGTCCTCAATGCCGCCGTCGAACACCTTCGTGCCCTGGTCGAGCACGATGCCGCGGCTGCAGAACTCCTTCGCAACCGAGCTCGTATGCGTCACGAACAGCACCGTCACGTTCTCGTCCATCATGATCTCACGGATGCGCGCGATGCATTTCTTCTGGAACGTGCGGTCGCCGACCGACAGCGCCTCATCGACCACGAGGATCTCGGGATCAATGGCCACGGCAAACGCGAAGCCAAGGCGCGCCTTCATGCCGCTCGAATACGTGCGCATCGGCTGGTCGATGTAGAGGCCCAGCTCGGCGAAGTCGATCACCGCTGGCTCGATCTCGGCGATCTCCGCCTTCGTGAGCCCGAGGATCTGGCCGCGCAGGTTGATGTTCTCGCGCCCCGTCAGCTGCATATCGAAACCGGCAGTCAGCTCCAGAAGCGCGCTCACGCGCCCTTTCACCTCCACCGTTCCGCTTGTCGGGGTGGTCACGCCGGTAACCATCTTGAGCGTCGTCGACTTCCCTGCACCGTTGCGGCCGAGGAATGCCACCGCCTCGCCCTTCTTGATCTCGAACGAGAGGTCTTTGCTCGCATCAACGCTGCCAAGGAACACGCCCTTCTTCTTGTAGTTGAAGATGCCGAGGAAGCGGCCGCGGTCGTTCTTGTACAGGTTGTAGGTCTTCGTCACCCCGTCGAAGCGGATGACCACCTCGTCGCTCACGCTCGTCTTGTGGAGGTCGCGCGCATCGGAAAGCTTGCCATCCGCCTTCCCCTGCGCGCCCTGGGCATTAGAGGACATCGGCCACCTCCTCGTGAAGCTTCTTGTACACGATCGCCATCAGCACCAACGTGATAACGAACACCACGGCGAACCCGCCCAGCATCAGCGGATCCTCCCAGAACCATGCCTTGTCGTAGAAAGCATCGCGGAACGCCGACGCAAAGAACGTGATGGGGTTGAAGTAAAGGATCACCTGGATCCAATCGACGGGAATGCTCTTCACGTCGAAGATCACGCCCGACAGCCAGAAGAACGGCGTCGACATGGCATGCATGAGATTCGCCACATCCTTGCTTACGGCAGACAGCTGCGAGAACAGAATGGAAACCATGTCCCAGAACACGAACATGAGAACGAGCAGGATAGGCACCTGAACGAGATAGATGTCAGGCGCCTGCCCGCAGACGAAATAGATGACGAACAGCACCACCATCAGCATGAGCTGAACGATCATGGTGGCGCCCGTGAAGATGGTGGAGATGCCGCTCAGCGGGAACTTGATCTTGTTGACCAAATACGGGTAGCGGTGCATCACGTCGACGCCCGAACCCAGCATGTCTTGCATGAAGAACCACGGGATGAGCCCCGCGCAAAGCCAGAGGATGTAAGGCGGCCCCCCCGCCTCCGTCATGCCGCTTCCCGTGCGCAAGCCCACGTCGAGCGCGAACCAGAAGCAGAAGATGTACATGGCCGGCTTGATGAAGAACCACGCCCACGACAGCACCGCGCCGCGGCTCTTCTTCACCAACTCGAACAACGCCAAGCGGCCGATCTGCTTGCGCCACTCCCAGTTGTCTTTCAGTATGGTCGCCAATGCACTCAGCACAACGCACCCTTCTCCAAAGCAGGCGGCGCATCCAGCCATCAGAGGCAAGTTCCAACCTATGCGGCTTGCGCGCCCTGGTCAGCGAACGGAACGAATCCGCTCTACTGTACTACATACCCGGGATGCCGCGCGCCTGCACCGGGCTATCTCTCGGTAAACTCCGGCTCTTCGACAACCGTTGACGGATCTCCGCCAGCGTCCACCACGGTCATCAGCTCGTCCCATGCCTGCTCGTCCTCCGGTACCACCCACAGGCCGTCTTCGTTCACATCGCCCGCGTAAGGGCCAGTGCCGCTGTAGATCACCAGATCATTGGCATTGCGCGCGAACTCGTCCGCCAGCGCGCGCAGCAGATCCACATCCATGTTCGTGGAGACGTTTTCCAGCAGTGCCTCAAGCAGACGCGAGAACGCCGTCCCGTTCGACCCTGACTCCAAGCACAGCTCCACGCCTTGCGTGATGATGGCGCGCTCCAGGTTCCTCACGTTCACCTGCCGCAAACCATCTTGCTGTCCGCTGTATTCTTTGCGTGCCCGCGCGAGCACCAAAGCCTCGGAGCCGTCCAGATGCCGCCCTTCGCCAGCAGGCACCTCAACGTTCTGGGCGTCCGTCGGATCAGGCACGGTCACCGTCTGGGGCACGTCCACGGTCACGCCGCCGAGCGCATCCACAAGCTGCTCGAAACCGGTGAACGTGGTCATCAGGTAGTAGGGGATCTCCGCCCCCGTCAGCTGCTCTACCGCATCGACTACCGCCTGCGGGTCGTTGTTCGCCGCCAGCGCCTCGTTGATCTTGCCGCTCTCGCCCGAAAGCTGGGTATCGCGCGGCACCGTCACGAGCGTCAGCTTGCGCCCGGCGGCATCCACGCGCGCGAGCGTCATGATGTCAGAATGCTGGTCCAGCTGCGAGTGCTCGTTCGCCTTGCCGGTGTAGAGCGCCGTTCCCTTGCGCGAGTCCGAGCCGATCAGCAGCACGTAGAACGGGTTTTCAAGCTCATCCGAGAAGTCATCCGTCGTTGATTCGCCATCGACCACGTAACGATAGTTCACCTCGTCCGCATCCCAGCGCGGCGCGAACGAACCCGTCACGCCCACCACGGCAAGGCACAGCCCCATGAACGCGAGCACGCAGACCACCGCCACCGCGGCGCGCGCATACGGACGGTCCGGAAACAGCTTCGCCTTCATCGCGCGCCCCCTTCCGCATCGCCCGCTGCATCCGCCCCATCAGCAGCAACGGCATCACCTGCCGCATCCGCCTCGACAGCAGCAACGGCATTGCCCGCGGCACCGCCATCCTCAGCCGACGGCTCCACCGGCTTGCGCTCGCCGCGCTTGCCCAGATTGTCGTAGTGATGCCGCAGCACGGGATGCGCCAGACCCAACGCCCACACGGCCACCACGCCGACGATCAGCAGGACGATCAGCAGAATCCAGCGCACGCGTCCCGATGCCCCGCCCAGCAAGCAGCCGAACAGCACGAGCGCCGCAGAGCACGCGTACAGGATCAGCACCGCACGCTTCTGCGAGAACCCGAAACGGACGATCCGGTGATGGATGTGCCCCAAATCCGGCTGCCCGATGGGCCGATGCTCTTGTTTGCGCCGCAAAATGGACGACAGCGTGTCCAGAACCGGCACACCCGCGATGACGAACGGCACGAGCATCACCATGATGCTCTGCGCGCGTACCACCCCCGTCACCGAGATGACGCCGAGGATGAGCCCCAGCAGCAGCGCGCCCGAGTCCCCCATGAACACGGACGCGGGCGAGAAGTTGAACCGCAAAAACGCCAGACAGACGGCGATGAGCGCAATGCACGCCATAGCCAGCAGGAAGCTGCCCCGCAGCGTCACCAGATATAGGAAGCCCAGCGCGGCGATGGCCGTCACGCCGGCCGCCAAGCCGTCCAACCCGTCTATCAGGTTGATCACGTTCACGAAGATGACCAGGTACAGCACCGTCAAGGGAACGTCGAGCCACGTCAGCTCGATGTACTGGTCGCCCATCATGCGCACGGCCCCGATGGTCACGCCGCTCAGCACCACCACGAGCGCCGCGGCGACCTGCCCCACCAGCTTCGCCGGTGCCGACAGCTGCACGATGTCGTCCACCAACCCCACGCAGAACATGAGCGTCATCCCGAAGAACAGCAGACGGAAGTCGATGTCGCGCATGGTGTAGAGTTCGTCGGCTCCCCAGTTGAAGAAGCGGATGCCCACCCACACCGTGAAGCACCCGGCAAGGAACCCCACGTAAAGCGCGATGCCGCCGCAACGCGGAACAGGTTCCACGTTCACGCGACGGTTGCTCGGGTAGTCGATGGCACCGAGCGCGCAAGCGATGCGCTTCGACACGGGCACCATGCAGTAGGTGACGATCCCCGCCACCAGCACCACAACAGCCACTTGCCCGATCGAGAACATGACACTCCCGGTTCCAATAAAAAGGGGCGCCGCCTCGGGCACCCCTGCGCCGGTTCGCAACCGAACCGGCATTCCACGCCGAAACTAGCTCATTCTACCAGGACACAGGCCAAGTGGCGGGAAACAGCGCCGGCGCCCATCCATTTTACGCGGAAAACGGGCGTTCGCCGCACAGGGCGCCCCACGACCGCGATCACACGCGCGCACCGCACTGCATGCAGAACCGGTTGCCCTGCGCCACCTCGGCACCGCAGAACGGACAGCGCAGCACCTGCGGCGCGGCGGCGGTAACTTGGCTCCCCTCCGACGAAACCGGCGCTCCGCACGCAGTGCAGAACCGGTTCCCGGGAATCAACGGAGCGCCGCACGACGCGCACGCGCCCCCAACAAGCGGCTGGGCCGGCACAGAGTCCAGCTTCTCCGTTATGCCGACGAACCCGCCTTGGAACGCAGCCTGCCCCGCTGCTGCAGCAGCGAACCCGGTCTGCCCCGAAACAGCGTCCAGAGGAACCGTCTCATCAGCTGCCGCGCCCTGGGAAGCCGACCGCTTAGACACCAGTTGGTCAAAGCCGCTCGTGTCAGCTCCCAGCACCCCCGAATCGGACGGCACCGCAGCTTCGTCCTCGCACTGCTGCCCGAGCGGTATGGCGGCTGTCTCGGCAACGACAACGGACTCCGCCGTCGGAGGAACCGGCGTGCCGCAGCTCATGCAGAAGGCGTCCCCCTCCGCCATCGCGGCGCCACACGACGAACACCGGAGCTCGCCCACGTTCCCAGGAGCTTCCTCAGCCGAGAAAGGCGGGGTCGTTTCTTCAAACGCTTCGAAAGCCTCCCCTTCCGCAACGGAAGAAGCCGTACCCAACGATTCGCTGGGAGCATCCTCCAATTCAGACCCCGTAACGGAGCCATCGCCCACCGAAGCGCCCTCAAAAGCCTGGCCTTCAGCAGAGGCGTTCTCCCCATCAGAGGAAACGGAAGCGAAGCCAGGACCAGCGGGAGCAGCGGCACTTGCCAATGCGCCATCAACCGCAGGGGCAGGGGCCTCTACGCCCGGAACCGCAGCCGCAGAAGCATCAGGCGAAACCTCTTGCCCATCTGCAACGCTCTGCGGTTCGACAACGGAAGAAGCCCCGTCAGCCTCCACCGAAGCAGAAACTGGCGCCGCCTCTGCCGCAGGAGCAGCAGGCGCGCCGCAGTTCATGCAGAACGCGTCGCCTTCCTCCATAAGCCCGCCGCAGGAAGCGCAGCGCAACCCGGAGACAGGTACGGCAGGAGCCGCCTGCTGCTGCGCCGCAGCTCCGCACACGCTGCAGAACCGATCAGCGGCCGACATACGCGCACCGCACGAAGGACATGCGACGGTTTGCGAGGCGACCTCCGCCGCCGCACTGGCTGCCTCGATCTCCGCAAGCTGCTGCTGCAAGCCGGCGCGCTCCACATCGCATGCGGCAATGTCGTCGTAAAGCGACTCGCGGCCCGTACGGAACCGCGGATCAACCTTCGTCTCTTCATACAAGCTGGCGCCCAACTGCGCCGCAAGGGCCTGGCGTCGCTTGTTCACCTCGTTGATCTGCGACTTGATCTTCACCGATCGGGTAGCGCGCTCCGCAGCCGCCGTCCCCCGGCTCATCGCCGAACTCACGTTGTCGAAAATGCTCATTGCAGGTCCTCTCTCCATCGCGACGCCGCAACCGATCACCCAGGCAAGCAGGCGCGACCACTCCAGCGAAACCGAAGAACAACGGATCGCCCCAAAGCGCCCAAAAGCCTCGAACAGCGCTTTAGCAAAGTATACCCGTCCAACCAGGATTTCGCCCCGTGCAGGCATAGACGAATGGCACGCGATCAGAACGCCGCACAACCAGCCAAGGAAAAGCAAGCCCTGAAGCAACGACGCTACGGAAGAAGCTCCCGAAACGAGGAAAAGATCCGTTAAATCCTGGAACGAAGAGAAGGCGCAGAAGTCCAAAAAAGAAGAAGGCCCGAAGGACCTCAAGAAACGGCGAAGGGCCCCCAAGGGCCCCAAAAACGGAGAAGGGGCCCCGCAGGGCCCCTCGCTCTCCGAAGCAAAGAAGCATCCCCCATGGGCGCGACTCCCTACCCTCCCACGGACTCATCCGCAGTACTCTCGGCGACGGCGGGC
>DVKR01000045.1 GCA_018715935.1 Candidatus Aphodovivens excrementavium
GCCTCGTCAGCTGGGTGAGCACGTCTTCCATTGCAACCTCCATCTCTCCTGATGATGGAATTGTCGCAACCGGGGCCCCGTCGCGTGTACTGCGTGCAGGACACTTATCCAAAGTGGTCTAACACAACGGCCTTTACGTACAGTCAGGTGCAGGCTGAATTGCTTTTTGTATACCGCCCAGAACACAAAACCCGTTTTCCTGAGATCTGAGGAAGCGTTGGCCACACCCCAATGATTCGAAAAGCGGCCTTCAGGCACTGCAGCGAACGCGCCCCACAGACGAGGCCAAAGTAGCAGAAAACGAGCTTCGGATGTTACGATACCCACATGGGACGGCGTGCCGCCCTCTACAACTGGAGGTTTTCGACGCCGCCCCTCCTTGGCAGTGGTGCGCTGCTGCCCATTTGCGCTTCCACAGGGTAGCCAAAGCCGAAACTTCGGAGCTTGAAAGCGGGATGATAAAAATGGCGACAGGCGTTATCGTTTATCAATCGAAATACGGCGCTACCAAAAAGTACGTGGACTGGTTGATCGAAGAAACCAATTTTGATTGTATAGAAGCTTCCGGCGCAAAAGCAAAAGACGTCAAGAACTACCGCATAGTTGTCTTATGCGGTGGCGTCTACGCATCGGGCATTGCGGGTATATCGTTTTTTAGAAAAAACTATCCAGAGCTCAAGGACAAAAAACTCGCTATCTTTTGCGTCGGCGCCTCCCCTTTCGAAGAGCAGGCACTTTGTGAGGTAAAAACACACAATCTTAAAGAAGACCTGAAAAACGTTCCTATGTTCTACGGCAGAGGCGCCTGGGATGAAGGAAAAATGACGTTTAAAGATAGAACCCTATGCAAAATGCTGAAAAAGGCAATCGCAAAGAAAGACCCAGACACGTATGAACCTTGGATGAAGGCGCTCATGGAGGCAGGAGACGGAACGTGCGATTGGACCGACAAGGCATATCTAGAACCGCTGCTGGAGTACCTCGATCGGTAAACCGACAAGCGCGTTAAACAGGTAAAAGGGCGGGCGCTCATCAAGCTGCCACCGAAGCAGCAGAAGGGGTCTCTACGAGGCAACCGAAGAACCTGAGAGAACTTGATGCCAACGCGCTCGAGCCAACTTCTCTACTGCAGCAGCATCTGTAATTGTTCAAAGGTTCCTGTAGCGTCTATCGCAGGGAGTCATTTTACCCGCCGCTTCATGTGCGATAGTACCTCACGCGTTGCCTCTTTACGGGTGCACATGATAAGCGGCTTACCGTCTAACACACGTCCTGCACGCCCACCGCAACACGAGCTGCATTGGTGGCACGCGACGTCTTTTTCGCTGTAGCCGAGAAGATCTTCGTGGCGCATCTCTAAATCACGCCTAGATTTCATCGCGCCACCTCCTTGCCCATACGGCATCTTTCGCGATGAGGCCATTCGCATCCGCCGCCCGTTCCAAGCCGCGCATTCGTCACGTCGGCGATGCTGTCCGCTAACTCATATGCTGCATCATTTCGAACGAAGCCTAGCGTGTGCATTTCCCATCCCGTTCGCTAAATATACTCACCAAACGTTTCGTCGTAGATTGCAAGTGAGCCTTTGTCTATCGTATAGCGCCCAGTGACCGTCCATTTTTCCGGCGAGTCATCGCCCACCGCTACCGTCATCGACGTCGCTTCATCCTTTTCCACAACCGCCGACTGCCAGCTCCAGTAGTGACCTTTCTCTGTGAGCTCATTTAGCAGATAGTTGAAGTAGTCTTCCGAGGTCCATGAAGCGGTGTCCGACGATACGCTGGACTGCTGATCCGAATTCTCGCAAGAGTCAGAGCTTTCCCCATCTGCAGATCCCGAGCCTTCGCTCGCTGTCGATCCTTCCTGAACCACCGCCGTCGCCACCTCGGCTTCCAAGGAGTTCGATGTTGACCCTTCGCTTACCTTCGCCACCTCGGCAGCGCTTCCCGTTCTCCAAACGCCGTATTTCCACTGACCGTTTTCGTAGACAAGCGACATCGTAAACTTTGTTTGCAGCGAATCTCGCTCGTTGGTCGTAGCCCCGGTGAACTCAACCTCATCATCTGTCTTATTGGCAATCTCCTGAATGTCGTAGACCAGGTCGACGCTTCCCACGCCGGCGTTTTTCGTGTAAAGCGCACCGTTGAATTCCCGATATCCCCTTTCCCCGTTTATGGCATCCTCGATGGTATAGCGCGTCGAAAAAAGCTGATACCACCTATCCTCAAGCTCCTGCATCGTAGACACCTCGGTGACCGGATAATACGTAGAGCCGTCTTCAATCGCGCCCGTCCACGCCTGTTCAAAAAGCGCGCCCTCAATCATTCCCCTCACTTGAAAGTGCATATTCTCCACTTGGTCTTTTGCCACGCCTAGCATCTCTTCATCGGACAGCCCGCCGAAAGGCGCCTGTTCTTCAGGGACATCAGCCCCTCCAGCAGATTCGGCTTGGGGCTCAGCGCCGCTAGAACATGCCACGCAAAACGAGCCAGCGCATGCAACCGCAATAACCAACAGGCAGATTTTAAGGAATAAAAACGAACGAATAGAGCGCATGTCAGCTCCTCACTACGCCACGACAACAAGCCACTTACGGCATTGCGCAGGCAACTTCATCATAGGCACCATACTACACGACATCCACCTCGGCGCGCCGCATCACGCACGCTTAGAAGTGCAACACTCCCCATCATGCGAATATGCCCACCAATCGTGCATCTGCTGCAATCGGCCCTGCATCATTTTTACTCAAAAAACTCGTTCAAATCGGTGCATTTCCCGCCAGAAAAGGTAGAATGTTTCTTTGCGTATATCCAACCTAATGGAGGTTAACACTAATGGCAAACCCAACCTTCACCCTCACTTCGTATGAGCCGGTGTATGCCGTATGCCCTGAAGTAAGAATTCCTGAAGAAATCATCCGCGAGCAGGCTCTGCGTTGGCTGCAATCCCAGGTTGCGAAAGAAGGCGAGACCGCAAAACTCACCGACAGCTGGGTAGACAAGCATTGCAAAGACTTCAAAAACGTCGACGAGCTGCTCATCTTCGTTCGCTACAACGTGTATCGCGACAACCGCGAGATCCAGCAGCTGGCCGACCAAGACGTCATTTGCCGCGAGCTGTCCAAGCGCTTGGTTGAAGAGCTTCCCGCCGACTTGGTGGACGATTGCGTCTATGCCGCAAAGATCCGCTTGGAAGACATGGTGTACCGTGCCGGCAAATCCATCGAGGACTTCTGCGCCGACCGCGGCATCACCGAGGAACAGCTCTACGCCGACACCGAAGAGCGCGCCATTCAAAGCCTCAAGGAGGACTCGGCTCTGGCCGCTTATGCAGCTCACCAGAACTACACGCTTGAACCCGACGACTTCTACGCCATCATCCCCGGCAACAGCATTCAGGAGAAAGCGCACAAGCGTCGTCAGATCGAGCTTGAGGGTCGTTTGGCTCCGATGGAAGAATATGCCCGCAAGACCAAAGCTCTGCGCGAGATCATGGAAAACGCTATGATCAAGCGCAAAGAAACCGACGAGGAGTGGCTGCGCTACGGCGACACCAGCGCCGACGTGTTGCAGGCCAACAAGCAGTTCCCCGACAGCTTCGTCACGCTCTAGACTGGGCTGCGGAACAATACCACGGCAATAAAAAAGGAGCCTCGGGCTCCTTTTTTATTGCCGCCAAAGGCGTGCCAAAGGCACGCCCCCTGCTTTCGACACTAGCGATAGCTCTCGCCTTGATCGCCGCCGAGAAGCTTGCCCTGCTCTTTCAGGTGCTCGGCCTTCTCCTTCGCGGAAACGAAGTTCTCAGGGGCATCCTCAATCTCCAGGATCTCCACTTCGAAGGTGAGCTGCTTGCCAGCCAGCGGATGGTTGAGGTCAAACACAACCTCGCCCTTATCATGATCGATCTCAATGATCGTGGCAGGCGTGGGGTCGCCGTCTTTGCTGTTGGACATCCAAATGCGCTTGCCCACCTGGAGCTCGTGACGCACAGGAATCTGCTCCATGGGAACGTGCGCAACAAAGCCGTCAAGGTATTCACCATAGGCGTCGTATTCGCTCACGGTAAACGTTTTCTTCTCGCCCACTTCGTTCATTTCCAAAATGGCCTTTTCAAAGCCGTCAATAGCCATATCCATGCCCGTCTGGAACTTCATAGGCTCGTCGGCGGTGGCAAAACCAAACACCGTGCCATCGTCAAGCTTTCCCGTATACGTCAGGGTTACCGTAGAACCAAGCTGCATTGTCTTGCTCCCATCTACTGAATGCTCAAGCCGCCTGCGCAATGCAGGCGGGATTCCTACCACTGTTTAAGTGCGTCTGACATCTGCCGGCCGCTGTCCTCAGGCGCATTCCGCTATTCGGCGGCACCCTCGGCCTCAGGCTCTTCAGAGCCGCTCTCCGCAGGCGAAGCGTCTTCGCCCTCCACGGTCACAATAGCGTTGTCAACCAGCCAGGAGGTCACCTTGCGCTGGCGGCACATCTTGCGGATGTTGGCCATGCGGTTCGCGTTCTCCCAATCCTCGCGCTTCTGGCCAGCCTCGCCGCCATCTGCACCCTCAAACATCTTGTCGATGTCCTCATCGGTGATTTCCATACCAAGCTGAGTGAAAAGAGCCTCCATAGCGCAGTCGATGCTCGCACGGCGAACCGCCTCAGTCTGCACCTGCTCTTTCATCTTCTCGCCCTCAACCTGGTTTTGCAGCATCCACTGCTGAAGATCCATGCCCTGTTTGTCCAGAGACTGCATGAACTCACGGCCCACATCCTGACGAATGAAATCGACATAATACTCGGGAACTTCGCCATCCAGACGCTCCAGCAATGCGTCTACTGCGCGATCAACCATCAGCTTAGGCAGTGTCTCGCACTTGTGGATGTTCACCGTTTGACGCATCTGCTTGCGCAGGTCTGCCACGTCCGTGCAGCCAACCTTCACAGCCAGCTCATCGTCAATAGGAGGCACGACGTAGCGACGAACGCCCTTCACTACCACGTTGGCGTGCAAGTCGCCGTCGCCGAGCGTGGGATTGCCCTCTTCGTCGCGCGCTTCGAAATCGAATTCCAGGGTGTCGTCAAGCTTGGCTCCCACCAGATGCTCGTCAAACGACGGAGGCATCGAGCCATTTCCCAGGCCAACAAGGCGCTGAGTCTGATTCATGCCCGAGATGAGGCGTCCATGATTGCTCACCGTCAGCTCAACCTGCACGTAATCGCCCATCTCAATGAGATGGTCGGGGTCGTCGATGTCTTCAAACGAATGGTAGTAGTCTTGGAGCTCGGCCAGCTGCTCATCGATCTCGGCTTCCGTAGCCTCCTCGGGAGGCATCTCGATGGCAACCGGATCGCAACTCGTGAGCTTCATTACAGGAGCAACCGGGCCCGATACGGTGTAGGAGAACGGCTTTCCCAGCTCAACAGTTTCATCGACGTTGAACTGAGGATCTTCAATGAAGATGGCGTCTGCGCTGTCGATTGCAGAGAACGACAGATCGTTCACCAGCTGCTCGGTAACGCCCGCCATCGCGTTGTCGTGCCCGCCAACCTGCTTTTCCAGCACCTCACGCGGAGCCTTGCCCTTGCGAAAGCCCGGAATGTCTCGCTTGGCGATTTCCGCGAAGAACTTGTCTGCAGCCGCATCCACTTCCTCAGCCGATGCGACTAAAGTGAGAACGAGCTCTTGGCGCTTGCCATCGTCTTCTCTCACCATATCTTTAACCTGCACGTTACTGCACCCCCGGATTCCCCGTAGTATTTATCCTTAAAAACAGGCGCCTGCGCATTTTCGACATTTTGGCGCGAAGAGTATTGTAACGCAGAGTACGTGAACGTGCGTCCACATCCTTAGGCGTTATGCAACTGTTTGACTTCCGCCCGACCCGCTTATTGACCTGCAGCCGTCTAGCGCAGCATGAGGTCAATCGGGAGCCTGTCGCTCAGGCACGTCGCAGCAGCGCATGCTTCGGAGGCATATAATGAGGAAGAAGACAGGGCAATCAAGAAAGGGTCAGCCATGGGTTCATACGAACAAGAGCAACGGATGATAGCCGACGGCACGGCCGAGCGGGGCTATACGGCAATGAAGTACTTCGACGAGCTCGATGCCGAACTCACCGAGGAGACCTCGTCGCTTTCCCATCGCCCCGATTACCGCAAAACGCTGTTTGCTCCCGAAAACGACGATATCTATCGGGAGTTCTGCGCCTACGTCGACCTGCCCAAACCGCGCTTCTTCGACGCCATTGAAGACCCCATCCGCGTGGAGGGCTTCTCGGCGGCAGACGTGTACTATGCCATGATCTCGAAAAACTCACGCATTGTGCAGATCGACGGAGCTGCGGTGTACAACATGCTGGTGAAGCTGCGCACTCAACCGGAGATTGCCAAAAAGGTGCTTGACTTTATTCCTACCTGCTATCAAGGCGGTTGCGGAAAGGGAGATGCCGCTTTCGAGCGCGGATATTACGATAACAAGTAGGAATCTACGGCTGTTTGGGCGCACGAGGCTGCACCGCGCTACCCGCGCGATTCAAAAGGGACGTCTACGGCATTGAAACCCTCACTGCATTGATTCCTCCGCGAATGAAGGCGTCCAGTGTACGTTGAACCACGTCCCACTCGCCTGCCGGCACCTCCGACATCGCCACGTAATAGCATCCGCTCATTTGAAAACGGAACAGCGCCTCCGCTTGCAACGCGCTCATTCCCAACCCTGCGTAGATGTTGAGCGTTTCGCCTGAGAAAACGCCTTGTTTCACCATCTCGAACATGACCGGCAAAAAACGCGCGTCGCGCACCACCGGGTCGAACGGCCCCGCTTCACGCAAAGCAACGCAAAACGGCCGCGACCCGGCACGAGCGCATTCATCACAGCGCACCTGCGCCGTCAATGGTCGCAAACCTCCCAAAAACTCCGCCATGAGCTGCAGGTACACATCCTGAACATTCCCATAGTGAGCATAAAGCGTCGAACGGCTCACCTTGGCTTCGCGCGCAAGCTCCGCCATCGATATGTCCTCTAAGCGCTTTCCTATCATCAGACGAAGCAGCGCTTCTTTGATGGAAACCGCACTCTTCTCAAACCTTGCATCGACGCCGTCGCCCTTTGACATGACGCACACCGCCCTTTCCGCTTATCCAGATTATGCGTTTCCTCCGACGCTCTACCCGCCCGCCCGCTTCAGGCAGTTCAGCTCTCCACGCCCGCCCGCTTCAGGCAGGCTCGCTCTCCCCCGCCAGCCCGTTTCAGGCAATCCAGCTCTCCCCGCCAGCCCTTTTCAGGCAGTCCGGCTCTCCCCCATGCCGAGCCCTTTTCCTGCCCTAGGGCATGAATTCTCGTTATCGTACATATTGTACGATAACGTTCTACAGTCAGACATACCATTCGCTACACTGAAGCAAAAGAGCCTACGCATCAAATTCAAGGGGTGATTGCATGCAGACACGGAAAGAACCGCTGCTTGAACTGTTGGGTACGCCCCGCACGCGCTTCGTCATTCCGGCATATCAAAGGCTGTACTCCTGGAAAGAGCGCCAATGCCACGAGCTGTGGCTCGACCTGCACCGCGCTGCCCGCGCCAAGACGTCTCATTTTATCGGCACGCTGCTTTATTCGAAAGAGGATCCCGACCGAAACGGCTATCTGCGCCTCGCTGTAATTGACGGGCAGCAGCGCTTAACCACGCTCACGCTGCTGCTTGAGGCGCTGCGACGCTGGGCAAACCTGCATCCGGAAGTCCTTCACGGCACAAGCGCAGACGACATACAGCGCCGGTATTTGCGCGCCGACAGCAGCATCGATGCGGCAGGCGCCCCTTGCAAGCTCGTCCTTTCTCGCAACGACGGCCCCACGCTCGAAGCCGTACTCGAAAACACGCCACTCCCAAAACATGCTTCAGAAAACGTAAAAGCCAACCTGGCCTATTTCGAATCGCGTATGCGAGAAGACGCCTTTGACGCTCCCACGCTGTGGCGCGGCATCAACAACCTGTTCGTCATCGCTGCAGAAGTGGACGCAAGCGACAACGCACAGCTCATCTTCGAGAGCCTCAACTCCAAGGGGAAGCCCCTCACCACCGCCGACCTGGTGCGCAATTACCTGCTGCTCGCCGAAACGCACGAGGAGCAGACGCGCCTCTACGACGAATACTGGGATCCTATCGAAGGCATGTTCCAGCCCGATCCCGGTTCGCTCCGCCTTGACAACGCCATTCAAGGCTGGCTGTCGGTGCGCTTCCGCAAAGTTCGCGCTCGAGGCAGAGACGAGGTCTACAGCGTGTTCAAGCAGTACGTGGAAGACGAGTTCTCCGGAACCACCGAAAGCCTGCTGCACGAGCTGCGTAACTTCTGCATGATTTGGGCCGAGAACTACCGCTACCACGCCGTCAAAAAGTACAAATCGGCTTTCCAATGGGCAGAAAACGGCGCTCCTACGCTCGTGTCGCACTATAAGAAGAAGCAGAGCGCAAACCAGTCTTTTGCCGACGCAACCCGCGCAAAGATGGATTCCGTCGACGCAACGCTATGAGGTGACCTTGGATGCTTACCAAACAAGAGATGTTCCTTGACTTTCTCGGAATGCCCGCAACCCAACTGATCATCCCCGTCTATCAGCGCGTATACGCATGGGATCACACGCAATGCGACACGCTTTGGGCGGATATCGAACGAGCGGGACACACCGGCAGCGCTCACTTCATCGGCACGGTGCTCTACGCGACCGAGCCAGGAACCGAAGCGCTCGACGCGCGGCTTGACATCATCGACGGGCAGCAACGCGCTGCCACCCTCACCTTGCTGCTCACTGCGCTACGAGACTGGATGCAAGAGACGAATACCGCCCTCGACGACATAGATGCAGAAGGCATAACCAGACGCTATCTTCATGCAGATGGCTCCGCACGCGAGCTCAAGCTCATCCTCTCGCGCGTGGATCGCAAAACAATGCAAGCCGTAGTGAAGGGAGAGGAGCTTCCCCAAGACGAAGAGGATCTCTCGCAAAACGTGGCAAACAACTACCGCCTCTTCCGCAGCAAGATGGACAATACCTTTTCCGCCGGCGACGCTCAGGTGATCTGGAACGGCATCCAGCATCTACTGATCATCGCCGCCTCGCTCGACGGCGACGATCGCCCTCAGCTCATCTTCGAAAGCCTGAACTCGAAGGGCATGCCGCTTACCACCGCCGACCTCATTCGCAATCTCTTGCTTGTCAACGCAAGCATCGATGAGCAGACGCGCCTCTACAACACCTATTGGGCCCCTATCGAGCGCCTTTACGCCGACGACCCCGGCTCGCAGCGGCTCAACGCCGCACTGCATGGCTACCTGGCAGTCACGGCGAGAAAGCTGCGCATTTCCGATAAAGACCAGGTCTATGCCGCATTCAAGACCTTCATGGAAGACATCTATCAAGGAACCCTTGAGGAGCTGCTTATCGGACTGAAGGGCTTTTGCGAAACGTTTGCCGCCAAGTCGAACTCCACGAGCGCGCAGCGAGCTCAAGCCGCTGCAGAATTCGGAAACAGCAAGCCGAAGGACTATATTGGCGCCCGCCACGTCTTCGGCGACTAAGCGCGGAGGGGAGGCCGATTTTACGCGCCCTTATGCGCCCCTTCGCGCTCCAAAGCGACCGTTCGCTCTCCGCCTGGCTCCTCCGCGCCCTTCCTTTCCGCTCCATTTGACTCCTTCGCGCGCGTTTCGCACCCCCGCCCGCCCCGAGTTTCACACCTCATTTGCTCTCCCACGCAGCAATCCCCTTTTCTCGGAAACCGCCGGGCAGTTTTGGCTCTGCAAGGTATATCATTCAGTTGAGGAAGACATGGAAAGCAAGCGAACCGACAACGTGACCGATTCCGCCGATTCGGCAAAGCCGCGCCTTTGGACGCGAGGCTTCATCTTGCTTGCCCTTATCCAGACGCTCGATCTGTTCACCTACAACATGATCACCCCTGTTATCGCCCAATACGCAACGGGGCTTGGCTACACCTTGGTGACGGCAGGCGTGATTGCAGGAGCCTTCACCTTTGCCGCGCTGTTCGCACGCCCCGCAAGCGGCAGGCTCTCCGACCGACTCGGCCGCAAGCGCATTGTGCTTTTCGCCGTGACGGTGGGCTGCCTTGCCCAAGTAGGTTACGCTTTCGCCTCCAACTACCTAGCGCTTATTTCGCTGCGCGTCGTTCATGGCTTTTTCTATGCCCTGTTCGGAACGGCAATTTCGGCTATGGCGGTAGACAGCCTCCCCGAACAGCGACGCAGCGAGGGCATGGGGTGGTTCGGCACCTCGTATGTGGTCGCCAACGCGCTTGGCCCTGCGCTCGGCGTTGCCGTCAGCAGCACGCTTGGGTTCACTCCCATGTTTCTCATTGGTGCGGCTATCGCCGGATGCACGATTGCGCTGGGGCTGCTTCTCCCGTCCGACCCGCCTCGGATGTCGCGCAGCAACACGCACGCAACCCGAACGCGTTCCTCAAGCGGCAAGGAGAGCTTCCTGGGCACGCTCGATTCGTTTATCAGCATCAAATGCCTTCCGCTTGCCTTCGTGGCATGCTGCTATCTCACCATCTGGGGCATTATTTCCACCTACATTGTCATGGTGGGCGACGCGCGCGGCGTGGTGGGAATATCGGCGTTTTTCGTAGTGAATTCGCTCACACTTCTCTTCACGCGTCCGTTTGCGGGAAAGCTCGCCGACAAGCACGGGCTTTCCGCCGTGTTTATTCCGTCGGTGGTGTTCGAGGTGATAGCGGTAGCGCTTATCGCCCTTTCTCAGCAGCTGTGGCTGTTTCTTGTTGCAGCTGCCTGCAAGGCTTTGGGCAGCGGAACAGTCACGCCCTCCATTCAGGCAAAATGCGCCGAACTCGAACCGTCGGAACGCTCCGGCGTGGCGATGTCAACCTACCTTCTCGGAACCGATGTGGGGTACGCAATCGGGCCGGTTATCGGCGGCGCAGTGTCTGCCGGATTCGGATTCGAGGCCATGTTCTTTTCGGGATTGCCCATCTTGGCAGTGGGCGTGGTGGTTTACCTGTTCTGGTGGCGCGCCTCGAAGAGATAAGCGCGTCAGCGCGCCGAAGCTCTCCGTTTGATGCGTCCCTTTGGCACACCGCGCATTGCCTCCAGGGCGTCTTTGCCGCACCGCGCTAGGCGGGGTCGGCGGAATTGAGCCTCAGCACGCACATCTGCAGTTCGTGCACCATTTCGTCAGTAACTAGCTCGGAGGGTTCCTCGCCCGCTTCAAGCTGAGCGTCAAGCGCAAAGCAATGGCGGATAAACGCTTCGTTGTCTGCGTCGATCATGCGCAATTCGCGCGCCTCTTTAAAGCATTTCTCCAAATCGGTCGACTTCGCAACGCGCCACAAATGCAGCGTCGCCAACCGAACCGACCCGCGAAACCGTCGCTCAACCGGCACTTCCGCCATAGTTCCCCCTTGTTTGCAGTCTTCTCGTCGCACGCAATTATAGGCCTGACCGCAGAAAAGGCAGCCGTCAATGTCAAGCCGCCTTTCTCTTTTACGTCGATGCCGGCAATCACCCTCCCGCACGGCTATTGCAGCATGCTACTTTTTTCTGACGTAGAGCGATACCGCCTTGTATCTCACATCATCGTCGCCCTCGACGATAGCCACCTTGCTACCCGCTTTGTAACCGCGATCCGCCTCGACTTCGTACTCTTCCTCGATAGAGGGCGAAGCGAATCCTGCCGCCTCAAGCCAAGCGTAGTTCTCCTCTTGCGTGCGAGCCGCCTGCACGCTGTTGCCCATGGCGCGCGCTTTCTCGACGATCTCCTCGCGTCGCGGACGATCGGCGAAGATCGTCTCAAAGATCAAAAGCCCGCCCGGTTTAAGCACGCGCCCAAACTCGCGGATGGCGGTTGCTTGGTCGTAGAACAGCGTCGCAACGTTGTTGCAGTACACCACGTCCATTGTCGACGACCCAATTCCCGCCGAAATAAGGTCTTCGGGATACGCTACGCGAAACTCCATGTTGTTCCGCTTGAGCCCGCTGTCATGCCACGCGCGATTCATGCCATCTTTCGCTTCCTCGACGTAGGCAGGACTCCAATCAACGCCCATCGCAGTACCTTCGTTGCCCGCCATCGCGCTCATCTTGTAGACGCCGCGCCCACGACGACAGCATATGTTCAGAACTTTCTTCCCCTTCAGCTCCGAAGCAGGCAACAGCATCTTGCACACGCTGGTGAAACCGTACTCGAATTGCTTGCCGCTGTAGAATTCCGCCAAGGCGGATGCGTCCCTGCGCAAGGCGCGCCCGTCGGGCGCTATTTGCTCGCCCGAGCGCGGCGACGAAATCTGCCCACCGTCGTCCTCGGCAGCTTGAGCGGGATTATCCACCTCGGCATCCCCATGCGAGACGCTTGCTGCTGCCCCATCGCCCACACGAGGTTCCGGCATCTCGCCACCCAGCGACAGACCCACGGCATCACCCATGTCGATGCCTGCAGCGCCTTCTCCCTCGATCTTCTCGTTGAGATCCGCCAGCATGCTCGCACGCTCCTGCAGCCCCATGCGCGCCGCATCCACCTGCAGCTCTTCGTTGTGCTGATAGTATTTGTCGTTGCCGTAATGCGCCACAAACTGCGTGGTTGCCTTACGCGTGGCAAGCTCCGCCATGAACACGAGCATCTCGCGCGATCCGAAGCATTCGTCGATAAAGTCGAACGCCGCGTCAATTTGCATGCTCACCCGCTGAGCGGCAGGCTTTATCTTGGCAACCTCTTCTTTGTAGGCAGCCTCAATTGTGCGGAACGCCGGCTCTCCTTCGGTGGTTTTGGCGATAATGCAGCGCGCTACGAAGTCTCTCAGCAACGCAATAACCAGCTTTTCGCGGTGAACGAGAGCGTGAGAGGCAGTGCCTGCAGCCACACGACGCCCCAATGTTGCCTCCCTGCGCTCCACGCGTGAGACCAACGCTTCGTCGACCGTCGCTCCGCCGTTAAGAAATTCGCCCTTAGCGTCACGAAGCAAGTCGCGCAGCTCCAACACCACGCCTTCCTGCCCCAGCACCTCCGAGCACTCGCGCGCCAAGGCGTCTAGCAGCAGACTGATAAGGGCAACGCGCTCATCGAACTCGGCTTCTTTCGCCCGCGCCGCAATAGCCTCGGAGGCGTCGCCCGCCAAAATCGAATCGACCTGATAGTCCGAGCGATATTTCTGGAACAGCGCATAATACACAGTGAAGGCATCGGCAATCCCCTCGTCGCGCAGGAACTGACAGAACAGCTCGCGATCAACCGGCTTGCCCATGTCCTCGTAAAGCGAAATGATTTGCGCCAGATCTTCCCAGCCGCGCGCCGTAACGAAGGATTTGCCCCCGCCCGGCTTGCTTTCCACCTTGTAGAAGCAATCCTTCTTGGCGTCGAGAAACGTAGTGACTGCAGGATGCAGGCCCTTTTCTTGCGCGTAGTTTTTCCAGGCGGCGTACTCAGGCTCTACATCAATCTCGCGCATGCGATCAAGCGTCACGATATCGAACTCGTGCACCGAGCGGTTGTACTCGGGCGGGTTGCCCGCGCACACCACCACCCATCCGTCAGGAACTTTATGTTTGCCGAATTTCTTAAATTGCAAGAACTGCAGCATCGAAGGATACAGCGTCTCCGACACGCAGTTGATCTCATCGAGAAAGAGTATGCCCTGGCGCAGCCCCGTGCGTGCCATGTAGTCATAGACCGCCGCCACGATCTCGGACATCGTGTACTCGGATGCCTCGTACTCGTATCCTTCGAACTCGTGGTGCTCGATGCGCGGCAGGCCGAGAGCGCTCTGGCGCGTATGATGAGTCATTGAGTACGAGACGATGCCAATGCCCAGCTCGCCGGCGATCTGCTCCATGATGGCAGTTTTGCCAATACCGGGCGCTCCTAGAAGAAACACCGGGCGCTGGTGAACCGGATCGATGACGGGCATCCCTGCGTCGTCTTTTCTCAGGTATGCCTCAACGGCATCTTTAATCTGCTGCTTTGCTGACTGAATGTTCATCCGCGCCGCTTCCTTTCCCTATCGGCAACAGGCTCGCAGTCGCGTTGGCTCCGTTGGTCGCCAAACCCACTGGCTCCGTTAGTCGCCAAACCCGCTGCAAACCTGCATTTTCCTGCACTCACACGCCCCTTCAGGCATCCCTACTATCAAGCTGGCTTATGCCCGCCTCGTCAACAACCACCTTCATTGCCCACGGCGGAACAGGAGGCAGTTCGCGCCCCTCTTCGTCCATAAACACGAACGCCGCCTCGAAGTCAGGCGTTTTTTCAGGAAACTGTCCCAAGCCGTCCGTGAAGTAGATGAGTCCCTTTAAATCGGCAAATTCTCCTCGTTTGCGCAGCATTTCAACGTAGTCGAACGCCGGCCTGAAATCGGTTCCGCCGAACCCTCGAATCACAAACCCCTCCATGAGCTTGTCAACGTCGTCTAGGTTAGTGATTTTCATATCGCTTTGCACCCTGGCATCGCACTGGATGACATGGATGTTCACCGTCGTCGCGTAGTCTTGCGAGCTTTTCAGAATGTCGAACGTATGCGTGATGAATCGCTTGACCAGCTCACCGCTGACAGACTCAGACGTGTCAATTACAATCGCGAAGTCGCGCACGCGGTCGGTCTCTTTGTACTCCAAAGGCTCGATAAGCGGCATGTTTCCGTACATATCAATGCCGTAGGTGTAGTAGATGTAGTCGAACTCATCCATGTTCACCTGCATCTGCTCAGAAACCACCATGAACTTACGCAGGAATTCGGTATAGCTGTGCACCTTTCTGTTGGCGATTTGCAAGTTCGTCATCAAGCTGCCCGCTTCTTCTCCCCATTCTTTTGAAAAGGTTTCGAGGTTCATCTCGATCTGCTTCGAAATGTCCTCCCATTCCTTTTCCTGCTTTGCCGCTTCGCCGTCCTCTTCTGCGTTCACCTCGGCTTGCGCATCGTCGCTTTCGGCGCCGTCGCTTGAATCGTCCTCCGAACTGGATGTTTCGTTCGTCTCGATTTCCGCTTGCTCTACCTGGTTTTCTCCCTGCTGCGCATCCTCCGGCGGTTCGTTTTCGCCCTGAGTCTCCATCCTGATGTCATCAGACTGTAGCTCTGGATCGTCGTCGTCTTCGGTAACCTCTTGAAACTCGTTTTCCCGCTCTTCCGGCGGCGTGCTTGAAGCGTTCGCCGGCCACGCGCCGTGATCGTCGCGTTCGAAAAGCGCATGCCATTCGTTAAGCGTGCTTCGCCCCATGCCACGATACTGCTGACCGTCGGGCGTTTGCACCAGGCCTTTTACGATCGTATACACTTTATTTGGCAATAGCTTTCCCACAAGCATGCGGATGCGATCTATCGCCTCGCGCCGCGCGGCGTCGTCTTCGCTTTCAAAGCGGCCCCCGCACATGTCCATGACCGCGCTTTCAACCAATATGTCGCAGGTCAGGCTCCACGCCTCTGCATTTCCATGGTTTTTGTCAAAGGGATGGCGGAAAATGCAGTGCATCACCAGATGAAGATAGTCGCGCACTGTTTCTTCAAACGACTCCCCGAACCGCGCGATCTCTCGTGGAGGGTCGAAAAGGACGCGCTTGGCATCGGTCGCAAGCGGATAACGCGCCCCTACGCGCATCGGCTCAAGATCCATGCGCCACAACGCCAGGTCGAGGAAGCGGAACTTCATCATAAGCTGCGTGCGACATTCGTCGATGATGTCTTTGCCCAGGGCGTCTTCTTGCAGCCTGCGCTGCATCTTCACGTCCCCGACTCCCAATGAGTCCGGCATCCTAACCCCCCTTCTGCTCTTCTGCGGTACCTTTCGGCTTACAGGTCGAAGTCGAACGCGTCCATGCCAAAGCGCTCGCGCTTCGCCTCTAGCAGATAGCCTGTCATCGATGCGTCCTGAACCGCACCAACCCTGTCGATCACCTCATCGATGTTTCCGCCGTTTACAAACCCCAGATCAAGCAGGTTGTCCATCAAGCATCGATCATCGTGCTTAGCAGCCTGCACGCAAATATCTCCGATACTCGTTCGCAGAACTCGTTCACACATCTTTCGATTCACATCGGTCAAAAACACCGGATCGCGCAAGCGCTCAACCAAACGTGTCGCCTGGTCGTACAGCGCCAGACGTTCAGTGCTCAGCGCATCAAAGCTACTTGCGTTTATGATTGCCGTGTCGTAGTGCTCGAAGATAAGCCGCGCATCAACATGGTCGGGAACGCTCAAGGCAAGCATCTGCTGCTGCGCTCCACGATCAGTGAGGGGGAAATGCAGCGTGAACGAAGTTCTGCCGTCGATGGGCTCCACCAAGTTAAGATGCACCCATTCAACCAGGCCGTCAATCCCCAGCCCGCGCATACCCACGGTGGTAATCCGATCAGATAGGCTAATCTCCTTCACGCCCGCAATTCCGTTAAACGCGTACGGCGCAATCTCATTCGCCTCAACCGGAATGCGGATAGTCCCTCCGTCGCCGAAGCATAGCACTACGCAACAGGCGCCGCCCGCTTTGCGCTCAAGCAGAAGATTATCATGCACGAAATAGGTAGCGTTTTCCTCCCCTACCGCAACCGATTTCAACGTCGGACGCTCACCATGATGGGCGCCGTACGTCACCAGTGCGTTTAGCCCAATATGCTCAAGCGCATTGGGCAAAGAGATCTCCTCAAGAGCAGTATCAAGAAACGCTTCGTCGCCAATCGACGTCAGCGTTGACGGGCAGGCTGCATGCCTCAACCGGCGGCAAGCTTTAAAGGCGCGTCTGCCAATTTCGGCGAGCCCTTCAGGAAGCTCGACCTCCTCAAGTTCGCCATGACCGAAAAATGCATCGTCACCAATAGCTACCGTCCCCGGGCGTACCGAATATCGCATGATGCATGGGTTCATCATTCGGTCGACAACAAGACCTTCGCCTGTCTTACGATACAGGCAGCCGCTTTCGTCTAACAGGAGGTGGCTTGACCCCTCCGCAATTGAGAAGGTAGCATCATGCCCAACATAGGAAAGCCCGACATCCGCCGCCAAAGGATTGCCCAGCCGCTCGACACTTGCAGGCAACCGCAGCTCCCTGATAGCAGTACCGCTAAACGCGTTGCTCCGAACCTCGACAAGCCCTTCGTTGAGATGAACGCTACTCAGCTTCGAACAGTTGAAAAACGCTTTCTCGCCTATCAACCTCAACGACTCGGGGGCCTCAAACGTTTTGACGCTCGTTTTTGAGAACGAAAAGTCGCCGATTGCCTCAATCGAATTAGGCAGCTCAACAGCTTCAAGACAGGAAAAATGACTGAATGCCTTCTTCGCAATCGCACGACACCCAGCCTGCACCGAGTAGCGCTCAACCGGCACGGCGAGGGCTACGAAGATCGACCCGTCAAAGCTATACAATGCTTTTCCATCTGTCATAAGAAGCGGGTTTTCGGAATCGACCTCAATGGTCTCTAGCCTGCTTTTTTGAAAGGCGCCGGGAAGGATGGCGTTCGCCCCCGCACCAATGCGCAACGACTTCAGGCAAGGAGAGTCGAAAACGCTTGCATCAATCCTTTCCAATCTGCCAGGAAGCTCAAGGCGCTCAAGAGAGACGCAGTTTCGCAGCCAGTTTGAGTCAAACGTTGGTAAAGGCTCAGGAAATCGGATGCTTCGAAGCCTGCGACACTCACGAAACGCACTAAAGCCAATCGACAAAATTGAGTCGGGAAGATAAACGGTCTCCACGTCCTCGAGATAAGCACACGAATCAGGCGCTAGAGAGACAACGGGTTTCTCTTCGATTCTGCAAGGAACCACAAGGTCAACTTTAGCTGGCCGACAGCGCAAGATGCGCACCTCGGCGGCATCGAGCACCACATAGCGCCATACCGTTCCGTCACTATCGACCCACTCACGCTCTTCCGACATACGCGCAGCTTCAATCGCAGCAGCCTTTTCGAGCGCTTCTCTGCGCAGGCGCATTCGCGTCTCTGTGGATAGTACCTGTTCTCGTGATGCAGTTCCGTCGCTCAGCGCCATTGGCGTAAAACCTCCGAAGCAGACGTCGAGTTTACTGACGTCGATGGACTTCGTAGAAGAACGATCGACATAATCCATTGCCGGTTTCTCAGTATTTTGAAGCAGTACGCTCAAATCCACCTGATTCGTATAAGACATGGCGAACCCGTTCTTTTATACCAAACTGAGTATAGTATATCTATAAGCAGGTGTAAAAAAGCGGGGCGCGAAACCGCACCCCGCTTCTGAAAATCAAGCTTAGATCGTCCAGGGAACACCAGCAGGATTCAGTTTGCGACGACGCGACAGTTCGTCGGCATGCATAATGCAGTAACGTACGCCCTTCAAGGTAACGTAGAGGCAAGCAACCTCATGTTTGGTACCATGATTAAAAACATCGTAAGTAAGGTACTCACGATCAATCATGGGCTGATAAACCGGACTATCAACGACCTTTTCAAGAAGCATATTGGTTGACTGTCGACCCAACTCGTCCTGCTTCAGCGTAATGTTGTACAGAATGTCTTCCTGCTCAGGCGTCAAACGACCAAGCTCTTCGATTTCTGCCCTGATCTCCTCTTCAGTTGCCATACTGTATTCCTCCTCGTGTGAAAACGTTTGCACTACCAAATTCTCAATCTAGTGAAGCAGCCGAGCACTTCTCACGTGTTGTTTATTTCATACCCTACTGAAACCGAATTCACGCAACTGCACTCAAATTCGCATGTGGGCAACTGCGTAAATGTGCAGTTTCTGCAAGATAGGAATTACAAACGTCAATAGTTACACACTTACAAAAATGGCTCGCCTCTCACAGGGAGACGAGCCACATCTAACCAGCTAAGGCTCTCAGGCTTACACGCCCAGGTAACCCTTGGAAGGATCGCTAGAGCCAACACCGGTGTCGGTGTCGCCAGCCTCATTGCCGGTACGCTTCGTGGAGGTGTAGCCACCCCAAGCGCGAGCAATGAACTTGCCCTTCACAAAGAAGATCTGAGCCTTCATGAGGTCAGCCTGGGTAATACCGTGAGCAGCCAGAACCTCATCCTTGCTCTGGCCGGCCTCGATGCCCGAGTTCAGCTCAGCAGCAGCTGCAGCAGCGTCGAGCTCGAAGAATTCGTCGCGGGTCATATTGTGCCCTCCTTGTTTATAATCCTACCTGATATTCCGGTCGCCGAACACATCGTCCAACGACCGGAATAATCATAGCACTACTTTACAGCTGGAAGAGCACCATCGGGCGATCAAATTCACCCATCTTGGCGATCATTTCTTCCAGGGTGCCATAGTACATGGACGCGGACTCCTCAACCTGGACAGCCAGGGGACGCTGGCCGGCTTTGTCGCCGTTGGTTCCCCAGTGCTCGGAGAAGATGGACGTCGGGCAAGGAATGTAGAACCACTCCCAAGCATCGCCGTCGTTGCCCTCACCCTTCTTGAAGGGGCCAACCTGAACCTCTTTGATGCCGTACTGCTCCAGGGGGAGACCCAGCTCCTCCTTGCAGGCGATCTCAGCGGCATGGTTGCCAGAGAAGTAGGTGTAGTCAACCAGCAAGGCGTACTTCTGATCTGCCATTTGTGTCACCACTACCT
>DVKR01000046.1 GCA_018715935.1 Candidatus Aphodovivens excrementavium
CTGCGGAAAGGCCGATTATCCAACACGCATCATCCTTGGTGACCATAGGAGCTCCCTCGCTTTCGCCTGCTATCTAAGCAAGAAAGATTATATAGGAAAAGTCCCAGTATCCAAAGCGGTCTAACACAACGGTAAAGGCGGACACGCCAAAGCTCGTTTCGCGGTATGATCTCGGTATGAGAAAGCACCCCTGTCGTCTTTTCGCGAAAGGAACATCATGAGCACTGAGGACGTCGTGACATGCCCCGAATGTGGAGCGGAAAACGTAGCGGTCATCCTGTGGGGCATGCCCGCTTTTACGGAAGACCTGCAACGTCAAATCGACGATGACAGCGTATACCTTGGCGGTTGCTGCGTAAGCAGCAAGTCTCCTAAATACCATTGCAACAACTGCGGAGCGAAATTCGGAGAAATAGAGCTCGAACTGCCTTATGAAGACAAACAGCTCGAAGCCGTGGTGTACGGAGCTGCCGTAGGCGATGCTTTGGGCGTCCCCTTCGAGTTCAAACAGCGCGACACATTCAAATGCACCCATATGGTAGCTGGCGGCACCCACCGCATGCCTGCAGGCACGTTCTCGGACGACACGTCCATGCTCCTTGCCACCTGCGACAGCATAAGAGTGCATCGTGGGCGTATCAACGCAAACGACATGCTCCAACGGTTCCGTTCATGGCTCTACGAAGGAGCCTACACTCCCGATGGAAAGGTGTTTGATGTAGGCAACACCGTCGCCACCGCGCTGGATCAGGGGTTCGGATGCAAAGGCGAGCGCTCTAATGGAAATGGCTCACTAATGCGTATTGCCCCTCTTGCCCTTACCCGTGCGACCGACGCCCAAATAGAAGAGGTTTCAGCCATCACGCACGCTCACCCCCTCTCCACTCAGGCGTGCGTGGTGTTCGTCGGAATCCTTCGAGACGTCATGAAAGGAAAGCCTTTGGATCTCGCGATTGACGACAATATAGCCGACAACGAAAACTTCTCTTTCCTTAAAAGCGTCAAGGATAAACCTCGCGAAGAAATCGAATCGTCGGGATTCGTACTCCACACGCTCGAGGCGGCGCTCTGGTGCAATCTGAACACAGAGAGCTACGCGGAATGCGTGCAAGAAGCAGTCAATTTAGGCAGAGACACCGACACCACTGCCTGCGTGGCGGGGGCGCTTGCGGGCGCACGGTATGGGTTCCGCTCGATCCCTGCGAATTGGATTGCAGACTTGCGCGGAAAGGAAGTCATCGATGCGTGCTTGTTTGAGCCCGCGCTCTGATAGGTGCGGACAAACGGAGGCGGAACGGTTTCTACTGACTTGAGCCGGTCTTCCCTCTTACTTTCTTTCTGGGATCTGAGTGTCGAGCATGTTGTAGGAGGCCATGAATCCCTCGTCGGCGCTTTTGAACGAATCCCTAAACGACTGAAGGTTTCCTGACGGGCTGATAGACAAGTTGGTTAGATTCAGGTATTCCTGATACAGTTCTGTGGCGGTGTCATATGCCTGGTCGAGGCCTTCGGGTGGGTTGGCGAGCTTCGTCATCTTGTCAGCAACCGAGTTTTGTGCGTTCTTTATTGAGTCAACTGTCGATGAAGTCGTGCCGTCCATGTAGTACATTCCAATCGAGACGTTGAAGTCGTCAGAGTAGTAGTCTCGCAGATCGGCATCCCATTCAGATCTGCTGTCGTCGAATATCGCCGACTGCCAAATTGATTGAACATCATTGCAGATGCTTTCTGCGTCTGCCCCTGATGAGATCATTTCGTTCTTGACTGACTCAAGCGTGTCGATATAGCTGTTGTACGCCTGCTTTTCAGAATTTGCGCTTACGCCAAAGAAGATAACGACGGCAAGCACCACAACGACTGCCGCAGCTACGGGTGCGATGATCTTCATGTTGGGTTTTGGCTTTGGGGAAGGGCTACCGGCGGCGGAAAGGCCTTCTTCGGCTTGATGCCCATCGCGCTCTTCTGCTTGGGGATCCTGGGCGTTGCCTTCCTCTTGCGGCGATTCGTGAGGCTCGGAGTCGCTTCCCTGTGCCTCATTGACGGTTCCGCTGCCCGTCGTCCTGACGGCAGGGTCGGCTTCCGGCTCTTCTTGCCTCTTTGTCGCTTCGCTGCCAGCATTTGCTTCGACAGCGCTTCCTGCCCGACCTATTTTCGTGCCGCAATAGGGGCATAGCGCGGCATCTGCTGGAATCTTCCTTCCGCATTCAGAACACTCGATGGATTCCATATCCCCTCCTAATGTACGGTGCAACTACATTCATTCTGGCACTGAAACTCCTGAATTTGTTGCGCAACAAATTCTTGAGAAGGGCAAACGGGGCATGGGTGAAGAAGAGGCGGCGGCGAAATGGTGTGAGCGCCATTGCGCTGAACGGCGCGTCTTGAGACAATCGAACTGTATTCAATCGTCAATGTCGAGGAGAAGGGCGATTGCCATGACGGAGGGGACTTCTTTGTTCGAGGTTGCCAACCTCGGAGCGTACGGCGGTGCAGTTTCTGCTGAAACGGCGGGCTGCGCCCAAACCAACGCCGACGGTTCGGTAACCGTGCCCAGCGTTTGTGCGGGGTGCCACAGCACTTGCCAAATGTTCGTGGACGTGAAGGACGGTCAGGTGCTGCGAAGCCACGGCGTGCCGGGAGCGTTCAAAACCGACGGGGTGCTGTGCTCGAAAGGGTTGGCGGCGGCTCAGATCGTGCATGACCCGCGTCGCGTGCTGCATCCGCTTCGCCGTGTGGGCGCGCGTCATTCGGGGAAATTCGAGCGCATCAGCTGGGACGAGGCGATAGGCGAGCTCGCCGGTAAGGTGCGCGCGGCGATAGACGCTCACGGATCGTGGTCGGTGTCGTTCATTCGCGGGCAGGCGTGCGGCTGGGGTTTTACCTACGATATGACGCAGCGCTTGGCGCATTGCGTAGGCACCGAGGTGGGCATGGGCGCTTCAGAGTGCTTCGTGCCCCGCGCCATTACCGAGGGAATGACCTACGGCGGCATGCCGTCGTTTGGCGATATCATCCATGCCGACCTCGTCATCTACTGGGGTCAGCAGCCTGCGTTTTCGAAGGCGCCTATGCTGGGGAAGATCCTCGACGCGCGCGACCGCGGAGCCAAGCTGGTGGTGATCGATCCGCTTAACTTCCATTTGGCGGCATGCGCCGACCAATTCATCCAAGTGGAGCCCGGCACCGATCTTGCCCTTGCGTTGGCCATGCTCTACGTGGTGGTAAACGAGGGGCTGTGGGATCGCGAGTTCGTGGACCGCTACACTAACGACCCGGGGCTTAAGCGTCTTTCGGCTCATCTTTTGGGCGAGAACAAGCTGGGCATTGCCTACACGCCCGAGTGGGCGGCGCCAATTTGCGGCGTTCCGGCAGAAGTGATTGAGGCGTTCGCCCGCGAGTATGCCACCACGCCGCGGGCCTCTATCGCAACGGGTCATGGCCTCGAGGGCAGGGTAAACGTGGTGCAGACCACGCGCGCCATCTGCATACTGCGCTCAATAACGGGACACCTCGATCGCATCGGCTGCGACATCTTCACGCCGAAGGCGCCGCCGCGAAACCCCAACTTCACGTATATCGATCATGTGCTTCCCGATTTCAAGCCAACAGGTCCTACGGGGATGTTCCATGTGCCGCCCTATAACCCCGAGGAGTCGCGCTATCCGCTGCTGTTCGGCGGACAGGGGCTTCTGTCGACGCCCGACGCATTGCGCATGATGCATGAAGGAAAGGTAGAGGTGTGCATCGTGCAGGGCGCGAACCCCGTGGTCACGCAGCCGCAGCCGTCGGTTACCACCGCAGCGTTCAAAAAGATTGGCTATCTGTGCGTGATCGACCCGTATCTCAGCGAAACGGCCCAGCTGGCAGACTTGGTCTTGCCGGCGGCCACCTACGTCGAGCGAACCGAGCCCGAGTGGTTCAATTGCACGTTCCCCGAGGTTACGCTTCGCCAAAAGGCGGTGACGGTGGGCGAGGCTTTGCCTGACACGCAGATCATGATAGAGATCGGCCGCGCTCTGGGCTTTACCGAGGAGTTTCCCACGCACGATATCTCGTGGTACATCGACGAAGACCTTCGGCCTTCCGGCATCACCTACGAGCAGCTGCGGGAAAAGCCGCACGGCGTAGCATTCGGCGGGCTTGGCTTCAACGGCTTCGAGAAAAATGGCTTCCGGTCGCCGGGCGGCGTGGTAAACGTGTGGTCGGAGGTGCTGAGTGCGCACGGCTTCGATGCGCTTCCCAACTGGGAAGACAGCTCTGAGTCGACCCGCAGCAAGCCTGAGCTGGCCAAAGAGTACCCCTACGTGATTTTTACGGGTCGCTCCGGCCCGATGTATGTGCACGAGCAGCGACGCACTATTCCCTGGCTGCGCGAAATGCAGCCGGAGGGCTTGGCGATGGTGAACACGAAGCGCGCTTTC
>DVKR01000006.1 GCA_018715935.1 Candidatus Aphodovivens excrementavium
CGCAGCATGGCGAAGTACACCACGGCCACGACCACGAACACCACGATGGCGATCAGCTCCTGCGTGATGCCGGAGGTGATGTGGCCGAAGCCGTTGAAGATGCGCTCCCAGTGCTGCAGGTGGAAGAAGACGGCGACGCCGGAGACGGCCAGCAGGACCACCGAGGCGATCAGGGCGGGAAGCTGGATCTCCTTCCCTTCGCCCTTGAGCGCCAGGGCGCCCTGGGCCGCAAACACGCCGCAGCCCCAAGCTAAGAGCGTGGTGAAGATTATCAGAGGCCATTGGAGTTCCATGGTTACTCCCTTCCCTGCCAGGTCCGGTTGCGCAGGATGTACACGAAGCTCGGCGCGTTGCCCACGTCGGGCAGATGATGGACATCAGAATCGGTGTACGGCTCGACGGCTTCACCCAGCTTGACCCGGGATTTCGCGCACTCTTCATAGCTTGGTGCCAAGCCAACGCCCAAAGACGCAGGACCTTCCATGTTCTCGATACCCTGTTCCAAATCGCCGAAGAACCTCGCCCTCGTCGAGCATTGCGCCACGCACTGCGGCAGCTCGCCCTGCGCAATCTTCTGTTCGCACAAGGTGCACTTCTCAACGACGCGCTCGTCGTCGTTCAGGTAGCGAACGTTGTAAGGGCACGCCATGGCGCAGAACTGGCAGCCAATGCACTTCTCCTTGTCAATCTGCACCGTACCGTCCTCGAGCACATGGCTCGCCTCGGTCGGGCACACGGCCACGCATTCCGGGTTCTCGCAATGCTGGCATTGCACGGGCAGGAAGTACATCTCGACCGAATCAGGCCACTGCGACCCTTCATTGGCGTTCGGTCCGATTCGCAACGTCTTAATCCAGAATTTTCCGATTCCCGTACCGTTGACGGCCTTGCAAGAAACCGTGCATGCAAGACATCCCACGCATCGGTTCAAATCGGTCGCGATAGCGTAATGCGTCATTGCTACTCCCTCCCTTCGTAATCAGGCATCCAAGCATCGAGGCGTTCATCGTCGCCCGATGCAATGATTTCCCGTCCCGTAACTGGGTCGCATGGGATAGGATTGCCGTTCGGCGAATTCTCCGCCGTCGCTTTGTATATCTTCACTGGAAAGCCTCGTAGCGTGCAGGCACCGCACAATGGATCTTGGTCGAACCCGTACACGATCACATTGATATTGCACAAATCGAAGCCTTTATCAGGACTTTCGTTCTCGGGGAACCACCACTGGTGATTCGCGTTCACCGTACCCTTTCTGATGCCGCTATACAGGTCTACCACTTGGCGCACTTTCCCGTTCGCGTTCTCAATCCAGACCCAATCGCCTTGCTTGACGCCAAGCTCTTCAGCATCCTCAGGGTTAATCTCGACACGTGGAACAGGCCATAGTTCGCGGCACCACGGCAACTGGCGATGTTCCGAATGGAAATAGACCGGCTGCCTGGACCCTGTTGTCATCAGCAACGGATATTCTGCGTAGTCGTCTGGAGCAGAAATCGGCGAACGCGGCGGCTCCTCGTAATCAGGAAGCACGCGAGCGCCATCGGTATAAGACTCAATGACTGTCGACCAGATTTCTGTGAGACCGGTCGGCGTGTAGAAACCGACATGCCCATCGTTTGGCATAGTGGCGAATCCACCCGTCTGACGAAGCTGGCCGGTCTCCCAACGACGATAGTTATGCCATACCGGCGATACCTTGCGAGCATCCCACCAGCCATTTTCCTGGAACTCCTGCTTGTACTGCTCCCAATTCATTCGCATGCCTGCAACGTCATTGTTGAGCTCGTCTTCGAGAGTCCACCAAGGCTTCTCCGGATCGGCAGACCACGGTTTGCCCATCGCTTGGAAAAGCTCCAGGATGATTTGCGTATCCATTTTCGCTTCGCCCGGCGGGTCAATGCATTGAATGGTCGCACCTATCGCGCCTGTCGCACCCTGGCTCATGCGCGGTGCGTCAACCTCGAGCCAATGTGCTGCCGGCAGGAGGACGTCAGCCATTTCGGCTGTAGGAGTATGCCACAAGTCGACCACCGTGAAGAACTCAAGCTTCTTGAGCGCATTATGAGCATGAATGGAATTGTCCATGTTCATGAAGTCGGATGCCATGCAGATGCCACCACGCAGTGCGTACGGTTCTCCCGTGATGGCGTACTCCCATGCCGACGTGCAGTCGCACCACATGTCGAACCATCGCATAACTGGGAAGCGCTCTCCACCTGCCATTTTCTCGTTCGCATCAAACGGCGGCCTGCGCAAAGGATCTGCCATCAGCTGAGGGCTTCCCATAGGACCACCAGGGCTTGCGTTGAGGCCCAACATCCTCGTCATGCCGCGATTGCCGCCCGGAACGTCCGTGTTGTTCGTGATGGCGGAAAGGACCGTCAGCGCGCGCTCAGTCTGGATGGCGTTGCCTGTCTGGTCTGTAGCGAGCTGGAAATGCAGGCCTCCGTTGCCGTAACCGGTGGAAGGGTCGATGGGAGTCGCCCATGCCAAGCAAGCTTCTTCGATAAGGCTAGCGCTTACGCCCGTGATCTCTTCAGCTTTCTCGGGAGTGTACTGGGCGCATATTTCCTCGTAATAATCCCAAACAGGACGCGCTTTCACCGTCCGTCCATCTTTCAGCACCACATCGAATTCGCCATGCAGCGCAGGGCTTTTCTCGGGATTGAAGCCGCTTTCGTCAGGAAGGAACGCACTGCTCACACGCGGATTCGGCGCCGGAACTTCACGTCCTGACGTCTGCGGCGTTTCGACCTCGCCTTCCCAAACGTGGGCACGGTTGTCCCAGAACGTCAAATGCCCCGATGCGTCGTTCTCGTGGAGAGGCCTACCGTCAACGCCCGCAAGCTCATCCCACGCCATGAAACGTAGGAAGTCGCCGCCTTCCTTGATATCGGACTCTTTAAGCAAACGCGTGTTGAGGACGGTTCCTCCGCGACCGTCTGACACAAAGCCGCCCGAAGGCTCCATGTCCTCGACGACAAGCAAAGGACCATTCGTCCAGCGTTTTACAAAGTTCTCGTTGTACAGACCATTCTGGATGACGATGTTGGTCCACGCCATGGCCAAAGCGCCGTCCGTGCCCACGCGGATAGGCAACCAGTAGTCTGCTTCTTTACCCAAGGGAGTCATGCGCGGATCGATCACGATATGCACGTCGGCGTTCTCCGCCAAGGCTGCGACCGTCCTGCAGGACGTGTCGTAGTTCGAATATTCGCACGCCGTACCCCATTGCACGTACACGCGCGCTCCACCTGTGCCCTCGTACCAGAACAGGCCCGTATCGTTCACCAGTGCATTCGCGAAAAAGCGCGGACCTTTGCAAACTTGCAGCGCCTGGATGGAATTCGGCGTGCCGAAAAGCGCCGGCAAACTTGAGTAGCAGCCTGCCTGAGCCCAAGCACGGCTTGTTCCACCCATGGTGAAAAGGGCCTCTCCCCCGTATTTATCAATGATGGACTGGAACCCTTCAGCCATGGCCTTGTGCGCGTCATCCCATGACATACGTTCCCAACCTGGCGCTTCGGTTTTCGGTGCTGTGCGACGTAAAGGATAATGCAGCCGATCGGGATGGTAAGCAGCTTGCATGGACGACTGGGATTTCGCGCAGCAGTTGCCGTCACTCTGGAACGCGCTTTCATCACCTTCCACGCGCGTCACGCGACCATCGCGCACGGTCACCCACACGCCACATTCCATTTTTCCGCACGCACGGCAACATGAGCGAATTCGCTTAACGCTTCCCTCCGTGTTCGCACCCACAGTTTCTGCGAGTGCACTTGGCGCCAGCGTCCCGCCCGAAACCGCCGCGCACGCAGAAGCAACCAGCGACATCTTAGCGAACGAACGCCTTGTCAGAACCCCTTTCATTCCAGCCCCCTTTCTTCGAAATGCTGGCTTACCTTCATTATCAGGAGCTTTAACAGAAGCGCCTTTATCGGTCTTGTTCCCTGGCATTTCCAAAATGGAAAGAACCGTTTACAGCAAGCCACTATCCGGAAACAATGGAAAAGGGGAGGGAGCCGTATGAGTAGCGACCAAATCAGAATCAGCTATCTGGAGGAATTTGCCGCACTTGCTGCGACATTGAATTATTCGAAGGTGGCAAAAAGTCGCTATCTATCGACGTCTGCGCTCAGCAAGCATATCGTCTCGCTTGAAAACAGCCTTGGTGAAACATTGTTTGTGCGAAATGCCAACTCAGTTGAGCTTACACCTGCCGGAAAAATGTTCTATGAGGGTATCGAGCCTATACTGGATCAATACCGACACTTCATCGACGAGTTCAAGAGCAGGGCGCACGGAAAAGAACATCAGCTGCAAGTATACCTTTCGATTAAACCCCCAACGCTCGTTGCGGCACTCTCCCGGCTCAGGGCGATGGATGCCTCCTTGCCGTTTTCCATTTCGTACACGTCGGATTTACCTCAGCATTATTTTCACTACATCGAGACAGTCCGAGACAGTCTGGTAATTACGTTCAAGTCTCGCCAACTGGAATCCGACCGCTACGCAGTCGAGCACCTTGCGGACATCCCCTTTGTGGCAGTTGTGCCTCACGACCATCCGCTCGCGAAGAAACAACTGCTTTCTTTGAAAGCCGACCTTGACGGCCAAACGATAGTGAGGCTCCGCAGTAAATACTTTTCGCCGGGATGGGATGCCATAGAGACAACCTTGAAGCATCATGGCGTACGTCCGCGTTTTGTATACTCTTTTGCGTCATCCTCCTTCGAGCTCGCCATCTTGAACGGATTCAAAGACATTCTGCTGTTCCCTGAATGCTCGATTCAGGCCATGCCCTTCGCCTCAGACGATAATTACCGCATCCTCGAATTCGAGGAGAACCCCTGCTTCGAAATTGTTGCAGTGTGGAATAAAGGGATGGCAGAACCCCCTTGCGCCAAGCAGTACGCGTCGCTCCTTCGCGACATCATGTCACACTGAAGTGTTTATCGAACGACTTCGGGAAAGGTCGGCCAAACCCCCTACCACGCAGTCCAAGTCCGCATTCAGGCACACGCTACGGTCCGCAATCTCTTCCGGGCAGAACGCTTCGCCATAGTTCACGCACGCATAGACAGCTTCCGGGTTATCGGCCGTCATGCGCCAGAACGGATACTTGATGATGACCGGCGTGTTGTAGCCCACGCCCAGCTCCAGATAGAGCACGCGACCTTGCCTATGCTCGCGCAAGAACCGATGATAGCGGTCGGCCGCCGCATGCCATCCCGCGTCCTCCACGAACGTATCGTCGCTGCGCAAGTTGGGAACAAGCGGCCTGCCGCAGTGCGGGCATATGGGCAGGAGCCCTTCCGGCACGCGCATCCCTTCCTGCTGTTCCAGCATCGCGC
>DVKR01000007.1 GCA_018715935.1 Candidatus Aphodovivens excrementavium
AGCACCATGCCCAGCAGGCCCCACGTGGTCAACGAACCGGTAAGTGCGTTGCTGTAGGTGCCGTTAGCGATCTGCTCTGCGAAGAACGTAGGACCAACGTAAGAGTTGGTGGAGTTAACGACCATGAAGTCGTAACCATCGAAAATCATTGCGAACGCCAAGAGGACGAACACAAGCCAAGTGTGACCAGAAATACCAGCACGGTCGATGACTTCGGAAACGGTAAATTCTTTTCCGTCCATCAATCCCTCCTTTAACGGATTAATTCAGTCGATCGGCGTTCCCTAATTTCTCGCCGATCGTGAACCTTAGTTCCGAGCGCAGTGGCAAGACCATGTTGGGGTGTCGATCCTAGGGTTCGTCGAAACACGCGAAGCGCATTTCGTGCACGAGTGCGAACTTCGTCCCTCTACGAACTCCGCTGCCCTTGCAGAAAGCCACATCCCAACTAGAAGAAACGACTGCGCCGCTGCCTCCTTTCGCGATTCTCTGAGCACTTTCCCTGCGGTTCTTTTGCACAAGCAAGGCGTGCCGCGAACTCACTGCTGCGCACATACGAGGTGGGCAGTGAGCACACTGCACCTCATGCCTTTGCAAAAGAAGCACACATGAACGGTACCTTATGCGCGGCGAGCGGTCGTCATATCAGAAGTACCTTTCGCAGTTTTCAATATCAACCTCTCGGGTTGATTTATTCCACAAACCATTTTCGCGATTTTTGTTTTCCCAGTTCATTGGGGTGTGAGTAGTAGTCTTAAACCACTATTTGCTTCATCGTCTGTCTACAATTCGTCCATTACCGCCTTTTGAGGCCGGCTTTCTTCCTCTTTGAGGCGCGGATTCCCGCTTTTCGCTCTAGCGTACTGATGTGTAGGGGCTATGGACGTATGCGGGATCGGTATGATATTCTCATTTCCGGATAATTAAAACTTCATATCGCCTGTTAATTGAAGTGTGATTGGATGATTTTTTATTTCGATCAATGAGCGATTACGTGATAGGATGGTTCGACTCATACTTACTGTTTTTTCGCAACATTTCGCATCTTCGTTCTTCTGGAACGATAGCAAGGAGGGCTTGATGGCGTTTTCTTTTCCGCGCATCAGCATCACCGTTGACGATGGAAACGACCACGGAACCCAGGGAGAGCTTGGCGCGCTTGCTCTGGGCTTTGGAATTCATCTCGCATGGTCGTACTGCGCCTTATTCAAAGCGAACTCGGTGTTCGAGAACAACGGCGACCCTCATGCCCTCTCTCTATTCTTCATTGCTGCATTGTTGGCCTTTACCCTTCTCACTTTATTCACCTCTATCACCGACCAAAAGCTTTTGAGGTTCTATACCGATCGTCCTACGATGCTCCTGGCGGTTGTCTTTGCAGTAGCCGGCTCGCTTCTTGCGGTGGCTGTCGGCTTCTTCTTGCTCGGCTCACCGCTACGTGCCATTGCCGGCGTACTTGTGGGTATCGGGTCTGGCTTGTTCACCATGCTGTGGGGAACCGCGTATTCGCGCTATAACACCGCTTCAATCGTTCTGAACACAGCAGTTGCTGTTGTTTTCGGCATTTTGCTTTACTCGCTCATCATCCACGTGCTCCCGTGGCCCTTCACGGGAATTGTGACGGCGGTTCTGCCCCTCTTTGAGCTTCCGCTTTTGTGGAGCCTCACTCCCATAAGCTACGCTTTGCGCCATGCGGTTCCCATTTTCAATCCGCTGCCCATCCGCAAAGTCACGTTTATGCTGCGCTTTAGCTTGCCCATCTTCTTGTTTGGCGTTGTGCTGGGCGCCCTTAAATCTATCGGACTCACCATTATTTTGCCGTCCGTTGACCCAACGGTTCAGCTCATCGCGCTGTTTGCAGGCGGAACCGCCACTATCGTTCTGCTGGTTGTGTCCTTCTCCATCGACAAGCGCAGCCACTGGGACTTTCTTTTCCGTCCGCTCGTTCCGATCGTTGCGCTAACCTGCTTGTTCCTTCCGCTTTTCCACGAGGGGAACGAGCTCATTCCCTCCCTGTTGCTGCTGGTCGGCTTTCTGTGCTTGGAATCGCTTATGTGGATCCTGCCCGGGCAGCTTTCGCAGGAGTTTCGCCTATCCCCCATCTGCATGTTCGGCATCGGATCGACGGCTATTGGCGTAGGGACGTTCGTGGGCACGCTGCTTGCAGAAATGCCTGAACTGACGGCTTCTCTCCCCTACGGCGACGGCAGTTTGGTGATCGTGCTTATCGTCTCGTTGATGCTTGCCATGGCGCTTTTGCCTCGGGTACGCGACATCAAACGGCTCATCTTGCCCCATAGCGGGAAAGACGACGAAAACGTAGCCGCCTTCAACAAGGAAATCGAGCGCGCGCATGCGGTTCTGCGAACAAACACGCATCCGGCATGGCGCATGGGGCTTGACGCTGCCGGGGCATTCGACCTGATTGGCGGGGTGCAGCAAAACCCCGCCACCGCAATGTTGCAGATGGATGCATCTGCCATGTGGGCAGACCCGGCATCTAGCACCTCTTCTTCCGCCGACATGCCCAAAGACGAGGCAAGCGACGAAGAGCGTGCGAAAGTGCGCGGCAGGTTCCGCACGCAATGCGAAGAGATTGCCAACAGATACCTGCTCTCCCGACGCGAGACGGAAGTCATGTTTTTACTGGCAAAGGGCCATAACGCTGCCTTCATCCAGGAAAAGCTCTGCATTTCAAAGAGCACCGCGAAAACGCACATCAGCCACATTTACCGCAAGCTCGACATTCATAACCAGCAAGAGCTTTTGGCGATGGTGGATGCAGGAAGAGACCAGTAAGAGCCGTAAGGCCCATACGCGCCCGGACAGGCTTCAAGAGGGTGGCAAACATCGCCCTCTTCCCCACCCTCTCTCACAGTTTGATTTTGACGATGGGAGCAAAGTCCTTCAGCAGCTTTTTGGTTTGTCCCGTTTTGCTGAACTTAACGTGGAGCGTATCGCCGTCGATTTTGGTGACTTTGCCGCGGCCAAACGTTTTGTGATCGACCATGTCCCCCACGGCAAACGACATGTTTGCCGCTTCCTTTTTGCCAATGTCGCGCACTACGTGCTCCGAAGTGCGTTTTCGCGACCCCGAGGCGCTTGATCGACCGAATACGCGCCCCTCGCCCGCCTCGGTTCCCGACCCGGAGATTCCCCGACGGCTTCCCCGCTTTTCCCAACCGGTTCCGCTGAAACCTGCCGATCCTAAACCGGTGGTGTGGCGCAGCTCGGATGGAATCTCATGGATAAACCGCGACACGGGGTTTGCCGATGTCTGGCCGAATATCTGACGCTGCGAGGCGCAGGTCAGGTAAAGCTTTTTACGCGCGCGCGTGATGGCAACGTAGGCCAGCCGACGCTCCTCCTCAATTCCCGCAGCGTCATTTACGCTGTTCATATGGGGAAACAGCGTTTCCTCCATGCCGGCAACGAACACGCAGTCGAACTCGAGACCCTTCGAAGAGTGCACGGTCATGAGCGTGACTGCCCTACCGTCTTCGGTCATCGTGTCCAGATCGGTTCGCAAACGCACCCATTCGATGAAATCGGCAAGGGAGTCGCCGCGCAGCACGCGTACCGGAGGCTGCTCGTCATCGCTGCCCCCGCCGAATTCGCTAGCTTCCGAACCGCCGGCTGAAGCTTCTTCGGCGACAGACCCCGCCGTTTCTTCCTGCTCTGCCAGAAGAGAAGCTTCCGAATTATGGGGCTGAGCGGCTTTGGGAGCATGGGTTTGAGTGGCTTCCGGAACATGCGGCGCCTCGTATTCGGCGTCCTCGTCGGTGTGGGTTTCGGCAAACTCGTTGGCTACCGACAAGAACTCCTGGATGTTCTCTACACGACCGCGCGCTTCGTCGGTATTCTCCGCCTCCAATGCAGAGATAAGCCCGCTTTTGTCGATGATTGCCTGCACGACGTTGCGCAGCTCGCCTTCATAGCTCTGCGCGTCTTTAATGAGCTGCACGAACTCTGCCACCGATTTGCGCACCGACGCACGCAGCTCGGGGTCGACGATCGCAAGTTCGGCGGCCTCCAAAAACGGCATGTCCATCTCTGCCGCAAAGCGCTCGATGCGCTCTACGGTGGTTTTTCCAATTCCCCGGCGCGGCACATTGATCACGCGCTTGGCGGCAATGTCGTCGGCGGGATTTACCACCAAGGTAAGGTATGCCATAACGTCGCGAATTTCCGCGCGGTCGAAAAAGCGCGTTCCTCCGACGATGCGATACGGCACGCCCGCGCGCAAAAGCATATCTTCAAGCATGCGGCTTTGCGCGTTGGTGCGATAGAAAACGGCGATTTGGTTGTACGATAAGCCGCCCGTATGCTGCTTTTCGATCTCGCCAGCTATCCAGCGCCCTTCGTCGCGCTCATCGGCTGCCATATACACCTGGATCTTGTCGCCGTCTTCGGCGTCGGTAAACAGCTTTTTCGCTTTTCGATGCTGGTTGTTGGCAATGACCGCGTTGGCTGCGGCGAGCACGTTGCCCACGCTGCGATAGTTTTGCTCAAGCTTGACCGTGCGCGCGTCGGGGTAATCTTGCTCGAATTCCAAAATGTTGCGAATATCGGCGCCGCGCCAGCTGTAAATTGACTGGTCGTCGTCGCCCACCACCATGAGATTGTGATGGGACTCCGCCAACAGCCCGCAGATGGCGTATTGGGCGTGGTTGGTGTCTTGATACTCGTCCACCATGATGTAGCGGAACCGATCCTGGTATGCGCGGCGCACCTCTTCGTGATTCTTCAGCAGCAAGTAGGCGTAGAGCAGCAAGTCGTCGAAGTCGAATGCGTTGGCGGCTTTCAGGCGCTGCTGCAGGCGCTCATACACCCGCGCGGCAACCTTACCCACCGGATCGGTTGCCTGCTTTTCGAAATCCCCTGGAACAATGAGCTCGTTTTTCGCCGTGGAGATTCTGTTCATCAGGGCATTTATAGGAAATCGCTTTGAGTCGATGTCGAGCTCGGACATGATTTCCTTGTAGAGGCGCTTTTGGTCGTCGGTGTCGTAGATAGTGAAATTGCGGGTGAAGCCAAGCCTCTCGGCGTCGGCGCGCAGCATGCGCACGCACATGCTGTGGAAGGTAGACACCCACATTCCGCGGGAACGAGGCCCCACCAGCCCGCCGAGGCGCTCGCGCATCTCGGCGGCCGCCTTGTTGGTGAACGTGATGGCAAGTATTTCCCACGGCGCCACGCCCTTGTTTTCCAGCAGGTTGGCGATGCGATAGGTAAGCACGCGCGTTTTGCCTGATCCGGCTCCTGCTAGCACCAGGAGCGGGCCTTCTGTGCATTCGACCGCTTCACGCTGCGGGCTGTTGAGGACGTCCAGGTTGATCGACAAGGCGCACACCTTCCTTCTAAACGCGGGGCGAAAAAGAAGCGCGCCGACAAACGACGCGCCCCTTGTTGAGTAACGTAAGACGAGAGTAGCGAACCTGTATTGTAACGCGCACAGACCCTCTGCGCCCTCGTTGCGGGAAGCATGAAATCAAATCTCACAGGTAGAGCATAAGCAGCGTCGGTCGGTTGCGCCGATCGTCGAATCTACGGAGCCTAAACGATCTTCTTTCCGAATACGGCGGCGATTTTGCGCAGCTCCGCAACAAGCTCTTCGAACTGCACCGGCGTGAGCTGCTGCGGGCCGTCGGAGAGGGCCTTAGGCGGGTTCGGATGAACCTCTATCATGATGGAATCGCATCCCGCCGCCACCGCCGCATAGGCAAGCGAAGGCACGAGGTCGCGCTGGCCTGCCGGATGCGACACGTCGATGCAGATGGGATAGAGACTTTGCTTATGAACCACCGGAACTGCGGAAATGTCGAGCGTAAAGCGCGTTGCGGTTTCAAAGGTACGAATGCCGCGCTCGCACAATACGACATTGGTGTTGCCCTCGTTGGTGATGTAATCGCAAGCGGCAAGCCACTCAGCGATGGTTCCCGCGAAACCGCGCTTGTAGAGCACCATCTTGTGGGAATCGCGCGTGACATGACCGATGTTTTTCAGCAGGCTGAAATTCTGGAAGTTGCGCGCCCCCACCTGAAGACCCTCAACATAGGAGTGAACCATCTCGCAATGGGCGGAATCCATTACTTCAGTAAGCGTCTTCAGGCCGTACTTCTCGCCCGCCGCCGCCATGATCTTTAGGCCCTCTTCGCCAAGCCCCTGAAACGAATGCGGATTGGTGCGCGGCTTGAACGCGCCGCCGCGAATCCAATGGAGCCCCAGACCAGAAACGCATTCGGCAACTTCTTCGAATTGCTCGGTTGACTCGATGGAGCACGGACCGGCATAGATGGTTATCTCATCAGTGCGGGTTCCCAGATTTGGAATGGGGGGAATGGCAGGCATCTGGGCAGCCTGCGCGTGGATTTCTGGCGTGCTCATACAGACGGAGTCTCCTTCATAACTTTAAGAATGCAGGCATAGATTTCGCGCAGGTTTTCGTTATACAGAGGACCGTCGTTGTAGGAGTCTACCTTTTCGAAGATTTCCTCTTCGCGCCGGGGGTCGTACAAACCCATGTTGGCGCCCGGCTTCAACCCGCGAATGACCAATGAATGGCCTGCACGCTTGTTGAGCAAGGAGACGAGCTGCTTGTCGATCTCGTCGATTTTGGCACGATGCTCTTCGATCTTATCGAGCACATTGCTTGCTTCTGACATCGCTTTTCCTCTCTGTGTCGCAAGCGGTAACGAGCTTGGCTTTGCGTGCGTCTGGTGTGGAAGCTTTCGCGTGGAAGCACAGCCGAGACGTCGCTTATTGCCACTCGTGTGCTGCAATGATAGCAAAAGCCTCTCGCCTGCTTGCGAACTCAACGCAACTCCGCGCGCGAGGGCGGGCACTGTTTACAGAGGCGAAACAATCGGGTGAGGCATTGCGGCAAGCGATGCGATATCGAGGAGAGCACGAACGCGCACGACGGCGGCGCGGGGCGGGGCGGCGTGAGGCGGGGTGAGGCGGCGCGAGCGGCGGTGCGGGGCGCGGGGCGGCGGCGCAGGGCGGCACGCGGCGGGGTGAGGCGACGCGGCAGCGCGGGGCGGTGAAGGCGGCTCGGACAGCGGAGAGACAACGGCAGCGCGCGGCGGCAGCGATTCCTTTTTCTACACGATAAGCAGGAAGTAGACCAGAACCACGGCGCCCACGATGATGCGGTAGATGCCGAATGCCGTGAAATCGTGCTTCTTCACATAGCCCACCAGGAACTTGATGGCGACAATGGACACGACAAACGCCACGACCAACCCGATGACGAACACCATCCACTCGGTTGCCGTGTAGGCAAACCCATGCCTGAAGAACTTCAGGAGGCTCCAGCCGAACATGATGGGAATGGCCAAGAAGAACGCGAACTCAGTTGCGACAGTGCGCGACGTGCCCACGAGCATCGACCCGATAATGATGGACCCCGAGCGGGACGTGCCCGGAATTACGGCCAGGCTTTGGAAAATGCCGATGATGAAAGCCTTGCCGTAAGACATCTGCTCGAAGGTGTTCACCGTGGAAATGGCGCTGGAAGCGTCGTATTCGGTGTCGGCGGCAGGATCAACCGACTCGTAGACTTCCTTGCTCGCGCGCGCATGCTTGCCTCGGGGGGCAGCGGCTGCAGCCTCGGCAAGGCGGCGCCGGTTTCGCACTTCAATCAGAATGAAAATGACGCCGTAGACAATCAACGCAGCCGCCACCACGATGGCAGACACATCTTCGTTGGTCATGATGTTTGTTTCCACCCACTCGTCAAGCAGGAGGCCAACGATAGCCGCTGGGATTGAGCCGACGACCACCTTAGCCCATATTCCCCAGGTCACGCGCTTTTGCTTTTCCGTTTTGCGCGATGAGAAAGGGTTGAGCTTGTGGAAGAACAGCACGAGTACCGCCAAGATGGCGCCCAGCTGGATGACGACGAGGAAGGTGCTGTAGAACTCAGGCGACACGTTCAGCGGGACGAACGCCTCGAGAAGCATCATGTGGCCCGTGGAAGAGATGGGCAGCCATTCGGTAATTCCCTCGACGATGCCAAAGAGAACCGCTTTTAGAGCTTCGATGATATCCATAAAGAGGACGAAACCTTTCCGTAGCGCTACTGTGCAAGACCGTGCGTAGTCCAGCGTGCAAGACCGTGCGTGGTCCAATGCGCAGGGCCGTGCGTGGTCAAGGATCTGTGAACTCGAAGATAGTAGCACGCGCTGAATCATGCGGCTCTGTTATCCATGGTATCACCATAGCCGCCAGGTTTAAGTCGTACTGAAAGGCGGAGGCGTTCTGGTTGGGGCTGTGCTGTGGGACGGAACGCGCTTTCGAGCCGGGGCTGCGCCGTGATGCGGGGCGAGCTTTCGAGCCGGGGCTGCGCGCTGGAGGGCGGGGGCGTTGCCTCACCCGCATGTTGTTTCGCTGCACGTTGCTGCGCCCGCATGTTGCTTCGGCAGCGGCGTTCGTTTTCGTGTAAGATGAAGAGTGCTGGTGATTTCTCTCTTTTGGGTGTCCCGGCACGTCTTGACATTGCAACTTGAAGGGGGATCTTCGTGACCTGCGCATCTTCCGAACAAAAGGTTATCGTTGTTGATTTTGGCGCCCAATACGGGCAGCTGATTGCACGGCGCGTGCGCGATCTGCACGTGTACTCCGAGATTGTGCCGTGCGATGTGACGGCAGACGAAGTGCGCAAGATCGCTCCTTCTGCCATTATTCTGTCGGGCGGGCCGGCAAGCGTGTACGCCGAAGACGCGCCATCTATCGATGCGGGCATTTTCGAGCTTGGCATTCCCGTGCTGGGTTTCTGCTATGGCCAGCAGATTATGGCCGTTACCCTGGGCGGCGAGGTCGGCCACACTGAGAAGGGCGAATACGGCCCCGCGCCGCTGACGCGCTGCGATGCGGGCGCAAGCGAGCTTTACGGCGACACGCCCGATGAGCAGACGGTCTGGATGAGCCACCGCGATGCCGTGAGCCGCGTGCCCGAAGGCTTTGTTGTGACGGCCACCACCGACGTGTGCCCCATTGCGTCCATGGAATGCGCCGAGCGCAAGCTGTATGCGACGCAGTTCCATCCCGAAGTGCGCCATACTCCCTACGGCAACGACCTGCTGAGCAACTTCCTGTTCGGCATTTGCGGTCTTGAGGCCGATTGGACCATGGACTCTATCATCGAGGACTCGGTGGCGGCAATCCGCGCGCAGGTTGGAGAAGATCGCGTGATTTTGGGTCTTTCGGGCGGCGTGGACTCCTCTGTAGTGGCGGCGCTGTGCGCACGTGCCATCGGAAAGCAGCTGACCTGCGTGTTCGTGAACCACGGCCTGCTCCGTAAAAATGAACCCGAAGAGGTCGAAGAGGTGTTCACCAAGCAGTTCGACGTGGATTTCGTGCATGTGCATGCCGAAGAGCGCTACGCCAACCTGCTGGCGGGCGTGACCGACCCCGAGCAGAAACGCAAGATCATAGGCACGCAGTTCTGGAAAGAGTTCTTTGCCGTGGCGCAGGATCTTGCCGAGGACGGGCGTCCGGTGAAGTTTTTGGCGCAGGGCACCATCTATCCCGACATCATCGAAAGCGGCGCACGCAAGACCGGCGGCAAGGCGTCGACGATCAAGAGCCACCACAACCTGATCCCCTTCCCCGACGGCGTGCATTTCGATCTGATCGAGCCGCTGGACCACTTCTTCAAAGACGAAGTGCGCGCGCTGGGCACGGCGCTGGGCCTGCCGGCGCACATCGTGCATCGTCAGCCGTTCCCCGGGCCGGGCTTGGCAATCCGCATCATCGGTGACGTGACGTCCGAGAAGCTGAAGATCCTGAAGAACGCCGACGCGATTGTTCGCGAGGAGCTGGACGCATACAACGAGCACGTGTTTGCGGAAAGCGGCGAGCGCAACGGCGAACTTGCGCGGACGGCGGCTGGCGGGCCTGAGATCGAGCGTGCGGTGTGGCAGTACTTCGCCGTGCTGCCCGACATCAAGAGCGTCGGCGTGATGGGCGACGAGCGCACCTACCAGCGCCCGATCATCCTGCGCGCCGTCGAGAGCAGCGACGCGATGACGGCGGACTGGGCGAAGCTGCCCTACGACGTGCTGGCGCGCATCTCGAGCCGAATCGTTGCCGAGGTGCCAGGCGTCAACCGCGTGGCGTACGACATTACGAGCAAGCCTCCCGCGACGATTGAGTGGGAATAAATGGTGATACGTTTTCGTATCAGTTTGTGACCCATCATGCCCTCTGAGTATTGCCTGCTCAGAGGGTATTTTTTTATGTTTTGATAATGCGGTCACGTATTATCGTGACCCACAAGATGACAACGTCTGCGATAGCGTCTTGCGGGCGGTTTACGAGTTGTTATTTGTCTTTCTACCAGGTGTTTTCTACAAATTAATGACGATGCCAAAAGAATATCACTTGATACAGTTTTGTATCATTTCCTGCGCTTTCCCAACCTATGCGGGACCATCGACCTGCAAGCCGCCTGCAATTTCAGAATTGATACGTTTACGTATCTGTTTTTCGAAAGGGAAAATATTGCTTTTGGGTCAAAACTGGGTCACGGCGTAAAAAAGACCTCTGACGAGGCCTTTTTCTCCATGTCCGGCTCGACTGCGCCCTGGACGAGTCCCTCCAAGCGACGTATCGAGAGCGCCCTCTCGAATCCTCGCCTGTTCGACGCCCATATAAAAGAACCGCCCGCAGGATTGCCTGCGGGGCGGAATAAGACTCATAAAGCGCTTTTGCGAAACCTAGATGCGAGACCTTCTCAGAGCGAACACCCCTGTTGCGATAGAGACGACGGCAAGGATAGAAAGCGCTGTTATTGGCAGCATGGAGTCGTCGCCGGTCTTGGCGAGCGATTCCTTGTCACCGTCGTTGTCGGCCTTATCGTTCGCAGATTCATCATCGACCACCTGCTTCTCTGCCGCGACAACGGTGAACTCGGTCTCGGCAGTGCCAGTATCGGAGACGATCGCCAGCGTGTGCTTGCCTGCAGACAGGGTTTCAAGATAGGAGGCATTCAGGGTGACGATGGTGCTGCCCTCCTCTACCGTGTATTTGGAGGAGTCCACGTCTTTTCCGTCTACCTGAACCTTTAAGAAGTCAGCGAAGGCGGCATTGGAAGTAAAGAACAGTCCGTCCTCGCTACCCTTCCGCCACTCCCCATTCGCACCTTTAATAATCATCGCCTTGAAGGCGGGGTCGACCTCACTGCAAACGGTGCATTTGCCGTTCTCGTAGTTGTGACCGGTGGCCTGAATTTTATTTTCTTCAGGAGTCGTTGGAATTGTGCCGCTTTCATCTTTGTAATGCTTACCGCAGATTTCGCATGTCCAATATTCCTCGGTTCCATCCACTGTGCAGGTGGCATCTTTCTTTGGCGTTTGTATCATATTGCCATGCGTTACTGTCAAGTTGCAGGAGGCGCTAATTCCACTGCCGTCCGCAGCGGTAGCGGTAATCGTGGCGTTGCCTGCGCTTATGGCAGTCACTGTTCCATCTGCGCTTACCGTAGCAATATTGGTGTCACTGCTTGCCCAAGTTACAGCTTTATTAGTAGCATCGGCAGGCTCTACCGTGGCAGTCAGAGTATAGCTGCCGTTTTCCTGTAAGATTAGGCTGTCTTTATCCAGCTTCAAGCCGGTGACAGAAACTGTAGCCGGTTTAATATTCAGTGTATATGTTCGGTCGATACTGCCGACGCTGTTGGTGGCGGTAACGGTAACCTGGAATTGCCCATCCGTGGTTGGGATGCCGGTGATTGCGCCGGTGTCGGCGTCCAGCGTCAACCCTGCAGGCAAATCGCTGGCACTCCATGTAATGTTGTTTCCAGTTGCTTCCAGCGTCGCAGTGTAAGATTGCCCCACCGTGCCGTCAGGCAGGCTTTCGGTGGTGATGGCGGGGGCGGTGACAATGATGCCGCCCGGTTCGCCATTCAGGGTACCGCCTGTATTCACAATGGTACCGTTGTTAGTCAGTTTGTTATTGGTGTTGAGGGTAGACCCCTCCGGGATGGTCAGGGTCTCGCCCTGGGCAATGGTGAGGCTCTCGTCCAGGGTCACATCGCCGTACACGGTGCCTTTCTTGTCGTTGAATACGATACCAGTGCCTGATGGTGTAGGTTCATCGACACGAGAAGCTTTGATCCCGTTTTCCGCCCGCACGATGGCATTGTCACTGATTGTCAGCCTAGTAGTGGCACCGGTGGCTTGAGACGATTCCACATTGAACAGAATCCCATCGCTCCTCGTGCCGCCGCTGGCGGTCAGGCTGCCGCCATTGACGGCAAGGGAGAGCTGCGGGGAGCTGGTAGCGTACGGGCTGGACTGCACATAGACGCCGGCGTAGCCAGAATTGGTTTGAGTAGTCTTTGCATCGACGGA
>DVKR01000047.1 GCA_018715935.1 Candidatus Aphodovivens excrementavium
CACCATTTGCCGCATTGGCGCTGCCAAGAAATAGTGTTATCCGTGCCGGCCTCAAGCCGGCACGTTTTTTATGCCATCTTTGAGCATTCAGGCAAATCTGCGCTATAATGCGACCACTGCACATGCAGCACGCGGGTGTGGCCAAGTGGTAAGGCAAAAGCTTCCCAATGTTTTGGCTGGCACGTTCCGCTCACTTCCCTTGCAAACCATTTTTTAAATAATCCCACTTCAAAGGGCGTTTTTACGCTCCCATTCCTTCGGTGAGAACGGCTTGCGAAACGGAAGAAACACTGGAAATCCAGTCCCCCTCCCGCGTTTTCCAACCGCGTGCCCCAGGCGGGGACGGGCGTCCCCGAACGCAGTACGCGGCGACGCGGGCGGGCTGCGGAAGGCCTTCGGGCCCCGCGGCCCCCGTGAATCTGAATCTGCCCCGGATCCGTTGACACGTCGAGTCCCGCTTCGGCATCATTGCCGTTGCGGAGGAACGGAGGCAGAGAATGGGAAAACCGTGCCCCAAGTACACGGCCGAGTTCAAGCAGCAGGCCGTGCGGCTCTACAACGAGAGGGGGACCACCTACGCGGAGGTCGCCCGCGAGGTGGGCGTCGACCCGTCGAGCCTGGCCGACTGGGTCAGGCGGGCCGACGCCTCGACGGCGCCCCCCGAGGACAACCCCTTCAAGGTCGCCTGTATGTAGTCAAGTTCTAGTCGACAAAAAATGCATCAGGATTTCGACGCAGTATGCATTTAACAGCCAACCCTGCCTTTTCCTCTAGACGGATACCCTTCCAAGCATCAAGGCATGCTCCATTCGCTTGCTGGACCCGTTGAACTCGATTAGTCTCCCATGGTGCATCACCCTATCGATGATGGCGCTGGCCATCTTGTCATCGCCGAACACCACGCCCCACTTGCTGAACTCGATATTGGTCGTGATCAGAAGGCTTCTCCTTTCGTAGCAGTCGCTCAAGACCTGGAATAGGAGCCTGGCGCCGGCTTACGCGAGCGGTACATAGCCCAATTCGTCAACTATGAGAAGCTCGCATTTCGAGATGTCCTTCGTGAAGCGATCCAATGAATCGTCGCCGTAAGCTTTGGTCAGCGCCATCACAAGCTCAGCTGTGGTGAAGAGCCTAACCTCGCGGCCTTTGCTCACAGCCGCGACTCCGATGGCTATAGCAAGATGGGTCTTTCCGCGTCCGGTCTGGCCATGAAAGACGAAGTCCTGTGCGGCATCCGTGAACTCGAGCGATCTGAGCGCATCTACCGTGTAGCCCTCAGGAAGCGCGACTTCAGAGAAGTCGTAATCATTGAAGGACTTGATCTGCGGGAACTTGGCCTTGCGCATCAATCGCTCGCGTTTGCGCCTCTCCCTCACTTCGGCTTCATCCTCTATAAGGCCGACCAAAGCCCTTGCTTGCCCTGTCGTCGCACTGCTCATAAAGCGCTCTATCGTTTCAGCGGAGAAGAACATGGTGCGCATGAGCGCTTTGAGCTTTGTCGTCTCGCCCTTGCTCATATACCCCATGGCGATCAGGCCTCCCTCTTGAAGGCTGCGTCGTATTCGCCGAGGTCGATCGGCTCGTCATAGGAGATGGCGTCATCGACCGCTATTCTTGCGGCGCTCACGGCAACAGACGCGCTATCTATTCGCCCTGTTGCCGCATATGCAAGCTCTACCGCCTGCTTGGTTGCGGCCCATCCCGAGCGTGCAGCCTCATCGCGCATAAGGCGCATCTCCGCTCTGAGGTCCGCCTTTTCAAGGGAGTCCATGTATGCGCGGACGTCATCGGATAGGCTCGCTCGAACTTGGGAGTTCTGCCAGGCGTTGGCTTTGACGCTCAAAAGCGCAAGCTGGGAAGCCGGGTCGGTGGAATCGGTTGGTGCCGAGCCATACGAGCGGGCATGCGTGCACACCGATGTGGCATCGGTATCGAAGACCTCGATCTCATACGCCCTCAAGGCTATGGTGAGCTCGCATCCGGCAAGGGCCGGATCGGTGGAATAGCAATGCGGCCCGTCCACTGATATCTTCCCCTGCTTATTGGCTTTCGCCTTGACATAGCGCACCACGTCAAAGCCCTTCTCGGGAAGTCCGATCAGCGCGAGCTCATCTTCGACGAACAGCTCACGTTGGCTTCCGCCGCGCTTCCAATGCTCGCGCTTGGCGAGCTCATCGCATCTTGCGAGCAGTGTTTTGTTGTAGGAGGCGATGTTCATGACGTTGGGCAGGGGGACGAACAGGTTCTTGCGGATGAACCCCACCTTCTTCTCGACGTTTCCCTTCTCGTGCCCTGCATTGGGATTGCAAAACGAATAGGGAAAATCGTAGTGGGCGGCGAACCTGCCGAAGAGCTCGGTTGTCCTTGCGACCTCGCATGTGCGCCTGCCAACGCCTGTGGCGTTATCGAACACTATGCGCCTGGGCACGCCTCCTATGTACTCGAAGATCTGCTTGAGCGCCTGCCATCAAAGCCATATTCGTCGCGAAGCCTCTGCCAGATGCGTCGAGCGGTATGACGCTGCTTCTTCCACGTCAAGAGATCCTCGTCTAACCAGCGCTCTATGATCGGCCTGCATGGATCGACCTTCGATTTGCGTCGTCGGCTCGCGGGGATCCTTGGAGAGAAGTCATCTTTCTTCAGGTACTTGTACACGGTATCGCGAGAAACGGATGTCTTTCTGGCGATATCGGAGACAGAATAGCCCTCTCTTCGAAGCTGACGTATAGAATTGATTGCTGACATGCTGATCATGTTCCTTTCCGCCCTTTCTAACAGAAACCATTGCAACTGCTAGATTAGGCTCGATCGGATGGGTCAGCATGTTTTTGCATACTGCGTCGAAAACCCGATGCAAATTAGGGGATGCTGACGTTTTTCCGTACGTCTAGGCTGCATTGACGCCTTCCTCGCGGTATTCGATCGGGCTCTTGCCGCCAAGCGACTTCTTGATTCTTGAGCCGTTGTACCATCGGATGTACCCATCGATCTC
>DVKR01000048.1 GCA_018715935.1 Candidatus Aphodovivens excrementavium
CTAGTAAACGATTCACGTCTAACGCACTCTTTGTTGTATCCGAGTGTTCTTCTCTTCGCAGTATCCGGTTCTCAAGGTCCCGCCGGCTCCCTCTCGGAGGGGTCCGGCCGCTCCGCACTCCCGTGCGGCGCAAGAGATAACTTTACTCGCTTTTGCAACCGGTGTCAAGAACTTTTTTTAAAAACTTTCGAACTTTTTCTTCGGCGAAGATCCGCTCGATGTTTTTGCATCGTTCTTGCCTCGGGCAAGGCTCGCGCTCTCTCGGACGCGAGCTGCAAAAGCAGCTTGAACATATTACGCGCCTTTTACGTTTATGGAACCAAGAAATTCTCGCTTCACAAACAGCGCACATAGCTACTATCAAACTAAAGTTGAGGCACAATCTGTTGTGGTTGACCCCATTTTGTCGGCGAATTCCCGCCCGTTCACGCGCATGAGCCTTGGATTTGCAGGTATCCGGCGCGGGCGCGTCATTCGCTCCGACGCCGCCCGGTCACGCGCGCGAGCCTTGGGCTTCGTCCTGCGCTGTTCTAGCGTTGCGGCGCGGAGCCCACCCGTTCACGCGCACGGGTCTTGGGCTTTGCCGGGTCGGAGCGCTACAGCAGCTGCACGGAGGTCATACCTGCCCGCATTCTCGAGCCTTGCGTCTACCCTTGGTTTCTGTGGCTCTTTTCACCGTGCCCGTGATGCATGCCGCCGTTCCCGACATGTTCTCCCGTGCTCTGCGACTGCCCTGCTTGCTGGCTCTGGCTTTCCCCTTGCTGCTCGCTGCTTTCTCCTTTACACGCATCAATGCGATCTCGCAGCTCCCTCATGCTCATGTGCTCGCAGTCCTCTACCGTAATAGTTGGGTCCAGCTCGGCAAGCAGCTGTGCGGCAGCGTACTTGCCAACGCCCATGCCTGCATGGTGGGCGCTCTCGCGCGTTTCCTCGTCGACGCGATGGCACGAGCCTTCGCACGATGAGGTGCTCAGGCATTGATTGCTGCTTTGCTGGATCCGGTCGGCAAGGGTCTCGTCGTCTGTCGTAACACTTACTTCTATGTAGGCATCGTTTCCTAGCGCTGCAATTCCCTCGCTTGCTAGGAATGCATCCAAAGCGTCTTCGTAGCTTTTGTTCTGGAGAGTCACGTCGCTGAGGAGTTCTTCCCCATCTTGATTTAGCGCCTGTGCGTCTATTACAACTCCCCATCCGTTCACCGCTAGCTCCACGGAAGGATTGACGTCGAGCCCAACGAATGCGGCGGGTGAGAAGTAGGCACGATAGCCAACGATGCCTGCAGCCACCACCAACACGCAGGCCGCCGCCGCAACGATGCGCTTCACTGCCCTGAACCTGCGCTTGCGAGGAGCAGCTGCGGGAGGCTCGGCTGCGGGTGGGGCGTCCGTGCGAGGGCGTTCAGTTCGGGGCATATCCATGCGGGACACAACTGCAGGAGGCTCGGCTGCGGGTGGGGCGTCCGTGCGAGGAGCATCTGCGGGCACCTGAGCCACTGCCTCGGCAACAGCTGAGTCCTCATGCTGCATCTGGAAGCGACGCTCCTCGATAGCGTTCAGCGTTGCTTGGCAAAGATCCTGGGGGGCGTGCACGTCGTCGAAGGCGTGGCGAACCGCGTCCTCCCACGGCTCTATTGCTGTGCGCTGCGAGCGCTTCGACGGCTGAGGCGCCTGGCTGGTGAAGCGGGTGTCTTTGGCGTCGGTCATCGCAAAAGCCTCCTCAGCGTAGCTTTGCCGCGCGCTATCCAGGTATAAACCGTGTTCACGGGAGCATCCAGCAGATCGGCGATCTCGGGAGCGCTGTACCCTTCGCACAAAGACAGATAAAGCGGCGTGCGCGGCGGATCGTCTAGACCGCGCATTGCGTCCACTACGTCGCTTGCGAACGAGCCCGGCTCAGTGAGGGCGTCGGTTGAAACCGCCGTTTCCAATCGGGCAGGGCCTTCTTGGCGAGAAGAGCGCCGCGCAGACGCACGCAGCAAATCTCTGCACGCATTGGTGGCGGTGCGTATCAGCCATGCCTTGCGGTGTTCTTCTCCGTTAAAACACGTCTCGTCGGCAAGGGCATACTTTATATAGGTATTCTGAAAGGCGTCCTGGGCATCTTGTCGTTCGGAGCAATGCAGCACGCAAACGCGCCACACCGCATCTGCGTGCTGGCTCATTGCATCTTCGATGTCCTTTTGGGGCCTCATCCGCCCTGCGAGCCCTTCCCTTCGCCCGACTTACCAGCAGCGCCCTGCAAAATGATGCGTTCCGTGGTGCCCGTAGCCCGCGCCGGCTGCGCCAGTGCCCCAAGCCGCTCCGTGGTGGGCTCCTCTGCCGCAATACGACCCGGCGCCCGGGCAGGTTCCTTGCGAGGATCCGCAGTTGTCACAAACGCCATCCCCGTCGGCATCGACATAGCCGTCGCATGCAGCCGAACCACTCACGTTGCCGGCAGCATTGGCCGCACGGCTTTCGCGATTGTCGCATATGCCGTTCCCGTCGGCATCCACATAGGCGGGACAGGCAGCTGCAGAGCCAGTGGCAACCGTTGCTGACCCAGAAGCACCCGCCGAACTAGCGGCGGCAGTCGCTGCCTCGGAATCGCCCGCCGAGCTAGCGGCAGCAGTCTCAGCCTCAGAAACGCCCGCCGAGCTAGCGGCGGCAGTCGCTGCCTCGGAATCGCCCGCCGTCGAAGATCTCGACTGAACTGCGCTCGCCCGCTCAGCGGAGGCGACCGCCGCGTTCGCCGTGCTCGCCCGCTCAGCGGAGGCGTTTGCCGCGCTCGCTGCGCTCACCGCAACAACGCCCGCAAGCGCAACAACGGCTGCAACGACGGCAACGCCAATCAGCATCTTGCGGCTGCGCGCCTTGTTTGTTCCTTCGTTCGTACTCATGACGTCCTCCCTTTGTGTCCCGCGCGCAACGCGCCATCGTCAAGTGCGCGCTGCAAACGTTTTCGGATTCACTTAGAACACGTCTGAGAGTGCAGAATCCTTTCAACTTTTTTCATAGTAATGCGCTTTTTCTCAAAACAAAAGGGATGCCGGCGATGCGCAAACACGAAAAAGCCTCCCGTTCTCTGAGCGCCAAATTGCGAGCCCAGAGAGCGGGAGGCTTTTGCAAACGATGAGCGCCGTGCGCCGGCGGGCGGTTACGACAACTTGACGAACTTGCGCTTTCCTACCTGCAGCGTCGCGCCCGCAAGTTCGGCGGGATCGACGTTGTACTGCTTGGGAGCAACCGATTCGCCGTTGATTTTTACGCCACCGCCGTCGATAAGACGACGAGCCTCTCCAATGCTGGGAGCCATGCCGGCGTCGTGCAACAGCTTTGCCAAATACACCTTGCCGTCGTCGTTAGGCGTGAGATCCGCTGCGAACTCAGGGATATCCTCGGGCGCTTCATGCTGCTTGAACACGCGGTCGAACTGCTCCTCGGCCGCCGCAGCAGCAGCTTCGTCGTGATACAGCGTCACGATATTGCGCGCAAGAGCACGCTTAACCTTGTTAGGATGCAGCTCGTTGTTTGCCAGACCGCGCTCGATCTCGTCCACTTCGTCAACCGACAGCGTGGATGCCAGACGATAGTAACGCGGCATCAACTCATCGGGAATGGACATGACCTTGCCGAACATGTCGGCGGGTTCGTCGGTCAGACCCACGTAGTTGCCATAGCTCTTGGACATCTTGAGCACGCCGTCGGTGCCCTCAAGCAACGGCATCGTCAGAGCAACCTGAGGCTCCATGCCCATCTTCTCCATAAGCTCGCGGCCGGCAAGCAGGTTGAACAGCTGGTCGTTACCGCCCATTTCGACGTCCGCCTTGATGACGACCGAGTCGTACGCCTGCATCACAGGGTAGAGGAACTCGTGAAGAGCAATGGGCGTGTGCGACTGGTAGCGTTTGGTGAAGTCGTCGCGCTCGAGGATGCGGGCAACCGTGAACTTGGAGCACAGCTCAAGCAAGCCCTTGAGGTCGAGCTTGAGAATCCAGTCGGCGTTGTAAACGACAGTGGTCTTTTCGGGGTCGAGCACGTTGAACGCCTGCTCGACATACGTTTTGGCGTTAGCCTCAATTTGCTCGGAGGTAAGCTGCGGGCGCGTGGTGTTCTTGCCCGACGGGTCGCCAATGAGCGCAGTTCCGTTGCCGATGATGAGCGTAACCCTATGACCGAGGTCTTGGAACTGGCGCATTTTACGCAAAGGAACGGCGTGGCCCAGATGCAAGTCGGGGCTCGTGGGGTCTACGCCCAGTTTGATATTGAGCGGCTCCCCCCGCTTGAGTTTTTTCAGCAAGCCCTCTTCGGGAACGATATTTGCAGCTCCTGATTTGATAATGCGCAGTTGCTCTTCAGCCGACAGCATCGAGACCTCTTTCTTATCCCTCTGTATGTATGCAACGTGCGAGATTCTACCACAGCACCGACAGAGAAAGGGCGGCACGCCGAAGCGCCTTGCGCCAAGACGCAAAAGGCGCAGGAAGCGGCTTCGCCTAAGGCAGAGATTCACCTAGGGCAGGCTCACCCAGGGCGGGGCTCACCGTGGGCGGGGGCTCGCTGCGGGCGAAGGCCCACCGTGGGCGGGGCTCGCTGCGGGCGGTGCTTGCCCATGGCAGAGCTTCACCTAGGGCAAAGGCGTTCCCTCAAGCACGATGAAAGCGGTGTCTCCCGCCAGCAACAACTCGTCGCCGGATTTAATCCGAACGGGTTTCGGCTCAAAACCTTCATGCGCATTGCATGGAGGCTCCACCACAATGCGTTCACGCGTAGAACCACTAATGACGACAGTTCCATTGCGCGAGCCAAGCCCTTCGATAAACCATTCCCCTTGCTCACTGCACCAAATGCGCGCATGATGCGCCGACACGCCTTTACCTACATTGGTAATGGCGCCGGACGAAAGCGCCAGCGCACCAATTTCCACACCCTCCGACGTAGGAAAGACCCAACAAGGCTCACCAACCACGCATCCCTGTTCGACGCGAATCAGCTGCAAACAGGGAAGTTGAGTCCCCGCAGTCGGCCCATCCGCTTCCCGCGCAGCATCGAGCGGATGCGCGCTAACCGGCGTTGCCAAACGGCGCCCCTGCACCGACTGCAAGAAATCGAGCGCATATGACACGGCTCTCTGCACATTGGCGGTGCATCCCGCAGCGATAAACAGCACCATGCCCACTTCTGCTCGCTCGTCGATGCTGAAGTGAGAGCCATCCTTAAGCCTTTCGAGCACATTGTTGTAGAGCGTCACATTTTGGTGGCACGCCACAAGCGCATCCTGCATCGCAGCCCCCTGCGGGCCGCACACAAGCTCAAGCACTTGCTTGCTGGTAAGGCCGCGTCCCTCTTTCGACTTCAAACGCGATACCACGCGCAAAGCGCTGATGCCGAAGTCGCAGAAATAGGCGTCTTGCAGCGAGCCGGCAGGCGCATGGACGATAAAACGAGACACCCACGTTCTGTCGTTCACCCGACTGACCGGGCTTCTTCCATCGGAGAGGGGCTTGCCGCTAAGAATCAGCCCGGCAAGCTCTTTGTAGCTGATTTTCCCGCAGCGCTTCATCACGCCGAAAAGAACAGTGCATGGAGTTGGATTACTGGAGAGCATGATGATCCTTTTGATCGGGAGCTTCGTCTTGGCGGGGAGCTTCCTTTTGATCGGGAGCTTCATTTTGGCGGGGAGCTTCGTTGGGCAGACGGAGATGCGCAGCTTCTAGCCGACGAGCGCGCCTGCCGCCTTTAGCTCCACCTCCTGAGGAGGCAGAAGGGCCAGGAGCAACGAAGTCCATGGCAAAGAAGCACCATGTCGCCGCCACCGAAACCACGCATGCCGCGCCCAGCAACGCGGCAATTTGCAGCGTCGCCGGCGTAGCCCCCACGCCGAAGCACAGCGCGATCGCGCCGCCCGCCAGCGCGCCTAGACCAGCCCGCAAAAGCCCTTGCTTGCCGCTCGCTTTGGCGCGAAGGACATACGCGCCAGCCAAGGGAAGAAGCAGACCAGCCGCTGTCGCGACGCCAGCACTTCCGCCCTGCAACAGAGTTGCAGTGGAAAACGGCGCGGGCATAGCCGCAACAAGCAGCACCGTTACGGCAAGCGCCGCCAGCCCCACCGCCGCCGATAGCGCCTTGCCCGCAACGCGCGCAACGGTTCGGCGTCGCTGGGCATTTGCCCCGTACCCATCGGCAAGCGAGCCGGGAGCCAGCGGCACGGCAGGCTCGCCGCGCATAGCGCGACCAACGTTTTCGGCAAAATGGAAGGAGAACGAGCCCAATGCGTCGCGAACACTCTGAGCCGAGGGGCGTTTGCCGGGGTCGGAATCCAAGCACGCCGAAAGCACGGCTCCCAGCAGTGCGTCGATTTCACAGAGAGCCAGCGAAACCTGCGCGGGCTCGGGCGCGGGCGAGAAGTCGGCAGCTGCTTGACGAACGGCAACGGCCGCCTCGGGCTCGCGAACCAGCACAGAGGCGATATCCGCAGAGTCATGAGCGGTTTGCCACGACAGAGGCGTGCGCGCCTCCTTGCGTCGGGCGGCCTCTTCTGCACTCTCGCAGGCAGCAAGGTCAAATGGCGCAGAGCCGGTTGCCATAAGCCAGACGACACCCGCTGCGGCAAACACGTCCGCCGCCGATAGATCGCCCGCATCAAGGGGCGTCTCGATACGCGACGCTCCTAACGCCCGCAACAGCTCCGGCGCCGCGAATTCCCACGTTGCCCCGCGGACCCTCGAGGCGCAGGCAATCGCACCGCCAGCCGATACCGCCGAGCCGAAGTCGATAAGGCACAAATCGAACACGCCTTCGTCGACCTGATCGGCAAGCGACATACGGTCGGTTCTCACCATGATGTTGAGAAGCGAGATGTCGCAGTGCGCCAAGTCGCTTTCCACCAAGCCCATGCGCACGAGCAAGTCAAACAGATCGCGGCCAATGCGCGCAGCCGTAAGCGGCGAGAGCCGGCTGTCCTCGTCAACCGTAAGAGTGCGCACCGCCTTCTCGAGGGTAACCCCCTCTATCCATTCCATCACGATGGCAAGCGCGCCGTCAACGGAACCAAAACCGTACACGCGCGGAAAGCCCTTAAGCCCCGACATGGCGCACTGCAAACGATACTCGAAGCGGAAGTCTTCCTCCAAAGCCCGTTTTTCCTGATCGGAGAGATCGGATGTGCTTGCTGGGCTTTTGATGATCTTGAGCGCGAACACCTCGCCCCACAAATTGCTCACCGGCGCTACCTCGCCAACGCCGCCCGTCTTTTTTACTTCCGGCTCTTGGAACAAGGTAACAAACCTGCGTTTATACGCATCTTGCTCGGCCTGGGGCAAGGCGACCGCAGGCTCGAAGCTGTCGACATGAATGATTTGCCGCGCGGAAACTGACAGCTCGGAAGAAGCCCCCTGCATAGGAGCCACCGCCGGAGCTGCGACGAGGACGTCGCCCGTCGCGCCGTTTTGGTTCTCGCTGCTGTTCATGGTCGTGCCCCCGGATAGCGGGATTCGTAATCGGCAAAGAACGTGAGCTTGCCCCCTGACGAGTTCTCGTAGATGGGGCTCATCCACGCATCGACATAAGCCGAAGGGTCGTCGAACTCGCAATTGATATACCAGGCCTGCGCGAGGATCGCCGCAGCATTGCTTAGGTCGGAATAGAGCTGTTTGATGTTTTGAAACGCCGAGGCGTAGCGCGATCCTGCGGGAAGCTGGAACTCCTCCATCTCTATCGCAGCGATGTCTACCTGATCGCGTGAATAGACCGCTTCCGAGAAGTAGACGTATCGTTGGTCGCCGGAAGGAGTAAGCCCCAAAGAGGGGAACTGGTCATAGTCTTCGGCTATGCGCTGCTGATGTCCGGCAAGCGCGTCGTATTTCGCGCGAAGGAACTGCAGCGTCGCCTGCTCCTGCGCCTCGGAAGGCCCGGAAGCTGCGTTTGAGCTTGAGCCGCCGCCCGACGAAGCGCCTCCACTCGAGTCTGACGAACCCGCAGAGTTCGAGGCGCCCGATTCGCCCCCCTCTGCCTGGCTCCCCTGGCCCGAAGCGGAACCGGCGTCGGGAGCGGTAACAGACGGAAAGCTGACAGAGCCGCCTTGACCGCCCGCTGATTCTGCGACGCCGCCGTCGGCTGCCGCTTGGGAGGGGTCGCCAGACGCATCGGCGTCCCCGCCCGAGGACCCCGCTTGCTCTCCCGCGGCACGACCCGCTTCACCGTCCGCGCCCCCTTGCGAAGAGCCGGACGATACGCCGGAGAGAAAGCCGCTCAGCGGCAAGGCCCCCTTTGACAGCTCCCCCTGAACGAGAGGCGATGCCGTTGCCAGAAAAACTGCAAACCCAACAAGAAGAAAGGCCGCCGAGAAAATGCCGACGCCAATCTGCGAAGGCCGCAGCGGCCCGCGCCCAAGCGCACGCGCAAGTTCCCTTCGCCCCTTCTTGCTCATTGACCCATGCTCCCTTTTGCGTCTTATCTGCAAAAATGTGAAATGTAGCCAACATTATAGGGCAGCAAGAAGGCCGTTTGTTGCGCAACAAACGGCCTTCTTTGCTTAGCGGACAGAGCCGCTCGAAGCGAGGGCGCTTTGGAGCTCCTGCCAAAGCCTCCCTTCGCAACCCCCTGGCGGCCACCAGTTTTGGGTCGGGGTGCGGTACTGGGACGACCGCCGGCTTTGGAGCCACAGCCGGTTTTAGGCGAAAAGCGGTTTAGTAGTCTTGCGCCGCAGGGCTTTCCATCCACTCTCGGTAGAACTCTTCGTAGGCTCCCGCCAACACCGCCTCGCGCGCACGGCGCATAAGGTCAAGCAGGAAATGCAGGTTGTGAACGGACAACAGGATGCCGCCAAGCATTTCGTTTTGCTTGATAAGATGGCGAATATAGGCGCGCGTATGATGCTGACACGTGGGACAAGTGCACTGCGGGTCGAGCGGCGTGAAGTCGCGCGTGTATTTCGCGTTGCGCATGTTCATGCGGCCCTGGCTGGAAAACGCCGTGCCCATGCGTGCCGTGCGCGTGGGCAGCACGCAGTCGAACATGTCGACGCCCTCGCGCACCGCGCGCACGAGAGTGGTGGGATTACCCACGCCCATCAAGTATCGCGGGCGGTCTTCGGGCAAGGCGCGCGCAACGTCGCCAAGCGTTTGGAACATCACGTCATGCTCTTCGCCAACCGAATAGCCGCCGATGCCGAATCCGCCGAAGCGCCTGCCGCCCGCCGCCAAGCTTTCCTCTTCGATCTCACGCAACCGGCGAACAGACTCCAGACGAAGGTCGAGCTCCATACCGCCCTGCACGATGCCGAACAGCGTTTGATCGGGGCGTTTGTGCGCAGCAAGGCAACGCTTTGCCCAGTTAGCCGACAGGTCAACCGCCTTTGCCACGAAATCGCGCTCGGCGGGATACGGCGTGCATTGGTCTAACTGCATTGCGATATCGGCACCAAGCTGCTCTTGGATACGCATGTTCTCCTCGGGGGTCCAGCGCACCTTCGCGCCGTCGTAGATGCTGCTGAACGACAGACCGTCGGCATCGAGCTTGAGCGTGTCCGCCAAGCTGAACACCTGAAACCCACCCGAATCGGTAAGCATCGGCCCGTCGTAGTTCATGAAGGAATGAACCCCGCCCGCCTCGGCAACCACGTCGGCACCGGGCCGCAGAGAAAGATGGTACGTGTTTGCCAAGACCACTTGGCTTTGCAGGTCGTGCAGCTGACGGACGGTGATGCCTTTCACGCTCGCCGATGTGCCCACCGGCATGAACATGGGCGTTTGAAACGATCCGTGCGCCGTTTCGTAGGTAAGCGCACGCGCGCTGCCGCACGTCGCGTCGATAGCGCAATCGAACAGAGCCACTCTTTTACTCCTTATCGGGACAGGTTGGCTTGGCAATGGGCGGCGCGCTCGGGCGGCGCTTGGCGGTAACGCCGTGCTCGGTGACGTTGTAAGCGCCCTCCGCCGCCTTCTCAAGCTCTTCGTTCGAGCGGCGAACCACCACGTTTGCGCCGTAGGCTCGCTCGACGCGCGGCCACGAGACGGCGCCGGTCTGGACGAACTCAGCGCCTCCCGCACATGCCGGAAGCCCTTCGACCCATCGGGCAAACTCCTCCATGCTGCCATGCTTTACGCTCGAGAGGTCGTAGTCGACCGGATCGAGCAAAAAATCGGTGATGAGGTAGGCATCGGTTCCCATGTCCAACGCCGACAAATCCTCAACCGTGTTGTTCCCCACCATCAGGACGTCTTTGCCCGACAAGCCGGTTGCCGCAAGGTTTTCTGCATAGTAGGTGAGATGCGGCTTGACGCTTGACGAGTTTTCGAACGAGGTGATTCGGCTGAACAAGGCGGGGTCTATGCCCGCCCACGCCAGACGCGTGCGAACTGCCATCTGAGGAAACATCGGCATGGTGGTGAGCACGAGGGTATATCCCTTGTCAGCCAGCGTCTTTACCGCCTGTGCCGCCGCAGGGTTAGGAGAGACGTTGGCGCCAATTGCGTCGAACTCCGTTTCGTAGAACTGGGTGAACGATGCCATCCAGTCGCGTTCGTCTTTATTGACGCATTCGTAGAACGCCTCGAAAAACGCCTGTTCGTTGGTGATGTCGCCATTGTGGCGCGCCATGGCTTTGATGCCCGCCTTCATGCCTGCGCCAAACGCCTGTGGGTCCACCCCGCGCGCGGCCATAAAGCCGCCCAGCTTAGCCATGTAGGAGCCCATGAACTCGTCTATGTCCATCGGCAGCAACGTGCCGTCTAGGTCGAAAAAGACGGCCTTGTATGCGCGCTGAGGCTTTTGCTGTTGTTCCATGCTCTTGTTCCCCTTGCCCGTTGTATGCGGCGCCGCTTTTACCGGCGCCGGTCACTTGCTTTAGGCGCGCACCTTCCGTTTCGCTGCCCCGCCGCCCGATTGAGGCAGCCGGTCCAATTGCTTGGGAAGGCGCGCTTACTTGCGCAATACCGCATGCCAGTATAAGGTACCAGCGAACCATTAGAGACCTTCTTGACGAAACAACCGCGCCTGAAAGGAAGCGAACGCGCATGAGAATGCTGCTGCATGCCTGCTGCGGGCCTTGCTCGCTTGAGCCTTCTCGCATTCTGCGCGAACAGGGGCACGACCTTACCATCTTTTACGCTAACTCAAACATCGCTCCTGCCCATGAATACGAGCATCGGCTGGAAACGCTTCGAACATGGGCGGGTTCCGAGGGCATTGCGGTACAGGAAGGCTCCTACGATCAACAGCAATGGGAAAAGACCGCCGGACGCATCGGGAGCGCCGCTGTCGAAGAAGCGCGCAAAAAGCTGCTTGCGCATAAGAGCGAGGAGGTCGGCGCCGAGGCGAATGCCTCCCTGCACTTCGGAAAGCATGGCGAGCTCACCCTTGAAGAAGCGGCGGCGCTCGCCGTCGACCCTGGCAAGCGCGCCGCGCGATGCCGAGCATGCTACCGCCTACGTCTGCAAGAGGCGGCGAGGCGCGCAGCCGAACAGGGGTTTGAGGCCTTGAGCACCACGCTCGCCGTAAGCCCCTACCAATACAGCGACATCATCCAAGAAGAGCTAGAGCGCGCCGCCGCTGAGGCGGGCGTGAAAGCAGTGTTCGAAGACTTTCGCCCCTTCTACCCCGAAGCAACCAGGCGCAGCCGCGATTTGGGAATGTACCGCCAGAATTACTGCGGATGTCTGCTGTCTTATACGGAAGCCGCCGCCGAGCGAGCCGAACGCAAGGCGGAAAGAAAGGCGCTGCATGCGGCAGAGCGCGCGGCCCACGCGTCGGAACATGCGGCCGAGGCCGCAGCCCTCGCCGCGCGCAAAGCCGAACGCGCTAACTACGACGCAAAGCAGGCGCGCAAGCGCGCGGTCCTCAAAGCGCTTCGAGAACAGCGAAAACAAGGTTAGGCGAGAGCCCCGGGTGACATGCCACAGCAAGTTGCGACGCACTGGCTACGGCGAGCCGCAACCCGCCGGCTCCGGAAAGCTGAAATCTGCCAGCCCCGACGAGCTGAAATCTGCCAGCCCCGACGAGCCGCAACCCGCCAGTCTCGGCGAGCCGCAACGCGCAAACCGTTTTAGCCAAGCGACCCGTAATAGGCGAACGTGCGCTCTCGCTCGGCAGCAATGGTTGTTATCTCGTTATGCCCCGGAAGGACGATGGTGTTGTCGGGCAGCGTCGAAAGCTTTTTCAGGGAGTGCTTCATATCAGACAAGCTGCCGCCGGCAAAATCGGTCCGCCCCGCCGCGCCGCTGAACAGCGTATCGCCCGAAACAAGCACCGGAGCGCCTCCAGGATTGCTGCCAAACTGCGGATCGAGATACAGGCACATGCTCCCGGGCGTATGACCTGGCGTTTCGATAACCCGCCATGCCATGTTGCCCAGCTGGATAATATCGCCGTCACTCACTCGCTGGTCCACCGCGCAAGGCTCGCTACCAGGATGGCCGTCGGGGTCGGGCTGCTCGCCGGCAATGTAGGGGGCATCGGCCGTCGAGGCAATAACAAGCGCCCCGGTCTTTTTCTTCACCTGAGCAACGGCTCCGATATGGTCGTAGTGCCGATGGGTGACGACAATCGCGTCGAGCTTCACGCCCCCCAAAGCCTCAACCAACGTATCGGCGTCGCAGGAAGGGTCAACCATGCACGTAGCGGTTCCGTCGGTGATGAAATAGACGTTGTTCTGCAAAGGGCCAATAGCCATAAACCCCACCGTCACGCAGGCACCGTTCACCTTGTACATTGTTCGCTTCAACATACGAACCCTTTCGTCTCTTTCGCCGACACGCATCCCTCGCCGGGTAGCCCTTCCGCCCGCGACAGCGCGCAGCTCTGCCGGAAACCCTTTCCGCCTGCGACACCCCCAGCCCTGCCGGGAAGCCCTTCCGCCCGCGAGGCGTCGCCCTACTTCTTCTTGCGTGAGCTTCCCTCCCCGGGAAGCATGCGGCGCGCGTCGAACACGCCTTCCACTCCACGAAGCTTGTCCAGCATCATGTCAATATGTCCAATATCGGAAACCTGGAACAAAAAGCGCATCTCCGCCATGCCGTCGCGATGAACCGAAAGGTTCGAGGAGAGCAAATTGGCGCCCATACCTGAAATTACCGTTGTAACGTCCAGCAGCAGGTTCATGCGGTCGAGCGCTTCAACCAACACCTCAACCTGATACGACGTGTTGGGGGCGGGCTCGCTTTCCCACGACACGTCGATAATGCGCTCGGGGTCTTTCTTGAGGTCTTTCGCGTTGGGGCAATCGGCGCGATGCACCGACACGCCACGCCCGCGCGTCACAAAGCCGATGATGTCGTCGCCCGGCACGGGATTGCAGCAACGCGACAAGCGCACCAGCACATCCTCCACGCCCTTCACCACGATGCCGTTGCTGGAGTGCGTTTCGTGGCGCGTGGGGTGCTTCACCATCGTAAGCATCGGCGGCATCTTGCCCGTAGACATAGCGCCCGCGATAAGCGTGCTGGTTTCGTCCTGCTCGTTGCCCTTGTCCACCAGGATCTTCAACAGGCGATTGGCCACATGCTGAGCGCTCTCGCGCCCGGTGCCGATATTGACCAGCATGTCGTCGGAATCTTTATATCCCATGTGGTCGGCGACCGACTTCAACGCGCGCATCGCGTTGGTGTTGGATATCCCCAGCCCGTGCTTGCGCATTTCGCGCGTGAGTTTGTCGCGGCCTTCTTGCAGGTCGTCGCCACGGCTCACCTTGCTGAAGTACGAGCGGATTTTGCTGCGCGCGCTGGGCGTCTTTACGAAATTCAGCCAGTCACGCGACGGGCTAGCGCTTTTCTGAGTGAGGATTTCCACGCGATCGCCCGTTTGGAGCTCGTAGGTAAGCGGCACGATCATGTTGTTCACCTTGGCGCCCACGCAATGGTTGCCCACCTCCGTGTGGATGGAGTACGCGAAGTCGACCGGAGTTGACCCCGCGCGCAGGCTCATCGCGTCGCCGTTGGGCGTGAACACGAACACCTCGTTGGGAGCAAGATCCACTTTGAGATCCTTGAGGAACTCACGGGAGTCGGACGTTTCGTCTTGCCAGTCAACCGCCTCGCGCAGCCATGCAAGCTGCTGATCGAGCGCCGCGTCGCCCCGGTTGCCCGCGCCTTCCTTGTAGCGCCAGTGGGCGGCCACGCCGTATTCGTCCATGCGATGCATCTCTTCGGTGCGAATCTGCACTTCCAGCGGGTTGCCTTCCGGCCCGATGACGGTAGTGTGGAGGCTTTGGTACATGTTGAACTTCGGCATGGCGATGTAGTCTTTGAAGCGCCCCGGCATAGGATGCCACAGCGTGTGCACCGCGCCCAAGGCCGAGTAGCAGTCCTTCACCGACTTCACGATAAGGCGCACGGCAATGAGGTCGTAGATCTCAGAGAAGCCCTTGCCCTTCTTGGTCATCTTCTGATAGATGGAATACAGATGCTTTGGTCGGCCCATCACCTGAGCCTGGATGTTCACGCGCTCCATCTCGTCGCGCAGGACATTGAGCACCTTCTCGAGGTAGGCCTCGCGCTCGGCGCGGCTTTCCATCACCATGCGGGCAACTTGCTTGTATTTGTTGGGCTCCAAGTAGTAGAACGAGAGGTCTTCCAGCTCCCATTTTATGGAGTTGATTCCCAGACGATGCGCGATAGGCGCATAGATCTCAAGGGTTTCGCGCGACTTGAAGATGCGGCGATCTTCCGGCAGCGCGGCTAGCGTGCGCATATTGTGCAGGCGGTCGGCAAGCTTGATGACGATAACACGGATGTCGCGGCTCATGGCAACGAACATCTTGCGGATGGTAGCCGCCTGCTTGTCGGAAAGATTGTCGACTTCGATGCGGGTAATCTTGGTAACGCCGTCTACCAGCTGATCGACATGCGAGCCAAACTGCTCGGTCACGATCTCGTCGGTGACGTCGGTGTCTTCCACGGTGTCGTGCAGAAGAGCGGCAATGAGCGTTTCCACGTCCATGCGCAAATCGGCCAGGATAATGGCAACTTCCACCGGGTGGATGATGTAGGGCTCGCCGCTTTTTCGGCACACCCCCTTATGCGCCTCGCTTGCGAACTCGAACGCCTTGGCAAGCTTCGCCTCTTCGTCGGCGTCAAGATACGACGCGGTCATGCGCTGCAGCTCGACAAAGCGCTCTTCGGGGGTCTCGGTGACAAACCGCGTCTCTCCTGCCGGGCGTGTGTCTACCGCGAACGATTTTTCTGCCACGTGAGGGCGGCCCAGCAAATCGTCCTCAACCGTTTGCCTCGGTGCGAGTTTGTCGGTGGGCTGGCCAATCAGCTCCTCGGTTTTTCTTTCGTCGGCGCTCATGACTGATATCCCCTTCCCCCGGCATGCTTGGGCAAGATAGGCCGGGACATGCGCTCCTCAAGCGTCGAGGCGTCGCTTTCCATGACCCAATCTCTGAACGTATGGTATATCTCCTGCTCTCCCAAACCTTCGCGGTAGCGCACACTATCGGTGAGCTCCACCTTGCTGGTAACGTTTACCACGTGCACCGAGCGCGTTGCCTCTCCCGAAACAAAGGTGGTACGCGTCTCCACCAGTCCCAGCTCACGGAACACCGCTATGCCGCACGCCGCCGATGCCGGACGAACTTCGTGCATTTGCTGGCTGGAAAGCCGCGCGAGATCGATGTTGGAAAGCGTGAAAAAGCCCTCTCCCGCCTGTCGCTGCAACGACCGCAGGCATCGGTAGACCTGTGCCAGGCAGTCGTGGTCGGGCGTCATGTCCGACAAAATGCTCTCGTTGATGCGCGTGTCGGCGCGCCCGAACAAAAGGTGCACCCACGCGGGCTTGCCGTCGCGTCCGGCACGGCCGCTCATCTGGTTGAACTCCACTGCGTTAAACGGCATGTGGTACAAGACCACATGGCGGATATTAGGAATGTCCACCCCTTCCCCGAACGCCGATGTAGCCACCAGCACCGACAGCGCATCGGTGCGGAACAGCTCTTCGATGCGCTTGCGTTCGGCGCGGGAAAGCCCCGCGTTGTAGAAGCCGATAAGCGGCGCAAGCTGCGGAACGCGCTTCCTGAGCTGGCGCGCAAGCGTTACCGACTGCTCGCGCGAATTGACAAACACCACCGTCTTGCCACCGCCGGCAATCAGGTTGGCAAGGTAGTCGTCGCGATTCTTCAAGTTGCGCTGATCGTCGAGATGCAGGTTGGGACGGTCGGCGTCGTCGTAGACGCACGCGTCGATGGGCAGCGTGGCGGTAATGTCTTGCGCCACGGCGTCGGAAGCAGTGGCGGTTAAGGCCAGCACGCACGAAGCGCCCAGCGTTGCCAGAGAGCGTCCGATGCCGGCGTACGACATGCGCTGGCCCGCCTTGGCCAGACCAATGTGATGCGCCTCGTCAACCACCGCAAACCCGATGCGCCCGCAACGCGCCAGCTTAGAGGCGTGGTACGACAAGAACTCCGGCGTGGTAAGAACAATGTCGCAGCTTCCGTCGGTAAGCGCGGCCATCACCTGCCGACGCTCTTCGGGCGTGCTCTCTCCGGTCAGCACCGATACGGCAATGCCGAACCCCTCCAACGCCTCGCTGAGATGGAAGGCCTGATCGGCAATGAGCGCACGCAGGGGATACACGAACACGCTTGCCTTGTGCCGGGTGAGCGCAAGCACTGCGGCATGCACTTGGAAGATAAGCGACTTGCCGCGGCCGGTTGCCATGACTGCCAGCACGCTGCGGCCTTGGCGCAACTGCTCAAGCACCTCGCGCTGCGATTCGTGCAGGGGGCGGTCGCCTATGAGCGCGTTGATTATCTCCTGCTCAAGCGAGTGGGGGTCCTCCTGCGCCTTGCGCTCCCAAAACGCGCGGTTTTCAGCGCGGGTGGCCTCGTAGGCCTCTACTTCTTCGGTGCTGTGAGGCGCATCGGCGCACAGCTCGTCGTCGCTGGTGGCATAGAGATCCGCCACAAACGAGAGGTTTTCGGGGTTGAGGCACGCCTCCAGAGCGGCACAGGTGCGCGCCGGAGCCAACGACTTCAGCATCGCCTTGACTGTGCGACGCCCGCGCCATTCGTCAACTTGGACCTCGAAGGCGGCATTGACCACGCTGTCGGTGCGCATGAGCGCCTCGATGTCGCTGCAATGGAACATGATGGCTGACACGCTTGCCGCGCCCGTTGAAAGCGTGCACGAGAAATGGTTCTTCTCGGCTCCCACCGCGCGGCAGTTGGTGAGCATGACGTCGCGCGCCAAATATACCGGCACGCGCATCTCCTGGCCGAAAGGCGCCAGTTTGTCGAGCTTTTGCACATTGGAGAGCGTGAGCTCGGACAAATCGACGCAGGCATCAATTTCGATAAGCGGATGAAACGCGCCTTCGGGCAGCGCGTCCATGTAATCGCAAAGGCGACGGGAAAGCTCAGGGAGTTTTTCGGCGGGAAGCGTTACCCCAACCGCCGCCTCATGACCGCCGAAGCGCGTGAGGATGTCCGAGCAGCTTTCAACCGCCTTGAAAAGGTTGATCTGCCCCACACTGCGACCGCTGCCACGAGCCTCTCCGTCTTCTATGGTGAACAGCAGGCAGGGAACGCCATACATTCCCACCAAACGACTGGCAACGATGCCCTTTACGCCTTCGTGCCACCCTTCGCCGGCCACCACCAAAGCGCGCTGGCCGTGGTATTCCTCTATGGCTTGAGCCTTTGCGATTTCGGACAATTCGGCTTCGATGGCGCGTCGCTGGTCGTTGATGCCTTCAAGGCGCTCGGCATAGCGCACGGCGTCGTCGTAGTCGTCGGTAAGCAGCAGATCGAGGGCGGGCTGGGCATCGCCCATACGACCTGCGGCGTTAATGCGCGGAATCATCGAGAAGCTCAGGTTGGTGGAGCTGACCTTCTTGCCGGCAGACCCGCTTGTGCCAAGCAGCGCCGCAATGCACGGGCGCGGCGCGTCGTTCATGCGCGCGATGCCGTCGGCAACCAGTGCGCGGTTTTCGTCGAGCATGGGCATGAGGTCTGCCACGGTTCCCAAAGTGGCAAGGTCTGTGTAGCTGCGCCACAAGTGAGGGTAACCGAATCTGCCGCCAAGCGCCTGAACGAGCTTCAGGGCAACACCCACGCCTGCCAAAATAGAGCTTGGACACGAGGGGTCGGTTTTGGGATCCGCCACCGGAACGTCTTGCGGCACTAGATCCGCCGGCTCGTGGTGGTCTGTAATGGCAACCTTTACGCCGCGCTCGAGCAGCAGCTCGACTTCCTTTGCGCAGGCGATGCCGCAGTCCACCGTCACCAAGAAGTTGGGGTTGAGCTGCATGACGCGCTCGATGGCAGCTTCAGAGATGCCATAGCCCTCATCCGAACGACGCGGAATGAATGGATGCGCGCACGCGCCCAGCGCTCGCAGCCCGCGCGTAAGCACCGCCGTGGCAGAAATGCCGTCAACGTCGAAATCGCCGAACACAACGATGCGATCGCCTCTTCTGATGGCTGCTTCCAGGGCGTCTGCCACATCCGAAAGGCCGGGGATGGAGTAAGGGTTGCGCCAATCGCGATCGAGCGAGGGCTCGAGAAAGTGACGAGCGTGCTGGGGGTCGGAGATGCCGCGCGCAACCAAGGTTGCCGCTATAAAGCGCGGCAAGCCGAGCTCGCGCTGAAGACGCGAGACAGCTGCGGGGTCGGCCGCCCTGATGTTGAATCTGGCTGACATGGAATGACACTGCCTAACATATGGGTAAAAGCTTGCTGTTTATCCCGACTATTGTCCCACATTAAGGCCGCTCTGTCATGGAATACCGCTATTAGCGCTGGGGCAGAACGCGCGCTGGGCTCAAGTGGGCACGCAGGCGGCGGCAACGCGGCGGGTGACGCGGGGATTCGTTTGCGCAACGCCACCTTCCCGGTACATTTGTTCGCATTCGAAGAAGCTGCGCCTCAGGTCATGCTACACTTGCAGAACCGATCGGAAAGGCGACGCATGGCATCAAGGCAACAGACACACCCTCCGCGCGGCACACACGCCGAGCCGCACACCACAGACGCGCTTGCCGATCTCATGAGAATCGCCGAAGGGCGCGGCACGCCAGCGACCTCAAAGAGACAATTCGCCTGGAGCCGACGTTTTCCTACGCGTACGGGCTGTGGTCGGCGCGCTTCAAGATCGTTGGGTCGGAAGCCTCCTACGTAATCAAGAGCGTCCCCGACCTCGTGGATAGCGTCTCTCGAGGCAGCTTCGTCTCGTACGGGAAAAAGCTCGCGTTCACGCACGTTCCTGAAGCGTTCGACGGCCCTAGCCGTGCAATGCTGGACGTTTTGCGCCGCGCGCTCAGCCCAGATCCTGCCCCTAGTATGCTCTCGCAGCGCGCCACGCGCCGCGAGGATGCGCGCGACGTGCAACTAAGCCAGGAAAGCGTGGCCCTTTTACTCGACGCCCTGGAGGGACAAAGCTTCGAGCTCTCGCGCCATCGAGGATACGGCCAGATCACCGTACGCGTCTCGGCAACGAGCGAGCCGCCAACGCTGCCGTTCTCCCTCGAGCGCGCAGACGACGGGGGCTACTTTATCGCCGCGCCAGACGATTGCATTCTCGTTCGCGCAGATCATCTCATGTTCGTGTTGCAGGGAAACACGTTTTACCGCTGTCCTGACGCATTGCTTTCCTGCGGCAGCTTCTTGGAGCTGACGCTCGACCGAGAAAGCGAGCCGCCCTACATCGCGCCCGCCGACCTGCCCCTGTTCTGCGCGACGCTGCTGCCGGTTATTGCAGATCCACTGGCCATCGACGTGCCGCCCGAGCTCGAAGCGTTGCAGCCCGCGCCCTGCGAGCTGCGGTTCTACTTCGACCGCGACCGCACGCGCATCCTCTGCGAGGCAAAGGCGGTCTACGGCTCTGAGGAGTATCGCGTGGGAACGCAGGCAGAAACGTCCGCCGACCTTCCCACTGCCCGCGCTCGCTTAGCGCCCCTGCGTGACGAAAAACGCGAATCGAAAGCAGAGGAGCTGGTGGAGCGCTACTTCGGCGGAGGATGGCTCCCCTCGCCAGCCGAGCTGCCTCTTGACGCAGAAGCAGAAGTCGCCGATCTGCTATTCGGCGGACTGGCGGAGTTCCGCGCAATTGGCGAAGTGCATGTCACCCCGGCGTTCGAGCGCCTGCTGCGCGACAAGACACCGCGCATCTCGTTTGGCGTAACGGTGGAGGGAGACCTGCTCAACCTGACCGTTTCGGCAGACGACCTGCCACCAGCCGAGCTTGCGGCGCTGCTTGCCAGCTACCGCAAGCGCAAGCGCTACCACCGTCTCCGCGACGGGGCGTTTGTGAACCTTGCCGCATGCGACCTGGCACAACTCAACCGCATGGCAGCCGATTTGGGAATAACCCAAGCACAGCTGGCCTCGGGAACGATAGAGCTGCCAAGCTTCCGGGCGTTTTACCTGGACGAAGAGAACAACCTCGACCGCGACCGATCGTTCGAGCACTACCTTGAACGCTTTAGGGCGGTCAACGAGGAGACCTACCGGCTGCCCGACTCTCTTGCCGAAACCCTCCGGCCCTACCAGGCTGAAGGGTTCCGCTGGCTTTCCGCCCGCTGCGATGCGGGGTTCGGCGGTATCTTGTCCGACGAAATGGGATTGGGAAAGTCTATCCAGGTAATCGCGCTTTTACTCGCCCGCCGCAATGAAGCTCGCGCCGTAGGGCCAAGCCTAATCGTGTGTCCCGCGTCGCTGGTCTACAACTGGCTGTCGGAGTTCGAGAAGTTCGCCCCGGACATGAGCGTTATCGCCGTGTCAGGCACAAAGAGCGAGCGACGTCGGGCAATGGCACGTGCGTTCGGGGACGCAAACGCAGGCTCAGCGGACGCCCCGGCGCCGATAGATGTGCTGGTCACCTCCTACGACACGCTGCGTATCGACGTCGACGACTTCGGTGCACACGAGTATTTCTGCTGCGTGCTCGACGAGGCCCACTACATTAAAAACCCCGCCACTCGCATCACGCGCGCTGCGAAGAGGGTGAAGGCGCGCCATCGGTTCGCCCTTACGGGAACGCCGCTTGAGAACCGCCTGTCGGATCTGTGGAGCATCTTCGACTTCTTGATGCCGGGGCTTTTGGGCCCCTACACGCGCTTCAAAGAGCGATTCGAGTTGCCCATTGCCGGCGGCGACGAAGACGCCGCTGCCCGCCTGCGCACGATTGCGGGGCCGTTCATGTTGCGTCGCCGCAAAGCCGACGTGCTATCGGACCTGCCCGACAAGCTGGAGTCCACGATATACGTCGCGCTTGAGGGCGAGCAGCGCCGGCTCTACGACGCCTGTGAGCAGCAGCTGCGCGAGCGCCTGTCCGAGCAAAAGCGCGTTAAGGGCGGCCGAGGCAAGGCGAAGCCCGTCACGCCGGAGGCGCGCAATGCGACGGCTACCGCCGCAGCCGCCGGCGACGACTTCGCCAGGCATCGGGTGGAGATCCTCGCCGAGCTTACAAAGCTCCGGCAGATCTGCTGCGACCCCGCGCTTGTCTACGAAAACTATCGAGGGCCTGCCGCCAAGCTCTCGGCTATCGCCGAACTGGTGGAGGCGGCGCACGAAAGCGGCGAGAAGGTGCTGGTGTTCTCGCAGTTCACTAGCTTTCTTACGCTTGTTGGACAGCAGCTTGAGGCGCGACGCATCCCGTTTTTCACCATAACGGGCGCCACCCCCAAACGCACGCGCGTCGCGCTGGTGGACGCCTTCAACAGTGACGACACGCCCGCGTTCCTCATCTCGCTCAAGGCGGGAGGCACCGGTCTCAACCTTACCGGAGCCTCGCAGGTAATCCACGCCGACCCCTGGTGGAACGCGTCCGCGCAGAACCAAGCGACCGACCGCGCGCACCGCATCGGGCAAGCGCACCGCGTGTCGGTTCAGAAAGTCATCGCCAAGGGAACCATCGAGGAGCGCATCCAGCGGCTGCAGCAAGCCAAATCCGACCTCGCCGACCAGGTGATCGGCGCCAGCGGAACCTCACTTGCCGGCATGACGCGCGAAGATCTCTACGAGCTTTTGAACGATTAATGATGTGAAAAGAGCGCCGTTCCAGCGCGCACCCAGCGAACAAAAACCCTCGGAAACTCTTTTTACACTGCTTTGCTACTCATAGCTGCCCTCCTAAGACAAATCCGCGACCGAAACGCGCGTCATCAAGGGCGTGCGGCGCGCGTTTCGGTCGCGGATTTGCAGCGTGCTCTTGTACAACCGGGCTCCAGTGCGCCACGCCCCAAGCACCTACTCCAAGCGCCTACTCGACGCTTTTGAGGGCGCCGATCATGTCGATGCGGTCAAGCGTTCTGTTGGTGATAGCGTCCACAACCAGCGCGAACACAAAGGGCAGCACCGCGCAGATAACCATGCTGAACCACTCGATGTGCGTGGGGAACGCAATGCCCGGCATGTTGAGCGACCCCAGCAGCACCGACCCCAATGGCGGTCCGGCGATAAGCCCCAGCACGATGCCAATTGCCGTGAGGATGAGCGTTTCCTTATTCACGTAGTGATGAACCTCTCGCCGGCGGAAGCCCAAAACCTTAATGGTTGCCAACTCGCGCTCGCGCTCAGAGATATTCGTGGTAGACAGCGTAAACAGCACCACGAACGCCAACGCAGCGGCCATTGCCAGAATTACTGCCACCACGGTGTTGATGAGCATCACCGAACTCGCGAAGCTGTCCTCAAGCTCGCGCGTGCTCACCACGGAAAGATAGGTGGAATCTTGCGAAAGCTCGTCGGCGAACGCCACGCTATCTGCATCGTCGGCAACGTGGACGAGCATGCCATTTGGCTCAAAGCTCACCTCGCCGAAAAGCTTCTCGTAGGCCGCTTGGGAAAGATAGGCGTAGTTGCCCAAATACGACTGCGACACCCCAACAACCGTCGCCTGCGCGCTTTCAAGCGAGCTGTTTTGCAGCAGCGCCTCGGCACCCTCGGAAAGCCCCAGAACCTGGAATGCGTTTTGGGTCACCAACATGCCGTCATCGGGCAGCGCCAGCGCACTGCCAGACGCGTCTTCCAAAGACACATACCCGTCCAGCGTAGCGCCCTCCGGCACCGAGAGAATTTGCGCGTCAACCGCGTCTTCGCCGTTGCCCACTTCGCCAGAGTCGAGATAAACCCGCTGCACGCTTGCTACGCGTTCGTCTGCTGCAAGGTCTTTTTCCACCTGCTCGAGGTCGTCGGCATTTGTCACCACCATGATGTCGTAACGGTCTATCGACTCATACTGCTCGGGCGCCATCATGGCCACGGAGTCTTTGATAACAAACGCGCACACGATAAGCGCCGTGCAGCCCATAATGCCTGCCACAGTCATGAAGAAGCGCTTTTTGTAACGGAACAAATTGCGCGCAGTAACTTTGTTGAGGAACGACAAACGCCTCCACACAAACGTGACGCGCTCCAGGAAAATGCGCGATCCGAACCGGGGCGCCTTCGGACGCAGCAGCTCGGCTGGCGTTTGGCGGATTTCGCTCCGACAGGCCAAAAACGCCGACCCGCCGATAGCAACCACGAACAAAAGAATGCCGAAGAGCGCGCTTGCCGCATCGTAGAGTATCGGATAGGCGGGCAGCACGTACATCACGTCGAAGACCGAGAACAGGAACAGCGGCAACAGCACGAACCCGAAGACATCTCCGATAATGCCGCCGACAACGCAGGCAGAAAGCGCATAGATAAGATATTTCGAATACACCTGACGCTTCGCGTAGCCGAGAGATTTGTACGTGCCGATAAGGCCGCGCTGCTCTTCCACCAGGCGCGTGATTGCGGTCAAACTCACCAGGATGGCCACCACCAAAAAGATGATGGGGAACGCCGTGCCCAGCGCCTCGATGGAGTTCGCATCGCTTTCGATGGAGCTGTAGCCCGAAAGCGACGAGCGATCTTGGATATACCAGGTTGCCGGCTCGATAGACTCAACCTCGTTGCGCGCGTCGGCGAGCTCGGCAAGCGCGTCTGCCTTTTCCTGCTCGTAGGTGGCCCGCTGCTCGTCAAGCTCGGCCTGGCCTTCTTCAAGTTCGGCGGCTCCGTCGTCAAGTTCGGCCTGACCCGACTCAAGCTCGGCCCACGCGCTGTCGATTTGGGCCTGACCTGCATTAAGCTGCTCCCAGCCCGCGTCAATTTGAGCCTGCGATTCTTCCAGAAGCGCGCGATTCTCGTCGTAGGCCTTTACCGCCTCCTGTGCGGAAGCCAGCCCACTCCAGCCCTCTTCGAGCTGCGCGGCGCTCTCCGCAAGCGCCTGCTCTGCCGCATCGAGCTTGGCAGCTGCGTCGGCGGTTTGCTCGGCGACAGCTGCCTCTGCCGCTTCAAGTGCCTGGGCGCGCTGCTGCTCGAGCATCGCCGTTGCCTGCTCTCTGGAAAACCCCTGCGCCATCAGCGCCGCAAGATAGGTGTCCCAGTTCTCGTCGAACTGCGCATTCACCGCATCGCGCGCAGCTTGGTACGCCGCTTCTATCTGAGCGCGACCGTCTTGAATCTGCTGCTGAGCCGCAGGCAGCGCCGCATCGTAGTCCGCCTGCCCCTGAGCGAGCTCCTCTTCCATAGCGGGAAGCTGAGCTCTCAGACTCTCGATTGTCTCGCTGTTCGCGTTAAGCTGAGCGAGACCATCGTCCACCTTCGCCTGGTTTTCGATGAGCGTCTGGCGGTTCGCGTCAATCTCTGCTTGGGCGTCAACAAGATTCTGCTTGCCCGCATCAAGCTCCGCCTGGCCGTCGGCGAGTTCTGAGCGCCCGCTGTCTATTTCTGCTTGACCGTCGGCAAACGCCTGCTCGGCATCGTCGAAGCCCTCCTGAGCCTCCGCCTCGCCGTCTTCCACCTGTTCAAGCGCGTCTCCCACCACCTCATCGGTGCGAGACTGGGCTTGCACATCGGCAATGGCATCAATGCGATCGGTTGCCTGCGACACGAGATCGTCGTATTCAGAGGTATAGCAACGCAGCTCCGAAGATCCCTCCAGCTGCACATACGCGACGGTGAACGTATCGGACACCACATCGTCTTCCGTCACGAAAAAGGCGTAGTCCGATGACGACGAAGCACGGAAGCTCATGCTGCCTTCCGCGTTATTGACCTCCATCGGATCGATGACGCTGCCCACGATGGTGTAGCTGCGGCGTTCAAACACTTCGGTTGTTTCATCTTCTGCGGGATCGATTTCAACCACATCGCCCAGCTCTTTGCCGGAATCCTTCAAGTATCCGCTGGTAACCGCCACTTCCCCTGCAGAGGAGGGAAGCCTGCCGTCCAGCAGATACGGCTCGTTAAGCCCCGTGTCGGAAAGCGCCTTCACGTCTACCGAAGCGCGCTCGCCCCCCACATGAACTTCCGCCGTTTCGGAATAGCCGCCCTCCACCAGCTGAACGCCTTCGAGCGCAGACAGCGCATCTATGTCGCTTTGTGTGATGCCCAGCGTAGACAGCACGCGCACGTCGAAGAGCTGCTGGCTGTCGTAGAAGCTATCTGCCGCCGCACGCAGGTCGTCGCATCCCGCCTTCAAGCCCGAAAACATGCACGTTCCCAAAACGGTGATGACCACGATGGACACGAACCGTTTGAGGTTTCCTCGAATCGTGCGCAGAATGTCTTTTCTGAAGGCGGAAGGCATGGCTTACCATTCGATGTGCTCGATGGGCATCGGATTGGCGTTTTGCACCTGATCGATCACTTTTCCGCTCTTGAAACGGATCACCCGGTCCGCCATGTCGGCAAGCGCCGCGTTATGGGTGACGATGATGACGGTCATGCCGCCGGTGCGGCAGGTGTCTTGCAAGAGCTTGAGAATCTGCTTGCCGGTGTTGTAGTCGAGCGCGCCGGTGGGCTCGTCGCACAAAAGCAACTTTGGGTTTTTGGCAAGGGCGCGGGCGATGGACACACGCTGCTGCTCGCCGCCGGAAAGCTGCGCGGGGAAGTTGTCGAGGCGATGCCCCAGCCCAACTTGCCGCAGCGTTTCGGCAGGGTCGAGGGAGTCGGGACAGATTTGGCTTGCCAGTTCCACGTTTTCGAGCGCCGTCAAGTTGGGCACCAGGTTGTAGAACTGGAACACGAATCCGATATCGTTGCGACGATACTCAACCAGTTCGTCGCCAGACAGCTTCGAGATATCGCGACCGGCAACAAACACCTCACCCGACGTGGGCGAATCCATACCGCCTAAGATGTTAAGCGCGGTCGTTTTGCCTGCGCCCGAAGCGCCCAGGATCACCGCCAGCTCGCCTTGCTCGGCCTCAAACGTTGCGCCGTCGAGCGCGTACACCGCCGCATCGCCCTCGCCGTAACGCCTCACCACATTTTCAAAGGAAACGTAGGCCACGGTGACCCCTCCCGTTTCTCGCGTCTTGCAGCTGTCGCGCATCACTCAACAACCTGTTGTGCAATAATGCAAGTATAGAGTTGACCCCAGCAGCCATCAATGCACAACCTGCTGCGAGGTGTCGAAAAGCGACGCCGCGCACTCAGACGGGAGGCGATCATGGCAAACAAGCAGCCCGCAGTCACCGAGCAGACGAAAACGAACCTGCGCCAGGCCTTCTGGCAGCTCTACGAGCAGAGGCCGATCCGCAAGATCACCGTCAAACAGATCACCGACCTGGCCGGATACAATCGCGGGACGTTCTATTTGTACTTTAAAGACGTCTACGACCTGCTTGACGACATCGAAAGCAAGGTACTTGAGGTGATCGTCGACATGATGCGAGGCCTTTTGCCCCCCGACGGCCACTTTGCAGACGTTGCCCAGCTGCGCAGCGCAGCCGGGTTCGAGGCCGCGATGACGCCGCTGGCGCAAGCGGTTCAGATCTACGGGAAATACGCACGCGTGTTGCTGAGCGACCGCGGCGATCCGGAGTTCAAGGCGCAGTTCAAAGAGATCGTGTGGCCCTCGCTCAAGCGCACGCTTCCGAGCGGACGCGCCCGCTCCCCTCAAGAGGAGCGCGTGATGAAGGAATACTGCATGGCCGGCCTGATCGCCGCGATCTGCGCCTGGCTCGACGAGGACGACCCCCTGCCCGTCGACACGTTCATCTCGCTGCTCAGCGAGGACTTGGTGGGCAGCGCAGGATAGAGGGCGGAAAACGCCAGCCAGGGAAAAGAAACCTCCCTGGTCGTCGTATTGATGGCAAGAGGGATCAAGTTGTCGCAAAGATTGCGACAACCGCCACAGACGGCAAGACGTACCAGGTGGAGCACTACAGCCTCGACGTTATCATCTTGGTCGGCTATCGTATGAAATCCCAACGCCACATGGAGCTGGTTGCAGAGGTGCGCCCCGAAGAGAAGGAGTCTATGATTTCGCTCGTGATGAACTTTCTGACGTAGGCTCCAACACCGCGTCGATCAGCGCTGAAACGTGGATGGCGATCGTGTCAAGGCAAGGCACGCAGGTCACGCAGTCGTTGAGGATGAGCGGCAGCTCGGTGCATCCTAGGACGATCGCCTCGACGCCCTCCGCATCGCGCAGGCGCTGCACCACGTCTGCCAGCCCTGCGCGCGTCTCGTCGCGCAAGACGCCGAACTCCAGCTCTTCGGAGATCTTCTGCGCCACATAGCGCTGGTCTTCCTTGTTCGGCACCACCAGATCCATCCCCGCCCCGCAAAACGCCCGCTGATAGAAGCAGCCCTCCATCGTGGGCGCCGTGCCTAAAAGACCCAGTCGGGTAAACCCGCGTCGGGACGCTTCGTCGCGGCACGCCTCAACAATGCTGATCAGAGGGATGGGGCAGCGCGCCTGAAGCTCGTCGAACACCAGGTGCGGCGTGTTTGCACAAAGCGCCCCCACCTCGGCACCCGACGCGACGACGCGCTCAAGCGCGTCGGAAAGGTAATCGGCCAGCTCTTCTAGGCGCCCCTCGGACTCAAGGCGCAGCACATGAAACACATCCACGCTCTCGATGGACATGAGCGGAAATCGCCCGGCGCGCGCATGCACGCCGTGCACGATGTCGCGGTAGTATGGGATCGTAGACTCGGGGCCCATGCCTCCTATCAGCCCAAGCTTCTTCATGCGCGCCCCCTTTGCGTCCCGGCCATCACGACAAGCCCCCTAGTACGGCTCGTCCAAGTTGGCATGGGCAAGCGCGTCGCCATCAAGCGGCATGAACTTGCCCTGACGATAGCGGTCGAGCGCCACCAGCGCAATCATGCCGGCGTTGTCTCCACATGCGGACAGGGGCGGCATAATCAGGCGCACACCCATCTTTGAGCACATTCGCTCGTATTCCGCCCGCAGAACCGGGTTGGCGGCAACGCCGCCGCCAAGGCAGAACACGCGCGCGCCCGTAAGCTGCAGCGCCTTTTTCGCCTTGGCAACCTGCACGTCCACCACCGCCTGCTGGAAGCTGGCGGCGATGTCGGGGATATTGGGCTCGCGACCAGCGGCGCGCTCGTTGTTGATGTAGGTGACAACCGCCGTCTTAAGCCCCGAAAGCGAGAAACGCAAATCACCAGAGTGCAGCATTGCGCGCGGGAAGGCTATTGCGTCGGGGTTACCCTTGGCCGCCTCGCGGGAGATGACCGGGCCTCCCGGATATCCCAGCCCAAGCGCCTTTGCCACCTTGTCAAACGCCTCTCCCACCGCGTCGTCGATGGTGGAGCCCAGCGTTTCGTACGAACCCCAGTCTTTCACGTGCACAAGCAGCGTGTTGCCTCCAGACACAAGCGAGGCCACCATCGGCGGCTCAAGGTCAGGCGCCCCGATGCGGTTTGCGTAGAGATGGCCTTCGAGGTGGTTCACGCCCACAAGCGGCACATCGGCAGCCCACGCGGCACCCTTTGCGAACGCCACGCCCACAACCAGCGCGCCCAACAGGCCCGGAGCGTAAGTAACGCCCACCGCGTCGATGTCAGCCCAGGTGAGCTTGCTCACATTGAGCTGCGCGGCAGCAGCGTCGAAGCACTCGTCGCATACACCGCAAATCGCCTCGATGTGCTTGCGGCTGGCAATCTCGGGAACCACGCCACCGAAGCGAGAATGGAAATCGATTTGAGACGCCACCACGTCGGCAATCAGGTTGCCCTCGCCGTCGACGATGGCCGCCGCGGTTTCATCACAGGACGACTCGATGGCCAAAATAAGGGTTCCTGCTTCCGATCTTACTCCCCGCATCTCCTCTTGGGAGTGGAGGGCATTGTCGATTTGGAGCTCCATGCCCGCCACATCGTGATGCGCCAGCGGAAGCGGCCCCTGCATGATGAGGGCGTCCTCGCCATCGGAGTAGTAGCGCGGGCGCGTGCCAAGCGATTCGAAGCCGAGCGCCCGGTAGAAGGCCTGCGCCCCCTCGTTGCCCACGCGCACCTCGAGCGAACACGTCTGCGCCCCCAAATCGCGCGCGTCCGACGCAACCCTCGCAAGCAGCTCGCGCGCAATGCCGTGACGACGCCACGCCGGATCGACCCCGACTTTCAGGATCTGAACGTCGCCGTCGACAACCCAGCCGCCAGCATACCCGACAAGGACAAGATCACGAGCAGTATCGGCACCCTCCAACGCTGTTCCAACCGAAGCGGTGTCCCCAGGTGGGACACAAATCAGCGAGGCGGACTCTGGCACCCCAGATTGCCCTGAAGCAAGATCGGGCTGGACTTCGGTCCGCCCGATCGCAGCTGAAGGGCAAGATGGGATGTCAGAGTCCGCCGCAGCGTCGGCAGGTTTCGGCGGCTGGCAAGCCGCCGAAACCCCATACGCCGCCCACCAGGTGCGATCGGCACGCGGCAGCTCGTCGGCAACAAGATGCGCATTCCAGGCATCGCTGCCCATGATGCGAGATTCCAACGCCGCCACTTCGGCAGCATGCGCAGCATCGAGCGGCTTGTAGGTGATGCCCGCCGCATCGGGACGCGCGTTCAGGATGGCAGAATCGTGCATGGTCGCACGCTGGTCCCGGCGCAAAGCGATATCTTGCACGCCCGTGCGCAGATTTTTAGGGTCGTTTTTGGCCAAGCGAATGCGCTCGTTTTCCTCCGCATCCGAAAGCCGCGTGTACACCGGCAGAGCGAACGCAGGGTTATGCCGCGCCGCGTCGAACGGATCGGCCTCCCCCGCCCGCCAAAGCGCCTGGACGGCAAGCAAGAGCCCACGCCCCGTCGGCTCCCACAATTCCTGCGGGAGAACCGCGCCAAGAGGCGAAAGCAGCTCCTCGTATTTGACCAGCGCATCGCCAGTCACATGGTCAATCATGGAGGCATCGGGGTCGGAGACTTCTACAGAGCGCTCTGCGCCGTCCGACAGATATTCATCCGCAACCTCAACCGCCTTGACAACGCGGTCCGCCTCCAAACGATGCGCACCCGCATCGTCTACCCAGTAGCGAACCGGATAGACCTCTTTGCGCATCGCGTCCGCCGCAACCAGCAACGAGCCGCGCACGCCGGCCTCCCACGCGTTCCAAGCAACCGCATCCAACGTCGAGAACCCGATAAGCCCCACGCCCAGCGCCGACGCGACGCCTTTGGCGGTTGCCATGGCAATGCGCACGCCGGTGAACGACCCGGGGCCGCGCCCGCACGCGACGCAGGTCAGAGAGCCGCGCGCAACGCCGCTGTCGGCAAGCAGCGCGTCGATGCGGGGAAGCAGTTGGGTGTTTGACGCGCGATGGGCGCGCACCTCGACAGTGGCAACAGGCGTGATCGTTTTTGCGGCAGGGTCAAGCGCGCCCACGCCGATGGAGACAACCTCGTTGGCGGTATCGAAGGCCAGCATATAGCGCGGCGCCGCATCCTGCAGCGGGCGCACGTCAGCAGCGCCCGGTCCCCCCGCCACCACTAGCCGGCCACTTTCATCAGGCGCGACTTAGAATCCGATGCCCACACCTTAAGAATCGAGCGTGCCCGCACGCCGAACGCATGAGCCTTGATAGTACGCGCGCCGTCTTCGTCGACGGAAATCCGGATTTCCAAAAAACCGAACGGCATCGCCTCGGGAAACTTCGAACCCCACTCGACAAACGACACGCC
>DVKR01000049.1 GCA_018715935.1 Candidatus Aphodovivens excrementavium
CCAAACGACGCGCCTTTTGTGCGAGACGCATCTGCAACGGCCGCCTTTGCGGCGCTGGGCGATGCGGGGGATCTGCCCGCGCTTTCCAGCCCGTTCAACGCGGTCGTCATCGGCGGCGGCACGGGTGCTCCGATGTCGCTGAGAACGCTTTTGTCGCTTGGCGCGCATACCTCTGCCGTGGTGGCAATGGCCGACGATGGGGGCTCTACGGGTATTTTACGTGAAGAGGCAGACGTCACCCCGCCGGGAGACATTCGCAAATGCATTGCAGCCATGGCGGAAAACCCCGACGACCCGCTCACGCGTGCGTTCAAGTACCGCTTCACCTTCGCTCGCAACCACACGCTCGGCAACCTTATGCTCTCAGCGCTTGAAGACGCGACCGGCTCGTTTCCCGAGGCGATTGCGATTTGCGAGAAGCTTCTGAATGCGCGCGGCCGCGTGTTCCCCTCCACCCTTGCGCGCGTCACGCTTGCAGCCAAGACGCGCGACGGGCGCATTCTGGAAGGGCAGGCGGTGGCATGCCACTCCCGGACCGCTTTGGAGACGGTGCGTCTGCGCGGAGACGATATTCGCGCATACGAGCCTGCGCTTGATGCAATTCGCTCTGCCGACCTTATTGTGCTTGGCCCGGGGTCGCTTTTCACCTCTATCATTCCGAATCTTTTGGTTCCCGGAGTCGTTGAGGCCATCCGTCAGTCGGAAGGCGCCTGCCTGTTTGTATGTTCTCTGGCAGATATGCAGGGCGAGACCTGGGGCCTTACCGCGCGCGAGCACTACGAGGCGCTGTGCGATCACGGTATGCGCGGTTTGGTGGACTACATGCTGGTGCACGTGCCGCAGGAGCTTACCCTCGAGGGCTTGACCGATGAGGCGTTTGCTGCTGCGGTGAGCGAGCGTTCTAAAGTATGGGATATGGACAGCGCCGACCCTGACGAGCACCGCATTCGCCCGGTGACGATCACGTACCAGGACGCGCGCGCTATACAGGATCAGGGAACCGTGGTCATCGCTCGAAATCTGGTGGATCCCAAGCGCCCGACGTGGCACGATCCTGCCGCGTTGCGCTTGGCGTTTGCGAGGGTGTTGAAGCTATGTCGTTCACGTCGGAAGTAAAAGACGAACTGGCGCACGTGCCTCCCGTCTGCTCCCATTGCGAGCGCGCGACGCTTGCTGCGCTGGTTCGCATCGAGGGTACGCTGTTCATATCGGGGCAGGGTCGCTATCGCGTTGAGGTCGCAACTGATGTTCCTTCTGTCGCCCGTTTGGTCATAGGCCAGCTGCATAGTCTGTATCACTTGAAAACCGACCTCACGGTACGACGCAGCGTGCTGCACCAAACGCCGAACTACCTGATTAACGTTCCTGCCCAAGCCCAGCTCGCCGAGGCGCTGCGCGACATGGGCGTGCTGTCTGAAGACGGCCTTGAAACAGGCATTCAGCCCTCTTTGGTTGATAAGCAGTGCTGTGCCGCGGCTTACCTGCGAGGCGCTTTTCTTGGAAGCGGGTTTGTGTCCAATCCGCGCGGCGACTTCCACTTCGAAATCACGGTTGAAACGGAGGATATGGCGGCAGGGCTTGTGGAGCTCATGGCGCGCAAGCAGATCAAAGCCCGCGTCATGCAGCGCCGTAGCTCGTACATGGTCTATCTGAAAAGCGGCGCCGCCATCATGGAGTTCCTTGCCTATGCGGGCGCCCATAAGGCGGCGCTGGCAATGGAGAACGAGCGTGTTATCAAAAGCGTGAGAAACGACGTCAACCGCACCATCAACGCCGAGGTTGCCAACCAGGCCAAGGCGACGGGCGCGGCGTTCGATCAGATAGTTGCCATTCGTACGGTTCTCGAGAAACGACGCATCGAAACGCTTCCCCCCGCGCTGCAGGAATTCGTCCGGCTGCGCGTTGCTCACCCCAACGCTTCCCTCAAGGAGCTTGGCCAGATGGCGGAGCCCCCTTTGTCGAAGTCGGCTGTCTACCACCGCGTTAGGCGCATCGAGCAGATGGCGCGCGAAGTGGAGAGCGAATAATTCCCGGCATGTCCCAGAGGCCGCCACTCCGATGCGCCGCCCAAAGCAATCGCGCTTGCGTCCGTCTGCGGCTTTAGGCCGATGTGCCTGTTGAAATGCGTTACACTTGAGGCAGTGCGATTATTCCGCCAAAAGGGCGGGTGCAATTCACCTCTGAAAGGAGTTCCGCATGGCAATCAAGGTAGGCATCAACGGATTCGGCCGCATCGGCCGCCTGGTGTTCCGCGCTATGGCCAAAGATCCCGAGATCGAGGTCGTGGCCGTTAACGACCTGGGCGACATACCCACGATGGCGCATCTGCTGAAGTACGACTCGGTGCACGGGCGCGCCTACGACTCGGTTGAGGTCACTGACGAGGGCTTCGTCGCCGACGGCCATGCGGTCAAGGTGCTGTGCGAGCGCGACCCTGAGAATCTGCCGTGGGGCGAGCTCGGCGTTGATGTGGTCGTCGAATCAACGGGCATCTTCAAGACGGGCGAATTGGCATCCAAGCACATCACCGCAGGCGCCAAGAAGGTCGTCATCACCTGCCCCGCCAAGGGCGAGGACATTACCATCGTGATGGGCGTCAACGACGGCGACTACGACAAGGACGAGCACAACATCATCTCGAACGCTTCCT
>DVKR01000008.1 GCA_018715935.1 Candidatus Aphodovivens excrementavium
CGACTATCTGAAGAGTTCGTTTTATGCCGAAGGAGATAAAAATAGGTTCTCTATTTCTGAAGAGCGATTATCTGATAGGCCTTCCTCTGTGGCAAGTGAAGCGACGCCGAGATTCTGGACGAAGGTTTTAAAAGGCATTAAGCGCTAGGAAGATTCTTGCATAGAAGGCGGGTGCATCTTACTGCTTCCCGAAGGCTATCCGAGTTGTTGCCTGTTTCGGGTTGGGAATTAGCTGTGCTTAGATTGTTTTCTGGGGTTCTATTGTGAGATGCGCCTGGTTTTATGCGCCATCTCTCATTTAGATAAAGGTGCGAGATTGTTTGGATTTGCTTCCAAATTGAGTTTCCGGATCGAGAAAACATGTTCTTCTTCCGATTCTAAGCGCGTCGGCTATTTGCGCACGCTGTGCCTATTTAAGTTAAGTCTGCCAGGTTGCGATAGTAGGGTTTGCTTCTATCTGTGATTAGAGAGTTGCATCTAGGTATAAATTTCCTAGGATTCTTGTAGTACCCGCATGTGGGCTATGTTGATTTCTTGTATGCGGTATTTTTCTTCAATCGAGAATGATTGCAGGAGAAATGGATCTGCATGAGAGGGCTCACTTGTTCAGTTAAGGTTACAGAGGCTGTTTTCGCAACGCGAACCTGGATGACGTTATAAACAAAAGCCAGGAACGACTGTGAGTGTCCTTTTTGCGCTAATGGCGTTACTGGGGTTCCCGTCTGGGTCGACCCTAATGAAGCGGTCATTGTCGTCGATGTATGCCGAACGTAAGTACCAGGAGTGAAACTCTCCTTCGTATTTCTTAGCTAGAATGCTATTGCTTTTGTTTCTAGCAGCTGACTGATTGCGAAACAGCAAGTATTGAGTTCCTTCGTTGCCGTAAGTATTGGCATATTTTGCTTCAGAGCTCGGTGTTCCTGCAACTTCGATTGAGGAGTACAGCCATAGCTTATCTGATGTTGTTGCGATTGATGACGAGCTACCGGTTTTGCCGATGCCGTTTGCATCTTTGTCTACTGCTGCAATTGCGTTTAATAGATCATTGGGAAGCAATTTTGCGCCCTCGCCCGAAAGCCACTTTCGCATCTCTGAAGCCACCCATCCACCAGCATTGGAGTCATTTGAATTCATTTTGTGTTGCGCAATCGCATCCGTGAACATAAATGTGATTCCGGCTTTGCCGGAGCCGTCGGATTTGTCGTCGTGGGCGAAGCCGACGATCTGCACGCTCGTTTGCAGGCCGTTGGTCAGCGTGACGTCTTTGCGCTGGTTGCCGTCGAGCGTGCCGTCTTGGTTGCACAGGTTGTATTTCTTGGCGATCTCGATGGCGGCGTTTTCGTCGGTCGCCGCACCGATTTCGTCGCTGATGGCAGAGAGCTCCGCCCAGGTGTAGTCGTTCACGCTGCCCTTGGCGGCAACGCCCGAGCTGTTCGACGAGCCGAACACGCCCGTTACAGCAAGCGCTATCACGATGGCGGCGATGATCACCACGGCAGCAGCGCCGATGGCGATGGGGATCACCGGCAGCTTCTTCGCTGCGGCTTCGCCGGAAGCGGAGGGGGTGGGGGCAGCGGGGGCTGCTGAGGTAGCGTCGGGAGTGGGAGATGCTGTGACACGCTGCGCGGCGGCAGGGGCTGCGGGCGCGGCGGACGCAGCCGCAGGCTGTGTGGCAGCGGTCTGGGCGGTTCCAGACGGAGGTGCGGGCTGCGCCGATACCGGCTGCGCGGCGACCTGCTGAGCGCTTGCCGCTTGCTGCGCCGCAGTGTCGGATTCGACCGCCTGTCCTGCAGGCGGGGTCACCTGCGTTGCCTCATTAACGGGAGTGCCACATTGTGTGCAAAACGCGGCGCCTGACGGTATCTCGCTTCCGCACTTAATGCAAAACACGGTTCTCCTTTCGTGTCGGCTGTGGCTTCCGCTTGGCCTATCGCTTTACGCTTGCGGCAGGTACGGCGGGCCAATGTCTGCTGGTGAGCAGAGGCTGGCAAAGCCACCCTGAACGCTTTTTTCTTACTGCTGCATTATATGCATTCGTCAGCAGAGCCGAGCCGAGGATTTAAAGTTAGCGCTTCGGCTGGTTCGCCTGGGAAAGTCCGGGAAAGTCTTTCATGTAGGAGAAATAGCTAGGGATCAGCGCTAAAGCGCGTTTAGGAATTCGTCCACGCCAAGCGCCCTTGCGATGTCGCGATATCCCGCATACGCCCCCGCCATGTTCCAATGATGATCCGTTTTGAAGTGGGTGGCGTAGAAAAGAGCAATCTAGCTCTTTCGGCTCTCTTTAGGATGCTCTTCAAGTGCGACTTGACAGAAGACGTCGCCAAGTGCGCTTGTCCAGACATTGCGTTCCGTTGGTGAGAAGCCATCGCCGTCAGGGTAAAGTGCAGCACGTCCTGTTTAGAGCAAGCCCAACGGGGTGAAGCAGGGAACAAACGATTACTCCAGCGTCAAGAGCGCCGGGTTGCTTCAAAATGGTCTGAGCAGTCTGCTCTATTTGCTGATTCAGGGAGGAGAATGCCTCACTGACAATTATATCGAGATTAACAAGGTCAACTTCTTTTGGAATGCTGTCGTTATCATGGCGACCGAGCTCAAGTGCGTCTTCTGCGCTCAAGGGTGTTGGTGCCGTTTCGTCGGATTCGGTTGATGCTGCCGACTGCGCGTTGGTTGTCCCATTTGCGTTTGCTGCAAACGGGGCAGCATATCGAGAAGGCTCCCTATTCTGCGTGATAGTGCCGGGGCATGTTGCGCTCGAGCTAAGGCCCCCTCTACCACGTTATCCTGTAGAGCCGCATGTCGTCTTCGCTAAGAACCAGTTCGAACCCAGGGGTGTTCTCGTCGACCGACTCGATGCCCACCCAATCGGAGGCCTTGTAGCGCAAGTTGCCTTTCGTGGGGTTGGCGCTCGTTGCGTCGTCTAGAAGCATCAGGTAGCGCGCATTGTACTTTTCCAGCACCTGCTGCACTTCGGAGTTGGTGGCGACTTCGTTAAGCTTGGTTCTCACTAGTGCAGCGTCTTTGCTCTGAGAGCTAGGGCGGCCGCCAGAGCCCGCCATGCGACGATACATGGTATTAATGCCGTCTACGCCATAAGTCCAGCAACTTCCATCTTGGGGCATGTTGATTACCGTTTCGCCCTCGGGCACAATCTCCATCACTTCTTTCACAAAATCGTTCTCCTCTTTTGTGAGCACGTTGTCCCACGAGTAGCGCTGGTGCACCTGATGCTGGATGCCCGTGAGCCCCAAGCGAATCTGATTGTCTCCGTAGCCTACGCTCACAGGCAGGAACTGACACAGCGCGAACAGCACAACAACAACGCCCGCCGCAAGCGGCTTTGCCGCCCTCACGTGCAGCAACTTCTGCAGCCATCCAACGCAGCATGCCACGCCTACGCCTGCCAGCGGGATGGCGAACAGCGCCGTCATCGCGCCGAGCCGGTTGTAGTCGGTGTACCAGAACCCCGTCAGCAGTTGCTTGAGCGCACCGTCGGTTGAAACGCTGATGATGTAGAGTGCAAGCGACGCAGCGTATGCCACGGTGATCCATAGATGGCGGCGATGCTTAAGCGTGTAGATGACGCCCACCAGCACCACGATGCTCAAGAACGGCTGCACGCCTTGGCGCACGGTGAACATGAACGCCAGGCCGCTCACAACGGCTTCGAGGGGCGAGAGGGTGGCCTCCCAGTTCGAGGTGACCACGCCCTGCATGAAAGGGGCCTTGTACAAAGCAAACCATACGCCGCACGCAACGGCGAACACGACAATCGCCAGCACCACGTGTTTCGCACTCACTGACGCGCGATTCTCGCCGGGTTGGTAGAAGATGCGGGTTATGCCGTAGAGCACCGCCCCTATGCCGAAGGTGAAGGCGCCGTTGGGCTGGGCAAGAACGATAGCGCCCAAGCATACAACGAGGGCGACCGCCAGCTTCGCTCTCTCGCTGGCGCGATAGCCGCCGTGCACGCTTGCCTTGCTGCTGGCATAGCGCGCGCCGAACAGCTCTATTACCAGCACCAGCGCGAGCGGCACCATCATGAACGAGATCATGTTGGGCAGAAGCTGTCCGAATACCACGTAGCCCCACGGAAAGCCGACAAACGCTACGCTAACCAGTGCGCCGCCAATGACGAATTCGCGCTTTTCTCCGAACACGCGCCACATGAACAGGCAGATTGCCAACGGAAACACTACCGAGGTGAATGCCATGACGGTGGCGTTGGTTGCCATGGAGACGTCGTTTCCAAAGAACGAGGCAACCGCTGCAACTAGCACATGCCATTCGGCGGGGTAGAAGTTTCCAAAAACCCCCTGATCGAGAAACGAGCTGGTGTGCAGCACGGACAACGTGCCCGAATCAAGGAAGCCGCGCGCCAAGGAAAGATGAACAGTCGTATCGTCGTTGCGGGAAAACGACGTGGGGTCGCCCATGCTCCAGCAAAACACCAGCGCTGACAGCACAGCGGCAACTGCGATGTACAGCGCAGCGATTTTCCAAAGGGACGCGTCATACGGTACGACAGCAAGCTCGCGGACGGAGTGGCTTGCTGAACCGCGCTTTGATCGGGCGATGCCGCAGCGTACAGCAAACGGGATTGCGCAAATCACCAGAAGGGCCGCAAGCAAAACAGAGGGCGAGCAGGGGTTCGCTATCTCAAAGGCGGCAACCCCCAAGACCGTAAGAACGAACAGCGAAAAAGCCGGGGCCAGCGCAACCGACGCAAAGCGGCTAAAGGGAAACGCGCGGGCAAGCAGGTATCCCGGTAGGTACAAGACAATCAGGCAAGCCAAAACGGCGCCGACAAAACTCAGCCACATAGTCACTCCTTGAGGCGGTTGCCGGGCTCAGCGAGCGCAAGTCGGCCTTTGCCGCCCCGGCCTCGCTCCGATGCTTGTTGCTCCGAATGAAGGCAGGCTCTTGCTGCTTTGTGCGAGCAGGCTCTTGCTGCTTTGCCCCGCTTCTGTGTTCATGGTGTAGGGTTCATAAGTCCTTATTTACCATATGCTACGATACCATGGTTGTAAACAAGGTATGTTAGTTGAAAGATCGAAGTGGCTGATAGAAACATAAATCGATACCAAGCGCAGCGCGACGCCGCCCCGCACCAAGGCGGAGACGCAGGCCCGCGCCATGGCGGGGCGTCTGCTTCTCCTCGCCAGGGCAGGGGCGCACACGCGGCGCCTGCGCCAGGCGGGCAATACGGGCAGGGTTCGCACGCGGTGCCCCAACAGCCTCGTCGGGCTGGGCAGGCTTCTCATGCCGCGCCGCAGTCGCCTCGACAGACCTCTCGCGCTGCTGCGCCTCAAGGGCCTCAGCCGGCGTTTCGCCAGGGTGCGCACGGAGTGCGCGGCTCGGCTGCGCAGCCACGTTCTGCAGCGGGCGCTGCACAGCCGCGTTCGGCGTCGAGACAAGCCCAGCCTTATGCCGTGCCCAGGCAGGCTGCGCCCTATTCCGCGGCCCAGGCTCAGCATCATGCGCCAGCGCGGTCTCAAGCGCAGCGCTACTCGCGCGATGCGTACGCCGGTCATGCACATCCCGCCCAGCAGGCGAATCAAATGCAGAAAGGCGCCCATGCGTCGGTGCACGATTCCGCCTTGCTGGCAAAGCGCCGCAGGCAACGCCGCCATCGCAAGGTGCTTGCCGTAATCGCCATTGTCCTTGCCGTTGTATTGGTGGGAGGGGGAACGGCGTTCGGCATCTTCGCCATGCAGCTTGATAGCAAGCTGGCGCTTGACGACCCGTCTCAGGAAGACGCCATCAATTCGGTGCTTACCCCTGCCGAGCTTTCCAAGCCGTTCTATGCACTGGTGATTGGCTCCGATTCGCGTGAGGGGTCGGGCACATCTTCTGCGGCAGCTGAATCAGGCGACAACCAGCGTTCTGACGTGATGATTCTCATGCGCGTGGACGCGCCTAATCATCTGGTTACGATGGTGAGTATTCCGCGTGATACGCCGTATTACCTGGAAGACGGCAGCATCGTTAAAATCAACGAAGCTTACAACATGGGCGGCGCGGCGGAAACCATCAAAGCGGTTTCCGAGCTCACCGGCGTGCCCATATCGCATTATGCCGAGGTGCATTTCTCGGAGCTGCAAACAGTGGTGGACAACCTTGGCGGCGTTACCGTGAGTGTACCCATGGAGATTTCGTACGAAGACGCGCTTACGGGAGAGACGGTTACCATCCAACCGGGCGAGCAGACGCTTAACGGCCAGCAGGCGCAGATCTTCGCGCGCGCCCGTCACGAATACGGCGATAACCAGGAAGCCAAGCGCCAAAGCAACGTTCGCCAACTTGCCGAGGCGATTATGCGCAAGGCGCTCGACCGCCCGTTCTACGAGCTGCCGGGAACCATTCTGGGTCTTGCTGACTGCGTGGGAACCGACCTGAAAACGGGCGATTTTGTTTCTCTTGCGTCGGCGTTTGTAGGTGGATCGGGCGAATTGACGGTGTATAGTGGCGCAGGGCCTTCTACCGGCGATTACAATGATGCGGTGGGCGGTCTGTGGTTGTGCTACGAAAACGAGCAGGGCTGGGCCGACCTTATGGCGGTAGTGGAAGCGGGCGAAAACCCCGAAGGTATGGATTTTGAGAGTACGAACACCGGTAATGCAGTGCCAAGGAACTAAACCTGAAACGGACTCTTTCCCAAAGGGTTATAGTGGAGGGAGAGGGTTCGATAAGGGCGAAAGCAGGCGTCATTCTGCTTTGAGAACGAGAAAAAGAACCGCACAATTTCTCACTTTTGGAAACGGAGCATGTCTATGAACGCGAAAAAGCTTTCCAAGGCAACCTGGGCTGTGTTGCTGACGCTGCTCACCACCGCCGTCCTGGCGCTCGCGTTGCTGGCGGGTTGCCAGCAGCAAACGGAGCAGAAATCCGACGAGGTTATCGTCAGCGAAACCGCTGATTCCACCCCGTCCATCGACGAGCCGTTCTATATGCTGCTGGTGGGAAACGACTCACGTACGGGCACGGTGGAAGAGGACAAGCCTGAATATGCGGACGGTCTTGGTCGCTCGGATACTACAATGCTGTGTCGCGTGGATCCTACTACCTACACCCTCACGCTTATCACCGTGCCTCGTGATACTGCCATTGACTGGAATGGCACGAGAGCGAAATTCAATGCTGCGTATCAAGACGAAGGCATCGATGGCGCCATCGAGCAGATCAAGCTTCTCACCGGCGTTGACGTGTACTACTACTTCGATGTTGGGTTCGAGGACTTCCAAAACCTGGTTGACGCGTTGGGCGGCCTTACCATCAACGTGCCCGTTGACATGGAGATGCAAGACATTGTGGGCGGCGAAACCGTGACGCTTTCTGCCGGCGAGCAGAACCTTAACGGCGTTCAGGCGCTGGTTGCCGCGCGCGAGCGCCATACCTTCGGCGACAACCAGGAGGCAAAGCGCCAGGTGCAGGATCGCGCTTTGGTGGTTGCCGGCATTCAAAAGGTTGCCCAGGATTCATCGTTGGTTGAAACCGCCGTGTCTGCCATGATGCAGTGCGCCGACACCAACATGACGCAAGACCAACTGTCCAAGCTGGTAACCAATTTTGCGCAAAACGCCGACAAGCTTACTATCTACCAGGCAACCGGTCCTTATGCGGGCGATACCGATCCCGATAGCGGCCTGTGGATCACCGTGCGCGACGAGGCGACGTGGCAGCAGATCATCCAAGCCGCTGATGCGGGCGAAGACCCCTCCGGTATTGTGCCCATTCCTTCCGTATAGCACGACATGTTAGAGACCGCGCGAATGGTGAGCGAACAGCCCGCTTCGGCGGTCTCTTCTTTTGCGCCCGAAAGCGGCGTTGGCGCGGAGATCGCGGATGCGGCATGCTCGGCTTACGACGCTGATGTGCCGGCGCCAACCTGCCAGCCAGCGCCCTTCTTTTCGCTGGTGATGCCGGCCTACAATGCGCAAGATCACATCGGCGGCATACTGCAAGCGATTGTCGAGCAGCCTTTTGACAGCTGGGAGCTCATCGTGGTGGACGATTGCTCCACCGACGACACACGTGCTCTCGTTCAGCACTGGGCAGACGCCGACGCGCGCATTCGGCTGATCTCTCACGAGACGAACCAAGGGCCTGCCGCTGCGCGCAACACCGGCATGGCCGAGGCGCGCGGAACGTGGCTCTGGATGCCCGACAGCGACGACTCCTTCGACGGCGATATCTTGGTTCGCGCCCATGCCCTCGTCACGTCGGGGGAGTACGACGTCGTGTTGTTCGGCTTTACCGAGCGCTACGTGGGTAAGCGGGGGGAATTCCTCTACGATCATCCCATGCCGCTTCCTGAAATAGATTGGTCGGATCCGGCCTTGTGGCATCCTTGCATAATCGACCTCGAGCAAAGCACGCACTATGGGTACCCGTGGAACAAAATGTATCGGCTACAGCTCTTGCGCAGCATAGGCGCGCAGTTTGAACGGGTCATCCTTATCGAGGACATCCTGTTCAACATCGAGGTGTTCAACCACGTTCGTTCCGCTGCCGTGCTTGACGGGCTGCCGTACTGCTACGTCAAGCAGGAAAACACAAGCGTTACCAACTCAAATGCCTATTCAGCTGCAGAATACTATGCCGTGCACCGCAGGCGCATCAGCGTACTGCGCGACCAGCTTTCTGCCTGGGACGTGCTCGACGCCCGGGCAAAAGGCATCTTGGGAAGCCTGTATGCGCGCTATATCCTCTCGACGCTCGAGCGCAACTGCTATGCAGTGCCGGAAGGCTTCGGCCACAAAGGGCGTGTGGCGTGGGTGCGGGGCACGTTCGAAGACCCGCTGTTCAACGAGCTTGTTCCCGCTGCCCAGGCACACGACAGCAAGGCGCTTTCGGTGTGCGCAGCGGTGCTGAAGGGCAAACGCGCGGGGCTTGCGGTTGCCCTCGGGCGGCTGATCTATCTTGTCCATCATGCCTCGTATGGGGCGTATACGAAGATTCGATCGGGGAGGTGATCGTGTGGCGGCGAGCAGCCAACCTACGCTTTCGATAGTGGTTCCCAGCTACAACGTGCAAGATTACCTAGAGCACAGCCTGTCGTTTTATGACGATGCGCGCTTAGAGGGCCTTGTGGAGGTGGTGGTGGTAAACGACGGCTCCACCGACGATACGCTTTCCATCGCGCAGCGCTTCGAAGCCGCGCGACCCGGCGTGTTCACCATCGTTTCTAAGGAAAACGGCGGGCACGGATCGGCGGTGAACGCGGGCATCGCGGCAGCAAAAGGCACCTACGTGCGCGTGATAGACGGGGATGACTGGGCAAACACCGACAACCTGGTGGAGTTCGCCACCGCGCTGCGCGGCGTCACGTCTGATCTGGTGTGCGACGTCAAGCGGGAAGTGAACATGGCAACGGGAGACACCGCGCTGTTTCCGTTACCCGCGTACGTGCCAGTGGGTGCAGAGGTGCCTTTCGAGCAGATATGCGCAGGCGACGACATCAGCTCCTACATCATGATTCACACGCTGTCCATCCGCACGGAGTTTGCGCGCAGAATAGGCCTGCGTCTTTTGGAAAAGACGTTTTACGTCGACTACGAATACGTGGTCAAGGCCACGCTCGAGGCGGCAACCATCAGCTTTTTCGACTGCAACGTGTGCCAATACCTGGTGGGAAACGCAGCCCAAAGCGTGGCGGACGACAATTACGTGCGCCGCTTTGCCGACCATACGCGCGTCACCTACGAGATCTTGCGCATCTACGAGGAGAAGAAAGACGGCTTGAGCGACGTGCGCCGCGCGTACCTTCAAGAACGTGCCGTGCTCATCTGCAACACGCACTACAACATCGCTCTTATCTTCGACAAGGATCGCAAACGCGGCATGCGGCGCGCCAACGAGTTCCGCAGCCATCTGAGGCAGAACCATCCCGACATCGCCGCGCTTACCGACAAGCGCTATCGCCTTGCAAAATTGCTCCACTACCTGGGCGTAGACAGCCAGGAAAAGCTAAATCGACTGAAGTAGGCTGCCATGGCGCTTGAGCATGCATCCCATTCACCCCAGATTTCAGTTGTTGTGCCCGTGTATAACTCCCAGGACTATCTGCAGGAGTGCCTGGACTCTCTTTTGGCTCAAACGTTGCGTGATGTCGAAATTGTCTGCATCGACGACGGCTCTACGGACGCCTCGCCAAAGATCTTGGCTGCCGCTGCGGCTGCCGATGCGCGCATTTGCGTGATAACGCAGGAGAACAGGGGGGTTTCAGCGGCGCGCAACGCGGGCATCGCCCGGGCTCGCGCGCCGTATCTGTGCTTCGTCGACGCCGACGACGCGCTTGAGCCGCATGCGTGCGAGCGCATGGTGGACGAGCTGTCGCGGAGCCAGGCAGACGTGCTCGTATACGGTGGGCAGGCGGTGCCTGAAGAGCAAGCGCCTGCATGGCTTCGAATGGTGCTCAGCCCGCGCAATGCGGAGTATGCGGGGTTTCATCCCGACATCTTGTTCAAGGAGCAGTCGCGCCCCTACGTGTGGAAGACGGCGTATCGCACGAAGTTTTTGCATGAGAACCAGATAGCATTCAACGAAAGCCTGGCCATCGGGGAGGATCAGGCGTTTCTGTTCGACGCGTTTCCCTGCGCGCGCAAGACGGTGTTCGTTTCCGACAAGCTCTACCGCTACCGTATTCCGCTTGGGAATTCCGCTATGGCGCGAGTCGATGACGCCGGCACGCTGCTTGAAAAGCAGATTGAGCTTGCACGAGCGGTGTTTGCGTCGTGGGAGGCCCGGGGCTTGCTTGCTAGATATGCTTCTGAGATGCTGGACTGGTTCGCCGATATGGCTGTGTTTGAAACGCTCAAGCTGGACGACGCGTCTTTTGCCAAGCTGGCGGCTCAAGAGGGCGACGTGCTGCGCAGTTTCTGGACGCCTGAGCAGCTTGACGCTTTGAGCCTGCCGCGTCCGCTGCGCTCTATGTGCGAGGCGGCGCTCGACCCTGCGCGGGTTAGGAGCGCTTCCAAGAGAAAGCGGCTGATGATTCGCTACTATGTATGGAAAAACGGGCTTGGTGCCGTGTTCAAGCGTTTGTCGCGCGGGTAGGGGGTAAAGTCGTGCCTGCTGTTTCTGTTGTTGTTCCTATGTACAATGCCGAACCTTACATCGGTGAGTGCTTGTCGTCCTTGCTTCGCCAAACGCTAGAAAGCATCGAAGTTATCTGCGTTAACGATGGCTCTACGGACAATACCCTTGAAGTGGCTCGGCAGATTGTGGAAGAAGACGAGCGTTTTTCCTTTGTTTCTCAAGATAACAAAGGGCTTTCTGCCAGCCGGAATGCTGGCATTATACGGGCGAAGGGCGAGTACGTGCTGTTTTTGGATGCAGACGACTATCTTGAGCCGCATGCGCTTGAGCGGCTATTCACCCAAGCATCCAGCAAGGCTCTCGATGTGCTCTTTTTTTCAGCACGTACGATATACGAAGGGGTTTTGATGCGCGGTGTATATCGAGACGAGTACACCGCAAGAAAGAACATAGACGGGGTTATGAGCGGGCAACAGCTCCTCATGCAGTTTCAAAGCAAAGAGTCTTTCTCGGCGTCTGCCGCCATGCAGCTTCTGCGTCGCGATTTTCTGGACGAGACGGGCATTCGCTTCTACGAGGGAATCCTGCAGGAAGACAACTTGTTCACGTGTCTGACGCTGGCTTATGCCAAGCGCGCGGCATATCTTAATGAGCCTCTTTATGTTCGCCGTGTACATGCCGATTCCATCATGACATCGAAAAAGACAATCAGACATGTGTACGGCCATTTTAAATGCGCTTACGAGTTGGAGCGTTGGTTGGTTGCGCACGTAGATTCGTGCGAGCCTGGGTTTTTCGAGGCTTTGCTTGCCCATGTGTCGGTGTGCTACACCTACGCGGCGCGCGAATCGTGGGAGCTGTCTCCAGGGGAGCTGCTCGAAAGGGCAAACTGCCTTCCCGCCGAGGAGCGGTTGCGCTTCATTGTGGATGTGATTGGCAACGCTCGTTCGCTGGGAGAAATAAAGTCAGAGTACGCCGACTCCACTACCTTCCGCGTGGGCAGCGCAATCATGAAACTTCCCTGCTGGGTAAAAGAGAACCTCAAACGATAAGGTGGCGGGTTGCCGTGGCAGAACGGGTTGCTACAGGGTCGTTTCTTCAGCTGCGATGAACGCCGGGTTTGCGCACAAGGATCTCGATAGGAATGTTTTGTCGAAGTCGGTGTAGCGCAGCGTGCTGCCGATGAAAAGAAGGTGGCTGGGGGGATTATCCATGGTTTTGAGAAGATCGGCCCCATGAGCTACCTCGTCGAGGTTCTGAATGCTCACCATGATAACTGGCGCATGCAATCTGCCGGCAAGTGGTCCAATAAGGGTGTTGTCTAGCTCGCAATAGGGATCCGTTATGATGGCAAGGTTGCCTCTGACACCCGTCCTGTGCTCAAAGAAGGGGGCAAGCCAACGGTTGACGAGGTCATTTGCCTCGCAAGCACTATTTGCAGCGAGCCGCACTAGATCTGCATTGGGCGCGATTTCAGCGACAGCGGATGAGGGAAGGGTGTCTTCGTCGGCAACGACCACAATACGCTCAAACTCGTTAAGCGCTGTTTCAGCCTCAGTGGGGATTCGCCCGTCAACTAAGTAAAAAACAGGAGCTTTTTCTTCGAAAGCGAATGCCGAAAGCGATATCAGCACGAAATCCATTTGTGAATCTGCGAGTATGGCTGTTTTCCCCCAGCGAAGCCCCGATTCGAGTCCTAACGCAAACGCTTCTGTGCCCGTTGCCGTATCGGTTTCTTCCACACGGATAACGTGAGAGCCTGGGCATAACTGCCCGATCTCGGAGACGACGGAAGGCTCTACGGCATCGTCCCCCCCCACAACGACAATGGTTTGCGGAGGCTGGTGACGCAGTTCCTGCCGTAAGACATCGGTGAGCTGGTCATGTTGGGTTGCGTAGAGCGATGCGTCGAGCAGCCCCGCCAAGCTACATGCAATTCGGCTTTCTGGATTGAATTCGCCGTTGATTAGGATACAGATATCATGCGGAGCGCCGGAAAGGGAGTTGATTTCAGCAGAGGTGCCGTAAAAGGTTTCCCCGAAAACACAGCTATGAATCTGCGGAGGGGTATCGACATCTAAGTTGACTGTCCCCAAGATGGCTTTTTCGGATTCTGGTGAGCCGGGGCGACCGCCGATGGCGCGGTAGAGGTCGCACACTTCCTTTGCTGCGCCGATTGCGCGTAGGTGTCCTTTTTCGATCCACACCGCTTTGTTGCACAGGCGCTCGATCTGGTCGTTGCTGTGCGAAACGATGAGCACGGTTACGCCGTGGTCGTTGATCAAAGACTGGATACGCCGTTCGCATTTTTGCTGGAACAGGAAGTCTCCCACCGACAGCACTTCGTCGACAATCAGCACGTCAGGTACGATCACCGTTGCGATGGCAAATGCGATGCGCGCCACCATGCCTGATGAGTAATTCTTCATAGGCATGTCCAAGAAATCACGCACTTCAGCGAAGTCGACGATCTCGTCGAAGTGCTGCTGGATGAACTTTTTCGAATATCCTAGAAGTGCACCGTTCAAAAAAATGTTCTCTCGTGCGGTGAGCTCTAGGTCGAACCCGGCGCCCAACTCGATGAGCGGGGCGATGCTACCTTCAACTCTGCAGGTGCCGCGCGTGGGCTCTAGCACGCCGGCGATAATCTTGAGCATGGTGGATTTGCCTGAACCGTTGGTTCCCAGGATACCAAACACGTCGCCCTGTTTGACCTCGAACGACACGTCGTCCAGAGCGTAGAATTCCTTAAAGTGCAGCTCGCGTCGTGATAAAGCGATAGCGTACTCTTTGAGGCTATTTAGTTGCTCGCTTGCGATGTTGAAGACCATGGATACATGATCAACGTGAACCATAGTTGGCGCGTTGGGGTCGTCCTTCGGCATTGATAGCGCGCCCAGAAAAGATGTGTTGTTGGTCTGCGTCATATGTTGCCTGCCAATCTAGATGTAGAGGATGAAGCGCTTCTGCAGCTTGCGAAACACCAGAAAGCCCACGGCGAACGTGATGACGGCGAATGCGAGGCAGATGAGATTGAACTCAAGGCCGGGGGTTTGTCCCCATAGAACGATATCGCGGAAATAGGTGACGTAGTAGTACATGGGGTTGAACTGCTCGATTGCCACCATCCAGTCAGGCAGGATTTCGACGGGGTAGAAAAGTGGCGTAGCATATGTCCAAGCAGTAATAATGACGCTCCACAGGTGGCACACGTCGCGGAAGAAGACAGCGAGTGCCGAGAGCAAAAAGCTTAAGCCTGCGCTGAAAAGAAGAACGTACACCAGCAAAAGGGGCAAAAACAAAATGTTCACTGTAGGCATGACACGGAAAAAGATCATCACGGCTGCCACCGCTATGAGCGCGAAGCAGAAGTTTACCAGTGCAAAGAGTACTTTTTCTAGTGGGAAGATCATCTTCTCGATGCGGATTTTCTTCAACAGAGACGAGGATTCTATAATGGAGGTCATGGCAGCAGAGGTGGAATCGCTCATGACGCCGAAAAGTGTATTGCCTAAGATAAGGTATAGCGGATAGTTCTCAATGCTGGAAAAGCGCAGAAAGAAGCTGAACACTGCGGCAAGCACGCACATCATGAGCAAGGGGTTGAGAACCGACCACACAACGCCCAGTACGCTACGACGGTACTTCAGTTTGAAGTCGCGCGAGATTAGTGAAGTTAGCGTGAACCAATTTCTATCGAACGCTTTTTTTGACGTTGCGTCCATCGCCATGAGAATTATCCTCCAAAAAGGTACGCATCTGCATGCACCCATCCGTATTGAACACTCTCCAAACCTCTACAGTCTAGCGGTTGGGGGTTGCGAGGCGGTTCTCCTCTCAGCACAATCATGAAAAAGGCAGAAGGTAGTTTGATACTTGCAGGGGCGTTGCCCGTTCGGGCCTCAGCAGGAATCTTGTGGGCTTGTTAGGCGTTTTGCGGGCTGATGATCTCATGTGAGGTTGCTCTTGTGCCCCTTTGGTCTATCATTGCCTGCAAAGAATTATCGCTCTAGGAGGAAAGGCGATCGCAATGCCTCGTTTTTCTGTCGTGATTCCGTCGTTCGGCAATGCAAACTATTTGCCTGATGCATTGGGAAGCGTGCTTAAACAGTCGTTCGGCGATTGGGAGATAATCGTCGTTGACGATGCAAGCACCGATGGCTCTTTGGAGATAGCGAAGCGATTTTCTCGCGACGACGGGAGAATTCGTGTTATCGAACGGGAGCGCAATGGCGGACCCCACCTGGCAAGGAAGGCGGGAGTGGAAGCCTGCAGGGGAGAGTATGTCCTTTTCCTCGACCCCGACGATGAGCTTGTTCCTGAGAGCTTGGGGAAGCTCGATTGCCGGCTTTCTGGTGCAAAAGATACCGTCGTGCATTTCGGTATGGAGATCGTTCCCCAAGAGGGGTCCGATCCCGATTCGGTAAAGCCGTTCACCGATGCCGCGAACGCACCCTGCGACATTCTGCATGGAAAAGAGGTTCTTGCAGCACCGTTTAACCCTGCGTTTGGTTTCGTTCATGATTGGCGTATCACCCAGCGAGCTTTTCCTGCGGATTTGGCGAAGCGTGCCTTCGGGCTAATGACCTGCGAGCGCTTAGATCGTGCGGAGGACGCCTACGAATGCTTTGTGCTGGTAAGCTTGGCGCGTGTCGAGGAAACCGACAACGATATCGTGGTCTATCGATACAACATCGGAAGAGGCGTTACGGGGTCGTCGATGTTGTCGAAAGAAGAGTTCGGCGCTGTCTCTCAACGCTTCGCGGATTGCTGCGAGGCGGTTGATGAGTATGTTTCGGGGAAGGCAGATCATGTTGTTCGATGCGCTCAGGGCTTGAGAGGCAAACTGATTGAGGCAGCCGCCAACGAATGGCACGAGCGCGTTGCGGATGAGGACAAGCTTGATGCCGCCCGGCTGCTTGCCTCGGCTGTCGGCTACGGGCAGGCTGCGGCGCAGCTTATGCGCTTCGTTCGCGACGATTCTTATGGCCTGATTGAGAGCGGCTTCGACGAGACTCGCTACAATGTCCTCCTTTCTTGGGAGCGCCTTTCCGACGAGTTCGCCCAGAAAGCAGATACTGATTTAGCTAACTACACGTTGTTCTCTCGCACTGCAGACTACTACTTGCGTCAGCTTAAGGAGCGTCAGAGTTTGCGCACGGCGCGTCGAGGCGACATCAGAATATTCGTTTCCACGCATAAAGATGTTGATTTTTTTGAAAGCGAGATACTCCAGCCCATTCAAGTGGGTTCCGCCAATGCGGATTGCCGTTTCGGGGGCATTCTTCATGACGATAGGGGTGACAACATATCCGATCTTAACCCGATGTATTGCGAGCTTACGGCGCAGTATTGGGCATGGAAGAACGTTGAAGCGGATTACTATGGGTTTTGCCACTACCGTCGATACTTCGACTTTTCCTCGAATCGACATCCTGAAAGCGTTTACGGAGAGGTAATTGACAGATACATCGACAAGGAAACCCAGGCTAAGTACTGCCTCGACGATGCTTCCATCGAAAAGCTGGTCAGGCAGTACGATGTCATTACCACCGAGATCAAGGACTTGCGAAAGTTTCCCGGTGGCGTGGACACTCCGCGCAAGCAATATCACGTCGCCCCAAGGCTCGTCGACGCCGATCTCGACAGAGCGATCGGTATTTTAAAGGAGATGCATCCTGACTACGCGCAAGATGCGGATGCGTTTCTAGATGGAAACCATTCGTGTTTTTGCAATATGTTCATCATGCGCAGAGATATCTTTTTTGATTACTGCGAATGGCTGTTTCCCATGCTTCAGAAGTTCGTGGAGCAAACGGATATGTCGCTTTACAGCAAAGAGGCGCTGCGCACTCCTGGGCATCTATCGGAAAGACTGTTTAACATCTACTACCAGCATCATGCCCGAGTGGGGGCGGGCTGGAAGACTAAACAGCTTCAGTGCGTTCGTTTCGAATGCCCAGATCGTGTTTACGACTTGCTGCCTCCAGGTGATACCGGGCTAATGCCCGTCATCCCCGTGGTGTTCGCCGCTGATGGCAACTATGTTCCCATGCTGACCACAACCATCCACTCGATGCTCGCGAACGCTTCGTCTGACTACTATTACGACATTTTCGTATTTGCGCGGGGCATGTCTAGCGAGGATATGCGCATCATGCGACAGGTTTACGCCGAGCCAGGGAAAGTATCGCTCACGTTCTACGATGTAAGCCGCATCGTAGAGTCCTACGAACTTGCCACGAACAACGCGCACATCAGCATCGAGACGTATTACAGGTTTTTGGTTCAGGAGCTTTTGCCGCACTACGACAAGGTTCTGTATCTCGACTCTGACATAATCGTCTCGGGTGATGTTTCGCAATTGTATGCTACTGAGCTGGGCGACAATCTGTTGGCTGCTGTGCGCGATCTCGACTTCTTGGGCAATGTGAACATGAAGGGTGGCGAACGGATGCGCTATGCCAAAGATGTGCTGGGCATGAAAGACCCTTATGCGTATTTTCAGGCGGGCGTACTGGTGCTTAACACTGCTGCCATGAGGAACCTCCATTCGGTAAAGGAATGGCTCAAGTTCGCGTCCGATTCTCGCTACATCTACAATGACCAAGATATCCTTAATGCCGAATGCGAAGGAAGGGTGCTTTTTCTCGACTACCGGTGGAATGTGATGACAGACTGCATGGGGCGCATTGCGAATGTTCTTTCATATGCTCCATTGAGGGAGTTTGAGGCGTATCTGGCGTCTCGAAACGACCAGCTGATCACTCACTACGCAGGGGCGGAAAAGCCGTGGACCAAGAGAAGCTGCGACATGGCTCCCTTATATTGGAGGTATGCGCGTCAAACCCCGTTTTACGAGCGACTGGTATGTATCCTGTGTGGTCAGGCGGATGATGATGAGAGCTCCGACGACCATGAATACGCGATTGACGTGAACAGCCCTATGAGGCGTTTCATTGATCCGATCATGCCGTACGGATCCAGGCGTCGCGAGGCTGTGAAGAGTGTTGTGCGAAAGATCCGCGGTAGGAAGTAGAGTTTCCACTTCACGAGCGGTGGTTGTTCGTTGAGAGAAGGAATGAAGTAAGGGAATGAATTTGTCCCGCTGTTGCGGGGTTTGTGTTCGGAGGGGTAATGGTCTATTTCGTCTTGCAGTCATTGCTGTTGGCAGTGATGATTGCTGCGCCTGGCTTTTTGGTGTTGCACCGGTTGGGGTTTGGCGTCTTGTTTTCTCTATGTCTAGCAAGCCCGATTTCAATTGTTTTGTATTGCCTCGAAGGGGTGTTTTTTTCGCTACTGGGGGTATCTTGCAGTGGGGCTCTCCTGTTCGGCGTTTCTCTTGCGGTGGCGGCGTTGTTGGATCTAACCAGGCTGTTGCCTAAGGGGCGCATTGCTTGTCCCGTTGCGCTGTCCTCAGGTAAAGCTGAATTCGCGATCCTTGGTGCCTATGTTGTGTTTTCGCTCGCCGTTTTGGCGTACTTTTTCGTAAGGAACCTCTCCGATTATGACTCCGTTGTTCAGGGGTTCGATACCGCGTACCATCTAGGGCTGGCTCGAAGCTTTTTGGATTCCGGGAACTATTCGTTTCTCTTTCCGACATTGTATCCGGCGGAATCGGTCGATTTTGAGCCTCCGATGGAAGGAGGGCCATTCTACCCTGCGGCTTGGCATGTCCTTGCAGCGATGCTGGCGTCCGTTTCGGGGATAAGCGTCGGTTTTGCGGCGAATGCAACTAATTACGTCGTTGGATCGGTTGTCTTTGCTGGTGGCATGTTTGCCTTTCTTAAGCTGTTGCTGGGTAAAGATAGGCTGGCCTTGTTAGCAGGCTCTTTTTTATCTTTTGCGTTCGTTGCATTCCCGTGGGCTCTGATAGTCCGTGGAGAGCAATTCCCCCAGTTACTGGCATTTGCGCTGCTTCCGTCAGTCATTTCCTTCTATCTAATTTGTCTGGAACGCTCTGCGAAGGCCTGTAACAGATTGGTTTCGGCAATTTGTTTTGTGCTGGGGATGGCAGCTTTGGCGTTGTCTCAGACGAATGCTCTCTTCTCTGCCGGCGTGTTTTGCGCGGCGTTCACGTTAGCGCTTCTATTCAGGCGGGCGAAAGAGCCTGGGCGCAATAGAAGGAAGCGCTTTGTTGCTGTGGGAGCGTTCGGTGTATTCGTGGTGATTGTCTGGGTCGTTGCGTTTAATTTGCCGTTTATGCAAGCTATTGTCTGGTTTTCGTGGGAACCTTATTCCAGCTTTTCCGAGGCACTTATGCGTTGGCTCACGTTGGCGCTGGGAGAAGACTCGCGGCAGCAGATAGTGCTTGCCACTTTGGTCTTGATGGGGGTTCTTCTTGTTATTGCGCGAAAACGGGATATTTGGCTTGCGGTACTGTGGCTTATTTTGGGTGCGTTCTATATCGTCGATGTAGCCACATCGGGGTTTGCCAAGCATTTTCTAACCGGCTTTTGGTATACGGACTATGATCGCATTGCGGCTATGCTTGCGATTTTTACGATTCCTCTCGCATGCTATGGGTTCTCTTTTTTCGTCAGACTATTGGCAGGCGGCATCGCGAAGATTCGCGTTTCGCAAGCTGATAGCTCATACGTTGTAGGGGCGACGGGCGTTTTCCTTGCCTGCCTGTGCCTTGTGGGGATCTTCTCTCCGAGCTACACCATAGCGAGAGAGCCAAATGCGACGGCGTTTGGAGATGTGTATGACAGAATGGCGACTGTCAATAGCATTGAGTTCCCGGGGGTATTCAATGCTTCAGAGAGGCATTTTGTCGAGAGAGCCCAGGAAAAAATGGATCCAGGCGCCGTCGTGATTTCCAATCCCGATGATGGCAGTTGCTTTGCTTATGGTATGTACGATATGAACTTGTATTATCGACGGCACTTCATTCGGGGCGTTGCCGACGAGAAGGACGGTTTGCCGGAGAGCGAAGATAGCAGGTTGATACGACTGCATCTTGCCGATTATGCGTCAGACCCGGCTGTTCGGGAAGCCGTGTCGGATGTCGGAGCCCGCTATGTCCTGCTTTTAGACGATCCTAAGGTCACTAAAGACAACTCGGTGTTCCACACCTACCGCTGGGAGGACTGGGTTGGCTTGGAGACGATAAACGAGGAAACTCCAGGATTCAAACTTTTGCTCTCGGATGGCGATATGCATCTGTACGAGATAAACGACGAAACTTAATGGTGCGCCGTCGGGCTCGTATACGCTCTAGATGGTGAGCAGAACGGGATTATAATTTGCTTGCTATGCGTTTTGGATTGTATATGGTAAGGAATGATATGTCTGATTCTAAAGAGCCCGTGCCTGCGGTATCGGTGCTAACGCCAGTTTATAACGTTGCGCAGTATCTACCACAATGCCTAGATAGCCTTCAGAGCCAAAAGCTAGAGAACATCGAGTTTATTTGCATCAACGATGGTTCAACCGACAATTCGCTGGAGATTCTTCAGAGCTACGCTGCAAAAGATTCGCGTTTTCGCATCATCGACAAGTCCAATTCGGGCTATGGTGCGAGTATGAACCTTGGGATTAAGGCGGCGCGCGGGGAGTATGTGGGCATTGTAGAATCGGATGACTTTGCGTCGCCGAATATGTTCAAGAAACTCTATTCCTACGCTAAAAAGCATGACTGCGATTTAGTGAAATCTAATTACTTCGAATATGCGGGAGGGCGCAATCGCCGCATTCGCGCTTTTCACGGGTTCAGATATTACAAGGTGTTCGACCCGGCGGAAAACGTGCGCGTATTGCGTGTGCTGCCCATTATCTGGACGGGGTTGTACCGGCGCCAGATGCTTCTTAATGAAGAGGTGTGGTTTAATGAATCGCCGGGGGCTTCATATCAGGATGCATCTTTTGTTTTCCGGGCATGGATTTCTTCCAAACGAGCAGCTTTGCTGCCGGGATCGTACTTGCATTATCGCGTTGATAACGAAGCGTCGTCAGTAAAGTCTTCGGCGAAAATCTATGCGGTATGCGACGAACATGGCATGAGCGAAGCGTGCATTCGTAAGGATCCAAAGCTATGGGAAACGTATGCTCCTACGCTGAACGGCATTAAGTTTGACGGATATCGTTGGAACTACAACCGCATTGCGTTCGAATATCGCGAGGGATTTGTATTGCGATGGGTTCAAGAGTTTCGGCAAGCGCGGGACGAAGGCACGCTGAAACGAGAGATCTTTGATCCTGATAGCTGGCGTATTGTGCAAGAATTATTAGAGGGGGATGTGCCGGCCTTTTTGGAGAAATACCGCAATGAGTTGTGAGTGAAGATTCGTTCGATTTGCCAGAAAGGATAGATCATGTGGGGGAGCTTCGCGCTGAGTGTGTGCATTCTCGTGGCGTTGGTGTATCTTCCCGGCTCTATTCTGTTCAGGGCTTTTCGATTCCCGCGTGTCGATTCGCTTGCGCTTGCTCCCGTTGTGACCGTCGTTGGCATTACGCTTTTAGGAATCGTCTATCCACGCATTGGCATTACCTGCACGTGGGTGTCGGTGGGTGCACCGCTAGTTGCAGTTGGCGTTATGGGTGGGATAGCCGTGCTGTTTATGGCGAATCGGGGTGCCAAAGTGTGCCCTGGCGGCAAGGGAGTCGATTCGAAAGCTTTCGGTAAAGCAAAAGCGAACAGGCGCCCCCGCTCGCTTTCCTTCGACGCATGGTGTTTGCTCGCCTATGTGGCGGTCGGCGTCATCGTTTCAACTGTCTTCTTCGTCGGCACGCTCGATGGGCCCGATTCCTACGTTCAGGAATACGACAACCTGCACCATTTGGGCATCACCCGTGCGTTCGTCGAGTCGGGCAACTGGACGTCTCTCGACGACACGCTCTATCCGCTTCCGCAGGAGGCGAACGTCAACCCGCTTCCCGCCAAGACGTTTTATCCTAAGGGGTGGAACTGCCTCGCCGCCTTTCCTGTGAGCGTGCTGGGCGTTTCGGTGGCTCTTGCGGGCAATGCCGTGAACTTCGTGCTTATCGCCGTGGTGCTGCCGGTGAGCATGTTCTCCTTTTTGCGGGTGGTATTTTACCGACGCCGCCCCGTTATCGCTTTCGGTGCGTTGTGCCCTCTCGCCTTCACGGCGTTTCCTTGGGCGTTTCTCATTTTCGGACCGCTGTATCCCAACCTTCTGGCGTTTGCCATCATGCCGGCGCTGATGGGCTCGTTTGTGCGTCTGCTGTCGCCTGGGGTGCCGCGCAGGCGTCGGGTGTGCGAGGCCGTGGTGTTTGTTCTGGGTCTTGCGGCGCTCGTTTTAGCGCAGCCTAACGCCGTGTTCACCCTGGGGGTCGTGCTTGCGCCCTATATCGTGTGGCGTGCGGCGCATCTTGCCGATCTGTTCAAGGCAGGCTCTTCGGCGATGTGGCGATTGCGCGCGACGTTGTTCGGCTTGCTGGCGGTCGCCCTAATCGCGGGAGTGTGGGCGTTTTGTTTCTCGCTTCCCATGCTGTCGGCGGTGGTGTGGTATGACTGGCCTGCGTTCATGGGCGTGCCCGAGGCGGTGCTCGGCAGCCTAACGTTCACCTTCCGCATGGGCGTTCCGCAAATCGCTTTGGCTGTGTTTGTGCTGGTGGGAATAGTATTTTCATTGCGCAAACGCCGATACCTCTGGCTTTCTTTCTCGTTTCTGCTGCCGTGCTTTATTTACATCGTGGACGTGACGCAAAACGGCATGTTTAAGCATTTCGTTGCAGGCTTTTGGTACACCGACTCTTTGCGTATCGCCGCTATGGTCGCCTTCTCCGCGATCCCTTTGGCGGCTCTGGGCTTGCAAACGGCGTTTGTGTGGGTGCGCTGGCTGGCGCGTCGCGCATGTCGAAGGCGGGGCGTTTCGGCTGGCGGCGTCGCTCGCGGACTGTCGGCGGGCATAGGCGTTGCCATTGCCGCCGTGTTCGCTGTGGCGGTGTTTTTGCCTATCGGATCACAGGAAAACGCCGAACCCCAGAGAGGGGCCAACCCTCAGGAGAACGCTGCGGGGTTGCGCACCGCCTTTGGGGCGGTGTCGAAGTCCTTAACGGAGATGAACAGCTTCAACCACCCGCGCGTCTACGACCTGAAAGAAGAGCAGTTCGTTCGCATGGTACAGCGCTTCCTTCCTTACGATGCGATGGTCATCAATTTTCCCGACGACGGAAGCGCGTTCGCGTATGCGCAAAACGGCCTAAACGCCTACTATCGCTACGTGTGGACCTACGGCAGCGACACCGAAACCAAGGAGAGCAAGGTCATCCGCCGCGGGCTTAACCGCATAGCGGAGGACGAAGAGGTGCGCCAGGCGGTCGAGAAGATCGGCGCGCGTTACTTGCTGCTGCTGGACAAAGGAATGTCGTCGCGCGATGGGCGCTGGCTGTTCTCGTACTTCAACCGGGGCGATACGTGGAGCGGGATAGAAACCATCGACGACAACACGCCGGGGTTCACCGTGGTTGCGGCTCAAGACGACATGCGTCTGTATCGCATCGATGGCATGTAGGGCGCTTAGGAGCTTTGTTCGAAAAGCAAGGTGATAAGGACGCACGCTGCGGGCCTTGGCTTATGCGGGCGGCGCCGGTAGAGGCGTGTGCCGGCAGGCGTCGGCTAGCCGTGGTGTGAGTGGCGCGTTGCAGCCAATACTGCAATGCCCACCGCCATTCCTATGACAAACGAAACGCCGATAACCACGTTGAGGCCGTTCATATACCACAAGTCCGTGCAAGGAACCATCAGTACCGCGCAGGAGATCAAAGACGTGATGCTAATGCCTGCTGCCAGATAGTAGCGCCTCATTACCACCAGAAGGTCGGTAAGAAGCGCGGCTGCCGCCATAGCGGAGGCGGCTGCCATGGCGGGCACTATCATCCAGGAATAGTCGGCGATGTCGGAGCCGTACACCAACTCGATAACGGGCGCTCCGAACAGTGCCGAAAGCGCCAGGCACACAGCGATAACGCCTGCCATTCCGCCGAACAGCTTTATCAGCTGACTGCGCAGCTCCGCTTTGTTTCGCTGCGTCCAGCTGCGGGCGATGGGCACCAGAAAGGGGCTGTAGAGGTAGTTCGCCATCACCTGCACAAGCACGCACGGCGTGGCTACCGCCGCGTAGATGCCCAGAGCCTCTTCGCCGTACGACAGGCCGAACCACTGGCGCGCCAACGTTGCCACCGCGCCGTAGGCGAGGTTCGACACCACGTTTGGCGCGCACAGGCGAAACATTTGCCCGCAGATGGAAGGCGTGAGCCTGAGGCTTACGGCGTCGCATTTGCGCGAATGGGGAACATCGTAGAGAACCGTCACCGCAACGCAGCAGGCGAACATGGCGAGGAAGGCAAGCATCAGAGAACCGCATGCAATAAGCACGGCGGAAAACGCCGCGATGGAAAGCACGCCGCGCACTCCCTGAGAGATGCCGATGAAGTCCATGCGCTCTGCCTTTTGGTCGATGCCGTAGAGCACGTTGGCGAACGCTTCGTCTGCCTTGAACAGCAGATACGCCGCCATCGCAATGCCGGTGGCAATGTCGGAGGCAATGATGAGCGAGTAGGCGATGCACGCTACCGACGCGATGGCGATAGTTACCACGCGAAAGGCCACATAGTTGCTTGACGAGAACCTGTTTTCGATGTCGGACACCTGAAACGTGCGCATGCTGTAGGTGGCAAACGCGTAGAAGATATTGCCGGTTGCCATCGCGAACGCCAGGATGCCCGAGTTCTCGTAGGATGAGGACAGAACCACAACAAGAATGGTGGTCAGCCACTGGCAACCCTGATACGTGAGGCAGCCGACGGTGTTCCAGAGCAGATTCTGTTTGAGCGAAAGCTCTTTCATCGGGTCCTTTCGACGTTGCATGTTCGGCGCTTTGCAGATTGTGCTTCAAAGAAACCTAAGTACTGCTGCAAGGCGGTTTTCACCATACAGCTTTCAGGAAGCGCGATCTATGGATGTCTTAACCGAACCCGGAAAACACTATACAATGACTCCTTACATTGCAAGATGAGGGGAGGGCATAATGAGCTGCCTGCAGGGCGCTGAAACAGGAGATGCTTCAATTAAGGCGAGCATTATCGTGCCGTGCTACAACGTGGAGAAGTACCTCCCGCGTTGTCTGGATTCATTGGTTGGACAGACCCTTGAAGACATCGAGATAATATGCGTCAATGACGGCTCTTCCGACCATTGCATCGACATCTTGCGCGATTACGAGGCGCGCTACCCCGGCAAAGTGGTCGTTATCGACAAGCAAAACGAGGGCGTGTGGAAAGGCCGTCGCGACGCTTTTGCTATAGCGCGCGGCGAATACATAGGATTTGTGGATAGCGACGATTACGTGGCGCCTGATTTTGCGGAGTCTCTCTATGTTGCCGCCAAGGAATCAGATGCCGACATCTCGGTGTGCGGGTTCCATCGAGTGGATGTAGATTCGGGCGAGATCCTTACTACTGAAATGACCGAGCCACGTGCACCTATTGACGTGGCGCAATGTCCTGAGCGCTTGCTTGAGCTCAACGGCGCCTCATGGAATAAGTTTTTTTCGGCGCATTTGATGAAGGATCTGCCTGACTTGCCCAACCCACCATGCATTTTCGATGACATGATGATGCATTTGCTTGTGTTTCCCCAGGTAAAAAATATTGCGTTTGTAGACAAGCCTTTGGTGTTCTACTTTATTCGCAACGATTCCATCATGACCACCATCGACAAGAGCAAGATTGAGTCCACCTATCAGGCAATGCTCGATGTGCGCGCGGTGTACGATCGTCTGGGCGCGTTGAGCCGTCTTGGCGAGTTTTTGGATGCGGCGGCCTTCCTTCACCTGGGCGTTTCGTTAATGTTCCGTGTGTCTTACGACAAAACCGCCAATCTCAAGCAGATCCTTGCGGAGAACACGGCCTATCTCGATAACCGGTTTCCCACCTGGCGTACCTCCGATGTCATCTCGTCGGCGAACGCCAAGCGCTTTGGCGGAGTGTTCGGGCGTCTGAACTGGGCGAAGCGCATCTACACCCTGCATCTTATGGGGCCGGCGCTTGCATGCTATCGCTTCGCCATTTCGAAGCTGCATATCGACATCAAGTGGTAGGACGCGACGGAGAGCGGCGTTTTTGACGCCGCCCGCCAGGAGGCTTTTGGGCTACGGCATGGGGTACGGGCCGAAGTCCAGCTTGTAGGGGTAGTGGTTCTTGCGTTTTTCCACCGGCGGCATGGTCATGTACGCACCGTATTCGCGCGTGAGCAGGGTGTTGAATTCTTTGGGAACCTTAACCGTCATGTCGTCAAAGGGCATCTCGATGGCGGGGAATACCTCGTCGTAGGTCATAGACCATGCTTCGGGGTTTTGGTCGGAGAAGTCCGCCATTGCCCTGCATTCTTCATGCTCGGCAAGGCGTGCAGCCGCCTCCCAGCGCTTCTGCAGCTTTGCAGGGGTTTGCCCGAACAGTTTGAGGAAGGCGTGCGCGGTGTGGCATGCCGCCAACACCAGAGTGCGCTTGATGCCGTCGAAGGCGAGGTAGGGCTCAGGCGTGGCGCGCAGAAAGATCAGCCTGCCCCATAGCCAGGTGCGCTTAAGCTGCTTTTTTCGCGTGGCGGGGTCATCGGAGATGTTGTCGAGCGGGAACACGTCGATGCTGATGGGCTTCTCGTAGGGACAGCTTTTGTAGAACTCCGGAATGCAGTAGGTGCCCTTTAGCGTGAGGTAGGAGTAAGGCGACGTGAAGTTCGGCTCGGTGCGCGTATTGGCGATGGCGAAGCGCTCGTCGAGCTCTGCGGGGGCTTCGCGCAGAAAACGCTCGTAGTCGGCGCGCGGCATGATTACGTCCACGTCGTCGTCCCAGGGAATGAAGCCCTTGTGGCGGATTGCCCCAATGGCGGTGCCGGCGTAGACGGCGTAGGGGATATTCAGCCTCTCGCATACCCTGTCGAGTTCTGCGAGGATCATTTCCGACAGCTTCTGCAAATGCTTGAGCTCTTCGGGGTTGCCGTATTCTTTGAAAGCCATAGCGTCTCCCGCATCGTGATTGTTCTTCGTTCGTGGGCAGTGTAAAGGATTTGTAAAGTTCTGTGAACTCGATCTATGGAGAAGCTCAAGCTCTTGCTGGGTTATGCGGTTCGTTTGTGGCAAAGAAGCGAAGCAGGAGTGTTTTCGAGGTGATGGAACTGATAAGAGAAAGATGCTCGTTATTGCTATCGCGGGGTTTATCTGCATTCTTGGCGGTTCCCTTGACTGAGCATGTTTGCATGCTACGGTAGCTATGCTTGTTGTTGCATATAAGTAAGGAGAGTTGTTGTGACGCTCGGATTTAACGTTGCTCGAACGAAGTACTTCTGGGTATCCCGTCTTGTTATTGCGGTATTCGCGTGCGTGGTGGCTTTTGGGCTTTCATGCGCTGTTTCGGTGCAGAGCGCTTGGGCGGACGACTATGAAGCGCAAGAGGGGTCTTCTGATAACCCTACCGAGGCGCAGGACAATGCCAATTCATGGCGCTTTTCAAACGGAGAGAGGATAGAGGCTAACGGCACCGCCGAGGGCGAAGACGCCGTGGCTACGCATGCGCGATCGATTGAGGCGCGCGGTGCCGTTGCGGGCGTGGATGGCGTGTATGCCACGTGGACGAGCGAAAACGGCGCAAACACCTATACCTGGCGTGCGAACCCCACCGACGCCAACACCTACATTACCGTTCCCGGTGCCAAGGAAGTGGGCATCGACGTGTCTCAGTGGAACGGCGCCATCAATTGGAACAAAGTGAAAGCGGACGGTATCACGTTCGCCATTATCCGTTGCGGGTACGGCAGCAACTTCGAAAGCCAAGACGACACCACGTTTCTTACCAACGTGAAGGGTGCGCAGGCTGCCGGCATAAAGATTGGCGTGTATCTCTACTCCTACGCAACGAAAACGACAGGCGTCGATTCGAGTGGTAAAAGTGAAGCGGAGCATGTACTGCGCCTGCTTGACGAGGCGGGGCTTGAGCCTGCCGATTTGGCGTTGCCGGTGTATCTGGACATGGAGGATAGCTCGACGCTTGGCGTGGGCAACGCGCAGCTGGGCAACATCGCGAAGATCTTCTGCGACACGGTTTCCGGCGAGGGCTACGAAGTGGGCATCTACGCCAACACCAACTGGTGGCGCAACTACCTCACGGCTTCTTGCTTTAGCAATTCCAGCTGGCATAAATGGGTAGCAAGCTGGCCGGGTGCGAGCCAGGCAACGAGTAGCGGGGTCAGCGGCACCGAGGTGTGGCAGTTCTCCAACTGCGGTGATGTGAACGGCATCAACGGTAACGTCGACATGAACTTCAGCTATGTGAACTGGGGAACGGGCGGCTGGAAGAAGGTCGGCAGCACCTGGTACTACCTCAATTCGGATGGCACCGCAAAAACCGGATGGCTTTACACGGGGGGTGCTTGGTACTATCTCGACCCAAGCAAGGATGGGGCAATGGCCACCGGCTGGGTGAAGGTGTCGGGAACGCGGTACTACTGCAACGGCTCGGGCGCCATGCAGACCGGCTGGTTGAGCCAGGGCGGCAAGTGGTACTACCTCAACCCCTCCGGAGCCATGGCCACCGGCTGGGCGAGCGTCGGCGGAGCCTGGTACTACCTGACCCCCGGAAACGGCGCGATGGCCACCGGCTGGATCGACGACGACGGCACCTGGTACTACTGCAGCGGCTCGGGCGCCATGCAGACCGGCTGGCTGAGCACGGGCGGCAAGTGGTACTACCTGAAGGGCAACGGAGCCATGGCCACCGGCTGGGCGAGCGTCGGCGGCGCCTGGTACTACCTGACCCCCGGAAACGGCGCGATGCGCACGGGGTGGGTTCTGGACGGCTCCACTTGGTACTACTGCAACGGCTCGGGCGCCATGCTCACCGGCTGGCAGTGGATCGGCGGCTCCTGGTACTATCTCAAGGCGAGCGGCGCGATGGCGACGGGGTGGCAGAAGGTGGGAGGCGCCTGGTACTACCTGAACTCCAGCGGCGCCATGCTCACCGGAACGCACACTATTGACGGTGAACAGCATTCGTTCTCTTCTTCGGGGGCGTGGATCGGCTGATAAGATAGCGTCTCGTTTCGCGGGTGGCAGACAGGAACGAGCTGCTCACGTCGATGTCGACAATCGGCGAGGGTGGCTCGTTTATTATTTAGCCCTGATTTGCCTCACGGCATGCCGCGAGCGTTCGTTCAGCTGTTTTTTCCCATGAGTATTCCGCTCGAACCAGTTGCGCAACGGCGTTTCCCTTCCTTCGAAGGCTGTCGATATTGGAGCTTGCATCCCGAAGCGCGCGCGTTATCGTTTGAGCGAAGGCGTCAGGCAAGATGACGCCAGAGTCGCCATCGGAAACGAGCTCGTCAACGCCGCCTACGTTGGTAACTATGGAAGGCGTTCCGCAAGCCGCTGCCTCTAGGAGCAAGGTCGCGAACCCTTCTGAGCGCGAAGGTAGGCACGCAACGTCGGCCTGCGTCAACAGTGCCGCTACATCGGGTCGATCCAGGCGTCCAAGCAACCTGAACGAAGGGCTTTCGAACTTTTTCAGTTCATTACTTAATGGACCATCTCCGCCAATTGCGATAACGACGTCATCGTCACCTAACGACCTCGATGCTTCGGCTAGCGAACGCACGCCTTTCTCGGGAACGAGCCTGCCAACAAATGTCGCAAGAAGGGCGTCTTGGGGAATGCCCAGCTCCGCTCGGTAGTCGCGCTCGGACGCTGAGCGCACATAGGAGTCTGCGTCGATGGAGTTTGGAAGCTCTCCGCACGATTCTATTCCAAAATGACTCAGCCACGCACTTGCCTTGCGCGATACCGCGTAGAAGTGCGCTGGATAACGCAAGCAGTGGCGCGTTATGCGATGTTCAACAGCTTGGACGCCTTTGTCTGCAAATGCGTTTCCAACGGTCAGATGGGCGGATCCGTGCTCAAGTACGATGGGGGTCACACCTTTGCTTTCGGCAAATGCAAGGGCTTTTGTCGAAAGCGGATAGAATCGAGTGTGAACTTCTATGAAATCGATGTGTCTTTTGTCCAGCCAATGCCACCATGATCTTGCTGTCGCATTGTTTCGTGGAATGGGGTAGCGACCGCCGAGGAGCGATCGGCAAGGTAGCCGGAGCACTTCAATGCCGTTTTCTTCCGAGAGGCCTTCGTCACCTCTCAAGGCGCAAGTGACTACAATCACGTCGAGGCCCAATCGATTGAACTCTCGGGCAATACTGGCGGTGTAAGTCTCAACGCCCCCCACGCTGGGTGGGTATAGTGATGAAAACAGGCATATGCAGGCTCGGGAGCTCATGGGATCCTTTCCGTATATGATTTTGCCAGTATCCATTTTATATGCTCCTGAAGGTTCGAGGGCATTCCGCTGCCGGATGGGCTATAATCGTCAGACTATGAACAAGAGAGTGTTGGCCGTCATTCCGGCTTATAACGAGCAAGACAATATTGTTTCTACTATCGAGGATCTGCGTGCCAATGCGCCGGATGTTGACTACGTTATCGTTAACGACGGTTCAAGGGATCGCACACTAGATATTTGCCGAGAGCAGGGGTATCGATACCTTTCGCTTCCCGTCAATTTGGGTCTTGCGGGCGCGTTTCAAACGGGTATGAAGTTTGCTTGCGAGCAGGGCTACGACTATGCCATCCAGTTCGATGCTGACGGTCAGCATTCTGCCGCCTACATTGGACAGATGGTTGCTGCTGCGCAAGAGACTGGCGCGAATGTAGTTATTGGCTCGCGTTTTGCGAGCTGCAAAAAGCCGTTCTCTCCTCGCATGGTGGGTTCCGCCATTATCACGGCAATGATTCTTCTTACCACGGGCAAACGTGTGCAAGATCCCACTTCGGGAATGCGCCTATTTGACTCGAGCCTTATTCCCTTGTTTGCGCATGAACTCGATTATGGTCCGGAGCCCGACACGATTTCGTATCTTATGCGCAATGGTTTCAAGGTGAAAGAAGTGCAGGTGGAGATGCGTGAGCGCACTGCGGGTGAGAGTTACCTTAACTTTACGAAATCGGTGTCCTATATGCTGCGCATGAGCATTTCGATCCTCTTGGTTCAGTGGTTCAGGAGGAAGATTCGATGAGTATTCAGTTCATCGTAGTGCTTGTCGTGTGCGCGATCTGCGCGTTTGCCTATATCTTGCGCAAGATTCGCAAGTCAGAGATCACTATTGCCGACTCCACCTTCTGGTTTTTGTTTGCTGCCAGTTTGGTGCTTTTAGCGCTGTTTCCCCAGATAGCTTTCTTCTTCTCAGAGGCGTTACAAATCCAGTCTCCGTCAAACTTTGTATTCCTGTACGTTATTGCTGTGCTGGTGATTCGCGAGTTCTTAAGTACGGTGGAGCTTGCCAAACTTCGCGCCCGCTTGACCACTCTTACTCAGCGCGAGGCCTTAGATGATTTGCGAGATCGGGAGAAACCCGACGCGGATTAGATCTCAGTCAGCGATAACCCCATGCGCTGTTTGCGCGGCGCTTTCGAAGAGAGGTGCGGCTAGCTTTGGAGCGTTTGACCATCGACGACATGAAGAAGATCGAGATCGAGCTCATGGATGAGCTTGATCGAATTTGCCGCGGGTGCGGTATTACGTATTATCTCGCTTACGGCAGCCTATTGGGCGCCGCCCGTCACGGAGGCTTTATTCCTTGGGATGACGATTTGGATGTGGTGATGATGCGCGCAGATTACGAGCGCCTGATGGAGGTGTTTGACGATTGCCGCAGCTCTAGTCGATTTAAAATGATTTCCTACCGTGACGGAGAGTCCATCTTCCCGTTCGCAAAGCTCACTGACGACACTACCCGGGTCAAGGAGAACTTCATAGAAAAAACTCGCTCGAACGGGGTATGGGTTGATATTTTTCCGCTCGACTATGTAGACCCGTCTGATACCAAGAAGTTCTCCAAGCTGTTTAAACGTAACGCGCGATGGGCGCTGTTGCGCAATCTCATCGTGACTGACCCTAATACGGGATCCAATGGATTTGTTAAGCTGGCAAAGCGCATAATCTGCCCCTTCGTGAAGGGGCTTGACCCTGTGAAATATGCCAAGAAAATGGACGATGCCGCACGTGCCGCGTGGGTTGCGCCTACAACTATGGTTGCAGACATCGTGGCAGACGGCCGCAAAGAAATGCTGTACCCTATTGAGTTGTTCGAGCCTATTGGAATGAAGTTTGAGGATCGTACCTATCTTGCGCCGAAGGGGTATGAGGAATACCTCTCTATTCAGTACGGGGATTGGCAAACTCCTCCACCTGAGAACAGCCGCTTTATTCATACGTTTGAGGCGTATCGCCTTTAGCAGTGTAGAAGATGTCTGATTTCGATGGCATTGCTGAAAGGGAATAGCGACACGGTCGAAGAGATGCCTTCGGGAGCTCAGCCTGCGCCTCTTTCCGATAAGGTCAATATTCTATGGAATTCCGTGGGCTCGCTCTCCTATCTGGCGTGCCAGTGGCTCATTACTATCTTTGTGGTGCGCCTGTCTGACGGCTACGACGCGGCAGGAATCTTGTCTCTGGCGATGTCGGTGGTGGGCGTGTTTAGCACTTTTGCGAACTACAAGATGGGGACATATCAGATATCGGATATTAACCACGAAAACACACTCGGAGAGTATTTGGGATTTCGTGCTCTTACGTTGGGCATCGCGTTTGTTGCATGCATGGTGTATGCGCTGTTTACGGTGGCGCCTTACGTGTGGGCGACAGTGGCGCTGTATTTTTTATTCAAGGCTATTGGTTTGCTTATTGATATCTGCCATGGTACCGATCAGCAGCATCGACGCATGGATTACATCGGCAAGTCGTATTTAGCGCAGGGGGTACTTACGCTCGCGGCGTTCGTTGCGGTGTTTTGGCTCACGCAAGACATTAACGCTTCCATAGTCGCAATGACGGTGGCGGCTCTTGCGGTATTGCTGCTGTACGACCGTCCGAAGGTTGCGCAGTTCGAGCGGGTGGAGTTTTCGCTTTCCCGGAAAAAGGCATGGTACTTCTTGAAGGTGTCTTTTCCTGCCGTGGTGGCGTCGCTGGCGGCAAGTGCTATCTTTACGGTGCCCAAGCAGTATCTTGCTTTCGCGGCCGGTGAAGCTGCACTGGGCATCTACTCGTCGGTGTCGGCTCCAGCGCTGATTATTCAGATGGGTGCTACTTACTTATACAATCCTTTCTTGGATGTGTTTCCGCGTTTGTACTTTAGTGGCTCCCGTCGAGAGTTCCTAAAGTTGCTTGCGCGTACAGTCGGGGCAATCGTGTTGGTGGCGATTGCATGTTCTATCGTGTTGGAGTTCATGGGATCGTGGGTGTTGCAGCTATTATTCGGGGAAAGCATCGCTCCCTATGTGTATTTGCTCCAACCGGTGATACTGGCCACGGTGCTCACGGCGTTTTTGTGGTTCATCGGCGATTTGCTCATTACGTTGCGCGACTTTAAGGCGTATTTCATTAGTAACGTGGCTGCACTTATTGCGGTTGTTCCTCTTAGCTTTGTGCTTGTGAACCAATTCGACATGAATGGTGTGAGCTTTGCGAGTGCGGCTGCGTGTTTTGCGGGCGTGGCTCTATTGCTGGTTTTTTTGGCGATCGACATGCGTAGATGCAAAGCTCCTGAGCGCAAGGTGGACGACAAGGGAGAGGGGGCGCGATGATTCGTGTGCTCCATGTGATCGGCGCTATGGATCGTGGTGGCGCGGAAACCATGATCATGAATTTGTATCGTACGATCGATCGAGAGCAAGTGCAATTCGACTTTTTAGTTCACGAACAGCGCGAATGCGATTACGACCAGGAGATATACGAGCTTGGTGGCAAGATCCATCGTCTGCCGCGCATGAATGGGCTGAATTGCTTCGCGTACCGGCGCCTATGTCGCGAGTTCTTTGCTCGGAATAGAGAGCACCCTATCGTTCATGGTCATATTGGAAGCAGTGCCGCAATCTACCTTTCCGAGGCGAAAAAGGCAGGAAGGGTGGCCATTGCCCATAGTCACGCGCAGAGTTTTCTAACTGGCGTCCAAAAGATCGGGTTCGATTTATTCTCGCGTCCTACGCGCAATGTTGCGGATTGGTTTTTCGGCTGCTCGTATGAGGCGGGGCGAGATCGATTTGGTGAGCAGGTTGTGCAAAGCGATCACTTCTTCGTTTTGGACAATGGCATAGACGTAGAGCGGTATCGTTGCGACGAAGCAACGCATGCACGGGCAAAGCGTACGTTTGGTTTCGAGGGCGTACCGGTTGTAGGACATGTGGGCCGCTTGGCTCCTGAAAAGAATCATGCGTTCCTGTTCGAGGTGTTTGCGCTTCTTCTGAAACGAGTTCCCAATGCCGTTTTGCTTCTGGTGGGCAGAGGGCCGCTCGAAGATACGTTGAGAGAGAAGTCAAGCAAGATCGGGATTGCGGATTCGGTGCGTTTCATGGGTGTTCGAACCGACGTTCCCGATTTGCTGAGCGCGATGGACGTGTTCGTGTTCCCCTCGATAAAAGAGGGTTTGCCTCTGGCGGTGGTTGAATCGCAAGCTTCGGGCTTACCTACTTTGATATCCACGGGAGTGCCCGAACGTGCTGTGGTTTCGAATAAAGGGATAAGGCTATCTTGCGAACAAGGTGCTAGCATCTGGGCAGACAGGATTGCCGAAGCGCTTGGGGAGGCCGCTAGGATTTCTCGCTGTGACTGCGTTGAGCAGGTTCGAGCTCACGGATTCGACGTGGTGGAAACGGCTCGCCGCCTCCAGTCGTTCTATCTTCATCTTGCGGATGGCGACCCTTCACCCCGGTTGTAACTTCGTGAAATCGCGAGTCCGTTTTATCTGCTAATGGCATTTATGCGAGGTCTGGACCGCTGTCTCTCAATGGAGCATGGCGTCAGGCGGCTCTCGGCTTGGTGCGATCCAAGGGCTTTGCTAGGGTGATGCTGGCGGCGTTTTTTTGGGTGCTTTGAGAGGCTCGGCTTTGGCCGGGCCCCATTTTTGGTTCGTGAGGTGGGAAAATAGCGAAAGAGCTTTGAGGGGCTCGGCTTTGGCCGGGCCCCATTTTGTCGGTTATGCATTAAAATGAACTGAGTTAGGCAATCGAGTGATAGGTGGTTGCAATGAAATCGATGGCAAGCAAGGTTTCCGCCCTCCTGTGCGCGGCGCTGCTCTGCTGCGGTCTCGCGTTTACGTCGGTTGCGTTTGCCGACGAAAGCGCTGACGCTTCCGCATCCGGTTCTTCTGCGGCGGCATCCGGCTCTGATGCGACGGCAGCGACTGCGTCGGGCGAGGCGCAGGAACCCGCTCCGGTGACGGGCAAATGGGTGAAGTCTTCCGGCAAATGGTGGTACTCCTACTCCGACGGCACCTATGCGAGGTCCGGGTGGCTGTCTCTTGAGGGCGCGTGGTACTACTTCGACGGCGCCGGCTGGATGCAGACCGGCTGGGTGAGCACGGGCGGCAAGTGGTACTACCTCAACCCCTCCGGCGCGATGGCCACCGGGTGGAAGAGCGTCGGCGGCGCGTGGTACTACCTGACCCCCGGCAGCGGCGCCATGGCCACCGGCTGGATCGACGACGACGGCACCTGGTACTACGCCAACGGCTCCGGCGCCATGCAGACCGGCTGGCTCAAGTCCGGCGGCAAGTGGTACTACCTGAAGGGCTCCGGCGCCATGGCAACCGGCTGGCAGAGGGTCGGCGGGACCTGGTACTACCTGACCCCCGGAAACGGCGCCATGCAGACCGGCTGGGTCGACGACAACGGCACCTGGTACTACTGCAGCGGCTCCGGCGCCATGCAGACCGGCTGGGTGAGCACGGGCGGCAAGTGGTACTACCTCAACCCCTCCGGCGCGATGGCCACCGGATGGAAGAGCGTCGGCGGCGCCTGGTACTACCTGACCCCCGGAAACGGCGCCATGCAGACCGGCTGGATACAGCTTGACGGCACCTGGTACTACCTCTATGGCTCTGGCGCAATGGCCACCGGCTGGGCCAAGGTCGGCGGCTATTGGTACTACCTGAACGGGTCGGGGGCTATGCAGACCGGCTGGGAGAAGGTCGGCGGCACCTGGTATTACCTTAACCCCAGCGGCGCTATGCGGACGGGCTGGATCGAGCTTGACGATACCTGGTACTACCTCTACGGTTCCGGCGCCATGGCAACCGGTTGGACGCAGGTCGGCGGCACCTGGTACTACATGTGGGGTTCGGGCGCCATGCAGGAAGGTCCGTGCTTCATTGGCGGCAAGGGCTACTACTTCCGCTCCAACGGCTCGTGGCGTCCGAGCGACACCCAGGCGCAGCGCTTGTCGTTGGCGAAGGAGGAGGCCGACCGTGTTGTCGACAGGATCATCGAGCCGGGAATGAGCCAGAGCGAGAAGGCGTGGGCTATTATCGACTATGTCTACTGGCACACGACCCAACAGCTCGACCAGTCTAACGCGGCGTACTCACGCAACTACGGAAACGAGGCGTTTGCTGCGTTGTGCCTGCATAAGGCGGCGTGCTCTGGCTACTGCAAAGCAGTGACGCTTTTATGCGACGAGGCCGGTCTGCAGTCGAGGCATATCAACGCGAATACCTGGCAGCATCAGTGGAACGAGATCAAAATCGACGGCACATGGTACCAGGCGGATTCTCAGCTTGGCGTGATCTACGGGCTTAGCTAGGGTGATGTCGGCGGCGTTTTTTGGGCGCTTTGAGGGGCTCGGCTTTGGCCGGGCCCCATTTTGTCGGTTATGCATTAAAATGAACTGAGTTAGGCAATCGAGTGATAGGTGGTTGCAATGAAATCGATGGCAAGCAAGGTTTC
>DVKR01000050.1 GCA_018715935.1 Candidatus Aphodovivens excrementavium
CGCTTATCGAAAAATGCGACACGCTTATCATCGGCGGCGGCATGTGCTTCACGTTCCTGATGGCTCAAGGGCTGTCTGTTGGCACGTCGCTTAAGGAGGACGACTGGGTCGAGCGCGCCGGCGAGATGCTGGCCAAGGCCAAAGAGCGCGGTGTCCAGCTGCTGCTGCCAATTGATGTGGTGGTTGCCGACCGCTTTGCGGAAGATGCCGACCATAAGACCGTCTCGGCCGATGCTATTCCCGACGACATGATGGGTCTTGACATCGGTTCTCAGACTGCCGCCCTATACGGCAGCGCCATCGAAAAGGCGCAGACTGTGTTCTGGAACGGGCCTATGGGCGTGTTCGAGATGGATGCGTTCGCAGCAGGCACAAAGGCGGTCGCCGAAGCGGTTGCTGCAAACAATAGCGCTGACACCATCATTGGCGGCGGCGATTCTGTTGCCGCCGTGAACAAGTTTGACCTCGCCGATCAAATGACGTTCATTTCTACCGGCGGCGGCGCGTCGATGGAGCTGGTTCAGGGCGAGAAGCTGCCGGGCGTCGAAGCGCTCAGATAAGGCAATCTTTCAACCTGGACGGAGCCCCGGCGGGGAGGCTCCGTGCTCAAACAGTCCTCGCTTCGCTGCGGAACTGCGCGCGGAGCCTCCCCGTCGGGGCTTCTGGCGCATTTTCGTCGGGCCCTCTTTCGATAGATTAGCCCGGCGGTTTCTCTAGGAAGGGGATAGCAACATGCTGCGTAAACCTTTGATGGCAGGCAACTGGAAAATGAACAATACCGTCGGAGAGGCGGTGGTGCTTACTCAGGAGATCTCGAACAACTTCGAGCGAGACTGGCCCGACCACGTGGACGTGGTCGTTTGCCCGCCGTTTGTCGACCTGAAGCCTGCCAAGACCGTGTTGGAATTCGACAGAACCAAGGTAGCCGTTGGCGCACAGAACGTCCATTGGGAGCCCGCTGGTGCCTATACCGGCGAGATTTCGGTGGCTATGCTTAAAGAAATTGGCTGCGAGTACTGCATCGTGGGTCACTCCGAGCGCCGCACGATGTTTGGCGAGACTAACGAGCATGTGAATCGCAAAGTTCACGCCCTCATCGAAGGGGGCATCGCCCCTATCGTATGCGTGGGAGAGTCTCTTGCCGTGCGCGATGACGGCACGGCTGAAGAATTCGTATGCGCGCAGGTTCGCGCTGCTTTGGCGGGAATCGATGCCGGCGCTGCCAAGGACGTCGTAGTTGCTTACGAGCCAATTTGGGCTATCGGCACCGGCCGCACGGCAACGCCCGAACAGGCGCAGGCCGTTTGCGCGGCAATTCGCGCTACGCTTGCGGAGCTGTTCGGAGCCGAGCTCGCCGATACGCTGCGCATCCTCTATGGCGGCTCTATGAACGTAGGCAACGTCGATTCTTTGCTCGCCCAACCCGATATCGATGGCGGCTTGGTGGGCGGTGCAAGCCTTAAGGCGTCTTCGTTTATCGATCTGGTGAAAGCGTGCCTGTAATGTGCGAATCTGAAATGCCTGCTCGGGAAGACCTTCGTCTTCCCGTAGCGCTCATTATCATGGACGGGTTCGGCTTGGCGGAGCCGGGTCCGGGAAACGCCATTTCTCTTGCAAACACCCCGAACCTTAATCGTGTATTTTCAAGATGCCCCCTGATCTCGCTGCAGGCATCGGGTCAAGCGGTGGGCTTGCCTGACGGCCAGATGGGCAACTCCGAGGTGGGACACCTTAATATCGGCGCTGGCAGAATCGTCCATCAGGAGCTCTCGCGCATCAACCATGCGTGCGAGGACGGCAGCCTTCAGCACAATCAGGTGCTTATCGACGCGTTTACTGCTGCGAAGCAACCCGGTTCCGCGCTGCATTTTATGGGCTTGCTTTCCGATGGCGGCGTTCACTCTAGTAACGAGCATCTTTACGCACTCATGAATATGGCTCAGGCGCTTGACGTCCCTCGCGTCATGATCCACTGTTTTCTCGACGGTCGCGACGTTCCGCCATCGAGCGGAAAAGGTTACGTTGAGGAGCTCCAGGCAAAGATCGACGCCCTCAATGAGGCTGCGGGAGAGAAGCGTTTCTCGGTAGCGAGTATTTCCGGAAGATACTACGCAATGGACAGGGACAAGCGCTGGGATCGTGTGCAAAAGGCGTGGGACGTGGTAGCGCATGCAGCCGATGCCGAAACGGCGCTGAACCCCCAAGCATGTGTTCAAAGGTCTTATGACGAGGGCGTCACCGACGAGTTTGTCGTACCTTGTGCACTGTGCGATAGGGGGGTTTTAGACGGGGATGCCGTTGTGTTCTTCAATTTCAGGCCCGACCGCGCGCGCGAGCTTACCCGTGCTTTCACCGACGACGGCTTTGAGGGGTTCGAGCGTGGTGCGGTGCCGTGCGTCTCATTCGTGTGCCTTACCGAGTACGACCCCGAAATCGACGCGCCTGTCGCCTTTCCTAAGGAGTTTCCTGATAACGTTCTTGCCGATGTTTTGGCCGACGCCGGGTTGCGCCAGTATCATATCGCCGAAACCGAGAAATACGCACATGTCACGTTCTTTCTTAATGGAGGCGTCGAAGAGCCGAAGACAGGGGAGAGGCGCGTGTTAATCCCCAGCCCTAAAGTTGCCACGTACGATTTGCAGCCAGAGATGAGCGAGCCGAACGTTGCCCAAACGCTTGCGGATGCCATTGCCAACGACGAAGCGGACGTCTACATCGTCAATTTCGCCAACTGCGACATGGTCGGTCATACGGGAGTGATTCCCGCTGCGGTGGCGGCTGTTGAAGCGGTTGACGACGGCGTGGGCAAGGTGCTGAGCGCCTTGAAGGAAAAAGGCGGCTGCGCCCTTGTTACGGCAGACCATGGAAACGCCGATAAAATGCTAGCCGAGGACGGCTCGCCTTTCACGGCGCACACCACCGCCCTTGTCCCTCTGGCTTTGGTTGATTTCACTGGCGAGAAGAGGGGCTTTGCGTCAGATTCGGGAGCGCTGTGCAATATCGCTCCAACGCTGCTTGACCTTGTAGGTTTGCCGATCCCCCCGCAAATGAACGAGCCTAGCTTGTTGAAGAAATGATTCTTTGCCGTATCGCTTGCATGTATAGAGCATTTTCCGCTAAGATACATGACTTGCATGCATAGGTCTGGCTCGGCCTTCTAAGGCTTGGTCAGTGAAAACTAGAAAAGGGAATTGCTTTGACTCCTCTCGTAATTATCTTTCTTATTCTGCTGGTGGTTTCCGGTATCGGCCTTATCGTGTTTATTCTGCTTCATTCGGGCAAGGGCACGGGTATCTCGGACATGATCGCAAGCTCTGTATACTCGTCCCAAACCGGCACAAGCATCGTGGAGAAGAACCTCGACCGCATAACCATTGTCTTTGCGGTTGTCTTCTTGGTGTCGCTGCTTGTTTTGATGGTTATCTATCCTCACGGTACCATTCAGTAGCGAGCTGTCGGTTTGTCCGAATCTCCTAAAATTGGGGGTTCACAACACTTAGGGCTTAGGATAGAATAGCCAACGTTGCGTTTCAGCAACACATGTCGGAGTGGTGGAACGGCAGACACGCAAGCTTGAGGTGCTTGTGCCCACGCTACGGGTGTGCGGGTTCAAATCCCGCCTCCGACACCAGGACTTCAAAGCGCGAATCCGAATTGGATTCGCGCTTTTTCTTTAAGCAAGCTCCTCGCTTTTTTAGTGAGCTCCCCGCCTGCCTACCCTAAGTCGCTGCAAGCTTGTTGCTGCCGTCTCTTGTCCCGCCGGTTTGGTGCCGCTTGTCGGTCACTTCGTAGCTTCGTTCTTGATGCATGCCTGTCGGAGCTGTCTCTACTTGTCGGTCGACAGTGATAGATGTATTTCAGCTCGTATCATTCCCTTTTCGCGCGCTAATTGCTGATCGCTCTAAATCGGCCATTTTGGGCTATAGGACAAAAAGTGTGTCCGCTCTGATTATTCACTGCCTGTATTCGGTGGGCATGTGGAACTCGCTCCACACGATTCCCGCTCCTCGTTCTTCGGACGGCGCGCCGTCTCCCTTCCCGTTGCTGGAAGCACTGGCAAAAAGCCCTTCGACATCGTCGTCGGTGGGCATCACGCGAAGGATCTCGGCGGCCGGCATCGGGCATTCGGTGTGCATGTAGCACCACCAGAACACGGCTTTGACGCGGTGCATCGTCGTCATGCCGGAGTGGTTGCGCAGGAGCTTCCTCAGCTGCGCGTTCACGCCGCCCTCTATCGCGTTGTTGGTGGATTCCCATGCGCCTCCGAGCTCCTCTTGCAGCTCCACGAACGTGAACATCGTCTTGTCCTTCACCAGGCGGTTCAGGATGTTCCGCGCCTTGCGGAGGCGCTCGTGGACGTATTGGCGCCGCCCGTCCTTCAAGGCGAACTCGCGTAGGAAGCGCTCCCACCGAGAGCACCACCCGGCGTACTCGGCGAGCCACGCGGCGGCGGAGCCCGCGTCCTTCACCTTCAGGAGCCTCTTGGCGATGGCGTAGAGCTCGCGCCCGCACTCGAGCTTCGGGCGGGCGGTCGTGCACCTCTTCACCGACCCGAAGACGTGGAAGAGGCACCGCTGCACGCGCGTCTTCGGCCATACGATGCGAGCCGCCTTGGCGAGGCCGGGCGATCCGTCGGAGACGGCCATCGCGGGGGCCGGGACGCGGAGCATGAGCGCCGCCCAGGCCTCCGAGTGCTCGCTTCGCGCCAGATGCCACGCGAGCACGTGCCCGCGGGTGCTCGCTATGAGCACGACGACGTGCCGCGCGATCCAGATGCCGTCCAGGAAGACGACGTCGCAGACCTCGCCCGTGCAGGGGGCGATGGGCCATATCCTCCAGAACTCGCGGACGCGCCGCCTGAAGGTGCGGCCCTGCCCCGCCATATCCTTCTGGGAATCCTTCGAGAACAGCCACGCAAGGAACTCGGCAAGCCTCTTCGCTTTGTTGTCTATCTTTCTCGTCGAGGAAGCCCCGCACGCCGTGCATCGGAAGCGCGGCGTCCCGGACGAGGTGGTCCCGTTCCTCTTCGTCTTCCCGCCGCAGACGGCGCATCTTGGATTGTTCACCGCTCACCCCAGCTCTTAGGCAACTTCTTCCAGGAAAAAGAATGCCTGAACTGGGATGTCAAGCGAGAATCGGACACACATTCTGTCCGAGCTCCAAGTTGAAGACGACCAACTTGAACTGTCTGTCTATAAAGGTTTACCTGGGGATTTAGGAGCTAAGCGGACACACATTCTGTCCTATAACCCGCCATTTTTGTCATTTGGACGCAAATAACTTCGATTTAGAGCGATGACCAACTCTAACCTGTTCATTCCTCATAAGAGCTGTGCTATAACCCCAGGCGAGAAAGAAGGAGGATGGGGGAGACGGTTCAAGTGAAGCGAAAGTGACGCAAAATGCGCCGTAGGATCGTTCTATATCGAAGAAATATGTTGCAATGCTGCATAATCATTCGATTTAGAGCTCTCTTTTCTGGCAGTCACGCGTGAAGCTGGTATTCCGAGATGCCTGGGGAGATTTAAGGCTTAAAGGCAAAACAGGGGATCTGTCAGGTGTTGTGAGTTAACGTCAGTAACCCATTTAGCGCTAAACCGCACATTATGCATGCTAAGCCTGTTTCGATTGTGAACGCTCTTGCACTATCTCCGGGAACGTCGGGGTTGGAGAAATAAAAAAAGCCGCCCTGTGGCGGCTTGAATGTATGGAGCGGACGACGGGGT
>DVKR01000051.1 GCA_018715935.1 Candidatus Aphodovivens excrementavium
ACTTCCATTCGTATAGCTTTGAAACGGGGAAGTACGACGACCCCGATGACCTCAAATTCGCGCCTTGGGTGCAGTACGGAAATGACCTGAGCTTCCTCATCGACTGGTATGACGGAGAAGATTACGCGATCGTAGATTAACTCTCGACAAAAGCAATCAATCTTCAATAGCGAACCGCCTCAGGTCGATTCCCAGTTCTTCCGCCTTGCGGCACAGTTCCTTCCCCGACATGCGCTCGATGTCCGCCACGTCCAGCAGCGCAGCGGGAAAGCCGCTGAACAGAGCTGTGCCGCAATAGTCCAGCAGGTACGCGCGCAGGGCGTCAACGTCGATCAGCGCCAGTTTCGGAGCAGTGACAAACTGACTGGTAATCAAACGATAGGGGCTTGAGATGAAAAACGTTGGCCTTACTGCGGACTTTCTGGACAGGCTGGTCTCGAGCGTCACCGCAGTGCTGCCCGTCTCCGCGATCTACCTTTTCGGGTCTTACGCGCGCGGTGACCAGACCGACGCCAGCGACTTGGACGTGTACGTCGTCACGGACTCGGGCGCGCGAGACGGCGAGAGCTCCAGGGTCGCCGCGGCGGCAGCGCGCAAGGCGCTGTCATGGATGAACCCGTTCGCGGAATACGAAGGCCCCAAAGAAAAAGATGTCCTCTGCGCCGACCTTGCAAGGTTCGAGGAGCTGCGCGCGGTACGCGGGTCTGTGGAGGAGGCCGTCTTTCGGGAGGGGGTGAAGATACATGGCTGATGAAACCGTCTCAGGGTTCCTTTACTCCTCCCGCAAAGACGCACTGGCGGCGCGTGCGCTCGTTTTGGAGCAGTGACAAAGTGACTGGTAATCAAACGGTATTTCGAAATGCGGCGACAGCCGACTCAAGGAGCGAAAGTAATGGTCGCATACGAAGAAGCCGTGAAACTGGCGAAAGGATGTTGGAGCGAGGTCGATTACGTTACCGAGTTCCCGTCTGCGTACATGTTTAGCAAATTCGGGGATCGGCGCTTTGACGGAAACGGGCTTGTCGTCGTTCTGAAGGACACTGGGGGATGCTTCAACTACGTGAGCTTTGAGATGGACGAGCCCGACCTTACGGTGCTTAATGAGTCCCATATCTAGGTTTCTCAAAAACGAGACGGAAAATGGGGCTCGTGACCAAACAATATCCGGAATACGAGAGCCAACTGCGAATAATGGATTCGGGAGATGTGAATAGCGACGTCGACGGATGGGGCGAGAATAGACAAGACGAAAGAGGCGCTGCAAGCTGTGAGCACCATCCCGTTTTGAATCAGTGGTAAACTGGCCGGTGATCAAACGAAAAGAGTGGGGATGTCATGAGGGCGCCTACCAAAACTGAACGTGAGCAGATGTACTGGATGAAAGAGTCCAGGTGGTACACTTTCGACGAAAACGGCTATCCCGTCTTCAGAAAGGACACCCCAAAGCGCGTGATCGACAGCTATCTTATGAGCCACGACAAAAGCACTATGAGGATCGAGGGCTAGCTTCCATGGCTAACGACGACCCCGGCGCTATCGTTTACAAGGTTCTCTCGTTCTCGAAGCAACGACAAACTGACTGATTATCAGATACTTGTTTGTCGGCAACGAAATAGAGCGTCACTATGAAGTGCAAGGTAGTCTCAGCTGCGATTGCGGCGATCGCCTGCGCATTGGCGCTTGCGACTGGTTGCGGCGTTGCGCCTCACGAGGATGTAACAGAGTCGGATTCTGCGACCATCGAGCAGTCGGATAAAGCTGACAGCAAAGACGGCCAAGAGGACGAATCCGACAAAACTTCAGACACGGAGTCCGACGGCACCGCTTTTCGGATGCGCCTGATAAGTGCCCACTCCCCTGCCCAGAGGGTAGGGGTTTTTGTACTGCAATCGAGTTTCGAAGCGGCGGCAAGCCGGCTGGCAAACAAACCTTCAGGTACGCTACCTCTTCTCTTTCTCTAGCTGCTGCTCAAACAGTTCGCGCTCCATCTTCTCCAGGTGCTTCAGCTCTAGCATTGGCCGCCCCTTGCTCTTGCGGTAGTCAGACTGGCGGTGGTCAGACTGGCGCTCAAACCGAACGGAGGGCCGAAGGCCCTCCGTGTTGCAACGTCTGTTGGGAGCTGTTCGCGTTAGCGCTTCGTCGCGCTTCTCCTGACGCGCCATACCGTCAGACCGGCAACGCATGCTATCGAGCCGATGGCGATAGCGGCAATGCCCGCGCCGTCGCCCGTCGCTGCCAGCTGCGATCCGCCAGCGCCCTGGGTGCCGAGCGGTTTGATGCCCGTCGCTCCATCGCTCGACGTGAGTTCGCTAGGGGAGACGACGAACTCCGAGTTGTGAGTGAACGTCGCATAGCACCATTTGTCCGTGCCATCGAAGACCAGGTCGATATCGCCGTCCTCTTCGACGTACTTGCCGTTGTCCAGGTAGTACAGATGCAGCGTTCCCTCAAGACCTGCAAAGGTGTACAGGTAATCGGACTTGAACCGCAGTTGGATGGGACCGGGAAGCTGGCCGTTGGGGTAGAACACCAACCGGACCACGTCCTCATCGATACCGTAGCTGCTACCGGGCTCCTGGATGATGTCGACGTCGAGATCGAGGTCTTTGGGATCATTGACGATGTCGTTGCCGTTGATCACCCATTGGTAGGCGTCTTTGTAGCAGACAAGCGTGACGTCTTTTCCCGCAATGGCGGCGAGCACGCCTTCGGAGAGCACTCCGTCGCCGTCGATAAGGATGCGCGCGGCGTAGCCCTCGCTGATCCCCTCGACGGCTTCCTTCAGACGGGGGTTCGAAAGCGCCATCTCGAAGGCGAAGTCGAACTCGTCTTCCACCGTGAAGTGCGGCGCAACGATCTCCTCGCCTTGGATCTCGAAGTAGTTGTAGTACTCTTCGTCGCCATGGCCGTAGATGTATGCATACCCGTCGTTGCCGGCGGCGTCCCTGACGCTGATGCTCGTGAGCTTCCAACCACCAAGCATCGCTTTCGAACCGATCGGAATCTCTACGATCGCAGAAGCTTCTCCCACAATGGGCTCCTCGAACTCCATCGAACCATACGCCTCGTTCAAGCTGCCGACCATGCCATTGCTGTAGGCGTTGGGCGTGGCTTCGACGTACACCGACGCTACGCCGGATTCCTCGTCTTTGAAGCGAACCTCCACCCTGACGACGCCGGGACGGTTTACAGTGTCTCCGCTCACAATCTCGACTCCCAGGATCTCGGGGCTGACTCTATCGCTTCCTGCGGCTGTTGCGGTTACGTCGAAGCTGGCATTGGGAATGCGGTTGGTCGTGGGCGAGTCGGAAAGCCAGTACTCATTGGTTTCCTCGTAGTACTCGTAGCTCATCGTAACGCTATTGCCGCTTCGGTCGGTGAAGCTGATTGACCCGATGATCCAACCGCCCGCCTTTGCATTCTCCGGCAGCGTCACTGGAATCTCGAACGTTCCGGACTTCAGAGGAGCCTCGTAATCCACATAGCCGTCCGCAAGGGTGCCGCCCATGGAAGACCCTTCACTCGAGCTTATGTCCTTAATCTGAAGCCCACAGCTGGCAGACACAATTCCCGAACCCTCTTCTACAACCTCGGCGATGACGGTCATGGTCTCGCCCGCGCGTTTGGCCGTGTTGGCGTCGGCGATGCGCACGCTTTTCACCACGGGGCTGACGTAGTCGCGTCCCGGTTCTACTTCTTTTACGGAAAAACCGGGCGCGGGCAGATTGCTCCCCGTCACGCTATCCGAGAGCTCGAAATGCCCGTCATCGTAGTACACCAAAGAGAAGCCCGTTGAGTTTCCACGCTGATCTTTAAGCCACACAGAGGAGACTCGCCATGCTCCCGGATGGGCGTTCTCTGGCAGCGTCACTTCAAGGGTCAACGTTCCCGTGTATTGAGGGGAGTCGGCATAGTCCACGAACCCGTAGGCGGATCCGCCACCTGAAGATGTTCCTTCTCGAAAATCATCCTCCAGGACAAAATCCACGCTGGCGTCCGAGACGCCGGTGCCGTCCTCGACGAAGCCGATCTGTACCGCGACGGTGTCGCCTGGGTCGCAGGATTGGTTCCCGCCGACTATCTCGACGGAGGTGACTTGGGGCGCAGTCGTATCCTCGGAAGTGTCCGCATAGGCGGCACCGCCGGAAAAGACGAAGGGGACAGACGAAACAGCCAGAAGAACCGCCATCAACCACCTGGTCAAAGTCGCGGGCATCGCTCCTCCTTAGAACGGGTTTCCGGCGCATGCAGATCGAAAACGCGCCGGCATTATTTCTCATCGTAGCACCCGTTCTGCGAAAAACGTTGCGCAACAAATACGGGAGATGCCGCCACCTGGGGGCACGACGCATGGGTCGTGCGCAGGGCAACCCATGCGTCGTGCTATCCGCTTTCCGTAATCGCCTTCTTTTCGCTCGTCGGGCGATTTTGCCTTAAACGGTAGCTCGTTTGAGCTAAGGTACGCCATAGGGGGGCTGAGGGTATGACCCACGCCGTTTCCTGCGCCTTTACGCTAGGGCGCGCTTGCCCTCAATCGAGATCGAGCCGCCTGCTGGATCGGCGGGAACGATAGCAAAACAAGAAGGAGGAAGGCATGTTGTTAGTGTTTCTCAGCGTAGTCGCCTTTATTGCGTCTATCGTACTGACGGTTATCTTGTACAGAAAGTTCATTTCTCCCGACAGCGTACGCAAGATCACGCCGGGCGTGAGCGGATGGGCGACGTTTTTCCGCTTCGATCATCTGCTCGTGGAAAACATCCTGAAAGCCCTCTACATGTTCTTCGCCTTCGAAATCGCTTTTCAAAGCATCGCGCTCATCATCGGCGTCCCCTTCGGCCCCGGCATGCGAATGGGCGTTGGCCAGTTCTTTATGTGGTTCTTCGGCCTCGTCATCGGTGTGATCGTTTTGGAAGTGATTCTTCGCATCAGCTTCGAATTTTCCCTGCTCACCGTTCTCATTTGGAAGAACACCACCGCTATCCGAAAGACGATGGAACAGGGCGCCCAGCTTCCGGCAGCCTCCGGTATGCCCGGTTCGCCGAATCAGGTGGCGGCGCCGAATGCTGCAGCGCAAACAGTGCCGCAGGGTTGGCTGTGTCCGAAATGCGGGCACAACAACCGCACCGGCAAATTCTGCGCTAAGTGCGGCGCGAAAAAGGATTAGCCCGAATAGGGTAAGAAGCGGTCGCGGTCTCTCATTCTTTTAAGGGCGCGCCCGCACGCTTGCAGAAACGCCCACGCACGCTTGCAGAAACGCCCACGCACGCTTGAGGAAGTGCGCCCGTATGCTTACGGAAGCTTTGTTCTCGGTTTCGAGGGAAGGGGAGTTTGATCCCTTCCCTCGATTTTTTATGGGCGGCTGGGGCGGAAGTTGGTGCGAGCGCTGCGGATGGCTGTTGGAGCACCCCTACGTCCACGGCAGCTACGAGGCGGAAGTTGGTGCGAGCGTAGCGGATGCCTGCTGGAGCCTGCCGCAGAGCGATGTGGCAGGCGTTCTTCGCTTCGTTGGGGATTTGCTCCGTTGGGGGTTCCGAGAGACGACCTGCTCCGTTGGGGATCCTGAGAGACGACCCGCTCCGCCGCGTCCCTCCGTGCCTTAACGCGCGTTTCGTGTTGCGTTATCGGGGTTGAGCGTCATGCTCTGGAAGCGGTCTTCCATGTAGCTGTTGTCGAAGTGGTTCGCCATGAAGTGCTCAATTGCCGAGGTGGGCGCGTTTCCTGCCATGCGCTCGTACCAGCAGTCGAACGACAGCAACGTGAACAGGCAGTCGGCAACCATGAGGGTGGCGCAGATAGTTGTGAGGGTGTAGCGCCAGTTCCACGGGATCTTGTTCACCAAGTGAAGCATCCAAGGCAGCAAAAGCTTCATCCAGGCAACGCCGAGCACGCCCCACATGCACATGAACAGGGCGCTCGTGCGTCCCTGGAACAGGATGGCTATGGGGTCGGGACAAAGGCCAAACAGGGTAGAGCCGGTGTAGTCCCATGCCACAATGCCGAAGGCAAACTGGAAAAACCAGCCCGCCAGATACTCGAACACGCCGCCTATAACCGCGCTCACCAAAAAGATGACGACAATATGCGCCTTGTGGAAGCGGTTGAGCGCCATCGTCATAAGCACTGCGCCCACGCCGTATATGGGCGAGAACGGCCCGAACACAAGCCCCGCACGGTCTTGGTAGTGTCCTGGATCGACCACCGCGAAGTGGTAGATAGTCTCAAGCACGAGCCCGATAACGCTTGCTACCACGAAGATCCAAAACAGGTTGAAAAAGTTCAACGTGATGTAGCCCTTGCCGGTTTCGTCGAGTCCAAGCGTCCCCTCTTCGGCCGCCTCGCGCGTTTCCATATCACGCAGTTTGCGCTGCAGTTCGCGTTCCTGCGCAAGCGAGGGGTCAAGCCACGACGCCAATGCGATGGAGATGCCCAGCAGCACGAGGATGGGTATGTTGATGCCTCCCACGCCGTTGAGCATGATTTCGCAGGCGATAACGCCGGTGGTTACAAACGCTGCGGCCTCTGCGGTTTGAGCTGCGCCGCGCCGCCTGTTGCGCAGAAGGTTGATTCCCAGCACAAGCAGCAGCACGAACTGGGCAACAAACAGCGCGAGCTCCACCGCGAAGATAATGACGTTTGCCGCCGACGTGTCGATGGAAAGGTCGATTTCGCCGCGAATAAACAACAGCGTAAACCCCACCACAATGAGCGCGGCAAGAAGCAGAACCGCCACGCTGCTAAGGATGCACACCACGCCATACACTTTGGCGATAAGGGGAATGCGCCTTTTTTCCGGCGGCGTTTCTCCCGGTGCTGGCCCTTCGGCTAGGGCGGGCTGGTTGGTCATGGGATCTCCTGCGATATCTCTAGGAATGAGCAAGCGCAAGGTGCGCTTAGCGAGAATAATCCGAATGGCAGTATACCGCTGCGCTTGCATGCGGAGTGCATCCGAGTCGGTCTGTTACAGAACCGTTGGGTTGAGCGTGGCGGGCGTGTCTCTGCGCGCGCCCTCGGCGATCTCGTCGCGTCGATTAGTTCGGCTGAGCGTGGAGGAGGCGCTGTTCCGTTCTTCCGCTAGTGCTCTTCGGCTGCCTGGACAATGAGCGAACGTACGGTGTCGATGCCAACACCCTTCGACGACGACGTAACAACAACGGGCGTGCCTTGCGGCAGCTTGAGCTGCTTGACAAGCGCCGATCTCTGTCGCTGTTGCTGCTGTTTGCTGAGCTTGTCGGCTTTGGTGAGTATCACTGCAAAGGGCAGCTCGCGCTCGATGAGGAAGTTCACCATCGTTTCGTCAAGCGCGCTTGCCGCATGGCGGATGTCGATGAGCGAGCACACCAGCGCGAAGTCGCGGTCTTGGTTGAAATAGCCCTCGATAAGCTCCGACCAGCGGTGCAGCTCCGATTTCGCCACCTTTGCATAGCCGTATCCGGGCAAATCGACGAAGCGGGCGGTGTCGGTGACGAAGAAGTTGATGGTTGCGGTTTTCCCCGGCGTTTGAGAGACCTTCGCCAGTCCTTTGCGGTTGAACACTTTGTTGATCAGCGAGGACTTTCCCACGTTCGAGCGGCCTGCAAAGGCGATCTCGGGTAGGGACGAGGGCGGCAGCTGCGAAGAGGTTCCAAAGGATCGCTCAAACTGGACTTTGTTGAAGTTCATGGGACGTGCTCCTTTGCCGTGCGCGCATTGATGCGAGGGCGAGCGGCAACGAGCCGTCACCGACGTGCGGCAGGAGCCTTCCCGCCGGCTGGATGCGGCGCGTGTGTCATTTGTGCTTGCGGCCAGTGTACCATGTCATCGCCATGCACACTGCGCAGGCAATCGCCCAGAATCTATGCTGCTTCATGCTCGCTCCCTTCAGAGACTGTTTCTGCTCTGTGTTTCCGCTCTGTGTTTCTGCTCTGGCGCAAAGGCGCGCCTTCCGCTATTTCGGTCGCTGTAGGTCGCAATTCCTGCAGCGGAGCCAAAGTAGTTAGCGTTAGTTGACTTTTTCTGTCAGCCCTATTATGGTGGAAAAAGTTAGCTTTTGGCAACTAAATTCGGCGAAAAAATCGAAGCGTTTTACGGCGCGGACAAGGAGGAAGCTGTGGAAGGCAAAACGCGCAATGCACTGCTGTTGGGTGCTGGTTTTCTGATGGGGACGATAGGCGTCAAGGCGCTAACGAGCGAGCACGCCAAGCGGGTGTACGTCCAAGGCGTGGCAGCGGGGCTTCAGGCTAAATCGTATTACGAGGACGTGGTTGAACAGGCCAAGGCCGAAGTTGACGACATCGTCGCCGAGGCGTCTTATCTGTCGTCCGCAAAGGCGGACGCTGGCGCCAAGGCAGGTGCAGCAGCCGAGCCCGTGGCCGAGTCTGCCGCCGAAGTTGAGGCGGGGGAGAAGGCCTCGGCATAGCCATGGATTTCGTTTTGCAAAGCGAGGTGCCCGGACGCCTGCGCGTTAAGCTTGCGGGGCCTGTGCCCGACTCCGACATGGATGCGCTCGAGCGCGTCGTGAGCGCCTGCGCGGCGGTCACCCGCGTTGTCGTGTACCCTCGCATCGGCTCGCTTGCGGTGACGTATCGCGCGGGTGCCGACAATCGCCGCCGAGTGCTTGGGCATCTGGCTTCGATTGACGCGAAGGCAATTGACGAGGCGCGCGTGGAAGGCGGTGCCGCGCTGTCCCCGCGCTCGCATATGCTTATGATGGAGCTGGCGGTGCTGATTGGGTCGTATTTCATGCGCCGGTGGTTTGTCCCCAAGCCCCTCGCTGCCGCCGTGACGGCGTGGCGCTATCGAAGGTTTATGGCTTTAGCGCTTCGCTCGCTGCGTCGTTCGCGCCTCGACGTTCCCGTGCTGGACGCGACGGCTATCGGCATGTCGTTTGCGCGTCGCGATCCCGCGACGGCTGGCGAGACGATGTTTTTGCTGGACGTGGGCGAGGCGCTTGAAGACTACACACGCTCGCGCTCCGAAGGCGCCCTGATCAACGCGCTCCTCGACATTCCCGAGACCGCCCAGCGCATCGAGGGCGACCAAGAGGTCGGCGTTGATGCCGCATCCCTTGAGCCCGGCGACCTCATTGCCGTTCGCACGGGCATGCCCGTGCCGGTGGACGGCGAGGTGGTGCAGGGCGTGGCGATGGTCAACCAGGCAGCGCTCACCGGCGAGCCGCTTGCCGTGGAGCGTTCCAAAGGAGACGACGTTTTTGCAGGCACCGCAGTTGAAGACGGCGAGATTGTCGTGCGGGTTCGTGCCGGAGCCGGCGAAACAAAGCTGCGTTCCATCGTGGCAATGGTGAAGGGGTCGGAAGGGCTCAAGTCTGAGGCTCAGTCGCGCATGGAGCAGCTTGCCGACCGCATCGTTCCGTGGAATTTCCTGCTTGCGGGAGCGGTCGCTCTTTGTACGCGCAGTTTGCTCAAAACGTCGGCGGCTCTGATGGTTGACTACTCATGCGCGCTCAAGCTCGCAGGATCCATCGCCGAGCTGTCCGCTCTACAGCAAGGGGCGAAGTTGGGATTTACGGTGAAAGGCGCGCGTCATTTCGAAACGATGGCGGCGGCGGACACTATCGTGTTCGACAAAACGGGCACGCTCACCGAGGCGATGCCCAAAGTTGCGTGCGTGCTGGCATTGCGGGGCTGGGAGCGCGACGAGGTGCTGCGCCTGTCCGCCTGTCTCGAAGAGCATTTCCCCCACCCGGTTGCCCGCGCTGTCGTGCGCGCTGCTGCCGAACGCGGGCTCGAGCACCGCGAGCGTCACGCAGCAGTGGAGTACATCGTCGCGCACGGCATTGCCTCATCGCTTGAAGGTAAGCGTGTCATTATCGGTTCGGAGCATTTCGTCGTGGAAGACGAGGGAGTTGAGATCTCCCGCGAAGAGCGTTCACGTATTGCAGTGGCAACCGAAGGTCTCTCTCCACTGTACCTGGCAGTTGATGGGCGGTTGGTGGGCGTTGTCGGCGTGCATGACCCGCTCAAGCCGCACGTTACCGCTCATATCTCAAAGCTGCGCGCGTTAGGCTTCGATCGTGTGATCATGCTCACCGGAGACAACGAGCGCACCGCCGCCCGCATTGCAGCGGAGGCGGGCGTGACCGAGTTTCAGGCAAACCTTCTGCCCGAGGACAAGTACGCATTCGTGTCGCTCCTGCGCGATCAGGGACGACGCGTGGTGATGGTGGGCGACGGCGTGAACGATGCGCCTGCTTTGTCCGTCGCCGACGTGGGCATAGCCATGGGGCAGGGCACGGCGGTGGCAAAAGAGGTTGCCGACATCACGCTGGTAGGCGGAGATTTGTCGGCGCTGGTCGCGCTGCGCAAGCTGAGCCAAGGGCTGATGAACCGTCTCAATGGGTCGTTCGCCCAAGTAATGGCCGTCAACTCGGCATTGCTGGCGGCGGGCGTCGCTGGTGCGGTAAGGCCGCAGACTTCGTCGCTTCTGCACAACGCGACCACGGTTGCGCTGGCTCTGCGGAATTCGGGGCGCTACCCGCTGCGGTGAACCGCCGATTGCGATGAGCCGCCGACTGCGGCGCGCCGCCGCGATTGGACCGTCGTGTGCCAGGCGCGCCTACCAAGGCAGGGCGCACCTACCAAAACCAGGCGAGCCTACCAAAGTCAGGCGGGCCTACCAAAGCGAGACCGGTTCGTCTTCCTTGACGTCTGCGAGCGGCGCGCGAGAGCGAAGCAGGGCAACCCAGCCAACGAAGGCAACCGCCATGCCGCCGCAAATTAGTGCGCCTACGCCGAAGACGTAGCTGCCCCACGGCAGGGCGGCAAGCACCATGCCAATGCATCCGATGCCGGTGCGCACGAAGCTGATCAGGGCAGATGCCGAGCCCGCATGCCTTTTCGACTGTTCCAGCAAGATATTCATCGCATAGGGGCGTCCCGCCGATTCCGCAATAGCGAACAGGCTGAACAGCGCGCAGAACACTATCGCGTTGGTATGACCAACCGCAATGAGCGCAGCACCCAGTGCAAATCCCACTATCAGCAATGCGCTGGTGAAGCGCCGAACAGACGTGAAATGGGAGAACGCCAGCCAAATGAACGGCCCGGTTGCAGTGAGAAGAGCCGCTATGCCGAAAAACAGGCTGTAGCCCGCTTCGCCCACGTCGAAGAAGTCGATGTAGATGTAAGAGCCCACCGCGATGTAGGCCATGAATCCGACTTCGAACATGCTGGAGACAATCAGGAAGATCGTAAACCCCTTGTCCTTGGCGACGACGCCAAGCTGTCCGAGCGTCGAGGCGAGGCCTCCCTGCGAGCGATCTTTCTCGTCAAGCGACTCTTTGTAGAGAAGCGTCATGATCAGGCAAATGGTGCCAACGCCCGCAAGCACCCAGAATGTCCCGCGCCAGTCGGCAACCTGCAGTACGAGCGTGCCGATGCTGGGAGCCGCGGCGGGCCCCACTACGAACAGCACCTGCATAATGGAAAGAATCTTCTCGCGCTTGTCTGCCATAAACGAGTCCTTGGTGATTGCCATGCACACCGCGTTCACGGCGCCTGCCCCCACCGCCTGAACTATGCGCGCGCCTATGAGCGCGTAGATGCTGAAGGCGAGCGCGCAGGCAACGCCTCCTGCAACGTAGAGGATGAACCCAGCCAGCAGCACAGGGCGCCGCCCGTATTTATCGCTGAGCGGCCCTAACACTAGCATTCCTATGGCAAAGAGCAGGTAGTAGCCCCATAACGTGAGATTGACGGTTGCCTCGTCGGTGGAGAAGTAGTCTGCCATGTGCGGGATAGAGGGCGTGTACATGTCCAGCGACAAAGGCGTGATGAGGGAGGCTATTAGCAGCAAAAAGACAAGCCCGCCTATGCGAAGACGCGGCTGCGGGGCAACGAGCCAAGAGGAGGAGCGAGGTGTTGGGGTGTTGTCGGTCATACAAATCCTCGGTGCTTTTAGATCCGTGCTATGTCGAGTGCTTGTGCGTATCGGGCGCGTCGCGTCGCTTGGGTCTTGCGCTGTCGGCGGGTTCAAGGCAAGTTGATCCCGCCCGAGCCGCGCCGCGCCGCCCGCGTCCGTGCCGCCGCTCCGACGCCGCCCGCGCCGCGCCGCCTGAGTCCGTATCGGTGCCTTGTTCGAGCCCGCGCCCAGCGCGCCTGCCGCGGTTCGCTACGCCGCTCGCAATTCTAAGGCATTTAGGCGGGGGAGTCCGCAAAACTTTGCCGTTTTCGCTTGTATGAAAGCCCATCAGGCAGTATGCAAAACAGGTGTTTTTTCGCGATTGTTCAACAGGAATCCTCAACAATTTTTTTCATAAGCGCCGACCTGCAGAAACACAATATGGTGGTTAGTTCGGCAAGAAAACACAATATATTGTGGGAATAATGGCGTATCATGGTTTGGCCGAAAAAGCGCAGCCGTTTGCCGGAGGCGCTGATGTAAATTGCTATCAAAAAAGTAACAATAACGGATGTAAACGAGAGAGCCGAAAAGAAGGGCGAGACCCCTTGCTCGTTTTGCGAATACCAAGAAGGAGAGGCGGCAGGTCATGAAAATCATCAAGCGCAGCGGCACCGAGGTCCCGTTCGATATCGAGAAGATCGTTCGCGCTATAGAGGCGGCCAACAACGAAGCCGATGCGGGAGATCGCCTGACCAGCGATCAAATTGCCCTTGCCGCCCACAGCGTGGAGTGGCTGTGCGAGCGCGCGGGACACACCGTGTCGGTTGAGGAAATCCAGGACATGGTTGAAAACCAGATCATGGCAGCCGGCCGCTACGACGTGGCGCGTCGCTACATCATCTATCGCTACGTGCAAAGCCTGAAGCGCACGGCGAACACGACAGACGACCGCATCCTTTCGCTTATCGAGTGCAACAACGAGGAAGTGAAGCAGGAGAACTCCAACAAAAACCCAACGGTCAACTCGGTTCAGCGCGACTACATGGCGGGCGAGGTTTCCAAAGACCTCACCATGCGCATGCTGCTGCCGCAAGATATCGTCAAGGCTCACGAAGAGGGCATCATCCACTTCCATGATGCCGACTATTTCGCTCAGCACATGCATAACTGTGATTTGGTCAACCTCGACGACATGCTGCAAAACGGCACGGTTATCTCCGGCACGCTCATCGAGCGCCCGCATAGCTTCTCCACCGCCTGCAACATCGCCACGCAGATCATTGCCCAGGTGGCTAGCTGCCAGTACGGCGGCCAGTCCATCTCGCTGACGCATCTGGCGCCGTTCGTGGACGTAAGCCGCCAAAAGATCCGCCGCCAGGTATTCCAGGAAGTTAACGAGCTTGGCTTGGAGGCTCCGGTTGAAAAGATCAACAAGGTGGTTGAGGATCGTCTGCGCGACGAGATCCGCCGCGGCGTGCAAACCATCCAGTACCAGGTGGTCACGCTCATGACCACCAACGGCCAGGCTCCGTTCGTGACGGTGTTCATGTATCTGGGCGAGGCGCGCAGCGAAGAAGAGCGCCACGATTTGGCCATGATCATCGAAGAGGTGCTGCGCCAGCGCTACGAGGGCGTGAAAAACGAAGCCGGCATGTGGATTACCCCTGCGTTCCCCAAGCTGATCTACGTGCTTGAGGAAAGCAACATCCATGAGGATTCGCCGTACTTCTATCTCACCAAAATGGCAGCGAAGTGCACGGCCAAGCGCATGGTGCCCGATTACATCTCCGAGAAGAAGATGCGCGAGCTGAAGCTTTCGAAGGGCGAGCAGCCGGGCGAGGGCGATTGCTATACGTGCATGGGCTGCCGCAGCTTCTTGACGCCGGATCGTTCGGGCAACGGCTACGACAACGTTGCCAACGCCGGCAACTACGAGCCGGGCAAGCCGAAGTACTACGGGCGCTTCAACCAGGGCGTCGTCACCATCAACTTGGTTGACGTCGCCTGCTCGTCGAAGCGCGACATGGGCAAGTTCTGGGAGATCTTCGACGAGCGTTTGGAGATGTGCCATCGCGCGCTGCTGTGCCGCCACGAGCGCTTGAAGGGCACGCTGTCCGACGCCGCCCCTATTCTGTGGCAGTACGGCGCGCTGGCTCGCCTGCCTAAGGGCGAGACTATCGACAAGCTGCTGTTCGGCGGTTACTCCACCATCAGCCTGGGTTACGCCGGCCTGTATGAGTGCGTGAAGTACATGACGGGAAAAAGCCATACCGACGAAGAGGCAACGCCGTTCGCGATGCAGGTTATGCAGCATATGAACGACAAGTGCGCCGAGTGGAAGGCGGAAAGCAATATCGACTTCTCGCTCTACGGGACGCCGCTGGAGTCCACCACCTACAAGTTCGCGAAGTGCCTGCAGCGCCGCTTCGGCGTTATCGAAGGCATCACCGACAAGGGCTACATCACCAACAGCTACCACGTGCATGTGAGCGAAGAGATCGACGCCTTCACGAAGCTGAAGTTTGAAAGCGAATTCCAGCGTCTCTCTCCGGGCGGCGCCATCAGCTACGTTGAGGTTCCCGACATGCAGGACAACCTGCAGGCGGTCATTCGCGTGCTGCAGTACATCTACGACAACATCATGTACGCCGAGCTCAACACGAAAAGCGACTACTGCCAGGAGTGCGGCTTCGACGGCGAGATCCAGATCGTGGAAGACGACGGCAAGCTGGTGTGGGAGTGCCCGCACTGCGGAAACCGCGACCAAGAAAAGCTGAACGTCGCGCGTCGCACCTGCGGCTACATTGGCACGCAGTTCTGGAACCAGGGTCGCACCGAGGAAATCCGCGACCGCGTTTTGCATCTGTAGGCTGCGCTGGTCTGCCCTCTCGGCGGAGCCTGCTCTCTCGGCGGAGCCTGCCCCTTCGGGCAAGAGTCTGCCTCTCGGTGGGATCTGCTTGTGCCAGAGGAATCTGCTTGCATCGGCGGCGGCAATGGCTGCATTGGGCGACAATGCCGCCATTGTCGCTCTAAATCGAAATAAAATGCCGATTCGGTGCAATAAAGTGCGATTTAGAACGATATTTGCGTCAAAATGTACTCGAAAGGTTGCATTGCTGGTTGATAGATGCTGTTTCACTTGTCTGAGCAGGGAAAACGTAAACTTAGGACATGCGGCTTCCGAAGTAAGTTCATAGCATCGCTCTAAATCGAACTTTATTGCCGCAAAATGGGAAAGTGTTCGATTTAGAGCGAAAAGCGTGTCGGGCTTGCGATGCATTGTTTCGCTGGGTCGACGCGCCGGGTGTGGGTGCTGGGATTCGGGCAGGAAGGTATGGCGGCATGAACTACAGCGAGATCAAGTACTGCGACATCGCCAACGGCGAAGGGGTGCGCACGACGCTGTTCGTGTCGGGATGCCGCCTGCATTGCCCGGGATGCTTCAACCAGGAGGCACAGGACTTCGCCTCGGGTGACGAGTTCTCGCCCGAGGTCGCCGAGCGTATCCTCCAAAGCCTCGAGCCGTCCTACATTGACGGGCTCACGCTGCTCGGCGGCGAGCCGATGGAGCCCGAGAACCAGCGCGGTTTGGTGGAGTTCGTCGAGCTCGTAAAGGAGCGCTTCCCCGACAAGGGGATCTGGTGTTTCACCGGCTACGTGCTAGACGACCTGCGAGAGGGCGGGCGGCGTCACACCGACGTGACCGACCGGCTGCTCGCTTGCATCGACGTATTGGTGGACGGCCCTTACGTTGCCGCCCTTCACGACATCACGCTGCGCTTCCGCGGATCGTCCAACCAGCGCATCATCGACGTTCCCGCAACGCGTGCCGCCGGCGAGGTGTGCCTATGGGCAGACGACCCTCAGTTTGCTACCCATAGGATGGAATAGCGGAGCCTGCCGCGAGGCGCATTGCGCAGGGCGATCGGCGTGAAGGCGCCGTATGCGTCCGCGTAGGGCGGTCGGCGCGCACGTGCCGTATGTGTCAAACGTGCAGTTTTTCGCCAGGGCGGATCGTTTTTCTTGCGTTTGATTCCATGCGTGGTATGATGGGCAGGCTGTGTGTTCACAGCAGGAATAATCACGCATGCATGTGCGACTCGAGCCGCGAGTGGCCACCGGAAAAGGCTGCGGAACTTCGGGAGCGACCACATGCAGAGGACTAACGAATGGAGAGAAGAATGACCAAAATCGGCATTCAGACGCTGCTTGACGCAGGCGCCCACTTCGGCCATCAGACGCGCCGTTGGAACCCCAAGATGAAGCCCTACATTTTCGGTAGCCGTGGCGACATCTACATCATCGACCTCAAGAAGACGCT
>DVKR01000052.1 GCA_018715935.1 Candidatus Aphodovivens excrementavium
CCGACGATGTTCCACCCGTCGAGCTCCTGGACGGCGAGGTCGCTCCTCGTGACGTCGGAGTCGTCCCAGATCGGTGAGTCGGAGTATTTGGAGATTGCGGCCGCAGCCCAAACGCTCGGATTCCCCGCCAATTCTTCGTCCAGGCCAGGAATAACGGAACTACCGGGATACTTCGCGCAAACGTCAGCGAACTCCACTGCGGCGAGCGCTGTCATGGTGGAAATGTCAAGGCGATCTCCGTTGTCGCCATTGATATCGAGATCTAAAAGATGGTCGTTACCTGATTCGAACTTTATTCGGTAAGGTGTACGCTGCGCGTTGCTTTCGCTGCCATTGCCCGTATACCCATTTCTGTTGAAGCCCCAAAACCACAGCGAACCGTCATTCTGCACCGCAGCGCTATAGGTGGCAAGATAGCTGCGATACATGCTGTGGATGGAATCGGCGACAACATTGTCCAGCACTTTGGCCGGTTCTAGCTGAAACGTTGAGGCCGGATTTGCTCCTGTTCCGCCAGATTCATCACTGCCCCACATCCAAAGAAGCCCATCGGAAGTCACCGCTGCACTTCTGTTGTTAAGCGCCTGTACACTATCGACTTGATTCAAGATTTCGATTGGAGTTGTCCGATTAATTCGCGTACCATCTCCAAGTTGCCCTGCTCCATTAAGGCCCCAAGCCAACAAAACACCGTCATTCCTTATTGCTAATGTGTAGCCATCACCACAAGAAACGCCTTTAATCCGTTCTGCGACTTTGACCGGCTCAACTTTTTCTTCGGTTGTTCCATCTCCAACCTGCCCTGCATAATTATTACCCCAAGCATATAGGTCTCCATTTGATTTCAATGCCGCAAAATGAGTCATTCCTAAAGATACGGCGGCGACATCGTCTAGCAGCTTTGTCGGATTGGAAGTCATTCCATATTCTTCTCCCTTATCCCCAGACGAAAGCCATCCCCATAAAGAGCCGTCGGTTTTTATAGCCATGAAATAATTATTGTTCGTCGATGCAGCGAAAGAGTTTACGTCGTCCATAACTTTAATCGGGTTGGCACATGCGTCTGATGCGCCGAGGACATGTAGACCCCAAACCCAAAGCTCGCCTTCAGTAGTTATTGCCGCACATGTATTCCCGAAAAGATAAGCTTTCGCGACGTTCTCCATGACCTTGTTTGGCGTTGTCACGAAATCATTGTAACTACTAGAGGCGGTTCCGTTAGCAACCTGCCCCCAGTCGTTTCGACCCCAGGCCCACAAATCCTGGCTCGTGTCGATTACCATGGTTGTCGATCCGCCGCTTCCTTCTGGAAGTGAGGCTATGTTCTCCAACAACCTAACCGGCTTGTATTCGTTTCTTTCTGCATATCCCATTTCAGCATGAGTAGAATTGCCCCACGCCCAACAATCGCCATTATCCATGAGGGCGTACATTACATGACTGCCGATAAAATATTGTTTTACGGTCGAATCCTCTGCCGCCAGCGCCTCTCGAGGAATCACTGGCGGTAAGCCGACGGTCAAGACAACCGCCATGAGGCATGCCAAAACAGATCGTAGTGTTTTCTCTACCATGCCCGACTTTCCCATCACTTCCCCTATCGTCGAAGGAGCAACCAAACATGCTTCATAAGCGCAGAAGGCGCATCGTGAGCCCTTTCAATCTATCGAATGGCGGGCGGCATGCCGGGTCGGTGCAAAAAACAGCCCGGTCGATGTAATAAAAAGCATCGCAGGCGATGCGTCAGTCGGTGAATGACCGTGGCTTTGCCTGGCTGCCGCCGCACGACAAGGCGATGGCCAGACGCCGCACCTCATCAGGCGTCGGCAGGGCGATGCGGTCGATGCCGTGCTCTTGGTCGGCCAGAGCCTCCCGCAGCTCCTCTTCGGAGAGGCAGGAGCGGACGCAGAAGGGGCGCTTTTGCTCCTTCAGGCGGGCGCGGTATCCTGCAACGCCTCGACGAACCAGCGCGAATCCTCTTTGTAAAGCTTTGTGACGGTCGAGCCGAAGCGCACGGCGTAGCAGGTGCCGGTGCCGCCCGCCTTCGAGGCCGCCTGCTGGCGCACGTCGACGACCTCGTCGACCATGAAGGCGCGGCCGTCGGGCCAGGTGACGACGCGCGGCATGACGCGGCCGTCGACGTCGAAGGTCGCGAGGACCTGGACGTAGCGCCTGGTGCGCAGCTCTTCGGTTCTCGTGCCTTCGTGCCCGTACGCTTGCATGCGGACCAACCCTTTCCTGCCGCTACTGCCCGTGGAAGAAGCCCACGGGGTGGACCGTGTTGTCGGCCTTGACGTCCAGGCCCGCGAGGGACCCGTCGCAGAGCTCCACGCCGCGCCGGACCGCGGCGTTGCCGTAGCGGCGGCGCAGGTCGTCGTCAGCACCACGCTGTCATTCCCGGGCGGATATACGAGCACAATCACCGTGGGAGACGGCGATTTCATGACGCAAGACGGCATCTGGGACATCAAGGTGTCGAAAAACTCGCCGATAAAGGAGCACACCCTTCAGGTGCTCGTGTACTGGCTGATGGGCCTTCACTCCTGCGATCCGCTCACGTCATATCATGGCGTGGAGCGCATCGGAATCTTCAACCCACGGCTTGGCAAGGAGTTCTTCATTGAGGTCGATCGCATTCCGAAGGACGTGCTCAGAAGCGTGCAGCTCGATGTGATCGGCTATTCGGAAGACGAGTTGCTGTACGTGTAGGCCAGCTAAGGATAAGCAGTGTACGCGAGACAAACACGCAAGCAGCTTACACGGAGCAAGAGACGCAAACAACGCATCCCAATTGCCAGCCCTCGCCCCCGGCCCGCGCGCCCCGCGCGCGTCCGGTCGGGGGTGTCCCTCCCCCATCGAAGTCAAAAAGGGCGCAGTGAAGAGGAAGGAAGGTTGGCGAAGAGCGCAGGATTGGACGCCGGTACAGAGCTGATAAAGCGCGCAAGATCGGCGAAGGCGCTGCAAAGTCTGGGGTTGGTAAAAGGGGTTGATTGAATTCTCATTAGTTTCTATTTATGCAGCTCAGAGGGCTACTTGCTTCTACCTTTTCAAAAACCTGGTCGCGCTGCAGGGTTCTTTACCAACAGTCTTTCAATCCAGGCTTTATCGCAGCATAGTCATGGGCTTGCGCCAGGCTCTAGGCAGCACCAGGTCAGACCTGTCTTTCG
>DVKR01000053.1 GCA_018715935.1 Candidatus Aphodovivens excrementavium
GACAAAGCGAACCGCGAGGTGGTGCTGCGCGACTCCAAGCGCATGCGCTCGTCGCTGGTGCGCGGCGTGATCACGGCGGGGATTGCGGTGGTCATCATGAGCGTGGTGGCGGTGTTCATCTCGGGCGGCAACGCCTGGTTCGGCATCACGCCTGGCACGCTGGTGATGATGTTCACCTACACCTACACTATGACGCTGCAGTTCAACTTCATCAACTCGGGCTTGCAGCGCTTCAACCGCGCGTTCGGCGACGCGAGCGGCATGACGACCGTGCTCGATGAGCCGCGGCTGGTGGCGGATGCGCCCGGAGCGCCCGATCTGGTGGTGCGCGAGGGAGCCATTGCGTTTGAGAAGATCGGGTTTGCCTACGAAGACGGCGGCGTGCTCACGCGCGTGTTCGACGGGCTTGACCTGCGTATCCCCGCCGGCCAACGCGTTGGCTTGGTGGGCATGAGCGGCGCGGGCAAAACGACGTTCACCAAGCTTTTGCTTCGGCTGTCGGACATCCAAGAGGGCCGCATTCTCGTGGATGGACAGGACGTGTCTGCGTGCACCCAGCAGAGCCTGCGCAGCCAGATTGCCTACGTGCCGCAAGAGGCGCTGCTGTTCCATCGCTCCATTGCCGAGAACATTGCCTATGGACGCCCCGATGCTTCGATGGAGGAGATCCGAGAAGCCGCGCGACGAGCCAACGCGCTCGAGTTCATCGAGCGGCTGCCGCAAGGTTTCGACACCATCACCGGCGAGCGCGGCGTCAAGCTGTCGGGCGGGCAGCGCCAGCGCATAGCCATCGCGCGGGCGCTTTTGGCCGACTGCCCCATTCTCGTTCTCGATGAGGCCACAAGCGCGCTCGACTCCGAAAGCGAGCATCTGGTGCAAGACGCGCTGGCCACACTCATGCGCGGGCGCACCTGCATCGTAGTGGCGCATCGTCTGAGCACGGTTGCCAGCCTCGACCGCATCGTGGTTCTGGCGGACGGGCGCGTGGTGGAGGACGGCCCGCACGACGAGCTCATTGCCTCCGGCGGCGAGTACGCCCACCTCTGGAGCCGCCAGACGGGCGCGTATCTGGAGTAGAGCGTAGGCTGAGTGTGCGCTGTTCGCCCGAGTCGTGCCTGCGTTCGGTGAGCCGCTGCGCGCTCGACATGGCTGCGTAGGCGAGTTGAGGCAGGTCGCAAGCCGTGTTCTTCTGCGATACAATAGAGTCGTCTGACGGGGATTAAGGGGACGGTCCCAGCGCGACTTAATGATGAGCCGAACGGGGGACAACTATGCCCAAACGAGGATCGTCTGGCAACCTCAGCGCCACTGATTCCGACAATCGTACGCACAGCAGCGTTGGGCGTACATCGACAATTGCCCGTTGCCTTCAGGGGATCGATCGTCGTTGGCATCATCTCAAGTATCTAAGTTTGGCCATGTACGCCGCTTGGATTCTTCTCACCATGACCAACAATGGGGCAACCACTACGTTCGGTGACGCGCGTTCAGGCATGGCGAGCTCTGAGCTGTATCTGTATTCGGGCATCGCGCTTGCCGTGTGTCTTGTAGGGGCGGGCGTGTTCCAAAAGCAGGCGGGTAAGCTTGTTGAAAACGGGTATTTCGTCGTGGCGATGGGTGTGCTTGCTTCGGCAGCGACCTATCTGCTTTCCGGGGGCGTGCTTGCCGATGGCGGCAGCCCGCATATCGCGTTTGCCCTTTGTGGCGTTGCGACGGGGGTGGGCACTGCCTTTGTTTGTCTGAGAATCGGGTGCCTCTACAGCGCGCCGCCGCGAGGAGAGGTGCCGTTTTTCCTGATTGCTAAGTCGATGCTGTTGTGCAATCTGCTGTTCTTCATGATTGTGTGCCTGCCCGCTCCGATCTCGCAGGCAATGCTGAGCTTGCTTCCCGCCCTCGCAAGCGTCATGGTGTTGCTCGGATCTGGCAGCCCCGAGGTGCGTAAAGACGTCACCGATTTGGTTGCCGCTGATTCGCTGCCGCGCGGCTACTTTACCAAACTGCTCATTTCGGTGGCTGTGTTCAGCATTGCCGTCGGCGTTATCAAAGGGTTCTCGGCGCTCATGCAGAGCGCGGGCGACGTGTCTAGCCAGTCGATTATCGTCGTGTTTTTGAGCTTTCTCATCTTGGGCGCCATCATGCTTGTTGCGGGCGCCGTTCTGGCGGTGCACAACTACGAGATCAGCAAAATCTACTTTCCGCTGATGGTGTGCTCGTGCGTGACTGTTATTTTGTGCGCCTTGGCGGGGTCGTCAATGGGCGCCCTGCAAAACATCGTCATCAACGTGGGCTACAACATCTTCATTGTGACGGTGTGGGCGCTTTTGTCCGACTTGGCAGAGCGCACAACGCTTTCTGCTGTCCGCGCATTCGGCTTCGGGCGTGGTGCCTCTGCGCTGGGAACGACGGTTGGCTGGTTTGTTGCCTACGGCGTGATAGGGTCGGGTGCCGACCCTGCTGCATTTTTAGTTCCGTTTTTCCTGGTGGCTACGGTGCTGGTATTCGCGACGGTCTTGCTTGTGCTGGGTCAGCAGACGGTGAGCGAGGCGCTTGAGCGCATGTTTGAGGGTCGTGTTCAGGCGAGTGCGCAGCCGAGTCGCAGCGAGGCGGTGGATCCCCAACTCGTGTGGGACGAGTTGTGTGATCGCCTTGCGAAGGAGCACGGGCTAACCGCACGCGAGGGGGAGGTCTTCCGCCTCTTGAGCCGCGGAAGAACGAATGGCTATATCGCGCTTGATCTTAACATCTCGCAAAACACCGTAAAGGGTCACACACGCAACGTGTTTGCCAAGATGGGCGTCCATTCTCGACAAGAACTCATCGACATCATCGAACAAAAAATGGAAGAATCCCAGAGCGCCTGACCCCCGTCTTTTTCGCGGAATTGCCTGAAGGGCGGGCGGATCTCGCTCGTGCGCATTCAGGGCACCAAACGCCGCTTCTTGCCGTTGACGGAGAGGGCACGGTTGACGATGTGCCAATCGCGGAGAGCGCTAGGCGTCGCTTTTTGCCGTTGACGGAGGGTGTCGGCATCAGGGGGATCTGCGCCCAGAACGCTTGATGTCGTTTTCGCGGCTGTAGCCCTGGCATGCAGCCCCGGCAACGGGGTTTCCTTCCGCGCTTTCGCCGATCCGAATGAATCATGCAAAACGCCTGATGAAATGAAGGCAACCCGTTTCGGGTCGGGGCATTTTTTCTGCTCGCCGCGAAAAAACGGCCCGTAATGGGTCTGCCGCGTCTCCTCTTGCACGCGTATGGTGGCACGGTCAAAGCTCGCTTTCGTTCGTCCCCAATACAGCGGAGGTGAGCTTTGGCGCAGCTACTTGAAGAGAGGAGAGGGAATGGCTGACAACAAGCCGTATATCACCGAGGTGGGTGACGGCGTGCTCAAGGTTCGCACCTGCGCGTGGTCGCCTCCGGGAGATCATCCCGTTGGATGCGGTATGTTCATCACGGTGAAGGACAACAAGATCGTGAAGGTTGAGGGGGATCCCGATCATCCGATCACCCACGGGCGCCTGTGCCCGCGGTGCATCGCGCTCGATGAGGTGGTGTACCACAAAGACCGTCTCATGAGCCCCATGAAGCGCGACCGAGCCGATCGCGGCAAGGACAAGTGGGAGAAGATCTCTTGGGACGAGGCCTACGATCTGCTCGAGGAAAAGATCCGCGAGATTCAGGACACGTACGGTGCGGAGGCAATCTTCACGCTGACGGGCACCGGTCGAGAGTCGACGCTCTACGCTCCCGTTTACGGTCCCGCGATCATGAACACGCCCAACGGTGCAAGCACCTATGCGTTCAGCGGCGAGGCCTGCTACGGCCCGCGTGCTACGGTCACCAACTACCTGCTGGGTGCGGGCGTCCCCGAAATCGACTCTGCGCAATATCTTCCGGGCGGTTACGACGACCCGGAGTACGTTGTTCCGAAGTACATCCTGGTGTGGGGTAAAGACCCGCTGTACTCCAACCCCGACGGCTTCTTTGGCCACTCTATTGTCGACCTCATGAAGCGCGGCTCGAAGATCATTACCATCGACCCGCGTCTGACGTGGCTCGGCGCTCGTGCCGAGTACCACCTGCAGCTGCGCCCCGGCACCGACGCCGCAGTGGGCATGGGCCTGCTCAACGTGATCATCAGCGAGGGCTTGTACGACCGCGAGTTCGTTGAGAAGTGGTGCTATGGCTTCGATGAGCTTGCTGAAGCCGTCAAGGAATGGACGCCCGAGCGCGTTCAAGAGGTGAGCTGGGTTGACGCCGGTACGCTTGTGGGCGCAGCACGCGCGTTTGCCACCAACGCCCCCTCTACGGCGACCTGGGGCGTGGCACTTGACCAGTCCAAGGCCTCCACGCAGGGCGCCCAGTGCTTCCTGGCGCTCGTTGCCATCTGCGGTTATCTGGACGTTCCGGGCGGAGTGACCATCACCAAGCCCACGAGCTTCATCGGCCAGTGGCGCTACGACATGTCCGACACGCTTACTCCGGGCATGTCCGAAAAGCACATCGTCGACCCCACGGGCAAGTACCGCCTGTTCAACACCGGCGCTGCCATGGGCGGCGTCCAGGGCGACACCCTGCTCAACTGGCTTGAGGGC
>DVKR01000009.1 GCA_018715935.1 Candidatus Aphodovivens excrementavium
GTACGAATTCCATGGGAGGTTACTTGCCCTCCTGCTTTTCGTACGCATCATTGTTGGCTACAAGCGATCCGTCGGAGCGCTCCGCAAGGCTCAAATCGCGATGGGCAATACTGACCCGATACCCATGCGTACGAAGGTAATCGGCAGTAGATTCGGCAATGGCCACGCTGCGATGCTGGCCGCCGGTGCAGCCGATCGCAATGGCAAGCTGCTGCTTTCCCTCGTTAACGTAGCCGGGCATGACGCAGTCGAGCAACGCGCGCCAGCAAGTGAGGAATTCTTCGGTTTCCTTGCGGTAGAGCACGAAGTCGCGCACCGGAGCGTCCAAGCCGGTAAGGGGTCGCAGCTCCGGGTCGTAATAGGGATTGGGAAGAAACCTCACGTCGATAACAAGATCGGCATCGAGCGGAGCGCCGTGCTTGAAGCCAAACGAGTACACCGTCACCGACAGGCTGGAACGCTCCTCGCCTGGCGCAAACAACGCCCTGATGGTGGCCTTGAGCTGAGGGGGAAGCATTGCGGTGGTGTCGATAACATGATGAGCGCTTTCTCGCAGAGAGAACAGCAGGTCTCGCTCCCGTTGAATGCCCTGAGCAATGGAAGCGCCATCGGCGCACAGAGGATGACGCCGACGGCTGGATTTATAACGAGCGATAAGCTTTTCGTCCGCAGCGTCCAAAAACAGCACGCGGTATGAGATGCCGAGCTTTTTGAGCGAAGCAAGCTCGCCTACGAGGCTTGAGAAAAAGTCGCGGTTGCGCGCGTCGCAAACCACCGCCAACCGGCGATGCTCGTCAGGCTGACCCGGAAGGCCGGTTATGGACAGAAGCTCGCCGATAAGGCTTGCCGGCAAATTGTCGACGCAGAAATAGCCCAGGTCTTCAAACGCGTGCATGGCCTCGGTGCGCCCCGCCCCGCTCATGCCCGTAACTATAACCAGCTCAGGCATATTGGCCAACGAAACTCCCGAATCAGGACTGCTCTTAGGTTTATCGGTCATGCTCGGTTCTCCTCCGTAGTAGCTCCCGGCACAGACGCCGGCGCGCTTGTGGGGTTCTGTTCAACGTCGCTATTATACTGCCTCAGAACGCAGAACAACTCATGCGCTACCTCCTGCGGCACGCCTGGGACTTCGGCGATCTCCTTCTCCGACGCCGCCTTAAGCCGCTTGAAGGATTTGAAGTGCTTCAGCAGGGCCTTTTTCCTCACCGGGCCAAGGCCGGCAACCTCGTCGAGTATCGAAGAGGTCATCCCTTTGCCCCGTAATTCGCGATGGAAGGTAATGGCGAACCGATGGGCCTCGTCGCGCACTTGCTTCACCAAATACAAGGACGCAGATCCACTCGGCAGCACCACCGGTCCGCTCTCCTGCCAGGGAACAAAAAGCTCTTCGTCTCGCTTGGCCAGTCCGCACAGGGCAATGTCGGTGATGCCCATCTGCTCGAACTGCTGCAACGCTGCGGTTAGTTGAGGCTTTCCGCCGTCGAGAATGATCAAGTCGGGCTTCGAACCGAAACGGGCGTCGGCCATGCGTTGCGGGCTGTATCTTCTGCCAAGCACCTCTTGCATGCTGAGGAAATCGTTCGCCTCGGTAAGAGGGGTCTTGATTTTGAATCGACGGTACTGGTTTTTATCGGGCTTCCCTCCCGTAAACACCACCATCGAGGCCACGGTGTAGGACCCATGGATGGTAGAGATGTCGAAGCATTCGATGCGCATCGGCGGAGCATCGAGCGCCAACGCGCTTTCCAGCTGCAGCAACGCATCGTTTATTCGCTTGTCCTCGTAGTTTGTTCGAACCTTGTAGCGCATCAGGGTGTGCTGCGCATTCGCCTCCGCCATAGCCACCAGCTCGGCCTTCTCCCCTTTTCGAGGAGCGGTGAAACGCACCTTCGCCCCATGCGCGCTCCCAAGCTTTTCGGTAAGCCACGCCTCCATCGCTTCGCTATCCTCGGGAGCCTCGCGCACGATGACCTCGTGCGGGATTGAGGTAGTGGCGTCATAGTAGCGCAGCAGAAACATGTGGAGCAGGTCGTCGTCGGGAACGTCTTTGCCCCTGTTGAGGATAAACTCGTTTGAGTTGATGATCCTCCCCTCGCGAACCATCAGCACATGCACGCCCGCGATGGTTTCTTCACGATACAGCCCCACCACATCGGCGAACAGGCTGCGAGACGAAACCGCATGCTGCTTGTCCGAAAGCGCGTTGATGGTGTCGATGCGCGCCTTGATGCGAGCCGCGCGCTCGAAATCGAGATCCGCCGCCGCCTCCTGCATTTCCGTAGACAGCTCGTCAAGAAACTCGCGATGGTTGCCGGCGAGGAATCGCTCGATCTTCCTCACGTGCTCGCCGTATTCTTCTGGCGTGATGGCGCCGCAACAGGCGCCCGGGCCAAGTCCCACATGCGCATCAAAGCACGGACGGGCATCGCCGCGCAACACCGCCAAAGGGTCCTTCTCTAAACGACGCGTTAACTGGCGCCAATCGGCGCAGCTCGCCGCGCACAGCGGAACTACCTTGCGCGCGATATCCACCATGGCGCGCGCGGCGCGGCTGTCGGTATACGGGCCGAAGTACCGCGTGTCGGCGCGGTGCTTCTCGCGCGTGTACTTTATTGCGGGAAACACGTCTCCTTTGGTAAGCGCGATAAACGGATACGACTTGTCGTCTTTGAAGTCGGCGTTGAAAAAGGGGCTGTGCTGATTGATGAGGTTTTTCTCGAGCACCAGCGATTCGTGCTCGTTTTCCACCACGATGTAATCGAAGCTGTCGATCTGATCCACCAGAAGCGGGATCTTCGCACGATCGTCCTGGAAGTTCACGTACTGGCGCATGCGCGCACGCAGCTGCTTGGCCTTGCCGACGTATATTACCTGGCCATGTGTGTCTTTCCACAAATACACGCCGGGCAGCGCCGGAACGCTGTTCAGCTCCCGTTTAATGCGGGCTATCTTTTCGTCGAGCGTCTCAGCCGTCTTTGCCCCTTGGGATGAGGCTGACCCGACCTGCGATGCGCCAGAAGCGCACGAGGCTTCGGAAGACTGCCCCTCCGCGTCAGGCGACAACCGCTCTACGCCTCCCGCGTTTTCGTTTCGGTAGGAAAACAAACTTGCGTCGTCCATAAGCGTCTAATGCAGCGGCGGCTGAGGGGCGGCGGGAACAGGAGCCTTCAGCCTCCCCTGATGGTGCTGGCTTTCAAACAGACCGTCGAAAGCAAGCGAGTCCACCCCGTCGAGGATGTCTATCGCCTTCAGGCAAGACGTTCTCCGTCTGCGATCCATGCCCGTCAGCGAAACATAAGATTCCATGTCCTCAACGCGCTGTACAAGATCGGCGCGCTTCACCTTCGAGGCGAGAGGGTTCTGCGCAACGCGCTCGATGAAAGCAAAGAACTCTTCGTCTTGCTTCCGCTCAAGAACTTCCAGCGCTTCGCACATTGGCTCCGAAAACCCGGCATTCCGCAACTCTGCAAGCGTGATGCGACCCGTTCCGAGAGCCGAGTTCAGCAAGGCAGCGCACGTTTCCTCTTCGGTTTCCATACGCTCCGCCACAGCAAAGTAATGTTCGATGGCGGGCTTTGCGGTTCTGTCGACTTCGCCGGCATGCGCCTGGCGTGCCAAGTTGGCCGCAGCTGCGGTAAGTGCGGTGGTAATCATGACTGCATGCTCCTTGCAATTGCGCCTTTCGAGCCAACGCTCGGCGCCAACGTTCACTTCGATTTCATAGGTATGGTAGCACGTTGCCTCTCTTCCGTGAGATATATAATAATCTTCAAACATCCGACTTGCGCACCCAACACCAGCTGGGAGACCGTATGAAGTTCTTGCACGTTGCAGACCTGCATGTAGGCAAAGTAGTCAATGGTTTTTCAATGCTCGAGGATCAGAAGCACGTCCTGCAGGAGGTGCTCGATCTCGCGCGAACGCACGACGCCGACGCTTTGCTGATTGCGGGCGATGTTTACGACAAAAGCGCCCCAAGCGCCGAAGCCGTGTCGATGCTCGACTGGCTTTTCGGGCAATGTATCGAACAGAAACTTCCCTGCGTGCTCATCCCCGGCAATCACGACTCTGCCGAACGGCTTGCCTACGCGGCAGGCTCGCTCGCGCGGCAAAACATCTTCATAGCGCCGCTGTTCGACGGACGCATCTCCCCCATTCCCTTTGAAGACGAGCACGGAGTAGTAGACGTGTGGCCAATCCCCTTCCTCAAGCCCGCACAAGTGCGCCCGTACTTTCCAAATGCGGAAATAGGAACAAACTACACCGCCGCGCTTCAGGCGGTTATAGACGCATGCACCCTCAACGCTTCCCACTGCAACGTTGCAGTGTGCCATCAATTCGTCGTTGCGGGCTCTAACACCCCTGAGCAATGCGACTCGGAGCTGTCTATCGGCGGCCTCGACGCGGTAGATGCGCGCGTTTTCGAGCAATTCGACTACGTGGCGCTTGGGCACCTGCATCAAGCGCAGCGAATCGGAAGGGACGTTATTCGTTATTCGGGGTCGCCGTTAAAATACTCGGCTTCAGAAACGAATCACCGCAAGGGCGCCGTGCTGGTAACCATTGAAGGAAAGCGGGAAAACGGCGATGCCAATTTGTCTTACGAGACGGTAAAGCTCAACCCCCTGCGAGACACCCGGCGAATCAAAGGCCCCCTCTCAGAGCTCATCGACCCTGAGGTCTCGGCGTTGCAAAACAAGCTTGACTACCTCCACGTAACGCTCACCGACGAAACGCCCGTTATCGATGCGCTTTCGCGCCTGCGGGCGGTATACCCCAACGTGATGTCTCTGGAGTATCAGGCGCCCGAAGAATTGGAAGGGCTCAAGCCACTCGCGGCAAGCGAGCAGAGCAAAGACCCCTTCGAGCTCTTCGAGCAGTTCTACGCACAGCAAACGGGAAGCGAGCTTTCTCCCAAGCAAAGCGAACTGGCGAAGCAAGTTCTAGCCACCTGCAGGGACGAGCGCGGCTTCGAATCCGAATCAGACGAGAAGGGCAACGCGTAATGAAGCCTATTGAGTTAACTATGAGCGCGTTTGGGCCGTATGCCGAAACCGTGAGCGTCCCCCTTGAAGAACTGGGGAAAGAAGGGCTCTATCTCATTTGCGGCGATACCGGAGCTGGCAAGACCACCCTTTTTGATGCGATATCGTTTGCCCTGTTCGGCGAAACGTCCGGCTCGACGCGAGACACGAAGTCGTTGCGCAGCGATTTTGCCGACCCCGCAACCGAAACATTCGTGGAGCTCGTGTTTTCGTATCAGGACAAAATTTACCGTATACGAAGGACCCCCTTTTACATCCGTCAGAAAAAACGCGGCGAGGGATTTACCGAGGTTTCGCCTACCGTCGAGCTTACGGTGCCCGGCAAACGCCCCATCACCAAAATCCCCGAGGCAAACAAGGCGATTGAGCAGCTGCTCGGCATCGACCGCCATCAATTCTCCCAAATCGCGATGATAGCGCAAGGAGAGTTCAGACACCTTCTCACAGCAAGCACAAAAGAGCGCTCTGCCATATTCCGCAAGCTGTTCGGCACCAGCTATCTCGAACGCTTCCAAGACGAGCTGCTAAAACGGCGCCGCAATCTTCAACGCGACTTCGAGACACTGAAGCGAACTACCGACGCCCTGGCAGACCAAGCCGATCTTGGCGACGGCAGCGAGCTTGCTCAGAAGCGCCAGGACTTGCGCGCGGCAAACGCGCTGACCACGGATAGCCTCCAAAAGCTGCTTGAAAAGCAAATCTCCCAAGACGACCCTCTCATTGCACGAGTTGAAACCGCGCTCGACGAAGCGCAAAGCCAACTGCAAGACTCCACCAAGCGGCTTGCGCTTGCCAAAGAGGTAGAGCATGCCGTGCAAGCGATGGAGCGGGCAAAACAACAGCAAGCCCAAGGCAAGGAAAGGCTCGAAGCAGCCGCAGCGGAGCTTCAACGCCAAGCGGCATTCGACCCCGAACGCCAGCAGCTGCATGCAGAGGTGCATTCCCAAGAAGCCGCATTGCCCTCTTACGGGCGTCTCGAAGAAGCGGCCACGAACGCCCAACACGCACAAGAAGAAGCCGAGAGCGCAGACGACGCGCTTCAAAAGGCCATAAGCGAATGCGAGGAGCTTGCCATGCGTCAAGCCGACGCAAAAACGGCTCTCGATGCGTTGCAAGACGCACAAGCCGCCCTTGTGAGGGCTCAAAGCGCCGTTGATCAGGCGGCTTCCGCGCGCGAGAGCGCAGACAGGAATCTCGCCGCCCACGAAGCGTTCGACACTGCGCTCCAGCGCGCCAAATCACTCGAGCAAGACGCAGAAAAGGCCGACGCCGCCGCTCAAACAGCTCAGACGGCGCTCGAACAGAGTCGGCTTCGAGCCCAGCAGTCCCACGAAGAAGTAGAGCGCCTAGAAAGCGCGCCTGCAAAGCTCGAGGTAAGCAAGGCGCGCTTTTCCCAAGCAGAGAAAACCATGCAGGCGATTTCAGAATCTCGGAAAAGCCTCGCCAAGCTTGTCGACCAGCTTGAACGCGCACGAAACAGGCGCGATGCGCTTCAGCGCGACTACAAAGACGTTTCAACTAAGCTGTCGGCGGCAACGCAGCGGCATCTTCAAGCCCAGCAGCGCTACCTCGACGGCCAAGCGGGCGTCCTTGCTCAAACGCTGGAAGAGGGAGCGGCGTGCCCGGTATGCGGCTCGACGGAACATCCCCGCCCCGCACATGCCGTGAAAAACCTCCCCAGCAGGCAAGACATCGCAGACCTTGCGCAAGCAGTGGAGGACGTCTCTTCTCAGGCACAGGGAGCGTCGCGGCAGGCCGCAGCAGCATGCGCCCTGGTAGACAAGCTTGAGTCGGATCTGGAACAGTTTACCGTCAGCACGGGCGATACGCACTCCCTGGAGGAGGCCGAGCGAAAAGCCGGCTCTGAAATAGCCGAGGCAAAGGCGGCGCTCGAAAGCGCCGAATGCGACGTCGAACGGCTTACCAGCGCGCGCCAGGCAAGCTCGAGAGCAGACAGCGCCGCGCAAGCTGCAAGGGAGGACCTCGAACATAAGGTCTCAGCGGCGCATACCGCACAAACCACCTGGCAGGCAGCTCGCGCAACGGCCCTCACGCTGAAATCCTCTCTCCCTCAGGAAACCGCCGAAGCCGCCAAGCATTCTCGGGATATCGCAATTCAAAACGAAAAGCAGGCGCACATAGACCTCAAACGCGCCGAGAGCGAAGTGAAGAGGCAATACGACGCAAAGCAGCTCCTGAGCAAGCTCGAACAGGCGGTAGAAAAAGCCGATGAGGTGCGCAGGCAGGCAACACAGGCTGCCGCAAAGGCAAACCAACGCCTCAGCGCGGCGCTGGCTACCCGCACTGAACTTGCCGCCCATCTGCCTTTCAAAACCAAAGCGGAGGCGGAAGCATCTCTTGCGCGGGCAAAAGCGAAGCGCGACGAGCTCGACTCGCAGCGGAAGCGCGCCGAAGAGGCTGTGAGAACCTGCGAGCAGTTCATCAAGCAAAACGAAGCAACCTACGCCGCCCTCAAAGAGCAAATAGCGAATACGCACACCATCGACAAAGACGAAGAGCAAAGAAACCTCGATAAGGCCACCTGCGAAATCAAGCAGCTAAAAGAGCGTCGCGACACCTTGGTGGCACGACGCAATCTCAACACCCGATTGCTCAAAACCCTAGAGGAGATACGCGCTCAAAGCGAAGATTTGGAGAAGCAATTCGGGGACATCGCGCAAGTTGCCGACGCAGCCGCCGGCAAACTTCCGGGCACGGCTCGTATCTCGTTTGAAACCTACGTGCAGGGAATCTATTTCGACGAGATAATCGCAGCGGCGAACCGTCGTCTACGCATGATGACCCAAGGTCGTTACGAGCTGGTACGCCGCATGGACCCCCAAAGCCGCCAAGGGCAGACCGGGCTCGATCTAGACGTCTTCGACAACTACACCGGCAAAGCGCGCCTCGCATCGTCGCTTTCAGGCGGAGAGTCGTTCCAGGCGTCGCTTTCCCTTGCGCTCGGACTGTCCGACATCGTTCAAAGCAATGCGGGAGGGGTGCAACTTGACACGATGTTCATTGACGAAGGATTCGGGTCACTCGACCCAGATGCCTTACAGCTAGCCATAAGGATGCTCTCCACGCTTTCGGGCGGAGGGAAGCTCATTGGCATCATCAGCCATGTTGAGGAACTCAAAGACGCCATTGACAAAAAGATCGTTGTGACCGCAAGCCCTTCAGGCTCGACTATCGCATTGGAGGCATAAAAAGACCGGCGAAGCCGGTCGAGCGTTTCGTGGTCGGGATGACAGGATTCGAACCTGCGACATCCTGCTCCCAAAGCAGGCGCGCTACCAGACTGCGCCACATCCCGATCTTGCAAAGAACTGAAATCCCACGTCAAAAGCGGAGTCGCCCTCTAGGGACGACTCGCGAAAAAATCGTGGAGCGGGTGACGGGAATCGAACCCGCGTCAGAAGCTTGGAAGGCTTCGGTTCTACCATTGAACCACACCCGCACGTGCAAACCAATTTGGTGCGGGCGCTATTGTACCGCAACATAGGAGCTTGTGGGAAAAATATTCTTTGATGCACATATCCCTCAGATGAGGGGTCGAGCTCTCATGGAACGCGCGGCAAACCGCATCGCCGCCGCGCCTCGCGAAGTGCTGCCGGCTTGCTTGAGACCCCACGAGCCGTTGCGCTGCGCCTCTAAGGCCGCAGCACGTCTCAAAGGCCGCAACACGCCTCAAGCCCACGCCAGGCTAGCGCAATAAATCCGCCTTCTCCAGAGACGCCTTCAAGGCACGCAACGCGCACCCTCGATGCGAAATGGCGTTCTTCTCGGCATCGGGCACCTCGGCAAACGACTTGCCCTCCAAAACGTCGGGATAGAACAAAGGGTCGTAGCCGAAGCCGTGCTCACCTCGCTCCTCATAGCCGATCTTGCCCTCTATCGTGCCGCGTGCGGTTACCTCGGTGCCGTCTTCCTGGATAAGCACGAGCGTACACACGAAGCGCGCCGTGCGCTGCGCGTCGCAAACGCCTGCAAGCTCGTCGAGAAGCTTTTTGTTGTTGGCTTCATCGTCGCACGGCTCCCCCGCATAGCGCGCAGAGTGAACGCCGGGAGCGCCGTTCAACGCATCCACCTCAAGACCCGAATCGTCGGCGATGACCGCGTTTCCTCCGCACGCCTCAAAAGCGGCATTCGCCTTGATTCGCGCGTTTCCCAAGAACGTGGGGGCATCCTCAACCGGATCCGAGACCACGCCCACCTCACGCAAGGTTTTAAACTCCCATCCGGGAAACGGAAGCGCTTCGGCGATTTCTTGAGCTTTGTGCGCGTTGTTGGTTGCGATGACAACCGTCTTCATAGTATTTCCTCTCGCTAAACCGGTTGCAGGTCTTTCAGGGCATCGTCGCACCGAGGAAGCTCGATGTGCTCAACCCCCTCTAAGGGCGAACGAAACACTCGACCGCCAAACGAGGCGAACTCCTCTAGGTTGGAGCCCGTCGTGCAGAAGCGTCGAGTCGGCACCGCGTCACCGGGTGCAAGCGCCCCCTTGCGGCCGAGAATCGCGCGAACGTCGCGAGCGGCTTCCTTCGCCGACGAAATAAGCGTCACCTCGCGCCCAACCACTGCCCCGATAAGGGCCTTGAGCAAAGGATAGTGAGTGCAGCCGAGCACCAACGTATCGATGCCGCAGCGACGCAGGGGCTCGAGGTACTCTTTCGCGATCTCCTGAAAGGCGGGACGAACATACACTTTAGAGGCAAGCGACGTGTAGTCTTCAACCGGGCCTTCCGCCATGCGAATGCCGCGTTCGGCTATCTCTACAAATCGGGGCGTCGCCGTGGAAAACACCGTTATGCCGGCATCGATGTTGCGGATGGCATGGGCGTACGCACCGGATTCGATGGTTCCTTTAGTGGCGATAACGCCAACGCGCCTGTTCCGCGTAGCGTGAACGGCCGCACGTGCGCCAGGTTCGACAACGCCGATGATCGGCACCGAAAACGTCTGCTGCGCATGCACCAGCCCGGCGGCAGTAGCCGTATTGCAAGCGATGACGATCATCTTCACGCCTTGGCTCACCAGCCATGCGCAGATCTGCTGGACGAAACCGTCGACCTCGGTCAAATCGCGCGGGCCGTAGGGGCAGCGGGCGGAGTCGCCCAGATAGATAATCGACTCCCCCGGCAGCGCCTTTGCGATCTCGCGGGCAACCGTCAAGCCGCCGAAACCGGAATCGAACACGCCGATAGGCGCCGAGTTGTATGCGTCAGTATTCTCCATGGCCTCAGTATACCGCAGGGGACAAAAGGCGCGGCCGCGATAACGCAAAGGGACAGAAGTACGAGACCACGCCACTGCAGCGAATCGGAAGCACCTTCACCCCACCGCACAGGGTCACAAGCGCCTCCACGCCACCGCATCGAATCCGTAGCCCGACCGCGCACCATCTGAGAGATTTGTTAGTATAGACGCCGACCGAAAGCAGGAGCCCATGAGCAAAGACCACGAAAAGAAAACCAACGCGATACGAGAACTTGACGCCGCAGGCCTTCCCTACCAGGCACGTTACTTCGACTGCCCCGAAGCGCTTTCGGGCGTTGAGGTTGCCCGCAAGCTGGGCATCGACCCCGACCGGGTTTTCAAGACGCTTGTCACCCAGGCAAAGTCAGGCACCTACTACGTCTACATGATTCCCGTTGCCTGTACGCTCGATCTCAAAAAGGCCGCCGCCGTCGCCGGCGAAAAGGCGCTTGCAATGATCAAATCAAAAGAGCTGCTGCCGCTTACCGGCTACGTTCACGGCGGATGCTCGCCCATTGGCATGAAAAAGCAGTTCTCCACCTACCTGGACGAAACCGCAACGCTGTATGAGACGATCTACTTCTCGGGAGGACGCATAGGCTGCCAGCTGGAAATGTCGCCCGTCGACCTCGAACGCATCGTAGCGATCAACTACGCAGACCTCACAGTGGTGTAGCGTTTCGCCCCCCCCCTGTGGGCGCAGGCAACACAAGCTGCCTGCAAGCTACCAATGGCACACCACGCAGTCGCCAACCTGGATGATGTCGTAGAGCTCGGCGGCCTTGCTAACGGGCAGGTTGATGCAGCCGTGGCTGCCGTATCCGTCTTTGTACCTGGTGCCGCCAAAGGAAGATTGCCAGTTCGCATCATGCAGACCCACTGAATTACGAACGAAGGGCATCCAATACTCCACGGGCGTCTCGTAGGTTTTCTCCCCGTTCTCATACCCGATGAGCGTCGAGGGGCTTTCCTTGGCGTTGATCTTATAGACGCCGGTTGGGGTTGCGCGATCTTCGGTAGGCGTGCCGGAAATGCAGTCCGACTCCCACACCAGCGTGCCGTTTTCGTCGTAGAACCTGACATACTGCTCGGACAGATCGATATCGCAGTATCGGCTGCCCCAATCGCGCTCGCCAGCTCCATTGAACACGGCTGCAGAGGTTAGACAAGGAATCTCCTGCGTAGCCACCGTGGCCGCCGAAACCGCCTCTTGCACTTGAGCCAAGAACGTGTCGCGATCGATCTCCCAGCCGTAGCTGCCGCCCGAGATGGTTATTTCCTTGCCGTCGGGACGCGTATACGTGCGCTCGCTACCAACGGTATTGCACTGAGCAATGAGTTCGTCAACCCAAGCGGTCAGCAGGTTTTGGTCGAGGGTGGCGCTCAGATCTTCCCCCAGGGTGATCCACTGAGAAATCAGCGATGCGTCAACCTCGGCAACCGTCTCGCCGCCAAGCGTGAACTCCACATCGGCGCCGATCATGGTGTTGGCCTGATCGGCAGCCTCCTGCAGTGCAGGGTCGCTCGACAGCACCGTCGGTTTCTGAAGCTGCTCGCTGGTTACGGTTGCCTTTTCCTCAAGGGAGACAATGGAAGCATCAACCAAGGCGATGAGCGCATCGGCGTCAACCATGGTGCCCGCCTGCTCTGGCTGGACAACAAACTCGCCTGCAGCATCGTCGAACGCGATGGTCGCATTAACCGGAGCCACCTTGTCGGCATTGAACTCATCGACAGTAGCGCGAAGCGTTTCGTCAAGCCCCGACTGGTTGTAATTCGCCGCCAGCTTTGCCGTTTCGTCGTGCATTGAAAACATCTGGGCTGGCCACGTCCAAGGGTTCAAGTCGTCATGCATGCTCGACACGATGGAGTCGACATCGGCGGTAAGACCGGTTTCTTCGGCGGACAGCTCCAAGGAAAAGCCCATGCCCGAAACGCTCAGCTCGTAATCGGCAACGAGGTCGGTGAGCTGCTGCTGCACTTCCGAGACAGACTTCAGGGAGAAGTCGAGGTCCCCCGCATACGTGTTGGGGAAAAACCGACCCGAGAACACAAGCACGCCCGCCAGATAGACCAAAGCAAGCACGCCGAAAATGACACCGAAGACCACGGCAGCGATCTTGCCGGGCTTTCGCTTTGCCTTCTTTTGCATCTGCATTCCGAACTGGGCCGGCATTACGGCGGCTCCGGCTTCGGAATACGCTTGATTCACATACGGCATCTCCGTGGTGGAAGAAGCGGGGTTGCCGGACGCCGCTTTGGCGTCGTCGGAGTCCATTGGGCTTTGAGCGGCAGCGGCGTCTGAGCCGGAGGAAGAAGACGCACCCTGCGACGCCTTTTCGGCATCGACGAGCTGCTTCCCGTCAGAGGGAGCCGACGTATCATGCCCCTCTTGTTCGCTTTTGGGCGCATGCTTGCCCTTGTACGCTTTGTCTTTAGACTTTTTCAACATCCTGTTTGGCTCTTCCCACGTAACTACCCGCGCTATTTTAGCAAGGAACTTGTTGGGGAAACGGTATAAATTTAGTAACGTATACGCTCTCATACAATCGCCACGCAATCGCCACACTACATTCGCTTATGCGCATGTTTAATTCCTGCAGTGGTATCATCGTATGAGCAAAATCGGTACTTCAATTTGCACGAGAACCCCGTTCAGCCGCAAAGCTCACCCAAGGAAGGCCATGCAAACCTACATTGCCCATTATTCATCGCCTGCCGCTTCAGATGCGCGTGCAAAGGGCCTGTTTGAATTCGAGAGCTCGTCGCGGGCCGGTTCGAAGGCAAACCTCCACGACGCGCGCATAAGAATGCTTGAGCTTTACGGCAAAGACGCCGTCTCGTGGAACATCGTAAAGGTAGAGCGGAAGAAAGCCACCAACGAAGCATGCAACGAGCAGCTTGAGTTGGATTTCCGCGCGCCAAAACAGGAAAGAAAACGCGCAAAGCGCAAGGAGTGGTGGTAATGAAAGCGAAAAACGAGAAGTTTCTTCAAGAGCTCCTTGAGACCCCTTCGCCAACCGGATACGAAGTCCCCGTCGCGGACAAGGTGCGTGAGCGCCTCTCGCCAGTGGCGGACGAAATCAGAACTGACACGATGGGCTCTGTCCATGCCCTTCTCAAAGGAAAGGGCAACGGGCCGTCGCTCATGCTGGCTGCCCATATGGACGAAATCGGCCTCATGGTCACCTACATTTCCGACGAAGGGTTTTTGTCGGTCGCGCCCATTGGCGGCGTAGACGCGGCAATCCTGCCCGGCTTGCGCGTAGACGTGCATACCGAGTCGGGCGCTTTGCGAGGCGTCGTCGGAAGAAAGCCGATCCATCTCATCAAAGCGGACGACCGTAAAACGGTAACGCCCATCGATCAGCTGGTAATCGACTTGGGACTTCCCGCCAAAGAGGTGCAGAAGCTTGTTAGAATCGGCGATCCGATAACGTTCGGAGTAGGTTACGAGCGCTTCGGCAAAGACATGGCGGTGTCCCGTGCCTTCGACGACAAGGTTGGCGTGTGGATTGCCGTTCAGGTGCTAGAGAAGCTTGCTAAGAAAGGTCGCGCTCTGGGAGACTTTATCGCAGCGGCAACGGTTCAGGAGGAAATTGGCACGCGCGGGGCAACAACCTCTGCCTACGGGGTCAATCCAAACGTCGCCATCGCGTTCGACGTGACTCACGCCACCGACTACCCCGGCATAGAGAAGACCAAATACGGCAAGTTCGTCTGCGGCGAAGGACCCGTTATCGCACGTGGACCCAACATCAACCCCGTGGTGTTCGAACGGCTCGTTTCCGCTGCTGAAAAGGAAAACATTCTCTATCAGATAGAGGCCGAGCCAAGCATTACGGGAACCGACGCGCGTGCGATACAAGTCGCCCGCAGCGGCATTCCCTGCGGGCTCGTATCCGTTCCGCTGCGCTACATGCACACGCCCACTGAAGTGGTATGCCTCAACGACCTAGAAGCCACAGTCTCGCTGCTGGTCCGCTTCGCAATGGATCTCACCGAAGACGTATGCTTCGTGCCCGGCATGACGTGCACACAGACGAACACCGACAAGGAGTAACCCCCGGCATGAAACCTGAGGCTAAAACCATCGCCAAGAACAGAAAAGCCTTTCACGAATACGAGATTGTAGAAACCTACGAGGCAGGCGTGGAGCTCACCGGCACAGAAGTTCGTTCGCTAAGGGAAAACAACTGCCAACTCACCGACTGCTTCGCTTTGATTCGCGGCGGAGAGGTGTGGATGCACGGCGTGCACATCCCCCCGTTCGCTCAAGGCAACATCGCCAATGTCGACCCCGATCGCAAGCGCAAGCTTCTGCTCCACAAAAAGCAGATTCGGGAACTCGACAGAAAAGTAAGCGAAAAGGGCATGGCTCTTGTCCCTCTTAAGATGTATTTCAAAGAAAACTCGCTCGTCAAAGTGGAGTTAGCGCTTGCGCGCGGCAAAAAACTGCACGACAAACGCCAGAGCATGGCCGAGCGCGACAGCAAACGGGAAATCGAACGTGCGCTCAAACAGCGCTATCGCTAGAAAGCTTGAGGTAGATATGTTTTTCAAGCACCGTAAGAAGAACAAGGCGAAGAAGAACCAGGCTCAGGAAGAGACCGTCATCTTTAACGACGAACCCTCGCAGGCTGATCACGAGCTCGAAGACGACACCGTCGAAGAAACCGCCGATCCGGCGAACTCCGCCCTCGCGCAGGCCGATGGCGACGAGGTCGAACTAGAGGAAGAGGTTCTTGAGATCGAGTTCGACGAAGACGATATCTTGTACTACCTGGTTGACGAAGACGACGTGACCGTCGGCTTTGTGTTAGCCGACGAGCAGGGAAAAGAGACCGAGTACTACTTCACCGACGAGGAGATCGAGCAGTTCAAGGCCGAGGAAGAGGAAAAGAAGCAAACGCAGGCGACAGCAGCCGCATCCTCCTCAAAGCCCAAAAACAACTCTCTTGCCTACAAAGCGGGCGCCGCTGCCGCCGGCGCAGCCACGGCAGGCAAGGCTGCCGCCAAAACCGGCGTTGAGAAGGCAAAGCACGGCGTCGAGAAGGCCCGGGGATGGGCAGACAAGTTCCAGCCCAACGACGACGGAGAATACGACTTGGGCATAACGAGAGAGGGCGTTGAGGAAGCCACGCACGACATGAACGCGATCTATCACGAGAGCGTAGAGACCATAGCCGAACTCAAAGGCGCCTTCGACGACATCAAAGAAGGGCTGAATCTAGACGGCTTGCTGGGAAAGAAGAAGCGTTAAGGGCGGTAAGGCATCCCCCGAGTGTCCGGTTGCGCCCTTGTCATGCAGGCACCGCTGCTCTCCGCTTCCCTTTCGTTGCTTGACTGCTTCCGTTCTTGCGCTATCATCTAGGTTCCAATCTCCAATTGCACGTATGTTCTCTTGGTCGTTGGAGAGCGCTTGCCTGTCCGCTTGAACGAATTCGTAATTCTTATTACGGCAGGATGCGCGCACTTTGAAAAGGTGGAGCTATCACCCCACGAATGCACGGCGTATGCAGTGCGTTGCTCAGGTATGGGGGCGACTGGTTTCGACATGGTAGGTTTGAAGTGAGGAGCAGGTCGTGGTCTCCTCGCCACGTTAAACAGGGGTAACGTCAAGTTAATTGGCAAAAAGAATTATCAGAGCGCTCCTGCGCTCGCCATGGCTGCTTAATTCGCGCCTGGCTGTCGTCCCGGGATTTTCCCCGCTTCCGGGTTCGGCATCAACTTAGGGGAATGCGCCGCAGCACGTAGCCGGTATGGCTGCGGCAAAGATCGAACCGGCTAGGGGTCGCGACGTTTGTCGGTGAACCGGGCGAGCCCGAAACTTTGATCAGCGACTAAGCTTGTAGTGCCTTGCGGATTATCTAGTATGGACCGGAGTTCGATTCTCCGCGCCTCCACCAGACTGAATAAAGGCGAACCTCGTTACAGGGTTCGCCTTTTTTATGCCTTGCATAGGTAGCATCGCACGCCGCCCATCGGACGGACTGTGCAAACACTACCCCACCTCTTCGATTGCTCTAAGTATCTCCTCAGGCTTGAACACTCCTCTTTCGGTGACGATGGAATCTATAAGCTGAGCAGGCGTCACGTCGAATGCGGGGTTCCAAACGTCAACTCCCGGAATCGGCCGTGGGAGAACCTCGGAGGCATCGCGTTCCTCAATAGGAATGTCTGCGCCCGTGCAAAGGGATGCGTCGATGGTCGAGGTGGGCGCCGCTACGTAAAACGGGACGCCGTGATGACGAGCGAGCACCGCCACACCGTACGTGCCAATCTTGTTCGCAACATCGCCGTTGGCGGTGATTCTATCGGCTCCAACTATTACTGCGTCAACGGCTCCTCTCGCCATCAAGCTGGCGGCCATGTTGTCGCAGATGAGCGTTGTTGGAACGCCCGCACGGGAAAGCTCCCACGTGGTAAGGCGCGCGCCCTGCCCCACTGGTCGGGTTTCGTCTGCATACACCCGCTCGATCTTGCCTTGCTGCGCCGCCGCATACACGACGCCAAGGGCGGTGCCGTAGCGCACTGTCGCCAAGCTTCCCGCATTGCAGTGCGTCAGCACGCGCGCTCCCCAAGGCAGCAGTTTTGCTCCATGCTCGCCAATAGCGATGTTTGAGGCAATGTCCTCCCTTTCCATAGAGCGGACCTCGTCAAACAGCGAGTCGGCTATCTCCCACGAGACGCAACCTCGGCCGGCAAGCTCGCGGGCGCACTCAAGCATCCTCCGCACCGCCCACATCAGGTTCACGGCAGTAGGACGCGCGTTTTGAACCACCTCCGCGACCTCCTGGAGCTGCTCGAGGAAGCGAGGGGCGTCTTCGACGCAGCCTCCCTCACGTGCCTGCTTCACCCCCTCGTTGGAAGCCCACAAGGCAAGTGCGGACGCCCCCGCTATGCCAATTGCCGGGGCTCCCCTCACTGCCAGGGTCTTGACGGCTTCAACCACGTGCCCCCACCGCTCCGTCGTAGCGAACTCCAACTCGTAGGGAAGCTTTCGCTCGTCTACGTATACAAACTGGGCAGCGCCTTGCAGGCTGCGGGTAAGGTCAACCGAGAGAGGCAGCGCCTCTATGTTCACAGAAGGTGCAGTCATGCCAAACCTTTCGGAAGCGCTTGATGGCGTAGCGCACCACCAAGCCTATACAGCAGCGGCCGCTGCCTGGTGACAGCGGCCGCTGGAAGTGGATAACAAGCCGTGCGGGGTCTTACTTGTCGATAACGTGATCGGTCTTGTCGGCAATGGCAGCCTGACCAGCGGCCAAACGAGCAACCGGCACGCGATACGGAGAGCAGCTGACATAGTCCAAACCGATCTTGTCGAAGGTATGGATGGACTCCGGGTCTCCACCGTGCTCGCCGCAGACGCCGCAGGTGATGTCGGGATTGCCCTCATGACCGAGTTTAACACCCATTTCAACCAGCTTGGCAACGCCCTCATCGATAGTGGCGAAGGGGTTGCGCGGCAACAGGTGCTGCTCCAGATACTGGGGAATGAACTCGGCCTCAACGTCGTCGCGGCTGAACCCGAACGTCGTTTGCGTGAGGTCGTTGGTGCCAAAGCTGAAGAAGTCGGCTTGAGTTGCAATCTCGTCTGCCGTAACCGCCGCACGCGGAAGCTCGATCATAGTGCCTACGGGAATGGAGAGCTCGACGCCTTCCGCAGCTGCAACTTCGTCAATTACCTGCTCGGCGACGGCACGCAGCTTTTCGAGCTCCGCCTTTACGGAAACCAAAGGAATCATAACCTCGGGTTTGGGATCAAAGCCCTCCTTCTTCAGGCGGGCTGCAGCGGTTGCGATTGCGCGAACCTGCATTTCGGGAAGAATGGGAAACACGATGCCCAGACGGCAGCCGCGCAGACCAAGCATCGGATTGGCTTCGCTCATGGAGTCGATCTGCTCCATCAGGCGCATCTTCTCAGCGATAACCGAACGGTCGCCGCCCGTTGCCTCGAGCTTAGCGATTTCAACGTCGAGCGCACGCGGGCTTTCCAGGAACTCATGCAGCGGCGGATCAAGCAAGCGCACGATAACGGGCAGGCCGTCCATCGCCTTGAACATGCCGTAGAAGTCGCCCGTCTGAGCGTCGAACAGGTCGTTGACCGCCTGCTCGCGCACGTCTTCGGCGTCGTTCAGGATGAAGGTTTGGATGATCTGCTTGCGATCGCCCAAGAACATATGCTCGGTGCGGCACAGGCCAATGCCTTCGGCGCCGAAGTTGCGGGAAAGCTCTGCATCCTCGGGGTTGTCGGCGTTAGCGCGAATGCCCAGCGTGCGGAACTCGTCCGCCCATTCGAGGATTGTGTCGAGATCGCCCGTCAGCTCAGGCATAACCAGCTCGACTGCGCCCAGAACAACGATGCCCTCGGTGCCGTCGATGGAGATCATATCGCCTTCTTTGATGACGATATCGGTGCCGGAAACGGAAGCCTGCTTCTTTTCCGCGTCGATCTTGAGCGCCTCGACGCCGCACACGCACGGCGCGCCCATGCCGCGCGCGATAACCGCCGCATGGCTGGTCTTGCCGCCATGGCTGGTAAGAATGCCTTCTGCGGCAATCATGCCGGCGAGGTCATCGGGGGTAGTTTCCCAGCGCACCAACACGCACTTGCGGCCGGCTTCGGTGGCCTCGACCGCATCGGCTGCGGAGAACACCGCCTCGCCCACAGCGGCGCCCGGGCTTGCGTTCAGGCCGCGAGCGATGACGTCGTAGTCTGCGTCTTTGTCAAACTGCGGGTGCAAAAGCTGGTCGAGCTGCTCGGGGTTGACGCGCATAACGGCCTCTTCTTTGGTGATGAGGCCCTCTTTGACCATCTCGATGGCGATGTGCAAGGCTGCGGCGGCAGTGCGCTTGCCGACGCGCGTCTGCAGCATCCAAAGCTTGCCCTGTTCGATGGTGAACTCGATGTCGCACATGTCGCGGAAGTGGTTCTCAAGGGTGACGAACACCTCTTCGAGCTCGCGACCAGCCTCTTCCAGGCCTTCCACGTTCTTCAGATCCGCAATGGGGCTCGTGTTGCGGATGCCGGCGACAACGTCTTCGCCCTGGGCGTTCACCAGGTAGTCGCCGTAGAACTCCTTCTCTCCGTTTGCAGGGTTACGCGTGAACGCCACGCCGGTTGCGGAGGTGTTGCCCTTGTTGCCAAAGACCATAGCCTGCACGTTTACCGCCGTGCCCAGATCGTCGGAGATCTTGTTCTGCTTGCGATAGAGGGTCGCGCGCGGGTTGTTCCAGCTGCCGAACACGGCCTCGATGGCAAGCTTAAGCTGGACCATCGGGTCTTGCGGGAACTCCACGACGCCGTCTACGACCAGGCTGGGATACTGCTCGGCCGAAACGTTATCGGAGAAAATGCCCTTGAACTCGCGCACCAGCTCCTGCAGATCCTCAGCAGTGAGGTCGGTGTCGGAGGCGGCGCCGCGAATGTTCTTCATAGCGGTGATTGCGTTTTCAAACAGATCGCCGTCAAGGCCCATGACCACGTTAGAGAACATCTGGATGAAGCGGCGATAGCTGTCCCAGGCAAAGCGGGGATTCTCGGTCTGCTTGATAAGGCCTTTGATGGACTCGTCGTTCAGACCAAGGTTCAATACGGTATCCATCATGCCCGGCATCGACATAGGCGCACCCGAGCGAACGGAAACCAGCAGCGGGTCTTCCGCATCGCCGATCTTCTTGCCGATTCGGCGCTCGAGATCGAGGCGATACTCGTGAATGGTGTCAAGCGCACCCTCGGGCCACACGTTGCCCGCATTCGCATACTCCATGCAGGTCTGGCACGAGATGGTAAAGCCGGGAGGGACAGGAAGCCCGATGTTTGCCATCTCGGCAAGATTGGCGCCCTTGCCGCCAAGGATTGCCTTCATGTTGGTGTTGCCCTCGGTAACGTTGTTCCCTTGGGCATCTTTGCCGAACGCGTAAACGCGCTTCACTTCTTCGGTCACCACATTTTCTCCTTAAAACGCGACTACCTTTAAGCCCTCCAGGCGGTTTCGCTTGGTGGGTTTAATGCATAACGCCTGATGACGGATGCACGCGCTCATAGTAACGCAAAATCTCCTGTGCTGTCTCTTCAAGTGCCTTATTTTCGGTGTGCACCACAATGCAGCCTAGTTTGCGCATAAGGGCGCGAGCGCGCTCGAGGTCTTGGTACACGTACTCTGGGTCGGCGTATTTCGCCGCGACGCCGCTTGCGTTTCCCAGGCGCTTTCGCCTGATGCCCACCAGCACGTCGGGCGTGGTCATAAGCCCGAACAGGCGCGTGCGGTCCACGTCGTAGACCTCGCGCGGTGGCTCGGTGTTTGGATCGAGGGGAATGTTGGCAACCTTGTAACCCTGCTGGGAAAGGTAAATGGACACGGGCGTTTTAGAAGAGCGCGATACGCCCAGCAACACGATGTCGGCGCGCGTGAGCTCTTGGGGATTTCTTCCGTCGTCGTGCGCGATAGTGAATTCGAGCGCGTCAACGCGCTGGAAGTAGTGACTGTCTATGGTGTGGAGACTGCCTGGCAACCCGGCGGGGCACCTGCCGGAAAGCTCCGAAATGGCCTCAACCGCATCGGTCATAAGATCCACGACCGTAAGGTTTTCGTCTTCTTGTGCATACTCGATAAGCTGGTTTCGCAGGTTTCGGTCGACCAAAGTGAAAAAGACGAGCATGCGGCTATCGCCCGTGCGTTCGTACTGAACCGCTTTATGCATGTCAATGTAGGCCTTGATGTCTGCGAAGCGTTTAGCTTTCGAGAGCACCTCGATTCGAGGGTTGGTTTCGCCGAACTGAGCGGCGGCGGCGCGAGCCACCGCCTGAGCGGTTACGCCAACCGAGTCGCTGATCACATGAATCGTAGGAAGGGGGTTGGTGATGCTGTCCCCCACTGTCAGGTTCTGGTCCATAAGCCCTCCCGTCTCCAATTGGAAGCTCCATAGAATTATAGGCTGTCCCAACCGATAACGAAAAGGCCTCCGTGCACCGGAGGCCTTTTCAAAGAAATTGGCTCTATCGCACAGCCCTGGCGAATCGGCAAAACCCTAACGGGCCATCTTGCCGAAGTCTGCCACGTCTTGGAACACACCGACAAAGCGATTAAGGAGCTTCATGCGATTGGCGCGGACGGCAAGGTCGTCGTCCATAACCATAACGCGCTCGAAGAACAGGTCTACCGGCTTGCGCAGGCTTGCAAGCTGCTGAAGCGCCTCGGCGAAATCGCCCTGCTCGAGGGCGACCGACACCCTCGTTTCCGCTTGAACGACGGCGCAGGAGAGCGCATGCTCGACCTCGGAAAGAACGCCTTCGTCGTAATCGACGCCCTCCTCGGGGTCGCGCAAGTTGTTTGCGCGGGCGTAGGCGGTAGCCAAATCGTCAAAGGTGTCCTGCGCGTTTTTGCGCGCATCCTCAAGCGAGCGAACGCGACGCAAAATCTCGGCCGGCTCGAACACGCCCACCGCGAGCACGGCATCGATGGCATCCGCCGCGCAGCCGGAATCGCGCAGCATCACACGCGTGCGCGTGACGAAGAAGTCGCGAACGGCGTCGCGCACTTCGGCGCGGTCAAACGAAAGACCGTCTGCCTCAAACGAATCGAGCGCGCATTCGATGGAGTCAAGCAAAGACACGGGCAAGCCGGTTTCCAGAATGGCGATGATGCCCAACGCCGAGCGGCGCAGGGCAAAGGGGTCCGACGAGCCCGTAGGGCCTTGGTTCACTGCGAACAAGCCGCAAATGGTATCGAGCTTGTCGGCCATGGCAACCACCTTGCCAACAGCCGTTTCAGGCAGCTTGTCGCCAGAGAAGCGAGGACGGTAGTGGTCGGCGATAGCCTGGGCGACCTGGGGCGTTTCGCCCGACGCTTCCGCATAGTAGCTGCCCATGATGCCCTGCACGCTGGTGAACTCAACCACCGCGCCCGTTACCAGGTCGGCTTTGCACAGATGTGCCGCTCGTACCGCATCGGCGGCATCCTGGGCATCGAGAGCGGCCTCAGACGAAAGGTGCGCCGCCAGCTTCTCGATGCGTGCCGTTTTCGCGCGCACTGTGCCCAGCTGCTCCTGGAACACAACCGTGTCAAGACGTTCGACGTAGTCCTCCAAAGGACGACGCAGGTCTTCGTCGTAGAAGAACTTGGCGTCGTAGAGGCGCGCCGCAACCACGCGCTGGTTGCCGTCGATGATGTTAGCCTCGAAGGCAGGATCGCCGTTAGAGGTGATCAGGAACTTGTTGGACAGCGAACCATCCGCATTGAACAGCGGGAAGTAGCGCTGATGCATGAGCATCGCGTCAACGGTGATCTCTTTGGGGACCGCCAAGAACAGCTCGTCGAACTCGCCCACCATGACCGTGGGGAACTCGGTGAGGTTAACCACTTCCTCCATCGTTTTCGCAGGCAGCTCGGCAACAAGGCCGGTTTTCTCTTCAATGTCTTTCACCTGCTTGCGAATGGACGCCTCGCGCTCCTGCTCGCTGGGCACGACCTTTGCCTGACGCAGGACGGAAACGAGCTCAGACGCGGTCCCAACGGTATGCGGGCCGGGAGACAGGAAGCGATGCCCGAAGGTCTGACGCCCGGAAACAAGGCCTGCGAACTCTACGGGAACGACCTCGTCGTCAAGCAGAGCCAAAAGCCAGCGCACGGGACGGCTGAACTGCTCGTGCCCGCTTCCCCATCGCTGGGTTTTCGGCCAGGAGATTGCCGTGATGAGATTACCCAGAATCTCCGGCAAAAGGTCGACTGTGCTCATGGCAGGAATGCGCTTGGTTGCCCAAACGTATTCGGTGCCGCCCTCGTCGCGACGTTCGAGCTCAGAGGGGTCGACGCCCTTGCCGCGGGCAAAGCCGATGGCGGCCTTGGTGGGGTTTCCGTCTGCGTCGAACGCAATCTTTACCGACGGCCCGCGGAACTGCTCCACCGACTCCTGGGTTGCCTCGGGCAGCCCTTCGGCAACGACAATCAGACGGCGCGGCGTGGTATACACCGAAACGCCCTCGCAAGAGATGCGGGCATCATCGAGTGCGGTTTGGAGCAAGCCGCCCAGCTTGGTTGTTGCGTCGTGCAAATCGAAGGCAGGCAGCTCCTCGGTTCCAATCTCGAAAGCAAGGGTCTTATTCGCCATCATGGGCCTCCTTCCCCTCCTGCGAGGTAGGTGCGCCGTCGCGCTGATAGCCCGTCGCGCCCTCGGCGGCAACGGTTTCCAGGTAACTTGCGCAGCACGCCTTCGCAATTGTGCGGACACGCAGGATGTAGCCCATGCGCTCGGTGGCGGAAATGACGCCGCGCGCATCGAGCAAATTGAACGCGTGGCTGCATTTCAGCACGTAATCGTAGGCAGGAAGCGGCAGACCGGCCGCAAGCACGCGGTTGCATTCCGCCTCGTAGCGGTCGAACTCGCCGAAAAGCAGGTCGGTGTCGGCAACCTCGAAATTATAGGCGGAGAACTCGCGCTCGTTTTCCAAGAAGACGTCGCCGTACGTGAACTCGCTTCCGTCTGCCCCGCGGCTCCAAACGATGTCGTAGACCGAATCGACGCCCTGGATGTACATCGTCAAACGCTCAAGGCCATAGGTGATCTCGGCGGGAACCGGATCGCACTCGAAGCCGCCCACCTGCTGGAAGTACGTAAACTGCGTAACCTCCATGCCGTCGATCCAGACCTCCCAGCCAAGGCCCCAGGCACCCAGCGTCGGGCTTTCCCAGTCGTCTTCGACGAAGCGAACGTCGTGCTCTTCGACATCAATGCCGATAGCGCGCAGGCTTTCGAGGTAAAGTTCCTGGACGTTGTCGGGCGAGGGCTTGAGCAGCACTTGGAACTGGTAGTAATGCTGCATGCGGTTGGGGTTTTCGCCATAGCGGCCGTCGGTAGGACGGCGGCAGGGCTGCACGTAGGCGGTGCGCCACGCAGCAGGGCCAAGCGCGCGCAGCGTCGTTGCGGTGTGGAACGTGCCCGCTCCCACCTCGTTATCGTAGGGCTGTAAGACGACACAGCCCTGCTTTGCCCAATAGTGCTGAAGGTTCATGATGACGTCTTGGAACGTGGGGGCACTTGCCCTGCGTTCCGAGGCGCCCGTAACGGAAGTTTCGGCTGCCATTGCTCTCCTTTATCCTTATGCGACGAGGCGGCATGCCAGCCAGCCTCTAACACCTCTTGCCGCGCGTTTGACGACCTTGCGTACGCCATCCCCTGACGATGCGGCGTCGCGCCTATTCCAATAATCCCACATGATCCAACGGCCAGTAGATCATAGCGCCCCTGCCGGTAACCGACGAAGCGTCGATGGATCCGAAAAAGCGGGAGTCTTGGGAGTTGGTCCTGTTGTCTCCCATCACCCACAGCTCCCCTTCGGGAACCGTGTAGGGATAGGTTACATTGGCGATGGAGTTTTCCAAGCGATACGACGGGCTGCCGTTGGTGTAGGGCTCGTCAAGAGCCATGCCGTCAACGTAGACCAAGCCGTCTTCGTTGTCGATATCGACCGTTTGCCCTCCCACGGCGATAACGCGCTTGATAAGAACGCGCCCGGGAGAGAGGGGATCGTTGAACGTAACGATGTCGCCGGGCTCAACGTCGCGAAAGTAGTAGGAAACCTTCTCGGAGAAAACGAAATCGCCCGTCATGATGGTCTCCTCCATTGAGCCGGAGGGGATCTCGTAGGGTTGAAGGACAAAAACGCGAATGCCCGTCGAAAGTATCAGAATGAACGCTATTAAGGCTATGATCTTCAGCAGCGAAACCAGAAACCCGGAGCGCGGACGCTGGGCATGCTGACCGGAATCCATAGCGCGCACATTCCTTTCTGCAGCGAGGTCACGCCGCTTTACCGACACGAACAACCGAATGGGAAACAGTCAGACATCGTGGACGCGCAAATCCGAGACTTGCGCACGCACGAAACTGCAAGCGCTAATGATACCGCTTTAGCCAAGCGGGTTTGCGTTTGACGATAAAGATTTCAGAAAATCGCGGTCTTGCGGGGTAAGCGGCGCGCGTTCAAGCAGATCGGGACGAAGGCGAGCCGTGCGCTCGAGGCTTTGCTCCCTTCTCCAACGCGCTATGGCGCCATGGTTTCCCGACAAGAGAATGGCAGGAACGGCTCTTCCCTCGAAATCGGCCGGACGGGTGTACTGGGGATACTCCAAAAGCCCGTCGGTGAAGCTTTCGGTTTCGGCGCCTTCCGGTGCGCCCAGCACGCCGGGCAGCTTTCTCACAACTGCGTCTATCACCACCATGCTTGCGAGCTCACCGCTGGTGAGAACGTAGTCGCCCAGCGAGATTACCGAGTCGGCCAGCTCGTAGGCGCGCTCGTCGATGCCCTCATAATGACCGCAGATGAACAGGAGGCGCTCTTCCCGCGAAAGCTCGGTTGCAAGCTTGTCGTCGAACGTGCGCCCGTTCGGAGCAAGAAAGATCACGTAGGGCTTCGCGGGCGTGTTTTCCGAAACGGAGGATCCCGAGACGGCGCTCTCAGAGGCGGCGCTCTCCGAGGCGTCCGGGGCAGAGTCGGCGCTCTCCGAGTCGTCCGACGCGGAAGCGGCAACCCGCGCATCTTGGAAGGCGCTCGAAACGCCTTCGGCAAGAGCGCGATAGGCCTCAAAGATAGGCTCGCACTTCATCACCAAGCCGGCGCCGCCGCCATACGGCTCGTCGTCGGTTGTGCGGTGGCGGTCGTGCGTCCAATCGCGCAGATCGTAAGCCTTAAACGTAAGGATGCCCTTTTCTTGGGCGATGCGCATCATAGAGGTTCCCATCACCGAATCGTACATCGACGGAAACGTTGACAACGTTTCAATGAGCACGAAAACCTCCTAGATACGCAGGGAAATAAGAGTTGCCTACAAAGAATAGAGACCCGAGGGCGCTTTGATGCTCAGGATCTGGCCTTCCTCGTCGTAGCCCTCGATAAACTCATCGACAAAGGGAACCAAGACTGTAACGCCCTGCGAGCTGGTGAGCTCGAGGAGCGCCTGAGAGGTGTTCTCCACAACGCCGGTCACAACGCCGGAGAAGCCGGCTTCCCTATCCTCTACTCTCCAGCCGACAATACCCCGGGTGCCACGCTCAAGCACGCCTTCCGGCAGTTCGTCGCGACGAACAAGGCAGTGGCATCCCGCCAACTGCTCGGCCAGAGAGCGATTGGAAACCTCGTCGAAAAAGACGAGGAAATCGCTGCCCTGAGGCACAATCTCCCCCACGCGCGCCCGACGGGGGGCATCGAGAACAGGAGGGACGAAAGCAACCTCCATGCCCTCTTCCAGCAAAAAAGGAAGGCCCGCCGCGCTGCGCACGACGAACCCTCCCTGTAAATTCTTAGCCTTCGCCAATACGGCGACATCAGCCCATTCCCGCATAATTAGTCTAGAAGCTCCACATCCACCTGCATGCCTGAGCGCGCAGCGGCGGCGCGGGCAAGCGTGCGAATAGACTTGATAATGCGACCCTGTCGTCCGATGACCTTGCCGGCATCCTCTTCATTCACGCGCATTTCAACAAGAAGCGAGCCATCTTCTCTCTCGATGGGAGAGATCTCAAAGTCATCCGGGAACTCAATCAGCGGCAAGACAATGGCCTCTACCAGGCCGACGATGTTCTCCGTCTGCTCAGACATTGCGCTTACGCGTTCTCGCGAGCCTGCTGAAGAAGACGAGCGACCGTGTCGGTAGGCTGAGCGCCGTTGCCGATCCACTGGTCGACCTTCTCCATGTCGAACTGAACCATTGCGGGCTCGACGCACGGATTGTAGCGTCCAACTTCGTCGATGAAACGGCCGTCGCGCGGAGAGCGAGAATCGGCAACGACGATACGATAGTACGGGCGCTTCTTAGCACCATGACGTGCGAGGCGAATTTTCACTGCCATGAAAATGACTCCTTTTGCTTCTAACCAATGTATATCTTTGCAGGCTGCGAATCGTGCAACCCGATCCGCGAAAACAGCAATTGCTTATAATACGGCCAACCTTTTGATTTTGCAAGATGACTCGCGCTACCACAAAACGCCACCACATCGATTAACCATAATGACGACAGCGGCATGCCGCGCACATCGGCACGCAGCCGCCATTCTGCTGCCGCGCATCCGGCAAGCGAGCACCTAAATACCCCTACTGGTTCATCATTTCCTGGAGCTTCTTCAAGTCTCCCGGACGCAAGCCTCCCAGCCCGGGGAGGCCATGGCGCTTCCCGCGTTTGCCCTTCTTGCCCTTGCGCGAACGGCCCGCCACCAAATCTTCGGCAGCCGGCATCATCTTCTTCATCATCTTTTTCATCTCGTTGAATTTCTTGATGAGTTGGTTGACGTCGGTAACCGAAACGCCGGCGCCCCGAGCGATGCGCGCGCGTCGACTGCCGTTCAGGATGTCGGGCTTTGCCCGCTCCTCTTTGGTCATGGAGTTTATGATGACCTCCATGCTGTCAAGCGCGTTTTCGTCGACCTGCCCCGAAGCAAGCGCCTTATCGCCTCCCGGCAAAGCAGACAGAAGCTTGGCGATGCCGCCCATCTTGCGGATCTGTCGGTTCATATCGATGAAGTCGTCCAGCGTGATCTGCGATTTTGCGAGACGCTGGGCAACCTCTTCCTCTTCTTCCTGCTGCTGGACGCGGACGGCGGACTCAATCAGGCTGATAACGTCTCCCATGCCCAGAATCCGCTTCGCCATGCGGTCGGGATGGAACTCCTCCAGCGAGTCGGGCTTCTCGCCCGCGCTGGTAAACATAATGGGCTTGCCGGTGACCTGCTTGATGGAAAGGGCGCCGCCGCCGCGTGCGTCGCCGTCCATCTTGGACATGATCACGCCATCGAAATCGACGCGCTCGGCAAAGGCGCTGGCCACGTTCACGACGTCCTGACCCGTCATGGCGTCTACCACCATCAAGATCTGGTCGGGGTCGACGGCGTCTTTGATGGCCTCCGCCTCGTTCATCATGTCCTCATCGACGTGCAGACGGCCGGCGGTATCGACGATAACCACGTCGCGCAAAGAGTCGATTGCGTCTTGCACGCCTTCCTTTGCGATCTTCACGGGGTCTTGCCCGTCTCCTCGGTACACGCGCACGCCGATCTCGTTGCCCAGCGTTTCCAGCTGGTCGGCAGCAGCCGGGCGGTAGACGTCACAGGCAACCAGAAGCGGGCTGTGCTTCTGTTCCTTTAGTCGATAGGCAAGCTTTGCGGCAGCGGTGGTTTTACCCGAGCCCTGCAAGCCCACGAGCATGATGACGTTGGGGATGCGGTTGGGGGCAAGGGCAAGCTTCGCGTCGTCGCGGCCAAGCAGTTCGGTCAGCTCGTCCATCACGATCTTGACGACGTTTTGCGCCGGCGTGAGCGAGTCCATCACTTCGGCGGTTAGGCAGCGCTCTTTGGTGCGCGCGATGAATTCCTTTACCACTTTGAAGTTGACGTCTGCCTCAAGCAGCGCCAAACGTATCTCGCGCATGGCGGAATTGATGTCCTCTTCGGTGAGGCGGCCTTTACCGCGCAGGCCCGAGAAAATGCTCTGCAAGCGGTTAGAAAGGTTTTCCAGCATGAATGCTCCTGAATGCGTCGTTCACCTACAATATCCTCTGATTCAGTGCTGAATATCATAAAGCAACGCAAACGGCATTGAGCCACCTGGCTGAAAAAACCAAAAGAGCCCGTGCGCACTGTCGCCCATTTGCGGAATGTCGCCTTTGGAGGTTACTGAACGCGAGCGTCTCGCGTCTGCCTGAACGCGAGCGCCTCGCGCCTGCCTGAACACGAGCGTCTCGCGTCCGCCAAACAGCCCGTCAAGCAATTTGCTCGCAAGAAACAGTTTTTCACCAATTCAGGTGCTCGCAAAAAACTTTTTCACCAATTCAGGTGCTCGCAAGAAACCTTCTTGCACCAATTCAGCGTATGCTAGGATTTACGATCCGTCTCTCGAAAAAAGCCGCCGGCAGTAGCTCCTCCGATGGAGACCAGCAACATGATCCAAACCCAAACCGACACGGAAACAACGCTCACAGAAGAGCCGCCCGACATGCCGAGAGAACCCGTTAACTGAGAATTCAGGAACAGGGAGACGGCAAAGCAGATTATGCTCAATATCGCAGTTAGCGAGAAACCGCTCATGAGGAAACTATCGGCACGGGACGCACGATAGATGTTGACCGCCCCTATCACTGCTGCGGCAATCCACATTGCGATCATCACGATGATGCCAACGGTAATCATTCCAAACTGCGAGCTTGTCGCTCCAGAAGTATACGACTGCAGGAATTGGGTAGCGTCCATCAGATGAAAAAGCGAATAGTCTCCGCCAACAAAGGGAACGTTCAACGTGAAAAGCGGAAGAAGACCCATCAACGCAACAAGCAGTTGGATGATCGAGAGCGCAATCCACTTCGTTTTGCTGTTGGCGGTGTTTGCTGTGCCGTTTGACGGTACGCCCCTATCGGCTGAAGAGCCAGATCCGCCTTGCCCTTTCTGGTCGCCACGCGCACCGACGCCTTCGCTCCTTCGAGCCAGCCGAGAGCCACACGAACGACAGTAGTTAGCCTCAGCATTATTTAATGCACCGCACTTCGCGCAATACATCCGCTCCTCCAAACGCATCCCGTTAGCTTATATCGCCCTTAATTTATACTATCTACCTTAACTCATGCTTTCCCTAAATGGGTAATTTTCTTTTCTGAATATTTACCCCG
>DVKR01000054.1 GCA_018715935.1 Candidatus Aphodovivens excrementavium
AAACGCGGCGTACGCCGCAGGGAAAGCTAGGCCTGAGCGTCAGCGCACATGCCGACAAACCCAGGCTTGGGCATGCACTTCATCATTGCGGTATGTACGACGTCAATGCTCACAGCATGACCATGGTAAGGGAACGACCTGGCTTGTCAAGGCTACCGAAAGCACGAAAACCATACCGAAATAGCCAGCGGCTTTCCTTTGGCAGGCCTTCCGAACCGTCTTCAATGCCGTATAATCCGAGGAATGAATGCCGCACAGCACACATCCCGCACTCCGCGCATCGCCGTAGTTACCATGGGTGTCAAACTTGGTGACGAAACGCGCGGTTATACCCGGTTCCGCTTTATTGCAGAACTGCTGACAAAACACGGATTCGACGTTGACCTTATCACCACGTCCTTTCAGCATTGGGAAAAATCGCATCGCGATGTCGAGAAAGCATGCTATCGCGACCTTCCCTACCATGTCGTGTTCGTCGACGAGCCTGGTTACAAACGCAACCTTGATTTAAGTCGTATTCGCAGCCACGCCGTGGCGGCAAAAAACATTCGCGCTCATTTCGAAGCGAACCGTGGTGCGTACTCGCTTATCTACGCAGAAATTCCCCCAAACGACGTTGCCCGCGCCTGCGCGGAAGCAGCGGATGCCGACGGCATCCCCTTCGTGGTCGACGTAAACGACCTGTGGCCTGAGGCCATGCGCATGGTTGTGAACGTGCCGCTCTTAAGCGATGTAGCATTTCACGGCTTTACTCGCGACGCGAAAACGGTCTACCGACTCTGCACAGCTGCAGTAGGAACGAGCGACGAGTACGCCCAACGCCCGCTCAAGGATCGCAAGAAACCGTGTCCGACCCTTACAGTGTACGTCGGCAACGACATCAAAGCATTCGACGCAGGCATCACAGCGTTTGCCGACGACGTAGAAAAACAGTCAGATGAAATCTGGGTCATGTATACGGGCACTTTGGGCGCCAGCTACGACCTATCCACGCTCATCAAGGCTTCCGCCTTGCTGGATTCGAAAATCCCGAACTTACGAGTCCTCATTTTAGGTGACGGTCCCGACCGAGAACACCTGGAGCGTGAAGCAGAAGATTTCCGCGCGCCCGTACGTTTCTTGGGATATCAAGATTACGCGCACATGGCTGCTTACCTTTCCAAGTGCGATATCACGATAAACTCGCTCGTGCGCAATGCAGCGCAGTCCATCGTCACAAAGATCGGCGATTACTTGGCGAGCGGGAAGCCGATGATCAATACCGGTTCCAGTCGTGAATTCCGTACGAAAGTCGAACACGACGGTTTCGGCCTGAATGTGGAAGCTGAAGACCCCCGCGCGCTGGCCGAAGCAATCGAGCGGCTGGCCCTCAACCCCAGCAAACGGAAAATCATGGGCATGCACGCCCGACAGATTGCTGAAAGAGAGTTCGATCAGAACACGTCCTATCTGGAAATTGTGCGGTTGATTCAATCGCTGACCTGACCAAGATTGACCCCGGAGCCCGCGCACCCCTTGCCCCCCAAGAACGACCAATCGCGCTGCACCCCAGCAAGACAGCGCTCACAGGAACAAAGGAGCACGCTATGCCTGCCAGCACCAAACCTATTCCGTTCAGCCCGCCCGACATCACCGAAGCCGAAATCCAGGCGGTCGCCGAAACGCTGCGCAGTGGATGGATTACCACCGGTCCGCGCACGAAAGAGCTGGAGCAGCGGCTACAGGCGTTCACTGGCGCAGACGGGTTTGCGTGCCTGAATTCCGCGACCGCTGCCCTGGAATGCGCACTGCGCGTACTGGGCATCGGCCCGGGAGACGAAGTCATCACGAGCGCCTACACTTACACCGCCTCCGCCTCCCCTATCCATCATGTAGGAGCGAAGATCGTACTGGTCGACACCGCACCCGGTTCCTATGAGATGGACTACATGGCATTGGGCGATGCCATCACCGAGCGCACCAAAGCGGTCATACCAATCGACCTGGGTGGCCGTATGTGCGATTACAACCAATTGCGCAGTGTGCTGCTCCTTAATCGTACGAAATGGCACCCGGGAACCAGACTCCAAAGATGTTTCGACCGCATTCCTATCGTAGCGGACTGCGCACATGCGCTTGGCGCCACGTGGCATGGCATGAACTGCGGTTCCATCGCAGATTTCACGGCGTTCTCTTTCCATGCCGTAAAGAACTTCACCACAGCGGAAGGAGGCGGGCTAGCCTGGAAACTGCCACGCAACGCAACCGTCGACCCGATTGCATGGAATGCTCCCGTCCAACCGGGCGTAACCTCGGAGGAAATCTACCGCCAAATCATGCTGCTCTCCCTGCACGGCCAGAGCAAAGACGCCTTGGCGAAGACAAAAGCGGGAGCCTGGGAATACGACATTGAATTCTTGGGGTGGAAGTACAACATGACCGACATCATGGCTTCCATAGGCTTGGTGCAGCTTGACCGTTACCCTGCTCTCCTGTCTCGTCGCCGCGAATTAATTGAGCGTTACGAACGCAATTTGGCCGACCTTCCTGTGACCGCTTTGGAGCATTTCGGGAAATGGGGCGAATCGAGCGGACATCTCATGCTCGTACGATTGAACAACAAAGGAGAGAGATTCCGCAACCGCGTAATCGAGCTCATGGCAGAATCGGGCATTGCCACCAACGTGCACTACAAACCACTCCCCATGATGACCGCTTATCAGGAATTGGGATTCGACGCGAAAAACTTTCCGAACGCCTGCAAGCAGTTCCGCAATGAAATCACGCTCCCCTTACACACACTGCTCTCCGACGATGACGTCGATCGCGTGACTGCCGAACTAGCACGCGCGATGGAGCGGGCAGAATCCGAAGGCATTGTAGAAACCGACGGCAGCGTCGCAGAAGCGCGCTTGGCTGCCTACATTAAACGCATGGACGAAACCGGTGGTTGGAGCGGCAGCGCCGCACCACGCGCATTTGCAGTCGGCGATGAAGAGCAACCTGTAAGTCCGGAAGAAATCGCGAGTGAAATGGGCAATCGATGAACGACGTGCGCCTTCAAAAGCAGGAAACCCGTCAAGACGACGACGGGTTTCCTCCCTTTCGGGAAACGATGTACCTTCGCTTCGGCAAGCGCGCGTGCGACATCGTCGTGGGAGTTATCGCCTTACCGTTCGTGCTCGTACTCACAGCAGCTGTAGCGCCCTTCATCTATTTCGAGGACAAAGGGCCTGTCTTTTATAACGCTCCACGCGTGGGAAAGAACGGGCGCGAGTTTGTCATGTACAAATTCCGCTCTATGAAGGTGAACGCCCCAGACCTCCTCATGCCGGACGGTTCTACGTACAACGGCGCCGACGACCCACGCATGACAAGAATTGGCACGTTTCTACGCAAGACCAGCCTGGACGAGTTCCCGCAATTTCTAAACGTGCTTAAAGGCGACATGAGCGTAGTTGGACCCCGTCCTGACCTCAAGCGCGAAACAGAGCTCTACGAGAATAACGAGGGCGATAAACTCCTCGTGAAACCTGGCATCACTGGGTACTCGGCTGTCAAAGTTCGCAACTCCGCTCCTTGGCATGAGCGATTGCGCTTGGATGTATGGTACGTACACCACGTAACGTTCGGGCTGGATTTAAAAGTGTTCTTCCAGACCTTCGCTGCCGTATTCAAGCAGGAAGGAATTTACGTGAAAGAAGAGAAGGAGAGCGAATAGTCTGCTCGAAATCGGTCGCTTCGCTGTAAAGAAAGGGCGACAGTCCGGTAGACAGACCGCCGCCCATTACAGTTTTGAAGCGTAGTTGGTCGACCGTTCGAGCCATCTGCTTGGACAGTCAGACTACGATTGACATATGTCCCGAGGGACTGCCGATCGGGCGCCCGCGGACGGCCTTCTGCCCCTGCCCCTC
>DVKR01000010.1 GCA_018715935.1 Candidatus Aphodovivens excrementavium
TCGATATCGGCCCATTCCGCCAAAAACTCGTCGATGCGCGCCAGCCCGTCGGACGTGATGCGGTAGTACTTGCGGCGCCTGCCGTTGTGCTCCACCGAGTACGTGGTCAGCGCGCCTGCCGCTTCAAGCCGTTTGAGCAGGGGATAGAGCGTCGATTCGGTGATCTGCAGGCTTGGAGGCATATCCTTGACGATCTGGTAGCCGTAGGAGTCGTGCTGGCTGATCGAGGCGAGCACGCACACCTCCAGAAAACCGCGCTTCAGTTGCGCATCCATGGGCCGACACCTCCTTTCGCTAATACTATGCGACACATACTATGTGCCGCATAGTATAGGAAGGGCGGAGAGGTGCCGTCAAGGGAGCAATGGTAACGGGATGGTGACGGCGGCCGTTTTGTCAGGGGCAGGGTAGCCGCGCGACGTTTGCCGATTGGGCGTTTGCCGTCGGACGACGGAGCCGCGCGCTTTGGTACCATTCCGGGTACGGAACGGCACCACCCAAGGAACTGCAGCGCCGAAGTCCGGGGCGCTTCGACACCGCGCCGCCGCCCGCCCAACGACGACGAAAGAGAGGTCGCCATGTCGCGAGTCGTGCTCTTCGCCTGCGCGTGGATAGCGTTGGGTCTTGGCGTGCTGGGCGTGTTCGTCCCGGTGTTTCCCACCACGCCGCTCGTTTTGCTTTCCGGATACCTGTTCGCGAAAAGCTCGCCGCGCTGCCACGCGTGGCTGCAGCGCACGCGTGTCTATCGTGCCTACGTGCAGCCGTTTCAGGAGCGCGGGGGCATTCCCTTCAGGCGCAAGGTGCACATCCTGGGACTTTCGTTCACCGTCATGGCGATAAGCGCCATTCTCGTGCCGTCGCCGATCGTGTGGGCGGTGCTTGGCGCTGTTGCGGTGTTTCTGCTGTGGCTCATGTGCGTGCGCATCCCTACAGTAGACGCGCGTCCTTCTTCGTCGGAAGCGGCTCTGACGAGCGACGGTCGCACCCCGGGCGATTCCGAGCGTCTTCGAAACGCGACGCGCCCCGCGCCTGAGGCGGACTAGCTGCTGGCGCTGGGGTTTTCTGGAAGGTGCTGCGTCCCACCCCGTGCTTGATCGGGTGGCTTTGCCTGCTTTTGCGATATCCCATGTTGCTATTGCGTATGAAATTCAGTATATAATTCAATAGATAATTGATAGTTTTTTGCGATACAAGACGCTGGGTACCAGAAAGGAAATTGAGATGCCCGCTTCGTTTGCTCCGCTGCCCGCTATCCGCCCCATCACCGATTTGCGCACGCAGCTCAACGACGTGTGCGCTCAGGCGACCGAGACCCGCGAGCCAGTGGTGCTCACTAAGAACGGTGCGGCGAGCTACGTGCTCATCGACCACGACGCTTACGACGAGATGAGCCAGCGCGCTCGTACGTACCTTGCCCTACGTGAGGCGGAGATCGAGGAGCGGTATCGCCCCGACGCCTTGAGCGCCGAACAATCTGATGCCAAGATGCGCGAGATCTTCGCGCTCTGGGGCAAAGATTATGCTTGATTTGGCATGGAGGCCGCGCGCCCATCTCGATCGCGAGTCCATCGCCTTATTCCTCGGCTTCGAGCGCGGTAACCCCGAGGCGGCTTGGACGGTGATGCGCAGCATCGACGAGGCGCTCGATCGCGTGCGCCGCTTTCCGGAAATCGGCAGAGTGGTGGAGATAGACGGGCTTGCCCACCGCGATTACCGTCGCGTGCTCGTAGATCGGTATGCGGTTTTCTATCGGTATGACGATCGGGAAGTCGTCGTTTACCGCATTCTCCATCAGCGCCAGGACATAGACGTCCGGTCGCTTGTTGACTTTTCTGAGGAATAGGTGGCGTTGAGCGATCAAACGCCGACGTAGGTATGCGCGCCTTGCTGTTGCGAGAGGCGCAGCGCAGAGCGGGCGAGTAGCTGGCAGCGGCGCCGCGCGGTGCGCGTTTGCTTATGCTGCACCGAGCGCGATAGATGCGGCCCATGCCATGCAGCCGATGATGACTGCGTCGATAAACACGGCGCTGCCGATTATTATCCATCGCGCGATGCCCACGTCGTTGTTCTTGGGTGCATTGAGTAGTCCCATGCTCTTGAGCTGGGGCGCAAACACATAGCAGAGCGTGAAGGCTCCGTTGCAGATAAGCGAGGCAATCCCCATGACCGCTAACAGCTCCCATTTGGAGCCCCAGCGGTTCACCGTGCCGTCGAAGCCGATATGGAGTGGCACCGTATCGGGGAGAATAAAAGCGAACACCGCGCACGCGGCAAGCGGGAGAAGCGTCAGGATGATAAGGACCGGGATCCCGAACCGCCACATAGGAACCTCCTTCCGATCGATGCCTGTGACCCGATTCTATCACGGGGGGGGGTCGTCGCCGCAACGTGACGGTTGCGCTACGGTTGCGGCAAGTGGTTTCGCGCGTGCTATGCTGTGGCGAGTCGAAATTGACGCGAGGCTTCTCGCTGCGTAGCGGAGGAAAGATCGTTTTGTTTGAATGGAGGGAGCAGCTGATAGTGCGAAGCATCGGGCGCAGGCTTGGGCGCCTTATCGTGGCGAACAAGCGCATCGTGATCCTGGCGGCGTGCGCCATCGTGTTCGTTGCCCTGCTCGAAGACGTGCTAGAAGGCGATCTTTCGCGCATCGACAGCGCTGCCTACGCCCTTATTGTCGAGCGACTGCGCGCGGATTGGCTCACGCCCATTATGGAGGCGGTGTCTGCGCTTGCGACGCCGGTGTCGCTTGTCGTGCTGTTGCTCGTGATCGTCGCGTTCGCGCCGGGAAAGCGCCCGGGCGCCTGCGCGGCGGTGAACCTTGTGCTGGTGTTCCTGCTCAATCAGGCGCTCAAGTTCGCGATCCAGCGTCCGCGCCCCGACGGGTTTCAGCTTGCCGTCGAGCAGGGCTTCAGTTTTCCGTCGGGCCATTCGATGGTCGCGATGGCGTTTTTCGGTCTGCTCGTGTGGACGGTGTGGCGCTACGAGGCTGATCGCGCCACACGCATCGGCTGCGCGGTAGCGTTCAGTGCGGTGATCGTGCTTGTCGGCGTGAGCCGTATCTACCTGGGCGTTCACTACGCCTCGGATGTGCTTGCGGGATTCTGCGTGTCGCTTGCCTGGTTGGCGATCTACACGCGCGTTGCCGCACCGCTGTTTTTAGGTCCGGCTCCCGGACGAAAGGGCGGCGAGACTTCGCATGAGGCTGCCTGACTACGAGCGGGGTCGTTCGTCTTCGCAAAAGGCTGCCCGACTGTGCGCGGAATCATTCGTTTTCGCAAGCCGATCTCGCAATCGGGCGTCGCGACGGTGGGTGACGCTGTACGAGTGGCGGGCTTAGTGGGCGGATGGATCTTGCACGAGCGCCTCCCCGAAACGGGAGTAATCCTCACAAACGTCGCCCGAAACGGGAACGATTCTCGCAAACGCTCCTTGGAACGGGAACGATTCTCGCAAACGCTCCTTGGAGCAAGGCTTTTTAGATCAATTAACGGAAAACGCTCTTGAAGGGAGGAAATCACCAGAATGTCGCAGCTGTCTGTCATCGCACCTCGCTTGCAGAAAATCGTCGGACGCTCATCCTGATAAAACTCCTGCTCAAGAGAGTGTTGCCTTCTTGTGTTTCGTTATGGGTGGTTTATGTATAAAGATCACGCAACGAAATGCAGGAAACTTGTCGTCTGCCGTGCAACAATCTGGTGATTTTCCTCCAGAATTCTGGATTATTGGCCCGCCCGAGCCCGTTGAACCGCTCAGTGCTGAATTTGTGAGGGGCTGCAACGCATCTCAGGCAGCCTGAGTCCCATCTTTCCGGTTTTGCGGCGTTGCTGCGGCTCGCTCATCCTTTCAGGCACGGGCGGTGTGCGCCGCCAAGGCGAGCGTCACGAAGTTCTTGAGCGCTCGCCTCTCCAAGCGCGGGCGATATGCGCGGTGGCGTTCTCGGGGTCTGCGGCGCTATTGCGGCTCGCTTATTCCCTCAAGCAGCGAGAGCAGCTCTTGCTTTTTGTGAATGCCAAGCTTGGCGTAGATTCTGCGGTTGTGCGTGCGCATGGTGTTCTCTGAGATGAACAGCGCTTCGGCGATGGCCGGTCCGGTGTAGCCGCGCGCGATGAGCTCGGCAACTTCCGTCTCTTGCGAGGACAGGCCGTACTCCTCCGCAAGCCGACGGCAACGCTGTGCGGTCGGGTCGAGCGCGGCAGCATGCGCGCTGACCCCAAGCGACGTTGCGCGGGACGCGTTTGCCAAATGCCCCGTCTCGGAGGGGTGCGAATCGGAGCGTTCTGCCGAGGCAGAAGCGGTCGGCGAGCTCTCGCCGTGCCCGCGGGGCGCCGGAGTCAGGAATTCCAACCGATCGGTGTGCAAGGGATAGGGCCGCCTTCCGAACAGCGATACCATCAGCATCGCGAACAGCGCGAACAGCGACACAAGCGAAAGCTGCTCGACTCCCAGGTCGAACCCGGTGTGCGATGCGCCGCCCGCCGCATAGCCCAGCATCTGGCAAGCGTAGGCCACCAACCCGTAAAACGCATAGATGAACAGCGGGTTGATGCCCGAATCGCGCGAGATCTGCGCGCAGTGCATCATCATGAGCACCGTGGCAAGCATGAATACGGTGTAGCTCACCGCGGCGACCGCGTTGGTGAACCGATCCCCCGCAAAGGGGAGCGCAACCAGGCAGGTGGCAGTGATGGGGAACAGGATGCGGAACACCGTCGTCAAGCTAAACGCAATGGTGCGCGTGCGCCACACCACGAAAAACACCACCACGGTCACCAGAAGCGTTGCCATCGAAACGATGTTGATCAGGCTGTCGAGCTCTTGATGCGAAATCGCCAGAAAGCGCACTGCTCCAGAGCAGAAACCCAGCGCCCCCACAGACAACGCGGGCAGCAGCGATTCGCGTACGACGTTGCGGTAGACGATGGCGTGCTCGCACGGGACGTCCTCGAACATCGGCTGGGCGGTGTTCGTCTCCTTGGCGGCAAGCCACAGGCACAGGCCGGCAAGCGGAACCATCACAAGCGGAATGAGGTAGGCAACGAGCGCTGCAGGTATCAGGCAGATGCAGAAATAGATGAGCGTGGACCCTGCGGTTCCGGCGATAAGGGCAGAAGTCCCGCGCGTTGCCTCAAGCGAGGCGAACACGCGTTGCCAGCTTGCCAAAAATCCCGCCGACCCGATGCCGGCAAGCGCGGCGGCGGCAATAACGAGCACGGGAGTGAGGCCTTCGAGGTACATCGAGGCGATAAGAAGCAGCGGGCCTGCTGCAAGCGGAACGGAAAACCCGAGGGCGCAGACCCTTTGGGCAATCTGTGGCTGTCGCCACGAAAGCAAGAGGATCGCCGCGAACGAAAGCCAAGTCGATGCGATTTGCACGACGTAGTACACTGCGGTCATTTCGGCAGTGCGCCACTGATCGGCAAAATAGGGAAACACCCCGCCCCAGATTGGCGGGGTGCTTCGCCGTGCGGTTCGCGTTCTATGCGATGCACATGACCAGCGGGATGTAGGAATTGCCCGAATAACGCTTTGGCTAAAGCGGGAGTTGCGCGCGTGTTTGCTATCATAAGCGGGTTAAAGCGGTTGCCATCCCCGAGGGAGCGAAGGAACCTTCATGACCCAGTATCTTTCCGAAGACGACGTACGCGGTATGGCCGCCTACGCGCGCATCGGCCTCACCGAGGACGAACTGTCCCAGATGACGGTCGATTTGAACAGCATCATCGACACGCTTGAACCCATTACCGAATTTGACTTGGAAGGCGTCGAACCCACCTTCCACCCTATCGGAAGCCTGTCTAACGTAATGCGCGAGGACGTGGAGCAGCCCTCCTTCACTCAGCAGGAGGCGCTTGCAAACGCGCCTCAGCAGCAAGATGGCAGCTTCCTCATCCCCTCCATTTTGGGCGAAGGGGGCGATCGCTAATGGCTGCGGCAGGCGAAATCATGCAAATGGGCGTGCGCGAGATCCGCGAAGGGCTTGCTTCCAAGGAGCTTTCTGCGCGCGAGGTGGCCAGCGCGGCGCTAGAGACTATCGAACGTTGCGACGGCGAGGTGCATGCGTTTCTTGAAGTCACCGAAAAGCAGGCGTTTGAGGCCGCCGACCGTGTGGACGCGGCGCTGGCGGGCGCAGGCGATGCCGAAGCAGCTGTCCGGGTGCTCGACGAGATGGGCCCTTTGGCGGGCGTTCCCGTTGCATTCAAGGACAACATGAACCAGCAGGGTACGCATACCACCTGCGCTTCGCGCATGCTGGAAAGCTATGTGTCGCCCTATACCGCAACGTGCGTTCAGCGCACGCTTGACGCAGGCGCCATTCCTCTGGGAAAGCTCAACATGGACGAGTTCGCGTTCGGCTCGTCCACCGAAACCTCTGCGTTCGGGCCTACGCGCAACCCGTGGAACCTCGCTTGTGTGCCCGGAGGAAGTTCGGGCGGCAGCGCGGCGGCAGTAGCTGCGGGCATGGCGTGCGTGACGCTGGGCAGCGATACCGGCGGCTCCATCAGGCAGCCCGCAGGATTCTGCGGCGTGGTGGGCGTGAAGCCTACGTACGGCATGGTGTCGCGCTACGGCGTGGTGGCGTTCGGCAGTTCGCTGGATCAGGTGGGGCCGTTCGCGCGAAGCGTCGAGGACGCGGCGTGGACGTTGCAGGCGATCTGCGGCCATGACGCGCGCGATTGCACTTCTCAAGACGTAAAGGTTGATTTTCTTGCTGCCGTCCACGAGGGCGCTCAGAGCATCAAGGGTATGCGTATCGGCTTGGTAAAGGAGTTCTTGGAGGCAAAAGGGCTTTCCGGCGAAGTGCGCGCGAAAGTGCAGGAGGCAACCGAAAAACTGCGGAGCGCCGGCGCCGAGATCGTAGAGGTGCAGCTGCCCCATGCCGATGCCGCCATCAGCGCGTACTACGTGCTTGGCCCTTGCGAGGCGTTCAGCAACCTGGCGCGTTTCGACTCGGTGCGCTACGGCTTGGCCGACCCCGGCCACAAGGATCTGTCTGGACAGTACGAGGCCAGCCGTGCCAAGGGCTTCGGCGCTGAAGCTAAGCGCCGTATTTTGCTTGGCAGCTACCTTCTGTCCGCAGGCGTGTACGACAAGTACTACTATCCTGCCCAGCAGGTGCGCACGCTCATTACGCGCGACTACGTGCAGGCGTTCGAGAGCTGCGACGTTATCCTTGCGCCCTCAAGCCCCCGAACTGCGTTCAAGTTCGGCGAGATCAGTGACCCTGCGCAGATGTATCTGTCTGACATTTTTACCGTTCCCATCAACATTGCGGGCAATGGAGGCATGACGGTGCCGGTGGGCTTGGGCGAAAATACCGGCTTGCCGGTGGGCGTTCAGGTCATTGCCCCGCAGTTCAAGGACGCCAACATGCTGCGGGTGGGGGCGGCGCTGGAGCAGGCATACGGGCCGGCGCCCCTCGCGCCTGAGTTCGCTGGCGAAAAGGCGGGTGAGTAGCATGAAGAAGCTCGAAGAGGTTTTGCGTGACTGGGAGGCGGTTATCGGCCTTGAGATTCACGCCGAGCTCACCACGCTTAACACGAAGATGTTTTGCGGCTGCAAGCTGGAGTTCGGCGCACCGCCCAACACGCACACCTGCCCCGTGTGCCTTGGTCTGCCGGGCGCCTTGCCGGTGCCCAACAAGGCGGCTATCGAGTCTATTGTGCTGGCGGGTTTGGCAACCAACTGCGATATTGAGAAGCATTCGATGTTCTATCGCAAGAACTACATGTACCCCGATATGGCGAAAAACTTCCAAACCACGCAAGGCCCCATCGCGTTTTGCATGCGCGGCCATCTCGACTTGGAGGTGGACGGGGCTGGCGCCAAGGAGCGCATCGACCTAGACGGCTTGAACCCTGGCGAGTCGGGAGCAGAGGGCACGACGGCGGCAAATGTCACGCGTACCGAAGACGGTTACGTGGCCCATGTGGGCATCACGCGCATTCACATGGAGGAAGACGCGGGCAAGATGGTTCATCTCGGCGGCGGGGAAGGCCGCATCGCAGGCGCCACCCACAGCTTGGTCGACTACAACCGCGCCGGCACGCCGCTTATCGAGCTGGTAACCGAACCCGATTTGCGCACGCCCGAAGAAGCGCGTCTGTTCATGCAGAAGCTGCGCCAGATCTATCTCGCGTTGGGCATTTCCGATTGTTCTATGGAAGAGGGAAGCTTGCGCTGCGACGGCAACGTGAGCTTGCGTCGCCGCGGGTCAACCGAGTTCGGCACTAAGACCGAACTCAAAAACATGAACAGCTTCAAAAACCTTCACGATGGGCTTGCCTACGAGATCTGCCGTCAGGCGGAGGTGCTTGAAGAGGGCGGCATTATCTATCAGGAAACGCGCCATTGGGACCCGTCGTCCAAGCGGACCATTGTCATGCGCGTCAAAGAGACCGCAGACGACTATCGCCTGTTCCCCGAGCCCGATTTGGCACCCTACGACCTTACCGATGAGTTCATCGAGGGCGTGCGTGCAAAGCTTCCCGAGCTTCCCGACCAGAAGGCTGCTCGCTACATGGACGACTACGGCCTGTCTTCCTACGATGCGCGTCATTTGGTTGAGCACCGCGCCACGGTGCGCTTCTTTGAGGCGTGCATGGCGGAGGCGGGCGAGGGCGCGACCAAGCTCGCCAAGCCGGTTGCCAACCTGGCCATCAACGACCTCACTGCGCGCATGAACGCCGATGCGTCCTTCGATCTGGAGGGCTGTCCGCTCACGCCGGCGCGTGCCGTGCGGCTGGTAAGCCTGCAGGCCGAGGATGCGATTTCTTCGAAGCAGGCAAAAGAAGTGCTTGCTGCGGTGTTGGACGAAGACAAAGACCCCGATGTCGTTGTTGAAGAGCGCGGCATGAAGCAGGTGTCGGATACCGGGGCTATCGAGGCGGTGGTGGATGCCGTTGTTGCCGCACATCCCGACGAGGTCGCTCGCTACAAAGACGGCAACCAGAAGCTCATTGGCTTTTTCGTTGGCCAGTGCATGAAGGAGATGCGCGGCCAAGGCAACCCTAAGCTTATCAATCAGCTATTGGCGAAGAAGCTTTCGGAGTAAGAACCGGGCGCTGGGACGCCTAGGATGCTGTGATCTGGGGAAAGGCGCGCTCTTTTCTCAGCTTTGCCAGGGCGCTGGGGTGCCCATGAGTGCTGTGCTCTAGGGGGGACGCCACCAGGCGCGCCCCCTTTTGGCGTTCTGGCGCCTTTTATTTAATGAGGTATCGCCGAATGGAGGATCGGTCATGGATCGCGGATATATCCAGGTGTACTACGGCGACGGCAAGGGCAAAACCACCGCTGCCGTCGGACAGGCGGTTCGCGCGGCGGGGGCGGGTTTGACCGTGTGCTTTGCTCAGTTTCTGAAGCCGGGGACGTCCTGCGAGCTTGAGGGGCTGCGTGCGCTGGGCGTGCGCATGATCAGCGGCGCCCAGGACAAGTTCTGCTTTCAGATGACGCCCGAGGAGAAGGAGCAGGCGCGGCTGCGCAACGAGGCGGTGCTCAGCGAGGCGCTGCTGCTGGAAGACGACATGCTGGTGCTCGACGAGGCAATGGATGCATGTCGCCTGGGGTTGTTGGATCGGAACCGCGTGCTCGCGCTTTTGCGCGAGAAGCCTCAGGGTATGGAGCTGGTTATCACCGGACACGAGCCCGATCCCGCTATCGTGGACGCGGCTGACTACGTCACCGAGGCGGTTTGCCACAAGCATCCTTTCCAAGAAGGTGCCCCCGCCCGTCGTGGGATCGAGTACTAGACCGGATTGATTGAAGGTTTCCCCGCGCGTCGCGACGACGAATGCTAGGGATGGGATTGCTCACGCGCTTTCGCCTTGGCGTTGTCGACCGCATCTTTTTTTGCAGCCAGGTCTGCTTTCCGCCGTTTCCAAGGGCAGGCGTGTTCCCTTCGCTCGGTGGGAACACGCCTGCTCGCTCTTAAGCCATAATCTATGCTACTTGTGCTCCTGCTCGTATTCGCTGATGCATTTAGAAACCTCGTCCAGCACGCCGGGGAAGGTGCTGACGTTGAGGCCTTGCGTCAGGCAGGGGATGTAGAAGTTGCGGCGCGTGTCCATGCCCATGTAGTCCATGGCGTCGTAGACGCTTTCCTTGACCGATTCGGGCGTCCAGTCGGGCTTGTCGACGATGTCGGAGTCGATGCCGCCCATGAACGAGATCTGCCCGCCGTATCTGTCGACCAGCTTATTCAGTTCGTTGGGGCGCAAAATGCAGCCTTGCCACACGTCAACGCCCATCTCGATCATATAGGGAACAAGCGTGGCTCCGTAGGTGTCGGAGTGGTGGATAAGAACCTCGACGCCGTGCTCCTTGTAGTATTTGTAGACCTGCTTGTAGGGCTCGAGGAAGAACTCTTCGAACATTTCGGGCTTCATGAAGGTTGACTTTGCGGTTCCCCAGTCGTCGTGATGCAAGAGTGCGTCGGGTTTGAGGTACTTGCAAATCGCCTCCGCCTGCTCGAGCTCAACCTCGGTGATGATCTTCATGATCTCGTGGATCTCGTCGGGGCTGTCGTAGAAAGCCATCAGCGTTTCGGTGATTTCACCCAAATCGTGCAGGCGTTCGAACATGCCGGGGAAGACGGTTCCCATCACGAACTGCTCGTTGCGGTCGATCTGCTCTGCCTGAGCCTGCAGCGGCTCCCAGATGGCGGCATTGTCCCAGCAGCCCTTCGGGATAGTGGTGAGGTAGTCCTCCCATTCGTCGAAGTCTTTGATGACGCGATGCTCCATGTCGTGCAGCGGCATGCGGCCGGGCTGGCCGGCAACCTGGAACCACACGCCCCATTCGTCCACCATACGTCCTTCTTCGTCAAGGGAGCGGTCGCACACGGGATTGGCGATAACGCGCCCGAAGGCCTCCCACTGGTTTACGATGCGGTCGGGGTTTCCTCCGCGGATGCATTCGAGAAAGTTCTGTTTCTTGGTGAGCATTCGTAACTCCAATCACTCGATTGCAGGTATTTTGTTCTTGATGGCGGCTAATGCCTGCGTCGGACTGCGCAATTGCTAATTGTAGAACTTCTCAACGGCTGCGAAAAACGCATCGATGTTTTCCCAAGGAGACATCGGCGGAACGTCGCAGCCTGTCGAAATGACGAAGTTGGGGTACTTCGAGCATTCCTGCAAGATTTCAGCGGTTTTGGCCGCAACCGACTCGGGCGTGCCGCCTCTCAGCTCGCCTGCAGGGTCGACGTTGCCCATGACCAGCACGTTATCGGGCATGAGCGGCAGCACCTCTGCCATGTTGATTGCGTTGCCGAAGTGATAGCCCGCAGCGCCGTTGCTCTTGATGGAGTCGATGGTCTTCACCACGCCACCGCCGCAGTTATGGTAGATGACGGCGAACTCGTCGGTTTGAACGGCCTCTATGATCCTTTTTACGTAGGCTGCAGAAAACTCCTCTGCCAAGTTGGGCGAGAGCAGCCCCGCCAAAGGCTCCGCCATCACGATGCCGTCGGCGCCCCGTTCTTTGAACGCCTGCGCATAGCCGATGATGAACTGCGACGCCTTCTCCAATACGGAGTGCACGAGCTGTGGGTCTTCGTAGCACAGGATCATGATCTCGGAGACGTCCATCAAGCGACCCGCTAAAGAGTACGGCCCGATGCAGCCGGCCAAAACCGGGCGATCGGCTATTTCTTGCGCCGCCTTTTCGATGGCGTCAAGGTAAAGGCCAGTGCGGCCGGCACCCACCTCGGGAACCTTCAGGTCGTCCGGATCGGAGTCTTCGTCGACGATGCATCCCACAACGGTGGGAACTTCGTCGTCGGACACCACGATTTCGCTGCCAAACGCTTCCGCCTCAACGGAAAGGTCCATGAAGCTCACGGACGCGCCCGTGTTGCAGCGCTGTGCCACCAAGCGCATCGCCTCCGCTTGCTTTTCGCTTGAGCCGATGAGGTCTTTCACCGTAATATCCATCAGCTGGACAGCGGGGAAGGAGAGCACGGGCACGGCCTTTTTCTTGTCGGCGGCGATGGCGTCTGCCACCCACTTGCACATATCCATTGTCGGCGCTTCCTAGAACTGCTGCGCCAGTTCGGCGGCAACGTTTGCTGCCTCGCCTGCGTCGTCGGTATAGCTGTCGGCACCGATTTCTTCAGCGTATGCCGGGGTCACCGGTGCGCCGCCGATCATGATCTTCACTTGGTCGCGCATGCCCGCTTCCTCAAAGGCCTTCACGGTGTTTGCCATTTCGGGCATGGTGGTGGTAAGCAGCGCCGACATGCATACCAAATGGCAGTCGGGGTTCTCTTTGACGTAATCGACGAACTGCTCGGGCGCAACATCCACGCCGAGGTCTTCAACCTCAAGGCCCTTGCCTTCGATCATCATGCGAACGAGGTTTTTCCCGATGTCGTGCATGTCGCCCTTCACGGTGCCGATAACGGCTTTGCCGGCAGGTTCGGCGCCCTCGTCGATCAGATAGGGCTTGAGGATCTCGGTACCCGTGCTCATCGCGCGAGCGGACACCAGCATCTCGGGAACGAACACTTCGCCGGCGCTGAACTGGTCGCCGATGACGCCCATGGGCTTGATGAGGCCTTCGTCTAGGATGACCTGCGGGTCAATGCCTTCTTCGATAGCTTGGGGAACCAGCTTCTTCACTTCTTTGCGCTTGCCGTTAAGCACTGCATTCGAGATGTCTTCCGTCAACGACATAGGATCCTCCTATCGTGTGCCTTTCCAGCGTGAGCTGGATCCTGCTGCGGGCGTACCCCGCTCTTCTTGCGCGAATGAGCGTTCATTCCCAAGTTCGCTTGGCCTGTGCGCCATTCGTGTTTGCAATGTGAGCATACGGCGCTCGCGGCAAAGCGACAAGCGGCGGAGTGCCCCATGCCCTCTTTTACTCATTGTGCACTATGCACAATGAGTAATGCGTTACACTGCGATGAAATGTGTGAAAAATTGAAATGGGCTCGATGCGGAAGGGAGGCAGGGTGGACATACGCGTTACGCACACGCTGCCCGACGGGGATGTACGGGAATGCGCCGTCCGCGCTCGGGCTGGTCAGACCATCTTGGAGGCGCTAAGAGCCGCCCATGTGGCGATTCAGTCGCCGTGCGGCGGCGCGGGCGTTTGCGGGAAGTGCCGGGTTGCGGTCAAGCTGCCAAACGGTGCGGAAAACGAGGCGCTTGCCTGCCAGACGAAGGTAGTGGACGCAATGGAGGTGGAGCTTGGCCGGGCGGACGGCGCCTTGCGCGTTGAGGGCGGTGCGCAGTGCGTTCTTGACGCGGTCGGACGCTTTCCTCTCGATCCCGCCTCTGAGGGAGAGCTCGGGATTGGCTTCGATTTAGGAACCACTACCATTGCCGCCTATCTGCTGGATCTTTGCACGGGCGAACTGGTTGTTCAGGATGGGCGGGCGAACCCTCAGGGGTCGTTTGGAGCTGATGTCGTAAGCCGCATTCGCGCATGCCAGGAAGGCAGTTTGGATGCTTTGCAGCAGGCTGCAGCGTGCGGATTGCGCGAGCTGGTGGAAGGGCTGTGCAGCAAAGCGGGAGCTAGTTCGTCTCGTATCACGCGATGGGCAGTTGCGGGAAACGCCGTCATGCAGCACATCCTATGCGGCTTGTCTCCCGAGGGCATAGGGGTGTATCCGTTCGAGCCGCAAACGCGGTTTGGCGCACGGTATCCGATAGCGGGCTGCACCGACAAGGGGGGACGTGCCAGCGCGACGGGTAACGCCGACGCGGGGGGAAGTGCCGACGCGGGGGGAAGTGCCAGCACGACGGGCAGCACCGACGCGATAGGCAGGACTGACGTGGCAAGCGACGCAGACACGGCGTATCTGTGCCCTTGCGTGTCGGGATATGTGGGGGGCGACGTCGTTGCCGGTATTGTCGCTTGCGGTCTTGACCGCTATCTTGCATGCTCGGGAAAGCCAGTCGCCGCGGCGCGCACCGTGCTCTTTGCCGACTTGGGCACCAACGGCGAAATGGCGCTCATTCACGACGGCTTGCTCACGTGCTGCGCAACCGCTACCGGTCCGGCGTTCGAAGGTGCGACAATCTCGCAAGGGATGCAGGCGCGCAGCGGAGCTATCGACAGCTGCTACTTTGACGGGCGTGTGCTTGCGTGTACCACCATCGACGATGCGCCTGCTGTCGGCATTTGTGGCTCGGGGCTCATTGACGTTTTGGCGGCATGCCTGAAGGCGGGGGTCGTCGACGAAACGGGAAGAATCCTTTTGCCCGACGAGCTGCCGGCTGCTTGCAAGGATCTTGTGGAGCTGCGCGGGGGCAAGCCGGTGGTTCGTCTTGGAGATGACGGGTCGGTAGTTCTCGCTCAAAGAGATGTCCGTGCGCTCCAGCTTGCCAAAGCAGCCGTGGCGGCGGGCGTAGCAAGCCTTCTCGGGGCGGCGAACGTTGGGGTTTCCGACATCGACGAGTTCGTGATCGGCGGGGCGTTCGGCGCTCATATGAAAACGTCTTCGGCTGCAGAAATTGGCCTGTTTCCCAAAGAGCTTGCTTCGCGCGTGCGCATGGTGGGCAACTGTGCCGGGGCGGGGGCGTGCGCTGCCGTCCTGTCGGGCGAGGCGCGAGCGCGCATGAGCGCCGTAGCCGCTCACGCCCGCTATGTTGAGCTGTCTCTCGACCCCGATTTCTCCGAAGCCTACGTTGAGGCAATGGAGTTTTCGAAGGTGGCAGATGAGTAGCAAAGCCGTTTCGAGGGGAGGCAAAGTGGCTTCGGCAAACAGCGAATCCATGGCGGAAAGAGGGACGGCCTACCCGATGGACGGCGAGTTGGTTGAGCGGGGCATCGTCTTGCTTGAGTCTGAAGTTGCTCGGGCGGGCTTCGACGCTGCAGGCAGGGTGAGTGCTGCGGCGCTGCAGGTACGCGACGAGGTTCGAGACATGTGCGCGGCGGGACGCTGTCACCGCTACGGGAGCAATTGGGCGTGCCCGCCTGCGTGCGGCGGGTTGGACGAGTTTCGTGCGCTTCTTGCCTCGTGCTCGAGCGGGCTGGTGTTTCAGACGGTGGGAAAGCTGGAAGACGAGTTCGACGGCGAGGCAATGATGGAGGCTGAGGCGTTGCATAAGCAGCGCATAGAGAGCCTGGTTGACGCACTTGACGCAAAGGGCATGTTCCCCGAACGGTGCGTTGTTCTGGCGGCGGGCACGTGCACGCGGTGCAAGCCCTGTGCCTATCCGCAGCCATGCAGGTTCCCCGAGAGGCGGCTGGTTTCGATGGAGGCGGCGGGGCTATTGGTAACCGACGCCTGCATGGCGGCGGGCGTTCCCTACAACCACGGCCCGCTCACCATCGCCTATACGAGCTGCGTGCTCCTGCGGCACGATCCGGCAGGCGCGGCATGCTAAGGCAAGCAAGCAGAAAAGAGCGAGCACGTAGAAAAGGGTGAGCAAGATAGACAATGGTTCTTACCGTTCGCATTCTCATTCACGAGTTAGAGCAGCGCTTCGGAGAGGTGCTGGTCGGTTCGGCAAAAGTGCGTCATCGATGCAGCGACGTGCGCCTTTTGGACGGCGATCCGTCCCCCTCGTCCGCCTGCTCGGGAAACTACCGTTCCGATTTCATCTACGTAGTCGCTTCGGAAGCTGCGTGCGCCTATGCTGCGGCGGCGGAAAGCGGTGCGGTTTTGCTGGAGGTGGGTCGAAAGGCAGTTTCGGCTGATGGCAGGCTGGCGCTAAGGAGCGCGGTGTCTTGCGGGGAAGTGTTTTCGTTTCTGCAGGACGTGTTCGCGCGCTATCGCACGTGGCTCGAGCAGATGGACCGCTCGCTCATTAGAAACGAAGGGCTGCAGGGCCTTTTCGATGCAAGCGAGGACTTTCTGCTGAACAATACCGTTATCGTGGATCCTGCTTTGAAGCTTTTGGCCTACACCAAAGGCATTCCCTGCGACGATCCCATTACCGTCGAGCTGATAAAGCACGGCTACCATACCGAAGATAATGTTCGAAAATTCAAGTTGAACAGGCGTTTTGATCCATGGGCGACGCAAAACGGCTTCATCATCAACGACACGAACGAGATATGCAAATACACGACGGCGGTGTTCTCGTTCAAGGCTGCAGGATCGTTTTCGCTGATTGTCGTGATGATGTGCAACAATGTGGATCCTCAGCCGTGGCTTCTCGATACGTTCATGATGTTTCTGGTGCGCGTCTCGTACTATTCGATGCGCGATTACACAGAAGGGTCTCCTTCTGGCAGCGCATTCAACGCGTTCGTGCACGACATCTTTGACGGATCTCTTGCCGACGAAGGAGAGATAGAGGAGCGCCGCAGGTTTTTGGGGCTTCCCGCCCGAGGCTCGTACTGCCTGTTTAGCATCGATGTGTCGCAAGACAAGCCCTTGTCTGCCCGCATCGTCACCGATGTGGCACGGGCCATCGCGCCGGCAAAGGCAATGCTTCACGGTTCGGAAGTGGTGGTGCTGTGCTTCAACTGCGCCGCTGCGAACTGCCCCGTTGGTGCGCATGTAGACGAGTGTCCTTCGGGCGTTTCCAACATGGTGAAGCGCCTCGATGGAGTGTTGTCTGAATACGGGATTCAGGCAGGACGCAGCGTGCGCTTCGATAGGCTTCCCTTCTTGCCCACGGCGTTAGAGCAGGCGCGCCTTGCGCTGAAGACCGCCCGTATGCTGGGAAAGGGGTGCAGGCGGAAGCAGGGCGACTCCGAAAGGCAAGCCGAAGCGGGTTCGCGCATCTTCGCGTTTGACGAGTACTTTTTCGAGTACGGGGTTCTCAGCGTTTCGCATGGCCAGCGAGAACTGCTCACCTCGCTGCGAAGCTGTCGGCAGCTGATGCGGATCCGTGAATACGATGCCGCGCACGGCACCGATAACTATGCGTTTTTGGAAACGTACCTGCGCTACGAGCGCCGCACAACGGTGGTGGCAGAAAAGCTTCACATGCATCGCAACAACGTGAAATATCGCGCAGACCGGCTGCGCGATCTGTTCGAAATAGACACCGACAGCGACACCGAGCGCTTTGAGCTTGCCGTGGCATACCGGATTCTGGAATCGCTCGAGCGATAGCCTTGCACGTGCAGGTTTTTGCCGAAAAGGTAAGAGTTGTGTTAAGCGTATTGCTTTAGCGCTCTACTGTGCTAAAGTAGCTTCGTCGATGAGCCCTGCCGCGTCGGCATCGGGGCTTGGCACGCTGGTGTGGTATACAGGTTTTGCGCCCGGGCTCGAAGAGCCGGTTTGGCGCACGGGTTTGAAACGCAGGCTCGACACACGGGCGAAATATAATCGAGATATCCTTTAGTGAATTCACTAGTGCGGGAAAGGACTTACATGGATATGGTGACCCCGGCGGGGTTTCGCGATGTTCTTGCGCAGGAGGCGCAGGAGCGCGAGCGCATCAGCTTCGATGTGCGCGACTTGTTCTCATCGCGGGGATACGCTCCCATCGAAACGCCCACGCTAGAGGTGATGGACGTTATGCGCGCCGGCGGGCATATGACCGCAGCTCCGTTCAAGTTCTTCGATTCCCAAGGCGACCTTTTGGCGATGCGCCCCGACGTCACGCTTCAGGTTGCCCGCATGTGCGCCACGCGCTTGGCGGGGCAGCCCGGCCCGTTCCGCTTCCGCTATCAGCAGCGTGTGTTTCGCGAAGCAGAAGGCCAGATGCGCGCAACGGCGCGCGAGGTTACCCAGATCGGTGTGGAATGCATCGGGGTTTCGGGAGTCGAGGGCGACGCCGAGGTGCTGCAGCTGTTCTGCGAGGCGCTGCAAACCGCCGGAGTGGGCGATTTCACCATCTCCGTTGCAACGGTGAGCGTTTTGGATGCTCTGCTTACCACCTGCGGTGCTCCGGATGAATGGAGGCGGGAAGTTCTGAGCGCCTATCATGCCTCGAACTTTGTCGAGCTGGATGCCCTCACGAGCGAAGAGTGCCCCATTCCCCCGGTGTTCGCTATGGCGGTGCGCGCGCTTCCGCGCATTCGGGGTGGGCGCGGGGCCATCGAGGAGGCGCGCGCTTTAGTGGGGCCTTTGGGGTGCGCTGCCGGTCTGGACGACTTAACGTGCGTGTGCGACTTGCTTGACAAGGCGGGCATCGGCGAGCGCATTTCCATCGACTTTTCGGTGATGAGCTCGTTTGACTACTACACGGGCATTGTTTTCGAGGCGTATGCGCCGGGGCTGGGCTCGCCGCTTGGAAGCGGTGGCCGCTACGACAACATGGTAGGCGCCTACGGGCAGGATCGCCCTGCCGCCGGTTTCGCCTTTTTCCTTGAGCAGGTGATGGCCTCCAATTCCGCCGTTCTGCGAACGGCGGAGCAGGCAGGCGCTGAGACGCAATCCAGTGCCGGATCTTGCCCTTCTGCGGAGGTTGGGCAATCTTCGGCGCCAGATCACGCCTCGCCGGCTTCTGCTCAACCTGCGGCAGACGGCTTCGGCGCCCGTCCCCTGCGTATCGCGGTGCCCAAAGGCGCGCTCAACCCCGGCGCCATCGAAGTGCTCGCCGCCGCCGGCCTGGACACGACGGGGCTGGACAACCCCGGCCGGCAGCTCATTATTAGCAACCCGGGGGTCGACTACGTCATCGTGCGCCCGACCGATGCGCCGGTGTTCGTTGAGCTGGGCGCCGCCGATTGCGGAATCTGCGGAAAGGATTCGCTTCTTGAGGCGGATGCCGAGGTTATGGAGCTGGTAGACCTTCGTTTCGGCGGATGCCGCTTCGTGGTTGCCGAGCCTGCCGGCGCGCGCGAGGCGGTGGAGGAGCGCTATCGCCGGTTGGGATCCATCCGCGTGGCGACGAAATATCCGCGCATTGCCGCCGCTCACTATGCAAAGCAGGGCATGCAGGTGGATATTGTGAAGCTGCACGGTAACATTGAGCTGGCGCCGTTAACAGGCATGGCCGAGCGTATCGTTGACATCACCGCAACGGGTACCACTCTTCGTGAAAACAACCTGGTTGTGGTGGAGGACGTCTTGCCGTCCACGGCGCGTTTCTTCGCCAACGCATGCTCGTTTAGAACCGATCCGCGTATTGCGAAGCTCGCTCGTGCGTTAGCCGCGCGAGCGGTGAGTGACAAGAAGGAGAACTAGAAATGCGTCGAGTTGTTCTTGCTCCGAACGAGCAGTTCACCAATGCCCATCTCAAGCGTCCGAGCGCGTTTAACCCGCAGGCTCTGGAGGCGGCAACCGAGATAATTGCAAACGTGCGCGAAAACGGCGATGCCGCGCTGCGCGACTACACCCAGCGCTTCGACGGCGTTGCCGTTGATGCGTTTCGCGTTCCGCAAAGCGACATCGACGCAGCCCGCGAGAAAATCGACCCGACAACGGCGAAGGCGCTTGAACAAGCTGCCGCGCAGATTCGCGAATTTCACGAGCGTCAGCTCCAGCAGAGCTGGTTTTCCGTGCGTGAAGACGGCGCGCTGGTGGGAGCGAAGGTGTCTCCCCTCGACTCGGTGGGCATCTACGTGCCGGGCGGAAGGGCGCTGTATCCGTCGACGGTTCTTATGAACGCGCTGCCTGCCTCGGTGGCGGGCGTCGAGCGCATCGCGTGTGTGACCCCTCCTTCGAAGGACGGCTCGGTGGATGCGGCTATATTGGAAGCGTGCCGTTTGAGCGGGGTGACCGAGGTCTACACCGTCGGGGGCGCCCAGGCCATCGCCGCGCTTGCCTACGGCACCGAAAGCATTGCGCCGGTGGCCAAGATCACCGGCCCGGGCAATGCGTATGTGGCTGCGGCGAAAAAGATCGTGTCGGGCGATGTGGGAATCGATATGATTGCCGGTCCGTCTGAGGTATGCGTTGTTGCCGACGACACGGCGGATCCGTCGCTGGTGGCAATTGACCTGATGGCCCAGGCAGAGCATGATCCGCTGGCGGCATGCTATCTGGTCACGTTCTCGGAGGGGTACGCCAACGAGGTCGAGCGCATGATAAAGGTGCACATGGCCTCGTCTACGCGAGCCGAGATAACCGCCGCCTCTTTGGCCGACCAGGGGCTTGTGGTGGTGTGCGATACGCTTGACCAGGCATTCAGGGCGGTCAATATCATTGCGCCCGAACACCTTGAGCTTCACATCCACCATGCCATCGATTCGCTGGGTGCCGTCAAGAACGCGGGCGCGATCTTTTTGGGGGAGTGGACGCCCGAGGCGGTGGGCGATTACGCCGCCGGCCCCAACCACACGTTGCCCACCGGCGGCACGGCTAAGTACGCCTCGCCGCTTTCCGTAGACGATTTCATCAAGAAGTCGAGCGTTATCCAGTATTCCCCGCAGGCGTTGGGCCGCGATGCCGACATCGTGATGGCCATTGCGCGCCACGAGGGTCTGTGGGCGCACGCGCGCAGCGTTGAGCTGCGCAAAGAGCTGCTGGGCGAAAGCGATAAGTTCAACGTCGCCGGCTCTGGCATCCTCGATGTCGCGGCGCAAGCGCTCGATCCCGATGCAAGTGCCGGTGGTGCCGATGAATAGGGTATGCGCGTCTGCGCCTCAGCTGCAGGGCATAACGCCCTACGATCCGAAATACCTTCCGGCAGAAACGCTGCTTTCCGCAAACGAAAACCCCAGCGACGTGGAAAAAGAGCTGCGCCGCGAAATCTCGGGCGAGATTCGCCGCGTGCCGCTGAACCGGTATCCCGACCCTTTGGCGAACGAGTTGCGAGACATGATTGCCGAAGCGAACGGGCTCGATCGCAACCAGGTGCTGCTGGGCAATGGCGGCGATGAGCTCTTGTTCAACATCGCGCTTGCGTGGGGCGGTCCTGGCCGCAAGTTCCTGAACCTGCCGCCGACGTTTTCCGTATACGCCGCCAATGCGCGTCTGACGGGAACCGAAACGGTTGACGTGCCCCGCTTGGAAGACTACTCCATCGACGAGGACGCCGTGTTGGCGCGCGTGTCGCAGGGCGACATCAGCTACGTGATAATCACGAGCCCCAACAACCCGACCGGCGGGCTGGCCGACGGAGGCTTTGTTGCGCGCCTGCTTGAGGCAACCGACGCGTTGGTGATGGTCGACGAAGCCTACTTCGAGTTTTCCCGGCGAACGGTGCGCCCTCTGCTCGACAAGCATAAGAACCTGGTCATTCTGCGTACGTTTTCGAAGGCGTTTTCGCTTGCGGCGGTACGGCTGGGCTATGTGCTGGGCAGCGAAGAGGTCATCCGCGAGTTCATCAAAGTGCGCCAGCCATACTCGGTTGATGCGTTGTCTCAGGCCGTTGCCCGAGTGGTGTATCGCAACCGCGCGAAGTTTGAGCCCGGTATTCAGGCGATCATCGACGAGCGCTCGCGCTTGCTCGATGGACTCAGCCGTATTCCGGGAGTGAGCACGTACCCCTCAGACGCTAACTATCTCATGTTTCGCATCAAAGATGCGGCAAAGGTGTGGGAGCAGCTCTATGAGTGCGGCGTGCTGGTGCGCGATTTTTCCCATGCGCCGTATCTTGAGAACTGCTTGCGTGTTACGGTGGGATCGCGCGAGGAAAACGACAGGTTTTTGCAGGCGATGAAAGAAGTGGCGATTGCTCACTTGTAGCCAGCTGGCGCCGGGGCGGCGGCGGGTTTGAGCGCAGTGGCTCGATGGCGGCGCGGCGCGGCGGCGAGAGGCGGCGCCGAAGGGCAGCATCGAAGAATGCTTCTTGTGCTGCTTGCGGATACTGAAAGACGGCATCGTGGCGCGGCTATTGCTTCGAGTCACGTGTTTTAAAGCGAGGAAGGGGAGGCCATGGGCAGGATCGGGGGTGTTGAGCGCGCGACGAAGGAAACCGACATCGCCCTTGCTATCGATTTGGACGGCTCGGGCAAAACCGAGGTGGAGACGGGCATTGGGTTTTTCGACCACATGCTTGAGGCGTTTGGCCGTCACGGGCTTTTCGATTTGAAGGTGCTCACAAAGGGAGACCTTGAGGTGGACGGCCACCACAGCGTGGAGGACACGGGCATCGTGCTTGGCCGCGCGTTTGCGCAGGCTCTGGGCGACAAGCGCGGCATTCGCCGGTTCGGCTCGTGCGCCCTTCCCATGGACGAGACGCTGGTGCTGGCGGCATGCGACATCTCGGGTAGAGGCCAGCTCCATTGGAGCGTTGACGTCCCCCCGGTGATGCTGGGTTCGTTTGACGCTGCGCTGGCGAAGGAGTTCTTTATCGCGTTTGCCGCAAACGCGGGTGTGACGCTGCACGTTCGCATGCTTGCGGGTGAGAATGCACACCACATCGTCGAAGCCTGCTTTAAAGCGGCGGCACGGGCGCTGCGCGAAGCGGTGGAGCAGGACGCGCGTCTTGGCGACGAGCTGCCATCCACCAAGGGAGCTCTGTAAAGAGCGCGCGGCTAACGAGGCGAAACGGGGCAAGGCCTTGCCTGTTTCGCATTTCCTGAAATGAAACGTTGAGGCGATAGGAAAAACGTGATTGCGGTAGTTGACTACCATAAAGGGAACCTGATGAGCGTTGAGCGCGGCATAGAAGCCGCAGGCGGCGTTGCCGTCATTACCGACAAGGCTGACGACATCGCGCGCGCTGACGGTATCGTGCTGCCGGGCGTGGGCGCGTTCGCCGACGCCTCCGCCACTATGTGCGCGCTTGGGCAGCTTGAGGTCGTTCGCGAGCGCATTGCGGCGGGCGTTCCGTTTCTAGGCATTTGCCTGGGCATGCATCTGCTGTTTGAGGAGGGCGTCGAAGGCGCGCCTGACGAAGACGACGAGGCCTCCACGCACAACGCGCGCGGCCTGGCGGTGCTGCCGGGCGTGGTGGTGAGGATGCCTAAAGTCGCAGCGGACGGGACGGCGTTCAAGGTGCCCCATGTAGGATGGAACACGGTTGCTCCGCCGGCGGAGTCTGCCGGCGCCGCTGGGGCGGATACCCCCGTGCTCAAACAGTCCTGGGCTCGCACGGATCGTCCACTGGACGATCCGGCTCGTGCGGAACTGCGCGCGGGGGCACCCGCCCCAGCGGACTCGGAGTTGAATGCCGCCTCTTCTGGCGCGTCAATGAACGCGCTCGAGAAGAAGCGCTTCGACTGTCCGCTCTTTGAGGGTATTCCTGTGGGGGAATACTTCTACTTCACGCATAGCTACATTGCGCCTACAGGACCGTTCGTTGTGGGGGAGACTGCGCACAGTGTAGCCTTTCCGAGCGCGGTGCAGTATGGCGAGGCATGCTTTGGCGTGCAGTTCCATCCTGAAAAAAGCTCGGACGCGGGCGCGGCGGTGCTGCGGAACTTCGTGAAGATCGTAAAGGGGTAAATGCGCTATGTACTTACTTCCGGCAATAGACATTTTAGGCGGCAAGGCAGTTCGTTTGGCGAAGGGGGACTATTCTCAAGTCACGGTCTACAACGAAGATCCCGTGGCGCAGGCGCACGCGTTCGCGGAGGCGGGTGCGGAATGGGTGCATGTGGTAGACCTTGACGGAGCGCGTTCCGGCGTGCCGGAAAATGCCGCCATTGTCGAGCGGATCGTACGTGAGACCTCGCTCAAGGTGGAGATTGGCGGCGGCATTCGCACGCTTGAGGTGCTCAAGCGCCTGGCGAATGTCGGCGCGGCGCGCATGGTGCTGGGCACCGCGCTCGTGAACGATCCCGAGCTTGCGTCTGCGGCGGTGGAGCTGGTGGGCGGCGAGCGCCTGACTGCCGGCATTGATGCGAAAAACGGCGAAGTTGCGGTGTCTGGCTGGATAGAGGGGTCGGGTGTCGATGCCGCCGATCTGGCGCGTGCGATGGCAAGCGCGGGGTTCAAACACCTTGTCTACACCGACATTGCGCGCGACGGCATGCAAACAGGGCTTGACTCGGCAGCGTATGCGCGCATGGCCGAGGCCTTCGGGCATCCAGTTATTGCGAGCGGCGGCGTGGCAAGCGTTGCCGACATCCGCGCGCTTGCGCCGGTAGCCGCCAGCATCGAGGGCGTTATCACCGGCCGCGCAATCTACGAAGGAAGCCTGACGGTCGAAGACGGCGTTGCCGCCTGCAAGGAGGCATCATGTTAGCCAAGCGCGTGATCCCCTGCATGGACGTCAAGGATGGCCGCGTTGTAAAGGGCGTGAACTTCGTCAACCTGCGCGATGCGGGCGACCCCATCGAGCTGGCGCAGCGCTACGACGCCGAGCGGGCAGACGAAGTGATATTCCTTGACATCACGGCCACGAGCGACGACCGTGCGACAACGGTTGAGCTTGCCAGTCACGCCAGCGAGCAGCTGCACCTGCCTTATTGCGTAGGCGGGGGCTTCAGAAGCGTTGCCGACATCCGTCGCATGATTGCCGCCGGTGCCGACAAGGTCTCGGTAAACTCGGCGGCGGTGGCGAACCCCCAGCTCATTTCCGATGCGGCGTATGCCTTTGGCACCCAGGCGATACTCTGCGCCATCGACGCCAAGCAGGTTGCGGGCAATCCCAATAAATGGGAGGTCTACGTGCACGGCGGCCGCAAGGCCACCGGCATCGATGCGGTGGAATGGGCGCGCGGCGCGGCGCGGCGCGGCGCGGGCGAGATTCTGCTCACCAGCATGGACCGCGACGGCAGCCGCGAGGGCTTCGACTGCGCTTTGACGCGCGCCGTCGCACGAGCGGTGGACATTCCCGTCATCGCATCGGGCGGCGTGGGCAAGCTGGAGCATTTCGCGCAGGGCATCCTCGAAGGCGAGGCGGACGCCGTGCTGGCCGCGAGCGTGTTTCACTTCGGCGAGTTCACCATCCGGCAGGTCAAAGAGCACATGGCAAGCTGCGGCATTCACGTGCGGCTGTAAGGGTTTCGCGCGCGCAGTGCCGTGTCTACCTGCTCGCCGCCAGCCCTGCTGATTGACACGAATGTGTGGCTGGACCGCTTTCTTCCCGGGCGGAAGAACCGGGAGGCTTCCCTTGCCCTGATAGAGAAGGCAATCGACCAAGGAGCGCCTCTGTTCTACACTGCCGGCATTGCCAAGGACGTGTTCTACCTCGTCACCAACGATCAGGCATTGCTGCGGCATGCCCCTATCGCAGCGCTCTCTTCGCAAGACGCGCTCCGTGCTCTTTATAGTGGCAAATAAGTTATAAATATGTTAAGAATTACTTATTGTCTTTCTCATAGAAGGAGCGAATGCGATGAGGACTTCGAGCGCTTCTGCGGTTCCGTATATTCGCCCTATAAGCGATTTGCGGACCGATCTGAACGATGTGTGCGATATGGCGCGTACATGCCGTGAGCCGATCTTCATGACGAAGAACGGCAAGGCGAGCTTGGTGGTGATGGATTGTGATGCGTACGAGGATCAACGTCAACACGACAGGTACGCTATGAAGCTGCGCGAGGCGGAGATCGAAGCGCGCTATCGTAAGGATTTTGTCTCGCAAGATCAGCTTGACGCTACCCTGCAGAAGGTATTCGACGCATGGGGCGTTTGATGGCCGGCGCTCTTGGCGGGACGGATGGCGAGGATCGCCATGTTGCGGACGTCGATTGCGAAAGTGCGGATGATGAAGGTGCCGAACGCGTGCCGCTCGAGCCGAATTGGCGCCCGCGTGCTGCCCATGACGTCGAGTCTGCCGTTGTCTACGTCGGCGAGGTTCTGGGAAAACCTAAAGCGGCGAAAAAGCTCTACGAAGACATCATCGTCCAAATCGAGCAGCTGCGCCTCTTTCCTGAGCTGGGGCGTCTGTTCTCCGACTCCATCTTGGAGGGGAGGGGCTACCGATCCTTTCTCGTGGGACGTCATCGCATCTTCTATTCGTTCGACGAAGAAGCACTGACCATCTGGCGTGTCGTTCATGTGCGACAGGATATCGACGACTACGCTTTGGCTGACCTGCTCGAATGATTTCGGTCGCGGCGCAAGGGGCGTTATTGGAGCCTGCCGAAACGACGCTCATATGCTAGTCTGCGTCGCGTTAAATTGGGTGCATTGGGAATCGGGAAGGGATTGCCGCATGGACTTTCAAGCGATAGACGGCTGGCTGCTGTCGTTTCCCGGCGCGGAGAAGGCGTTTCACGAAAAGTGGGGCTGGATGGTCTGGTGGGTGGGCGGAAAGCAGTTCGCTTGCGAGCTTGTGGCGAAGCCCGACGCCAAGCCGCCGTATGCGGGACGTCATCTTCTGTCGCTCAAGGGCGACCCCGATCGCATCCTGGAGCTGCGTGCGGAATTCCCCGACGCGATCTTGCCGGGCTACTACTCAGACGGGCGCACGTGGATCTCTGTTGATCTGGACGCCGACCTTTCGGAGGATCTCGTGCGCTACCTTTGCCGCCGAAGCTACGAGCTTGTGGCGGCCAAGCTCCCTAAGAGGATCCGCGCCGAGATGGGCTTGGGCTAGAGGGCACCTGGGCAGCGCGCTTGGTGCCCATCGCAAGCGCAGTTCGGCAATCTGCCAGGTAGGTGGCGCTGGAGGCTAAAACGCGTAAGCGGCGATTCAGCCGTCCTATCAGACGAGGGCGTCCTCTCCCGACTCGATGAACTTCGAGATTCTCCTCCATTCTCGCCTCCTTTCGGCGATCGAGACTATGCCGAGCATGCGCAGCACCGCGAACACCTTGCCGATTTCGGCGGTGGGTTTACCTCGTTCGATTTGCGACACGAAGTTAATGCCTACGCCGGAAAGCTGAGCTAGTTCGTCCTGTGTGAGGCCCTGCCGTCTACGCTCGGCGCGGATCGTCTCGCCAAGCTCGTTGAGGGTCGCTATTTCTTTCACGGCGCTATTATCCTTCCCTCGTTCGAGTGAATTTATGATGTAAATGCATAATATCACGCGTACGAGTGAAATGCGTGACAGAAAGAATTCTTTCATTAGAACTGGTGAAAATGAGCGGGTTTGCACAAGGGCGGATCCGCCGTGCTAGACTGTGCTCTGAGCTTACAAGCGGGCGGGTTCGCCCCAAGGGCTCCCTGACGAGGGCTGCCGTACCAGGTTGGCAAAGACGGCGCGGCGGGCGCGGCGCAATGCCGCCGTCCGTGGTAGCAACCGTTTGCGGGACGCTCTCGTCTCTCGCCCGCCTTGCGGCACATCGCCGGCTTCTGAATGCCGGCGGGTTGCCTGTGGCGCGGCGTCTCTTGCGCGACTGCGTTCCGCCAAAGCGAAGGAGGTTTCGCAATGGCATGGGTCGTGCTCATTTTGTCTGGTCTGATGGAGGCCGTATGGGCAACTGCGCTCAGCAAATCCGAGGGCTTCGCCAACCTGGTGCCGTCAATCGTGTTTTTACTGGCGATGTGCGCGAGTATGGCGGGGCTTGCATATGCCACGAAAACGCTTCCCATTGGCACGGCGTATGCGGTATGGACGGGCATCGGCGCGGCGTGCACGGTGGTCTACGCAATGGCAACAGGCGCAGAGTCGGCCTCTATCATAAAAATCGTGCTGATAGCGGTGCTTATCGGCTGCGTGGTGGGGCTCAAGCTCGTGTCGGACGCGGAAGCAACGGCGGCATAGCGACGTTCATCGGCAGTGCGGATCCCAAACAAGAAAGCGAGAGGCAATGGAACTTCCCGAGCTGAAATACAACGAAGCGGGGCTTATCCCGTGCATCGTGCAGGATGCACGCACGCGCGAGGTGCTCATGATGGCGTGGATGAGCGAAGAGTCGCTTGCCCTCACGCTCGAGCGAGGCGAGACGGTGTTTTGGAGCCGTAGCCGCCAGGAGCTCTGGCACAAAGGAGCCACCAGCGGCAACGTGCAGCACGTGGAGGAGATCCGCTACGATTGCGACGCCGATACGCTGCTCGCGCTGGTGCATCCCGCCGGGCCCGCATGCCATACGGGTGCTGTGAGCTGCTTTTATCGAACGCTTAGCTAGGGCATCGCGCTTTGAGGCGCTTCGAGGTGCCTCGCGGGTTCGCCTTGCCGCGGCGGCGAGCGCAAGAGGGCGCGTAAGAGCGCAACGGGGCGCGAAAGCAGAAAGCAAAAAGCTATTTTCCCAACAGATGCCGCACGGCGGCGACGGGGTGCTTGGTGATCATGCGCGGCCCGCTGTAGCGCATCGCGGCGCGGATCTTCTCTCGCATCTCGGGCGCGTAGCAGTGGTTTCCGCACTCTTCGCACGACGTTTTCACATGCATGCTGCGGCAGCGCTCGGTGCGCTTTACGGCGTAGGCGTCGAGCCGAGCGCACTCCTCGCACACGCTGTCCCCGCAAAAGGCTGCGTGGGTGCGCAGCGCGGCGCCGTGCGTGCCTGCGCAGTGCATGGCTATCATCTGGGAAATCGTCTTCTTCTCGCGCGCGCGGCGCTTTGCCGTTTTGGGATCGTCTTGCCTCATGGCGCGTACCTTAGCATGCCGGCGCTGGCCAACGTGTGATTATTCGCTACTTGGCGCACTTCATCGCTTGTCGGCGGGGCGAGCTGTGGTATTATCGTCGCAGTTCGTATCCGTTGCCTCTCGGCAACGGGGTCACCGAGGAAAAAGCAGGAATAATTAGCAGGAATATAATCTGCCTCACTATCTTCATGGAATTCGTGCGCGTAGGCACGCGCATGCCAATTTACCCACCCATACATCTTGAAGGAGGACTCGGGTGAAATTCTTTTTGGACACCGCCGATCTCGACGAGATCAAAGAAGCTGCCAGCTGGGGCGCGTTGGCGGGCGTGACCACTAACCCCTCGCTGTACGCCCGTATTGGCGGAAAGCTTGACGATTTCCACAATCACATCAAGCGCATTTGCGACATTGTTGGCCCTGAGTGTCCGGTATCTGCGGAAAGCGTGGCTATGACGCGCGACGAGATCGTGTGCGACGGGCGCGAGCTTGCCGCTATCGCCCCTAATGTAGTGGTGAAGATCCCCACCATGGTGGAAGGCCTCGCCGCTACGCGCGCGCTTGCCGACGAGGGCATCCGCGTGAACATGACGCTGTGCTTCAGCGTTCCGCAGGCGCTGCTTGCAGCTCGTGCCGGCGCGCGCTACATCAGCCCGTTTGTTGGCCGCTTCGACGACATTTCCGAAGACGGCCTGGACCAGGTTGCCAATATCGTTACGGCCATCGGCAACTACGACTTCACGCAAAACACGGTCAACGGCGAGCGCGTGGAGATTATCGCCGCATCCATCCGCAGCGCCAACCATGTGACGCAAGCGGCGTTGATGGGCGCAGATATCTCTACGGTTCCGTTCGGAACGTTGAAGAAATGCGTCCAGCATCCTCTCACCGACCGCGGCCTGGATGCGTTTATGAAGGACTGGGAGAAGGTTCAGGGCGCATGATCGAAGAAGAACTGACCGTCGCTTCGGCGGCCGCCGAGACTTCCGCCGAAGACGCCCCCGCGCCTCGCCGCCGCCGCACGACGCGCAAACAGGACTCCGCCGAGGAGAACGCATCGTCGAGCCAGGGCGAATCTGCGCCCGCTCGTCGTCGGACGCGCTCGCGCAAAGTGGCGGCAGAGAGCAATTCCGTTGAAAAGGCGGCAGCTTCCGAAGAGGCGGCGGCTTCCGAAGAGTCGGCACCTAAGCGACGCAGCCGCAAGCCGGCCGCAAAATCAGCGGCAAAAACCGAGCCTGCCGCCGAAGGCAAAGAGGCGAGCAGCCCGTCCGAGAAGCAGGGCAAGGCCGCTGAAGGCGCTGCCCGCAAGGCCGCTGGAAGCTCTGCCCGCAAGGCCGCCGGAAGCGCTGCCCGCAAGGCCGCTGAGCAGGCAAGCGCGGAGACTGAGGGAACTTCCCGTAAAACCGCCGACCAAGCGAGTGCAGCCCCCGAAGTTTCCTCCGAGGCGGCTCCTACCCCGCGCCGTCGAACCCGCGTGCGCAAGGCCGCCGAGGACGAAGCGGCGTCCGATTCCGCAAAGCAGGCGCGCCCAGCGGCTTCGCAGGCTGCCGGCGGCAGCCAAGCGAACGGCCATGAGCGCGCCGCGCGCCACGACAACCAAAAGCAAAACCGCTCGCATCGCAGCGACAACCAGAACAACCACCGTCATCAGCGTTCGCGCAGGAACAACTCCCAGCGCGAAGTCACGCCTAGCGTGTCGATGGAAGAGCTGGGAAAACTCAAAGTTGCCGAGCTGCGAGCAAAGGCCGCCGAGCTGGGTGTCGACGTCTCCGGGCTCAAGAAGGCAGAGCTTGTTGCGGCGGTCTACGACGCCAGCGTGAAGGCGGAGGGCTTCATCGAGGTAACCGGCGTACTTGACATCTTGGCAGACGGCTACGGCTTTTTGCGCACGCAGGGATATCTTCCCAGCGAAACCGACTGCTATGTCGGGCTGTCCACCATTCGTCGCAACGGCCTGCGCAAAGGCGACATGGTGCGCGGGCAAACGCGTCCGGCGCGCGAGAACGAAAAGTACGCGGCTATCCAAAAGATCATCAGCGTTAACGGCATTCCCGTCGACGAGCTGGGTGCGCGCGTGAAGTTCGCCGATCTGACGCCGATCTATCCCGACGAGTGCCTGCGTATGGAGCACGGCAAAAACACCATCACGGCGCGCGTGATCGACCTGGTGTCTCCTATCGGCAAGGGCCAGCGCGGCTTGATCGTTAGCCCGCCTAAGGCAGGCAAAACCACGATCCTGAAAGACGTCGCGTCGGCGATTACGGCAAACAACCCCGAAGTGCACCTCATGTGCCTTCTGGTTGACGAGCGACCCGAAGAAGTTACCGACATGCAGCGCTCAATCAAGGGCGAGGTAATTTCCTCCACGTTCGATATGCCCACCGAAAACCACATTGCGGTGGCAGAGCTGGTTATCGAACGAGCAAAACGCCTGGTGGAGTGCGGTCGCGATGTCGTCATCCTGCTTGACAGCATCACGCGTCTGGCGCGCGCCTACAACCTTGCGCAGCCGGCATCAGGCCGCATTCTCTCTGGCGGCGTGGATTCCACGGCGCTTTATCCGCCTAAGCGCTTCCTGGGCGCTGCTCGCAACATCGAGCACGGCGGCAGCCTTACCATTTTGGCGTCGGCGCTTATCGATACGGGCTCGAAGATGGACGAAGTGATCTTCGAGGAATTCAAGGGCACGGGCAACATGGAGCTCAAGCTCGACCGAAACCTGGCGGATCGTCGCATCTTCCCGGCAATTGACCCGGTGGCTTCGGGCACGCGTAAAGAAGACCTTCTTCTCGACCCGCAGCAAGCGCCGCTCATCTGGGCAGTCCGCCGTATTTTGGCGAACCTGAACAACACCGAGCGCGCCATGGACATGCTTATCAAGTCTCTTAAACAGACCGATAACAATACCGAGTTTTTGTTGCGGACGGCAAAGAAGGCACAGCATACTAAAATGGACTCGGTAATGGAGCTGTAGGCGGCGCAGGTGCAAGCGAGCTGCAGGCGGCATAGGCGGAAAGCGGCCAGTCGCACGAAGCGCACGGCAAGGCCGAAGTAGGCAAAACGGGGCTTGACCGGGGCACGGACTGAAGTGCCCCGGTTGCATCTGGGAGGTTTCATGTCATCGAATAACAGCGAGTGGAACAGTTCAGGACAACCGCACACCAACGACGGCGCGCACGTGCCCCCACAAGGCTCGTCGGCTCAGGCCGACGGTTGGTCGGAAGGCCAGGCCGCGCAGGGCCAGCCAGCTCAAGCGGCGCCCCCGCAGGCCAACGCGGCGCCTCCGCAGGGTCAGCCGTACGCATTCCAGAGCCAACCGCATGCGGCATACGCACCCTACACGCCCTATACGCCCTATACGCCGCAAGCAGCCTACGCCGCTCCCATGCCGCCGGCTCCGGCTCCCCAAAAGAAAAGCAGGGGTTGGATTGTCGCTCTGGTCGCGGTGGTTCTCCTGTTCCTGCTGGGCATGTTCAGCGTGACCTCGTGCACTTCGCTGCTCGCCTCTTCTATGGGTATGACGTCTTCGTCGTCAAGCTCGCTCGATGCGCTCACGCAGGATGCGGTAGGCGTTATCACCATAAGCGGCACCATCCAATACGACGGCACGTCTGCAAGCCCCGAGGGCTTGAAGTCGCTGCTTGACGAAGCGGAGGCGAACCCTCATATCAAAGCAGTGGTACTGCGAGTCGATTCCGGCGGCGGGGTGTCTACGGCAGGCGAGGAAATGACCGAGTACCTTCGCGACTTCAGCAAGCCCGTGGTGGTGTCCAGCGCATCGTCCAACGCGAGCGCCGCGTACGAGATCTCGTCGCAGGCCGACTACATCTTTGCCAACAGCTCGTCGTTGGTGGGGTCGATTGGCACCGCCATCCAAATTACCGACACGTCTGAGCTCATGGACAAGCTGGGCATTAACATCCAAGACATTACCAGCTCAGACAGCAAAGACTCAACCTATGGCACGCGCCCTCTCACCGACGACGAGCGCGCGTACTACCAAAGCATGGTTGATCAGATCAACGAGCAGTTCATCCAAAACGTTGCCGAAGGGCGCGGCATGAGCGTCGAGGAAGTGCGTGCGTTGGCGAACGGCCTTTCCTACACGGGCACCGACGCGTTGGAGAACGGGTTGATCGACGAGATTGGGACGAAGGAAGACGCCGAGGCCAAAGCAGCGGAGTTGGCGGGCATGACAACCTATACCGTCGTTCCCCTAGAGCTTGAGTCCAGCGACATCTCCGCGATGCTGGATCTGCTTTCGGAAAGCAACGCGGCGGCCGATGGCGTCCAGTCGGACTCTACCGCATCGGACGCGCAGGCAATAAAGGAGTTTGATGATAATGGAATCGCTGCACAATAACGAGGCAGAAGAAGCTTCGGCAAGCCGAACCTTTGAGGCCGCCGAGAACGCTCAGGCGTCCGAAGACCCCGTAGCTGCCGCTCGCGCTGCGCGTTGGGCGGAGACGTTCGAGCGCCGCGAAAGCACGCGCGAAGTCTCTTGGCCGCGCCGTGCAGTGGTGACGGCTGGCATGCCCTACGGCAACAAGGCGCTGCATTTCGGGCATATCGCCGGCGTCTTCATTCCCGCCGATTGCTTTGCACGTTTCCTGCGCGATCGCATCGGGGCAAATAACGTGCGCTTCGTTTCGGGCACCGACTGCTTTGGGTCGCCGATAAACGAGGGCTACCGCAAATTGGTGGATGCAGGTGAATTCGACGGCACTATCGAAGAGTACGTCAAACGCAACCACGACAAGCAAAAGGCAACGCTTGACGCCTACAACATCAGCCTGTCAATCTACGAGGGATCTGGCTTGGGTCATGCGGGCGCGGTGCACCAAACGGTTAGCGAGCGCTTTATCGAGGCGCTCTACCGCGCGGGCGTGCTGCACCGTCGCTCGACGCTGCAGTTCTTCGACACGCAGGCGCAAACGTTTTTGAACGGCCGCCAGGTGGTGGGGCATTGCCCGGTCCAGGGGTGCAAGTCGGAGCACGGGTATGCAGATGAGTGCGATTTGGGCCACAGTTACGCCCCCGAAGACCTCATTGCCCCCAAGTCTACCCTCACTGACACGGTTCCCGAAATGCGTCCGGTGGAGAATTGGTACTTCGATCTGCCGAAATACATCGAGTTTTTGCGCGGCTACGTGAAAGACCTCCGCGAGGACAGCGAATTGCGCAGCATCGTTGCGCAGGTGATCGACGAGTTTTTGGCGCCTCCTATCATGTATATCAAAAACGAGCTGCGCGAGCAGTTCGATGCGGTTGCGGGCGACCTTCCCGCGCATGAGCTGCGCGAGGCGGAAAAGGGCAAGCAGAGCTTCGAGGTGCAGTTCAACAGCATTGACGAGCGCGACGAGGCTCGCTCGGTACTGGAGGATGCGGGCATACGCTTCCGCACCGGCAAGACGCTGGTGCCGTTCCGCATAACGGGCAATATCGAGTGGGGCGTGCAAGCGCCCGTTTTGGAGGACGTCGAAGGCCTGACCGTATGGTGCTGGCCGGAAAGCCTGTGGGCGCCTATCTCGTTCACGATGGCGGCCAACGATGCGCTGGGTCTGCCGCGCGGCAGCTGGCGCGACTGGTGGTGCTCTCCCGACGCTCAGGTGTACCAGTTCATCGGACAGGACAACTTGTATTTCTACGGCGTTGCGCAAACGGCCATGTGGGAGGCGCTGCGTTCGCAGGACTTCATCACCGGGGAGCCAACCGAGTCCCCGCTGCGCCAAACGCGTCTTATCGCGAACCACCACATTCTGTTCGGCAACAAAAAGGCCTCTTCGTCGGGAGCGATAAAGCCTCCTACGGCAGACGAGCTGCTTGACCACTACACCGTCGAGCAGCTGCGCGCGCATTTCCTGGCGCTTGGTCTCGATCAGAAATCGGTCGGGTTCAAGCCCAAGCCGTTTTTGGCCACTGAAGAGGAAAAGGCCGATCCGCGCGTTGCCGACCCCGTGCTCAAAGAGGGCGCTTTGCTCACGAACGTGTTCAACCGCCTGGCGCGCAGCTGCTTCTACGAGGCGCAGAAAAGCTTTGAGGGCGGCATGCCGCTGGGCAAGCCGTCGCCAGAGGCAATCGAGCGCGTGCACGACACCATGCGCACCTACGACTTCACGATGCATCGGGTCGAGCTGCACGCCATCATGTCGCAGATGGACGAGTTCATCCGCTGGGCGAACAAACGCTGGGCCGACGGCATCCGCGACGCCGCAGGCGCCGACGATGCGGCCATGCGCCGTCAGGTGCTGCTCGATTCGTTCTACCTCTTGCGCGTGGCATGCCTGCTCATGCACCCGGTGGTTCCTGCGGGGTGTGAGCTGATCTGCGAGTATATGGAGTTCGATCCCGAAGACTTCTTCAGCTGGAACTACGATTTCGAAGACATGGACGAGCTCTGTTCGGCAGGGGAAATCACCGCTGGCAGCCACTTGGTGCGCGAACTTCCCCCGCGCTTCGACTTCTTCAAGAAGCACGAATCGCAGCTGCGCTGATCTGGCGATCGGCGCAGCTGGCCGGTGCTGCGGGCGGCAGAGGCGGCACGGCTTCTTTTCGATAGGGTGGTGTTCTCTCACTATGCTGCATGTAGACATTTTCACGGACGGGTCGTCGCGGGGAAACCCCGGCCCTGGCGGCTACGGCTCCCTCCTGCGGTTTGTCGATCGCAACGGGCGAGTGCACGAAAAAGAGCTTTCGCAGGGCTACAAGCTCACCACTAACAACCGCATGGAGCTCCTAGGCGTTATCGCGGCGCTAGAGGCGCTGAAAAGCCCGTGCGAGGTAACGGTGTATTCCGACTCTCAGTACGTGGTGAACGCGTTCAACCAGCACTGGGTCGACGGGTGGCTGAAGCGCGGCTGGAAAAACGCCAAGAAGGAACCGGTAAAAAACCCTGATTTGTGGAAGCGCCTGCTCAAGGCAAAAGAGCCGCATCAGGTGACTTTCGTGTGGGTGAAGGGGCATGCCGGGCACCCAGAAAACGAACGCTGCGACGAGCTTGCCACAACGGCTGCCGACGGCGACGCGCTCCTCGACGACAAATAAAGCGTGCTGCCAAGGGGCGGCTGCACGAGCGGCGCCAAGGGGCGTCAAGGGGCGGCTGCACGAGCGGCGCTGAATGAGCGAGCGTCCCATTTCCGTATTCCGATTTTTCATCCAATGCTATACTACATCGCCGGGAAAAAAGAAACCGACCCGCGCTACGGGTTGTCGTCAAGGAAAAGAGCCGTGAAAGAGGAGGGGCTTCATGGTTGATGTTCCAAGCCCGGCGGTTGCCATTGTAGGGCGCCATAATTCAGGGAAAACAACCCTGATCGTAAAAGTAATTCGCGAACTCGCCGAGCGTGGCTGGGATGTGGGAAGCGTTAAGCACCACAGTCATGCAGGGTTCGAGATCGATTATCCGGGCAAAGATTCCTATCGCCACCGCGAGGCGGGTGCAAGCGAAACGGTAATTGCATGCCCGGGACAGATGGCGCGCATCAAGACCATTGAGGGCGAGATCGAATGCGCCGACATCGTGCGCAGCATGAAAGGGCACGACATCGTGCTGGTTGAGGGCTATCGCAAAAGCGGGCTTCCCACCATTGAGGTCATGCGCTCGGGAAATGCCGCCGACGAGCAGGTGGCGGAAGTGTTTGCAGAGGGCGCGCGCCGCGGATGGCCGCTTGGAACCGACTTCGTGCAGTTTGGCAAAGGCGAAGAGCCGCCAACGACAGAGGGAGAGGCTCGCGAGCGCCTGCGCAAAGCAGCCGAGGAGGCCGATGCTGCCGCAAGCCGCGCCGCCGACGAGGCGTGTGGGCAGGGTGCCGCGCCTATGGTGAGCAAAATGCCCACAGCAGGGACGGTGGCGGTGGTAACCGATATCCCCGATGCCATCGAGGCGGCAGGGATCTACGGTATTCCCGCATTCGATCTCGATGACGTGACGGGTCTTGTCTCCTTTCTGGAAGAGCATTACGTACGCCCGCGTGTGACCGTGGTCATTCAGGCGGGCGGCGAGAGCCGGAGGATGGGCAGGAGCAAGGCGACGGTTCCCTTTGCGGGTCGTCCGCTCATCTGTCGTTTGATAGAGCGTCTGGCTCCCGTTGCCGACGATTTGGTCATCACCACCAACGAGCCGGAAAACCTGGTGTTTCTGCATAGCATGTTTCCCCAGTACAACATCCAGCTGGTGTGCGACGAGTTCAACTACCGCGGCGCGCTTCCGGGCTTGTACACGGCGCTCCAGGCGGCGCGCAACCCTTACGTTGCCGTGGTGGCGTGCGACATGGTGTTCGCTTCGTCTTCCCTGGTGGTTGCCGAAGCGCTTGCCATGAAGGAAAGCGACGCCGATGTGGTGGTGCCGGTCAACAAGCACGGCTACGAGCCGTTCCATGCGATGTACAAGCGCATGGCGTGCCTGCCCGCTGTGCGCGCGGCTCTTGCCAAGGGGGACAAGCGTGCGCAGTCGTTCTTCGGCGACGTTAACGTGCTGGAATTCCCCCAGTCGAAAGTGCTTGAGGCCGAGCCCATGGGGGGTTGCTTTATCAACGCGAACACGCCTGAAGAGCTTCATGCGCTCGAGGAATCGTTCCTTGAAGATTAAAGGACTCGAGAGATCCTGGGAGGGGGTTGCGCGTACGCGCTTTGAGATATGCCTAACTTGAAGGATATTATCGATGTCGCTCAGGCGTTGGAGAGCAAGGCCGTGCGCGTGGTTGCCGACCGCTGCGTGGTGGTGCGCAATCGCAATGCGTCATGCCGTCGCTGCGTGAAGGCGTGCCCCGCAGACGCCATAACGGTGCGTGGCAACGACCTTACGCTCGACAATCATGCCTGCGTTTCGTGTGGGGCGTGCACCGTGGTATGTCCGGTGGAAGCGCTCGTGCCGCTCGATCCAACCGATGCCGACCTTGCGGCGGGGGCGGCGCGCTCGGCGAGCGCGTTGGACGGTACGGCAGTTATCGCATGTGCGCGTATGGCGGCAAAAGATGTCGGGGATCCTTCCAAGTATGCAATGGTGCCTTGCATGGCGCGCGTTGACGAGGTGCTGCTGGTTGAGTTGGCGGCTGCGGGCATCGAGCGTGTTGTACTGGTGGATGGCACGTGCCGCACCTGCAAGTATCGGGACACGAGCGCCGGCGTGGACGAGGCCGTTGCGCAGGCACAGGCGCTTATTGCGGCGCAAGGCGGGTCTGCGATCATTGAACGCGCGAGCGAGTTTCCCGCGCAGGCTGTGTTGGAGGACAAGGCGAGCTTGTACGGCCAGGAGCGTCGCGGCTTCTTCACGCGGTCGACGAAGCGGGCGCGCGAAGCAAGCGTCAAGACCGCCGAAGTGATGGTGTTCAAAGAATTCGAGCAGCGCATGCCCTCGCTGCGCGAGCGCCTGGGAGTAACGGCTTCGGGCGCTATGCCGTGGCTTACGGCGCAGCGGCGCGAGCGTTTGATGGACTCCCTCGACCAGATTGGCACGCCGGTGCAAGACACCGTGAGTTCGCGCCAGTTCGCCACGGTTTCTATTGACGAGGAAAAATGCAGCGCGTGCGGTATGTGCGCGGTGTTCTGCCCGACGGGCGCGCTCAAGAAAAGCGATGAGAAGCCCGAAGATGGGGTGGGGAGTTATCTGGAATTCCAGGCGTTTGACTGCGTGAACTGCCGGGTGTGCGCAGACGTGTGCATGAAGAAGTGTCTGAAAACCAGCACCGAGGTAAGTACCGAGGAGCTGTTCGACTTCGAGCCGCGGCTTATCCATCTGCCCGATCCTCCGAAGCGAACCGGCATGCTCACCGGATTCAAGCGCCAGTAGCCTAACGCGACCAGCGCGTCAAAGGAGCGCAGCAAGCGGTACGCCAATACGCCCCTTTGGCGCGCTTCCGTTTAGTGCATCATCATCTTGACGATCTTCATCTTCGTGTCGCTGAACGGCGGGTTGCGCACCGGCAGCTCGAACCAGGTTCCCTTTCGCAGCGTCGACTTGTAGTGCGTGAAGCAGTCGAACCCTACCTTGCCGTGGTAGGCGCCCATGCCGGAATTGCCCACGCCGCCAAAGCCCATGTGGTTGTTCGCCAAGTGGATGATCACGTCGTTCACGGTGGCGCCGCCGAAAGGCAGAGTGGTGAGCACGCGGTGTTGGATCTGCTTGTCCTCGCTGAAGATATAGCACGCAAGCGGCTTTTCGAACGTGCGAACGATGGCGAAGGCCTCGTCGAGCGTGCGGTAGGTGATGACGGGCATCACCGGTCCGAAGATTTCCTCGCCCATTACCGGATCCTCAAGCGTCACGCCGGTAAGGCAGGTGGGCTCGATACGCAGCGTTTCCGGATCTCCTTTGCCGCCGAACGCAACGCGCGCATCGGGGTTGCGGTTCTCAATGAGCCCCATCACCCGGTCGAAATGACGGCGGCTGATCATGTGCGGCCATTCGTCGCATTCCAAGATGTTGTCGCCGTAATACTGACGGAAAGACGCTTCCAGCTGCGGGATGAGCTCGTCTACCACGTTCTCGTGCACAAGGAAATAATCGGGCGCCACGCAGGTTTGGCCGCAGTTGATGCCCTTGCCCCAGGCGATGCGCTGCGCCGCCCGCTTGATGTTGGCGGTCTCGTCCACGATGCAGGGGCTTTTCCCACCCAGCTCAAGCACAACGGGGGTGAGGAACTTGGCCGCAGCTTCCATGATGGTGTGGCCGACGTTGGGGCTGCCGGTGAAAAAGATCTGATCCCAGCGTACTTCAAGCAGCCAATCGTTCATCTCTCCCGATCCGGGGAAGCCGCAAACGTACTCCGGCGGGAACACCTCGGCAATCATCTCTATGAGCAGCGCGCTGGTTGCGCGCGACGTGCGCGAGGGCTTGAGCCCCACGCAGTTGCCCGCTGCGATGGCGTCTACCAGGGGCACAAGCGCCAGTTGCAGCGGATAGTTCCAAGGCGACAGCACCAGCACTACGCCCAACGGGCTTGGGTAGACCTTCGAGGTTGAGTGGAAGTGCGCAAGCGGCGATGCCACGCGTTTGGGGCGGCTCCACTTGTTGAGGTGCTTAAGCATCGTTGTAATCTCGTCGTAGACGATACCCAACTCGGTGGCGTAGCCTTCGAACGGCGCTTTCCCTAAGTCTTGATGCAGGGCGTCGAGCACACGTTCTTCGTTCGCGCGCAGCCAGGCGCGCAGCTTTTCGAGCGCCTGTCTGCGGTAGGGAACGTGCATAGGTGCGCCGGTTAGGAAGAAGTCGCGCATTTTTTGCGCGGCGGCTTCAACGTCTGCCACGCCGCGGTACGTGGGGGAATCGCTCATGATAGGTTTCCTTTCGTAGGGCGCGAATAATTCGTAGAGCGCGAAAAGCCAACGGCTGTCTTTTCGCGTTTCGAGGGCGGGCTAGTATGCTGCCTCCAATATCTCCATTGCGTCCTCGACGGTCACTTCCGTTGCGTTGTAGAGCGCGGCTCCGTCGTAGCGGGCTTGTTTCGCGACGGCAGGCAGCTGGCTGCGCTCTATGCCCAGCTCTTCAAGCGTGAGCGGCACCCCGTGCTTTTCGTGGAAGCGCTTGTTCATTGCGAACAGCGCTTCGCATACCGCCTCATCGCGTTCGGATGCGGGGGCATGCGCGAGCTGCGCGCCGCGTTCAGGGTCGAGATGCCCCAGCAATTCGCCGTAGAGGCCGGCGTGCACACCGTGGTCGAGGTTCCAGCGCACGCAGTGGGGAAGCAGCATCATCATAGCCTGACCGTGGGGCACGTGGCACAGCCCGCCCAGCGAGTGTCCGATGGCATGCACGATGCCCACCATCGCGTTGCTGAACGCAGCGCCAGCCATGAGAGACGCCAGCGCGAGGTTGGTGCGGGCTTCTATGTCGTCCCCCTGATCGCACGCGCGGGGAAGGTTGGCGGCAATGAGCTCGATCGCCTTGACGGCAAAGGCGTCGGACACGGGGTTTTTCTGGATGGAGGTATACGCCTCGATTGCGTGCGTCAGCGCGTCCATGCCGGTGGTAGCGGTGAGCTTGGGCGGAAGGCTGGCGGTGAGCGCCGGGTCGAGGATCGCGGCGTGCGGCACCAGCTTGTAGGAGGTGAAGGAAAGCTTGGCGTGCTTGTGCGTGTCGGCGACCACGGCGACCAGCGTCACTTCGCTGCCGGTGCCTGCCGTGGTGGGAACGGCGATGAAGGGAGGCATGTCGCGCGTGAGGATTTCTGCACCCTGCAGCGTGGCAAAGTCGACTCCCTCGCACGAAAGCGAAGCGGCGGCTCCCTTGGCGGTGTCGATGACCGAACCTCCGCCGATAGCCACGAATCCATCGCAGCCGCGCTGCTGGTAGAGGCGCGCCACCTCGTTTACCACATCCATTGAGGAATCGGGCGGCACTTGGTCGAACACGTCATAGGTGATGCCCGCGGCGTCAAGGACGCTGGTGAGCTTGGCGGCAACGCCAAGCTTGACAAGGCCGGCATCGGTCATGACGAGAGGGTGCGATACGCTCTGCGATTCAAGCTCAACGGGGAGCTTGTCCAAGGCGTTTTGCCCGCAGATGATTTTGGTGGGGCAGTGAAATTCGAAGCCTGTAGCGGTCATGGAAACCTTCCTTCTAGGGGGCTGGATCGTTCGAGGGATGGACGTTCGTCGGTTGGGCTTGCCGGTTGGGCTCAGCAGTTTGGCTCGCCGGTTGGGCTCGCCGGTCGGGCTTGCCGGCTGGGCTCGGCGATTGGGTTCGCCGGTTGGGGCGCTCGCCGGTTGAGTTTGGCGGTTAGACGCTTCGCGGCTGAGCGTTTGGCGCCTGCCCTTTGGCCGCCCGTTTTCGGGCTACGCCGCCTCTGCGCGACGGCGCGCCTTGGGCTCGGCGCGGTAGGCTTTGCGCCAGCCGAAGAACATCTTCAAAAGAGCGGTAAACATGTAGGTGAGCGCGACGCCGGTATCGTTTGGCCCGCGTGTGGAAAACGCACGCTCGGCAAGGGCTGCCTTGAGCGTTTTGCCGCCCGAGAAGCACTGGAATGCGAAAGGCACCGAGCGGAAATCGATCACGTAGTCAACCGTTGCTGCCTGCGGGTTGGAGGATGGCTGGCCGCTTCCGGGTTCGACGTCGCGCGCGACGCGGCTTGGCGGAACCCGCTTGAAGGAGCCTGCGTCGGTGCGCCGGCAGATGCCGACGAGGTCGGCACCCTGTACGCTGAGCTGAAACGTGTAGCCAGGTTTTAGGTAGTCGATTTCAGCGCGGACTTTCGGTGAAGCGCACTTGAACACGTTGATGAGCAGCGGCAGCAAGCGCAGCAGCACACGTACGTAGAGCGCTTGGATGCGCCAAGCTGCCCCACGATGGATGGAAACGGCTTCGTCCACGGCGTCCCCCTTTATCCTGTTTCTCCTTGGTGATTCCCCCATCATAAAGCGCATCGTTGTTGCAAGAGCACATCTCTCGCCGCTCGGCGATTCCGTATCCGCAAATGGCGCTGTTGTCACACGATCGGCGGTCACACGATCGGCGGCGTCCAGTCGGGCAGGCCTTTTGCGCGGCGGTTGGCGCGGCGTCCCCGCATGTTGGCGATGCAGCCCTGCATGCCGTGGGGGATGTAGGTCATTTCTTCGATGTTTTCGGGTAGGTAGCTTACCAGGCTGAGCGGCGCGGTCTGTTTCACGCAATCGGGTTCTGGTTCTGACGCGGGTCCAGAACCAGAACCGCCCATCGTCCCGACTTCAGCCCCGAACTTCGTCGAAGGCCTCGGCACCGCTTCGAACCCGCAGATCACCGCTCCTTGGGCAGTGAGCTTGGTCTCGTAGGCACTTTCCGGCTCGTCGGGAAACAGCGTGCGTACGTTGTCGGAGTTCCAGAGCAGTTCGTACCCTGCCAGCTTGAGCTGTGTGAGCGAGAAATCGCGGAACGGGAGGCTGTCGGTGCGCAGGCGAACGGATGCACCGGGGGCAAGGATCGAGCGGTAGGCAATCAGCCGATCCAGGTATGTGAGACGCAGGTGAGCCTTTTTCTTTTTCGGAAACGGCGTCGGGAAGTTGATGAGGATGCCGTCGAGTTCACCTGGGGCGAACAGCGTGGCGAGGTCGGGATCGTCTGCCCAAACGAACACGGCGTTCGGCACGTTTTCCGCGAGCGCGTGCTCGGCGCCGCGCATCACGCAGACGCCCTCTACGTCAAGCCCTATGTACAGCGTGTCGGGGCGCAGCTTTGCGCACGCGACGGTGTATTCGCCTTTGCCGCAACCCAAGTCAAGGACGACGCTGTCGTAGGGGGTGTGCGCAAGCCGAGCATCGTTAGCAGCAGACGATGTCCAGGCGCGCCAGTTCCCCCGCCACGACTCCGGGTTGCGTTCCACTGCTTGCGCGCAGCCGGCGAGACGGTCTTCCAATGAGAAATCTTTCGGCAATCGTGATCGTGGCGTGCGCACGAGTCCTCCTAAAACGTCAAGCGAGAAACCGCGTTTTCGAAGCAGTCGTTTTGACAGACAGGTTACCTTAGGATAAGCCGCTTTGGCTTGGCTGGTGGTTTTTGCCGGGCGGATCACTTCGGCGCGGCGGCGCCCGCAAGCCTCATGTGCAGAATGGGATAGGGGTTGCCCTGCTCGTCAAGTTCCGAGCGCCCCATCACGGCGAACCCCATTCGTTCGTAGAAACCACGTGCTTGCGGATTCTGCTCGTTTACGTCCAGCACGGTTACGCCGTATGAGACGATGCCATGCCGCAGAAGGCGCTTCCCAATGCCGCGCCCGCGTTCGTCTTGTGCGACGAACAGCATCTCGAGCTTCCTGCCGCTGATTCCCATGAAAGCTGCAGGCAGGCTGGATGCGCTCTCCTCCACGACAAGTACGGGAGCTTCCAGAAGCGCCGCGGGCACGTATGTGCGGATGCGTTCGATTTCGCCATCCGACAAGAACAGATGGGTTGCTCGCACCGAGCTTTCCCACACGCCGAGAAGCTGTTCGATGAGTTCGGGAGTTCTGTTGCCCGGTTCGATTTCTCGCATAGTATGCGCGGCTCTCCTTCGACTATGTGTTTGCCGTCACGCAGCATACCGCATCCGTACAGCGGTAAAAGGCGAAAAACAGCGCCCGTTTAGTGCAACGGTCTGTTGCTTGCGGGATATGAGTAGGTTCGGGGACAATGAGTGCTGGTTGAACGGCATGGGCGCAGCATGCGGGACGTCACGCAGCTGTTGTGGAATATCCCTCGTGCCGTTTGGGCCGGATTATACGGAAGACATCGCGGTAGGGAGCGGATCAACGCCACGGCAGGCGGCGGCGCGTCGCTGCGGATGCTAACGGAACAACGCCCCGGAAGAGTGTCTCGTGTCGCCGCGAGAGCGGGCAGAACGACTCCGCGAGGGGGGAACGGCTGGCAGCGCGTCGCTGCGGAGGAAAACGGCGAACAGAGCAACGCCGCGAGGGCGAACGCCTCAACGTGGCAAAACGATTAACGAGAGGATTCATTATGTCCATGAAAGACACCATTGCCGCTATCCGCAAGGAGGCGGGCATTACGCAGGAAGAGATGGCGCGCAGGCTCTACGTTACGCGGCAGGCGGTGAGCCGTTGGGAAACGGGCGAGACGACGCCCGGCATCGACATGGTGAAGCTCATCTGTGTTACCTTCGGCGCGCCGCTTGAGCGTTTTTTCGATATGCCTATGAGCTACTATTGCCAGTGCTGCAGCATGCCCATTCCAGACGAGGAGATGCACGGAACCGAGGCCGACGGCTCGAAAAGTGCCGATTTCTGCAAATATTGCTACGACCACGGCGACTATACGGCAAAGGGCATGTCGATGGACGAATTTATTGAGGCGACGGCTCCTATGGAGGCAAAAGCGCTTGGCGTGTCGCTTGACGAGGCGGTTTCGCTTATGGCGACGCTGCTGCCGCACCTGAAGCGCTGGCGCGAGGTGGGCGAGAATGAAGAGCGCTATGGCAAAGAGACGCGTGCGGCATACGGCGACGAGGTCGTGGACGCGGCGAACGAGAAGTACGTGGGCATGGGAGAGGCGGCCCATCTGCGAGCCGATGAGCTAGAGCTTGCGATTAAAGAGCAGCTGCGCCGCGCGATGGAGGCGGGAGACGTGGAAGGCTCCGAAGCGCGCAGGCTTGTGGCAATGCATGGTCATTGGCTGCGTATGTACTGGCCTGACGGGATGTACACGCCCGAAGCGCACAAAGGGCTGGCAGATGGCTATTTTGCTGACGAGCGCTTCCGCGCATATTACGAGGAAGTTGCCCCAGGCGCGACGCAGTTTCTGCGCGATGCGATCCACGCCTGCGCATGAGCGCGAAAAGCGGCAGCCGCCCATTCACGATCTCCTTTCATGATTGATAGGCAAACGTCCTGATCAGCAGCGCTCGACTGCGGCTAAACTAGCGGTAGAGGCAATTCAACTGCTGGTCGGTTGAGCGCGAAAGCCGCGCGTGGAACGATTGGGATGAGCCGTTCCACCACGATGAAAGGACAATCATGACTCAGCTTAGCTTTGGCGAGATGGTTCGCACGCTCCGTTCCGAGAAGGGCATGACGCAGCTTGATCTCGCGCGGAAGATGGGCGTCACCGATAAAGCGGTCTCTAAGTGGGAGCGGGGTCTCTCGATTCCCGATGTGGGATCGCTCCCCAAACTTGCCGAGGAACTCGGCATCTCGGTTGACGATTTGCTCCAGGCAAAAAATGCGGCGCAGGAGGCTGCCACGGAGAGCGGCGTCGCGCGCAAGAAGGCTCAGGCTCTGATCGAGTTGGTGCTCAAAGCGGTCGCCCTCGCGATGGGCGTGGGGGTCGTGGCGCTTACGATCATGGATGCGGTCGACCCCCGCAGCGCGCTTTGCCTGCTCGGGGTTGGTGTCGCTTGCCTCGCGCTCGTGCAGCTGATGCACTCGGGAGACAAGGACGAACGGTAGCGTATCGCTGCCCGATCGGCGCGCGAGGCGTTGCGGCTCAGTAGCGCTGGGCGTTGCCGGCGGCGTAGTCGTCGAAGAGCTGGCGGCAGGTATCGCGGTCGAACTCCTGCAAGCCTACCGTCTCCTCTTCACCGTTGAGCTGTCGATAGAACGCATCGTCGCGGAAGCCGATCTCGGCGCTGTCCTCGCGCGTGCAGCCGTAATAGACGACGTCCATGTTAGACCATAGAACTGCGCCCAAACACATCGGGCAAGGCTCGGCGGTGGTGTAGAGCTCGCAGCCCGCAAGGTCGTACGTTCCCAGGTTTTGGCATGCGTCGCGAATTGCCTCCATCTCGCCATGGCAGGTCGGATCGTTGTTGGCCAGCACGCGATTGTGACCCTGTCCGACGATTTCGCCGTCTTTCACGATAACCGATCCGAACGGTCCGCCGTCGCCTGCTTCGATGCCCTGGTAGGCTTCGCCGATCGCAACTTGCATGAACTCGGAAGAGGGTTGCGCTTCAGTCGTTTCGGCAGCGGACCTGCCGGCGGAACTCTGCTCGGCGGCTTGAGTTTGCGAGACATTGTCTTGCTCGGCGGGCGTCTGGCTGCTTTCCTCAGAAGAACAGCCCGCCAATGCGATGGCGAGCGCGGATGCGGCGATAATGCCCGCCAACGTGCGAAGCGAAAAAGATACAGCCATTGCGAGTCCTTCCAACGGGGCGTGCGACCATGGTAGCACGCCTCTCGCTCGCGCTTTGTTCGTACTGCGTAATCCGAAGCGCGTGTGGCTCTTTTCTTGGACGGGAGTCCCTTCGTATGCGGGTACCTATCTCAAGCGACGGATCTCTTCTTCTGTTGCGGGGCGCTCGGCGCGATAGACCGAACGGCATGCTTGTCAATTGGCCATTTATCGCAAAAGAACGACGGCGTTTCGCTTGAATACCCCTTTGAGCAGGGCTTTGCAACTACAGGGTGCCTGAAAATCGCAGAAAAGAAGCCGGTAGTTGGTAGATCGGGCGATGCGGCTACCTCATAATGGGCTTGCCGGTGATCGAACGACCAACCTGTGCGGTGCGGGAAACGGAGGGCAGTGATGCGAGGAAGCGCCTTGCATCCAAGGCCTCGCGCGCATCGCACTCTCACGAAAGGACAAGCCGTGAGCTTTCGAGACAATCTGCAAGCCCTACGTGCGGAGCGTAACATGACTCAAGAGCAGCTTGCGATGCTGCTGGGGGTATCCCGTCAATCGGTCACGAAGTGGGAAGCGGAGCGTTCCTATCCCGAGATGGACAAGCTCCTGAAGATCTGCGACATCTTTGAGTGCTCGCTCGACGATCTTGTGAAAGGCGACCTTACAGGATGCCCTTCCGCCGAAGGCGTGGCGGCGGTGCCTGCCGGGCCGCCGACGGACGTGTGTGGCTACGACGAGCATCAGCGAATGATGGCATGGAAGGTGCCTACGGGCATCGCCGCCATCCTTATCGGCGTCGCCATCGCAATGCTGCTTGGGGATGCGTCACGCTTCGGTTCGCACAACGGCAACGATGCGCTGTTCGTTGTTATCGTGCTTGCCGGGGTGCTTGCAGGACTTGCGTTTTTCGTTCCGGCAGGCATGGAGCACTCTGCGTTTGTTAAGGCGCATCCCTATGTGGAAGACTTCTATACCGAAGACGACCGGATCCGCGCCCGCAAGTCGTTCTCGGTCGGGCTTATCGCCGGGCTTGCGTTTATCGTCGTTGGCATCGGGTGCGTTCTCATGCTTGAGGAGCGAGCGGAGAACTGGGGGCTGTTTTTCCTCCTGTTTTTCATCGCGCTTGGTACGTGGAACATCGTGCACTACGGGATGCTTCTCGGTCGCACGAACGTGGCGGAGTACAACAAGGCGGTTGTCGATGAGCTTGAGATCGAGGACATCGTGAATGCTCAGGTTGACGCTGGGGTCAGGGATGCGTTGCTTTCTCGCAAGCGTCATGGCAAGAAGCTCGGCGCAGTGTGCGGCTCCATCATGATTGTGGCGACCATCGTCGGGCTGGCGCTCTTGTTCGCGCCTGCACTTGCCACGCCTGATCCGTCTACGTTTGATCCCGAGGGGACGACGGCGATGTGGTTCTGGGTCGCTTGGCCTGTTGGCGCGTTGATCTGCGGCGTCGTGACGCTTTTGTGGGAAGCGTTCGGGAAGGGAAAGTAGGCTTGCACAGCAAAATGGGTTACGCCATGTCCTGCGCTGTCTGCTGCCATCCCTTGCAGACATCCACCCATCCTTTGAAATTCGAACTGCAGCGCTCTAGCTCCTCGCATGTGAGTTCCACGGCGCTTGCGGCACTGCCGGCTGCGGGGAATACCGTCTCGAAGCGGCTCAGCGATTTGTCCAGGTAAACGCCCACGTCGGGCGGGAGGGCGAAGGGGCAGACGCCGCCGACGGCATGACCGACCATCTCCAGTGCCTGATCAGGCGTGAGCATCTTCGCCTTGGCGTGGAAATGCGCTTTGAACTTGGGGTTGTCGATGCGCGCATCCCCTGCGGCAACGATGAGAATGGCTTGGCCGTCCACAAGAAACGACAGCGTCTTGGCAATGCGGCAGGGCTTTGTGCCCACCGCCTGTGCCGCCAGCTCCACTGTGGCGCTTGAGGTCTCGAACTCCAGCAGGCGGTTTTCGAAGCCGAACTTCTCCAAATAGTTCTTTACATTCTCAACTGTCATGGCAGCCTTCCTTTTCTTGCTGTTGAGGGTATCGTAGCGCATGTTGGAAAGGCTCTGCGAGGGAAGAGCCCCTTTCGCGACTCGTTTTCGGCATCTGCCGCAGCACCCGTGCCTTTGAATGAACATGTGCGACCGAAACGCGCGCGAAGGTGTGCGCTGTGCGCGAAGACATTGCTTTTTCTTGCAAGGTGCAAATGTGCGACCGAAACGCGCGTGGGAACGCCCCTCAAACGCGCGTTTCGGTCGCACATTTGCTGCGATGCCTCGCAAAACGCGTCTTTGCTCCATTTGCTTTGGATTCATGAGATACTAAGACTCTCAATGGGGAAAGCGCCCACTGACGTGTGAGATCGAGCGGACTTGTGCCAACCAGCGGTTCTTCAGAGGGAGGGCGACGTATGGGTGCACGCGAAACGGAGCTCAGAGGTTTGTTCGATGCAGCGGAAAAAAGCTGCGCCTGCTTTACTACACGCGACGCACGGCTTCGCGATGCGCTTCGGCGCGCGATGAAACGGGGAGAAGTGGTTCGTCCCGCGCGAGGTGTGTATGCGCGATCCCCGTATTGGCTTTCCCTGGCTGATCGCGAAAAGGGCCTTCATGTACTTCGGGCTCTGCAGCTTGCTCATCCTGATTGGGTGTTTTGCGGCTGCTCTGCTGCTCTGGCATACGATATGCCCGTTCCCTTCTCGCAGATGGGAGATGTCCATGTTGCAACATCGCGCAGTAGGCGAAATCGCTCTACTAAAGATGCCGTTTTTCACGCGCTGCCTGAAGGCGATCCTGTCTTCTCGGTTTCCGGCGTCAAAGTCGTTTCGTACGAGCGCGCATTACTTGACTGCATGAGAACGTCCGGTTTTGGACGAGCGCTCGCATTCGTCGATGCCGCCTTGAGGTCGGGCCGTACGCGCGAAAAGCTGCTCTCCTATTTCCAAAAGGAGGGGCGAGGCTATCCGGGCGTTCTTCGCGCTGCAAAGGCGCTGCTCTACGCAGACGGGCGCAGTGAGAGCGCAGGGGAGTCTATGGCGCGCGCAAGCATGATCGAGCTGGGCTTCTCTCTGCCCGATCTGCAAGTTCCATTCAGGCGTCCGTTGGATCGGAGGCGCTTTTACCGCGTTGATTTTCTCTGGATGCGCGAGGATGGCGTTCGAGTCATTGGAGAGTTCGATGGCAGGGGAAAATACGAGGACGCCGCCTTGCGCGGGGATCGCTCTGCGGTGCAAGTTTTGGAAGAGGAGCGGAAGCGGGAATCCCGACTGACGATCTACGGCATGCCGATCGTTCGCTTTTCGTATCACGATATCGCAAACAAGGCACGCTTTTCTCGCCTTCTGGAGGAGTTTGGCGTTCCTCGCCGTTTGGAGGCGGCTGAAGAGCATCGAAGAATGGAGCGGTCGAGATTGCTTTCGGCTAAGACGTTTTCCATCGTGCCTTTCTGATCAGGTATTCCTGATCAAGCAAGACCCTTCGGTGCATTTGCGCTTCTGAAAGGAAACAGGTCTTTGCCCAGCGAAGCGTAAATGTGCGACCGAAACGCGCGTGGGAATGCCCCCTAAACGCGCGTTTCGGTCGCACATTTGCACAGGGGGCTTGTCGCTGCCCATTCGCATGGAGCTGGCGAATCTGTTTCGATCGTCGGTGCGCGAAGAGGGGGTTCGCTACCTTACGGCCAAAGTCCCGCGCGTGAGTGCCGTTTCGATCGTCGGCGCGCGAAAAAAGGGGGGCTAGTGTACATCAGCTGGTGTATTTCCGTGACGCGGAGATGACGAATGCGTTTCTTGCCTGCCCCCACAGTGCTGCTCGTGCTACTGTTTTCCCCGTAAGAAACAACGGTGGCGCAAAGGGCGCCGCCCCCAAGGAGCGTGAGCAGAATGACCGAGTACGGCAACAACCTCAACAACGGCACGCCCAACGCCTCGGGTGCCCCGCAGGCTCCCGCCGGCTATCAGGCGCAGTCCACCACATCATCTTTCGAGCAAGCGACGCAGCCAAACGGCCAAACCTATCAGGCGGCGCAGCCAGGCAGCCAGGCGTATCATGCCACGCAGCCAAACGGCCAGACCTACCAGACGGCGCAGCCAGATAACCAGACCTACCAGGCGGCACAGCCGGGCGGGCAGGCGTATCAGACGCAATCGTTCTTTGCGTCGTCGACTGCATCGTCAAGCCCGCAGGGTTCGGGAGCTTCGGGCAAGACATTCAAGAAGGGCGGAGCGAAAACGTTCCTTTTAGGGTTTGCCGGAGCGGCGCTTGCCTGCATTCTGGCGCTTGGCGGTTTCGCCGCGTGGCAGGGCGTCCAGGGATCGGGCGGCAGTTCCACTCAGCTGGGCAGCTCATCGTCAAGCACTATCAACGTCAACGGCGAGGATGCTACGTTAGCCGAGGCGGTAGCGGCGAAATGCCTCCCCTCCGTGGTCGCCATCGACGTGTACACCGAGCAGTCCTCTTCGAGCCTGTTCGGCATGTACGGCAGCGGCTCGGGGTCAAGCGAGCTCACCGAAACCTCGCTTGGCAGCGGCGTGGTCATCAGCGAGGACGGCTACATCATCACCAACAACCACGTAGTGGAGGGTGCCGACGCGCTGCGCGTGACCATCGACGGCCAGGAGTACGACGCCGAGGTGGTGGGAACCGACCCGTCCTCCGACCTTGCGGTGGTGAAGGCGCAAAACGCCTCTGGTCTGACGGCGGCGGATCTGGGCGATTCCGACAATCTGACCATCGGCGAGTGGGTCATGTCCATCGGCAGCCCCTTCGGCCTTGAGCAGTCGGTCGCAACCGGCATCGTGTCGGCAACCAACCGCTCCCAGATCATGGACAGCTCCACCAACGCCTACGGGCAAAGCGAGACGACCGTCTACACCAACATGATCCAGACCGACGCCGCCATCAACCCCGGTAACTCCGGTGGTGCGCTGGTGGACTCCGACGGCAAGCTGATCGGCATCAACACGCTGATCACGTCGTATTCGGGCAACTACTCCGGCGTCGGGTTCGCCATTCCGATCAACTACGCGATGGGCATCGCCCAGCAGATCATCAACGGCGAGACCCCCAGCCATGCCCAGCTCGGCGTGACGATGTCCACCGTCAACAGCCAGCTTGCCGACCGTTACGGGTTCGCGGTTGACGAAGGCGCCTACGTCTCGGCCGTGCAGCAGGGGTCCGGCGCCGAGGCCGCAGGCATCCAGGCCGGCGACATCATCACCTCGTTCGACGGAGAGGCAGTCGCCTCCGCCAGCGACCTGACGATGGCGGTGCGCTCCAAGAACGTGGGCGACACCGTGTCGGTTGAGGTCAATCGCGACGGTCAGACGCTCACGATGGACGTGACGCTGGGTTCCGACAGCAGCTCTCAGGAGCCGTCGACCCAGCAGCAGAGCCAGTCGCAGGACAGCTCCGGCTCGATGCAGGACTATCTTGACCAGCTCTTCGGCGGCGGATCCCAGCAGCAGGACAACGCCGCGTAACGCAACCCTGTCCGAGTGACTGCCTTTCTTCCTTTCACGGTCGCAGTGGCAGGCACGGAGCGGGCGCTCGCGCCGGAGCGCCCGCCCGACCAGGTGCCACAACCGATTGGGGTGAAGCAGACGCCACTCTTTGCTCATTGCATGGAAAGCTGGGAAACAGCCGTGCCCGGTGCACGGCTGTTTGCTTTTCGGGTATCATTGTTGGGATGTGGTGCGCGGGATGCACCACCCCAACCGACCGAAGGGAAACGGTTTTCATGTCTGAAGAGTACAAATACAAACGCGTACTGCTAAAACTTTCCGGCGAAGCCTTGGCTGGCGATGTAGGCTACGGCATCGATCCTAAAGTGGTCGACGACCTCGCTGAAGAGCTTGCTGAAATCGTGAAGGACGGCGTGCAGCTTGCCGTCGTCGTAGGCGGAGGCAACATCTTCCGCGGCTTGGCCGGCTCCGCAAAGGGCATGGATCGTGCCCAGGCCGACTACATCGGCATGCTGGCAACGGTTATGAATGCGCTGGCGCTGCAAGACGCGTTCGAGCGCCATGGCATGATTTCTCGCGTGCAGAGCGCCATCAACATGAAAGAGGTTGCCGAGCCCTACATCCGTCGTCGCTGCATTAGCCAATTGGAAAAGGGATACGTGGTTATCTTGGCCGCCGGTACGGGCAACCCCTACTTCACTACCGACACCACGGCAGCCTTGCGCGCCTGCGAGCTTGACGTTGACGTGCTGATGAAGGCCACCAAGGTGGATGGCGTTTACGACAGCGATCCGGCCAAAAACCCCGACGCAAAGCGGTTCGATCGCATTAGCTACATGGACGTGCTCGCTAAAGAGCTGCACGTTATGGACTCCACGGCAACTTCGCTTTGCATGGACAACCATATGCCCATGATCGTGTTCGACCTCACTACGAGGGGCAATATTTCACGCGCTTTGAAGGGCGAAAACGTAGGAACAACGGTAGAATAAAGCCAGCTTTCGCGTAGCGGGCTGCGCGCCTGCCGCGCAACGTGGAGGGGCAAGGGGAGACGAAAGGAACCGCTATGGTCAACGATATTCTTCAAAAAGCCGAAGAGCGCATGGGAAAGGCAATTGCCGCGCTGAGCGAAAACTTCGGCTCGGTGCGCACGGGTCGCGCCAACGCGATGGTGCTCGATCGCATCAAGGTGGACTATTACGGGGTTCCCACCCCGGTGAACCAGCTGGCCGGCATCAAAACCCCCGATGCCCATCTGCTGGTTATCGAGCCGTGGGATAAAGGCTCGCTGCGCGCTATCGAGCACGCGATCCTCGAAAGCGACCTGGGCGTGACGCCCAACAACGACGGCTCGGTAATCCGCCTGCCGTTCCCTGCGCTTACCGAAGAGCGTCGCCGCGATTTGGTAAAGCAGTGCAAGACGTTTGCCGAGGAGGCTCGCGTTGCCGTTCGCAACATCCGCCGCGACGCCAATGCCGCCATCGAGCGCGCGGGCAAGGAAGACAGCCTTCCCGAAGACGATGTTCGCCGTGGGCAAGACGAGGTCCAAAAGCTCACCGATAAGTTCATCGCCGAGGTGGACGAGCACTTCAAGAAGAAAGAAGCGGAAGTGATGGAGATCTAAGGGGCTCCGCGGCGTCGGCCCGCGGAACCGGCCGACGCTGCGGAGCGTTCTGGCGGCACGGCTGGCGCTCCAAGGCTTCCTCACGGCAAAGGCCGCTGAGGCTCTGCTCAGCCAAGCTGAGCAGAGCGCGCCCGCTCGGGCGCGTAGTTGGGGATCCGACAAGCCGGAGGGCTTGTCGAACACGCCATCCGCGCTCGCCAGAACGTTCCTCGCCGACGTTACGAATGCGATGGAACCTCGTTGCTCCTCGCTGACGTTACGAACGCGATGGGCGCCCTGCATGCTCCATCGCCAACGTTATGGGCTACTAGGGAGTCTTCTCGAGCCGGGGGTAGCATACTCAAGTTGCTACTGCTTGCGAGGCGGCAACCGTCCCTTCTTCTGTCCCCGTCCGATTGCGGATTGTATGAACAAACCTCTCGATTACATATTTCCCAACCCTCCAGCAGACCTCGACCCGACGCTGCTTGATCCCGCGCGCGTTCCCGCGCACATCGCGGTGATCATGGACGGCAATGGTCGTTGGGCAAAGAAGCGCGCCCTCAACCGCCTGCGCGGCCACAAGGCCGGCATCGAGGCGGTTCGCGAGACCATTCGCTGTGCCTCTGATGTGGGCGTTCGCTACCTGACCATCTATTCCTTCTCCACCGAGAACTGGAAACGCCCTCAAGACGAGGTCGTGGGGTTGATGGATCTGTTTGCCAAGACCATGCTTGCCGAAGTGGATGGGCTCGACGAGGAGAACGTGCGCGTGCGCACGATCGGCGACCTTTCGCTTCTTCCTGTAGAAACACGCGAGGCTTTCGAAGAGGCTTGGGAGCAAACGCGAAACAATACCGGAATGACGTTGGTTGTAGCCGTCAACTATGGAGCTCGGGAGGAGATCCTGCATGCGGCAAAGACATGCGTCGACCGTGCGCTGAGTTACGAAAAAGAGCACGGAAAGCCTTTCGAGCTTACCGAAGAGCTTTTCGAGCGCGGGCTTTACACCGCTGATATTCCCGATCCTGACCTGGTTATTCGTACGTCGGGGGAAATGCGCCTGTCGAATTTCCTGCTATGGCAGATAGCCTATTCCGAATTCTACTGCACCGACGTGCTGTGGCCCGACTTCAACCGCTACGACTTGCTGCGTGCGCTGCTGGACTTTCAGGGGCGCGATCGTCGTTTCGGGGCGGTGAAGTAGGCGATGTCGGCACGACGCAGCGAAGACAAGCCACCGGTACGCCGCGCGTGGGGCACACCTCCCACGCAGGAGGACTCTCGTGAGCGCTCGCGTACGCAGAAGATCAAAGATTTCGCTCACGAGAAGACGCCCGAAAAGCTCAAGAACCCCACCGACATTCAGGTGAGGTTCCGCACGGGGTTTGTCTACGTTGCCGTCTCGGTTATCTGCGTCGTCGCAAGCGAATGGACAACGCTTCTGCTTCTGATGCTCACGGCGGGCATCTCCGCAGGCGAGTTTTACTACATGCTTCGCTCCGACGCGAAGCTTCCCAACGAGATGCTTGGCATTATCGGCGCCGTTTTGTATCCCTTGAGCGTTTTCTTCTTCGGCATTGTGGGCGTGGTTTATGTAAGCCTTGCGCTGCTGTTGGCACTGATAACGTGGTACGTGTTCTGGATGCGCGCCCGTGTTGCCGATGTGGGCGTGAGCTATTTCGGCGCTGTCTACACCGGCGCCCTTCTTTCGGGCTTGGTGCTCGTGCGTGGCGAGCTGCCCGACCCATGGGGAGGCTTGCTGGTGCTCGGCATCTTCTTGAGCGTATGGGCGAACGATTCGTTTGCCTATCTGTTCGGCAGCAAGTTCGGCAAGCACAAGCTGGCGCCGCGAACCAGCCCTAAGAAAAGCTGGGAGGGCTTCATTGCCGGCTTGGTTGCCTCGATGATCTTCTGGGTGCTGATGTCGTTCATTCCCGGCGTGCATATGAGCATTCCCCTGGCGGCGCTGTTCGGATGTATTTGCGGGCTTGCGGGCGTGCTGGGCGACTTGGCGGAAAGCCGCATCAAGCGGAATTCCGGATTCAAAGATTCCGGCACTATCATGCCCGGCCATGGCGGTTTACTCGACCGATGCGATTCGCTGTTCCTAGTTTCTGTCGTGTCCGCGATGCTCTTGATTTTGGGGAACTGCATTTAGGGCTTGGGACAGATCTGGCTGTGCGCTGCCAGGTTGGCGCAGGTTCGGCGTCACGCTCGGCCGGCGTTTGCTTGCGGAGGCGCGAAAGTGGCGGTGTTTGACTCTAACGCATTTGCTCGCGCAGGCTTGCCGCCACTCGTTCGCGTTGGCGTTTGGTTGACGAGCGGAAAGCGGAATAGGAGCGATGACCTTTGAGTGAGAACAAGAGACGTCGCATTGCCGTTCTGGGCTCAACGGGCTCTATCGGCACGCAGACCCTTGACGTTGTGCGCAGACATCCCGACAAGCTGGAAATTGTGGCTTTGGCGTGCGGGACGCGCGCAGAGGAGCTGCTCGCGCAGGCTCGGGCGTTTGGCGTATGCCATCTGGCGCTTGGCGACGAGCGGCTTGCGAGTGCGCCTGTGTCGGGGGAGCTTTGCAGCTACGTAGAGGCTGCCTCTCGCACAGAGGGCACGATTGGGTTTGGCGCGCAAGCCGTTGCCGATTTGGTGCAGCTGCCCGAGGTGGACGTTGTGGTGAACGCGTCGGTGGGAGAGGCAGGCCTGCGCGCAAGCTACGAAACGCTGGCTGCCGGCAAGGTGCTTGCTCTGGCTAATAAAGAGTCGTTGGTGGTTGGGGGCGACCTTATCATGCCTCTGGCCGCTCAGGTTGACGCTGCCCGCCGTGAGCGGGGCGATGCCCCTTCCTTTGGCCCGGCGGGAGCCTTGATGCCCATCGATTCAGAGCACGGGGCAATCTACCAGTGCCTTATTGGCGAATCTGAGCGTGAAGTAGCTCGCTTGTGGGTGACGGCATCGGGCGGTCCGTTCCGCGGACGCACGCGCGATGAGCTGCTGCGCGTTACCGCCGCCGATGCTTTGAAGCATCCTACGTGGAACATGGGTGCGAAAATCACCATCGATTCGTCAACGCTTATGAACAAAGGCCTTGAGGTGATAGAGGCGCATCATCTGTTTGCGATGCCCTATGAGCGCATCAGCGTGGTGGTGCAGCCGCAAAGCGCCATCCATTCCATGGTGGAGTTTTCTGACGGCAGCGTGAAGGCCCATCTGGGCACCACCGACATGCGCATTCCCATTCAGTACGCCCTCAGCTATCCCGAGCGTTGGGACGCGCCCGTCCAGCCGCTTGATTTTACGCAACTCGGATCGCTTGAGTTTGCTCCTGCCGACACCGATACGTTCCGCTGCCTGGCGCTTGCGCGCCACGCGGGACAGACCGGCGGAACCCTGCCCTGTGTGATGAACGCAGCCAACGAGGTTGCCGTGGCGTCGTTCCTCGGCAATGGCATCGGCTATTTGGATATTGCCAGCTGTGTCGAGGCGGCAATGGATGCCCACGAGAAAGACGGGGTGCAAAGGGTGGAGAGCATCGCTCAGCTTGAGGAGTTGGATCGCTGGGCGCGCAGCGTTGCCCGTTTATGGGTGCAGGAGCACGGCCGCTAGGCGTTACCGCAGATGTCGCCATCGTAAAGCGGGGTGCCAACGAACTCGCTGTCGTAGGGAAGGGAATCTTTGAGCGTGAGCTCTTGGTGCGATGCCGCCACCAAGAAGTTGTCTTCGTCGGAATAATCGGCGTCGGGGCAGGGGATGACCTGCACATACGGGAACGCTTCTCGCAGGGTTGCCACCGTATCGCGCAGAAACGAGAGGTCGCTTCCCTCGTCGCGCGACACTACGTTGGCGAGATATACTCCTTGAGGGCGAAGGTGGAAGGCGAAGACGCGCGCCGCCTCCACTGTTGCAAGGTTCAGCGCGGGCGCGGCTCCTTGAAAGGCGTCGTTCAGAATAGCATCGTAGATTACTGCTTCCCCGTTTTTGTCTTCGGTCTTTTCCAAATAGCTTCGCCCGTCTGCAGCGATAAGGCGCACGGTTCCGTGGTCGGGCGAGGGCTGTTCGAGCTCGCGCACGAAAAAGTATCGACGGGCGATGTCTATGACTGCAGGGTCGCTCTCAGCCACGTCGATCGTCAGACGGGCGTGCGCCGTTGCGGCATGTTTGGGCCAAGAGCATCCGCCTCCGCCTATCATCAGTACGTGGCGCACCGGGGTGTCGCAATGAAACACGGTGTCGAACATGCGGTAGTATTCAAACACGGGTTCGAACCGATGCTTGTCGATGTAGGTTGCCGATTGAAAGGCGCCCCCGACATCCAGCACGCGAACCTTTCTGCCGCGCGCGCCTTCTATGGTGAAGACGCTCGCCCATTCATGCGTGGTTCTCACCAGGTGGTAATCGGCGTATGCCGCGTTGCGCAGCGCGTGGGCGAGCCCTTTCAGCATGGCTGCCTAACGCTGCGTGGCGGGATTGTCGGCGGTGTCGCGTTGCGCGCTGCGTGCCGCCTTCTGGTCTCCCGCCATGCCGCTTTGGGTGCCGCTTGCCGCCTCAAGCTCTTCGATGGGCTGGATTGCCACTTCAGACAGGTAGTGGCCGTCTTCGTGCGCTTCCAGCACCGCGACGGAGGACACCGGGGTAACCGGCGTTCCTTTGAGCACGGGAAGATAGCGCGGCGGGAAGGCGACGGAAGCCTCTTCCTCGTCCACGAGGTAATCGGTGCAGCCAGCGCCGTCAAGCACAGCGCGCGCAAGAGCGCGATCGTCGCCGTAGACCTTGGCGGTTTTTAGGAAGAAGTCGCCCTCGTCGAACTGGTAGCAGGGATGAACATGCGCGGCGCGCTCGTTCATCTGACGCATTTCGCTGCGATGCTTGTTGTCAAGCGAGCAATAGTGCAAACCGAACGACAGCCCTTCGTCGAGCGCGAACAGCATGAGCGAGAGCGCAAGCTCTTCGCTGCCGGCAACAGGCAGACCTCCGGAGTAGCCGTAGTCGTACATCACGTCAAACGGTGGGTTGCGGATCTCGAAGCCTCTGCGGGCGAACTCGTCCCAGCTGTGGAAGGGGAAGCAGAACTCCAGCAGGTTCATGCCCTTGATGCCCGCTTTGTCGAACCGGCGCATGAGCTCTTTCATTTCGGTTTCCGTTCCCGGAACGATGGGCATTTCCACCATCACGTCGGGAATGTAGCGTCCGGCAAGCTCCATGTTTGCCAACACGCGCTGCTGGAGCTTTTCCGGGTCGTCGTTTTTCACGCTGAAGCGGATTTCGTGCAGGCCGGCATCGCGCAGGCGCTTCGCGGCCTCTTCGGTGAGAAGGTCTCCTGATGTGTACATGCGCTTGTGGGCGTTGGGGAACAGCTCGCCCGCGCGCTCAAGGAAACGAATCGTGTCATCAAGGTTGAGCAAAGGCTCGCCGCCTGTTAGGCCGAGACATGCAAGGTGCTCGTAGGTATGCGCGGCACGGTCGAGTCCTTCCTCCCACGGGCAGCCTTCGCGAACGAACTTGTCGTAATCTGCCTGATTGTAGTTGAAGCAGAAGTAGCAATCGCGATGGCACTTAAACGTGGTGGAGAATGTTTCGCTGCCGCGGTTGCCGGTGCATTCGATGCAGGCTTGCGAGATCCATCCAACGCGGATGCTGGCTCCGGCGTTTGCGAAGCACGCACCGCGACGACGTAGCTCGCTGCGAAGCGCGCGGCGCGCGTCGGCGCCTTGGTTCGGCTGGGTGAACGCGAGCCCTTTGTCTTCGAGTGTTTCGATATACCTGTCGCGCACGTTGTCGTAGTACGCGAGCGCTGCCTGCAATGCCTTGTTGTTGGTTTTCATGATCCTGTCCAAACGCCTGCGGCACGCGTTGTGCCTTCGGGTACTGCCGTCTTTAGGTAACCTGATCAGTATAGCGAATCGACGCGCACGCGCCCATGGGTATCTGCGGGGCACGGGCGGAACGCGCGCCCCACCAACGCCGCCGCATCTCCTGCGGTTTACGCTTGGCGCCCCTGTCCGTGCGACGCCTCTTCCGCTTCGATTCTCAGGATGCTGCCGAACGGAATATCGGTTTTGACGACGCGCAATATGCGGAAAACGGTGTCGATGCGCGTGACGATTCCTTGCGTGGTCACGTAGGAGTCGGTGTCGTAGTAGGTCACTTGCGCAAGCTCTCCTTTGCGCAATGCGGAAAGCCTTTCAGAAAGCTCGCGGGCCTCTTCTTCGGTGAGCTGGTGTTGCGGCTGGGCGACGCGCTCTTGCTCGCGTACCAGTTCGTAGTAGCCTTTCAGCGCGGCGAAGGGCATGAACTGGCGCGCGCGGTCGGGATGTGGCCGCGCCTGGTGCGCTGGCTGTCCGGTTTGTTTCGGTTGTGCGTTGGAACTGCTAGGCACGGTGCCCTCCCGTGTTGTGCGCGGCGATGCCGCGCATCGTGTGAGACGAGTCCCTTTTAGGCACGATGCCCTCCTATCTGGTTGTTGCGCTCGCGCGCCGTTGCCTTGTCTTTGAAACTCGTTCCTTTCAAGAGGGCGTTTTTCCCGAACTTCTCCTTCACGGCAAGGACGGCCTCCTGCACGCTGCGCTCGGCCTCTTCCTCGACTTCGGAAAAAAGGCTTAGGGCGGCAAGCCCTTCAGGCGCCAGATCGGAAAACCCGATGCTGATGCGCCTCACGGCCCGGTTGCGGTCTACCGCTTCGTTGAAAAGCTCGTCAAACGCTCGCATGAGCTGCTTGAACGAACTGGTGGGATGAGGAAGCTTTCGGCTGATGCTGGCGGCGCCTGCGCCAAAGCGCCCGCCGGCAAAGCGCTTGCCGTGCTCCCCTTCGAAAATAACTTCCTCTCGATGAGAGCCCTTCGCTTGCCGGGCGTAGCCTATATGCAAGTCGATGCGCCCCGCAGTGACTTTCTGCCTGAGCAGGTCAAGCGTGCTAGCATCCACCATTTCCCGCATAACCATGCGCGCCTCCTCGGTGGTGTAGTCGCTGGGAAGAACCTGCCCGTTCACAAGCGAGTGTCCTTTTGGGACGTAGGCGTGTATTTCGGCAATGGTGCACGGCTCTTGGCCCCAGGCGTGGTCGATGAGAAACTCGGCGTTGACGCCGAATTCTTTGTAGAGCGTCTTTTCGTGCATCTGCGTAACTCCCTGCAGGTCGTACACGCCGTATTTTGCCAGCCTCCGTGCAATGCCCGGCCCTATGTTCCAAATGTCGGAAAGAGGGCGGTGGGGCCAAATGACGCGCTTGAACTCGGCTTCGTCCAGCACGCCGATGCCGTCGTTTGCATGCTTTGCGGTAATGTCGAGGGCGACTTTCGCCAGAAACAGGTTGGTGCCAATGCCTGCCGTGGCGCAGATGCCCGTTTCGGCGAACACGGCGTTCATGAGCATACGCGCCATGCTGCGCGGCGTTTTTCCGTAAAGCGCCAGATAGGAAGTGATGTCGATAAAGCACTCGTCGATGGAGTATACGTGCACGTCTTCGGCGGAAATGTAGCGTAGGTAGATGGAGTAGATCTGAGATGACACTTCCATGTAGCGGTGCATGCGTGGGACTGCCATGATGTAGTCGATCCCCTCGGGTATTTCGAATACGCGGCAGCGGTTTTTGACTCCACGCTCTTTCAGGGCGGGAGTGATGGCGAGGCAGATGGTGGTGCGGCTGCGTTCGGGATCGGCGACTACGAGGTTGGTGGTGAACGGGTCGAGCCCGCGCTCGGCGCATTCCACCGATGCATAAAAGCTTTTCAGATCGATGCACACGTATACCTTGCCGCCGTTCTCGCCTGGCGCGACAGAGGAATCGGCCCAGCTTGTCACCTCGACTCCTTCCCTTACTAAGATTCCACGGTTTGTTCGATTGCTAAATTCGAACAACTGTTCTAGTCTATGATAGCAGAACGCGAACAAGCGACGGGTTCTTTTTCATGAAGACGGAGAGAGGCTGGGGGCGAGCAGGGGAGTGTCGAGGCAACGCGCGATACGAAAATGCCAGACTCCGGCAAGCGGCCGCATCAAGCACTATGTCGACGTGATTATGCGCCTGCGCGACGACGGTCGCATTGTTCCGCTTTCCGTTTGTTGGGACGATGGTCGCACGTTCCATATCGATTACGTGGTTGACGGCCCTATTGCCAATGCGCCTCGAACGGCGGATAAGTGCACGTTGCGCTACACCGTGCAGATCGGGCGAAGGCGCACCAACCTGTTTTTGGAATGCGAGGCGGCGGAGGGCGCGCCTGCTGCAGCGCGCCCTCTGCGCTGGTTTGTGGAGGTTCCTCAAGGAATGCCGGCGTACCGGTTCTTCGATACAGGGAGCATCGATTGAACATCGGCTACGCGGTAGGTACAATCGGCATAACAGAGGGCTGCGGCTTGAAATGGAGGAGAAAACATGGCAGAGGCTAACGTTGGCGCATGCGCTGTCCCCGCTGCGCTGGGAGAAGAGGTTTCCTTCGAGAAGGCGCGCGAAGCGTATGCCGATCGCAAATTCTGGGTTTCGTTCTTCATCCGACCGTGCTGCCCGCCTCCCGACGGAAAGACGGCGGCCAAGCACCTGGAAGAGCAGCGTGAAATGGTGCGTGCCCGCGCCGATTTTAGCGACGAGCAGAAAGCCGAGCTCGTTGCGCTTATCGACGAGGGCGAAGCGTGGTATCGCGGTACGCCGTACTGGAAGTGAGAAACGGGGCTGACCTCAGTCGGGTTTCGGAATCGGATGCTTTAGGAGATGCCGTCGTCATCGTCGTGTTGCTGCGCACGGCGCCGCTCGCGCGCCTCTTCTTCGATCTCGCGCGCGAAGCGGTCCATCTTCTCTTCGACGGAGCTGCGGATGCCGAACAGCGTGCGTCCGCTTGAGAAGCGCGGCCGCTCGTCGCCGTTCATTTCGATGCGCAGCTGGTCTTGAATGCGCTTCCATCTTTTCTCGAAATCATCCATGCGCATATGGTAGCGCAGATGCGATGCCAGTGCTGCGCGGAAAACCTTACGATGCACTCCCTGTTCTCCTGCTTTGCGCTACCACTAATTGATGCCGATTGCTATTATGGAGAGCGGTCTTTTGATGCCCTTTCCGCAAGAACGGGGCAGTGCGAATAAGGAGGAACATCCGTGGAACGAACCAAGATTGCGAAGCTCTATGCCGACGCCGAAGCGCTGGGCGGCGAAGCGGTAACGGTTGCCGGCTGGGTGCGTTCGGTGCGCGACATGAAAAACTTCGGCTTCGTTACCTTGAACGACGGCAGCTGCTTTAAAGACCTGCAAGTGGTAATGAGCCGCGAGACGCTGGCAAACTACGATGAGATCGCGCGCCAGAATCCAGGTGCGGCGCTCGTTGCGAAAGGCGAGCTTAAGCTTACGCCCGAAGCGCCGCAGCCCTTCGAGGTCTCTGCAGCGTCCATCGAGGTAGTAGGCGAAAGCGCCCCCGATTATCCGCTGCAGAAAAAGCGCGCCACGGTTGAGTTTTTGCGCACGCAGCAGCACCTGCGTCCGCGAACCAACTTGTTCCGCGCGGTGTTCCGCATTCGCTCGGTTACTGCGGCTGCTATCCATGAGTTTTTCCAATCGCGCGGCTTCGTCTACGTGAACACGCCCATTATCACCACGTCGGACTGCGAAGGCGCGGGCGAGATGTTCCACGTCACCACGCTTGATCTGGAGAACTTGCCGCGAACCGACGAGGGCAACGTTGACTACAGCCGCGACTTCTTCGGAAAGCCGGCAAGTCTTACCGTGTCGGGTCAGCTCAACGCCGAGAATTTTGCCATGGCATTCGGCGATGTCTACACGTTCGGCCCGACGTTTCGCGCGGAAGACTCCAACACCAAGCGCCACGCTGCCGAGTTTTGGATGATCGAGCCCGAGATTGCGTTCGCCGACCTTGAAGACGACATGAACCTGGCGGAAGACATGCTGAAATACGTGATCAATCACGTGATGGACACCTGTCCCGACGAGCTGAACATGTTGAACAAGTTCGTTGACAAAGGCTTGCTCGACCGCCTCAACCATGTTGCCAGCAGCGATTTCGCGCGTGTGACCTATACCGACGCCATCAAGATCCTCGAGGACGCGGTTGCGTCGGGCACGAAGTTCGAATACCCCGTGAGCTGGGGCGTCGATCTGCAGACCGAGCACGAGCGCTACCTCACCGAGCAGCATTTCAAAAAGCCGACGTTTGTGACCGACTATCCGGCGGCAATCAAGGCGTTCTACATGCGCCTGAACGACGATGGGAAAACAGTTGCAGCGGCGGATTGCCTGGTGCCGGGCATCGGCGAGATTATCGGCGGCAGCCAGCGCGAGGAACGATTGGACGTGCTTACGCGACGCATTGAAGAGCTGGGCATGGAGGCCGACCAATACAAGTACTATTGCGACCTGCGTCGGTACGGCACCTGCAAGCATGCGGGCTTCGGCCTGGGGTTCGAACGGCTGGTGATGTACCTGACGGGCGTGGCCAACATCCGCGACGTGATCCCGCATCCTCGCACCGTGGGCAACGCCGAGTTCTAAAGGTCCGGCGCTCTGCCGAACGCCGGAACAAGCCAACGTTGCGGGTGCCAGAGATGACCTCGCTGATGTTTTTCTGCCCGGAGGACCAGAGCAGTCGGCCGGTGACGCGTAAGAGAAAGGGGAAGGGTCGGACGTCGGCTCTTTCCCGTACGGTTCGAGGAGGGCGAGATGGGCGAAAGCGAGCAAAGGAGCTTCATCGGCGCGCTTCATGCGTGCGCGTCGCGCGCCGTCGAGGACGTCCGCGACGGGTTCGGTCTGGACTTCGTGGGTGCTTCGGTCGTGCCCGACGGTTCGGCCCCCATTCTGAGATGGCAGTACGGCGCGGGAAGCACCACGGGCAACTACGCGCTCATACACCTCCCCGAAGGCGTGGGGGCGCTGGGCAAGGTGCAGAAGCTACGTCGCGGGCTGGTGGTCAACAGCGTCGAGGACGACATTCCCCAAGGAGAGCTGTTCCAGTATCCCATCATCGTGGCGGAGGCGCTCAAGAGCTTTTTCGCATTTCCGCTGATGGAGGGCGACGACGTGCGCGTCATCCTGATCTGCGCCACGCGGTTCGTCCGCTCGTTCGACGAGGTGTCCTGCGGGCTCATGCAGCAGTTTTCCGCTGCGCGGTTCAGCCTGGCTCCCTGCGCCGAGACGCCGCTCGCCGTGCACGGCAAGCAGGAGGGGTTTGCCTACACCGAGATCACCTATCGGCTCATCCAGGCGCAGGAGGGCGAGCGGCGTCGCATCGCGCGAGAGCTGCACGACGGTATCAGCCAGGAGGTTCTCGTCGCCCAGATCGAGCTGCGCAAGCTGGGGTATCTGTCCAAGGATCAGTGGCCTGCGGCAATTGAGGCGGTAAGCGAGCGTCTCAAAGACGTTATCGCGCACATTGGCGCGCTGGCTCACGCCTTGCGGCCCGCTGCGCTTGATGAGTTGGGGCTTGCGGCGGCGATCGAGGCGCTGTGCGCAAAGATGCAGACCGCCTTTGGCATCCCGATCGAGGTGCGGCTTACGGAGGTGGGCGAGCTCGGCGCTGATTGCGAGATTGCGCTATACCGCATCTGCCAGGAGGCAGTGTCCAATGCGTGCAAGTACTCCGGCGCAAGTGCCATACGCGTGTACCTGGGGCCGGCGGCAGGGGTGCCCGGAAAGCGAGCTGCCAGCGCTGCCGAAGCAGAGGGCGCCGCCGAGGCGGGCGACGTGGCGAACGCCGATGGCGCGATGGTGCTGCGGATAGCCGACGACGGGTGCGGGTTCGATCCGGCGCGCTACGAGGCGCGCGGCAGCGGTCTGGGGCTGGGAGGCATGCGAGAGCGCGCTGGCCTGGCGGGCGGAGCGCTGTCGATCGAGTCGGCGCCCGGTGCGGGGTGCGTGGTGGAGCTCGCGCTGCCGACAGGGGGTGCTCGGTGAGTCGAGGTATCCGATTACAGGTGCGGCAAGGAGGTATGCTATGACCACCGTCGTTTTGGCAGACGACCATTCGGTCGTGCGGATGGGCTTTCGAATGATCATCGAGCAGCAGATGGACCTGGAGGTACTAGGAGAGGCGTCCGACCCCGACGAGGCGTTCGAGCAGGTGGCGTGCCTCAAGCCCGACGTGCTGCTCACCGACATCTCCATGGGCACCGAGAAAAGCGGGCTGCTTTTGACCGAGCGCGTGCGCGAAGCGGGGCTTCCTACCCAGGTGGTGGTGCTGAGCATGCACGACGAGCAGGAGTACCTGGCACAGGCGCTCAAAGCGGGCGCGCTGGGATACGTGCTCAAAAGCTCGTCCGACGCCGAACTCGTCAAGGCGATCCGCCGCGCCGCCGCAGGGGATTCCTACGTATGCGACGACATGATGGACGGCTTCGTGCGCAACTCGCTAAACCAGGTCGACCCCTCCGCCGAGGCGCTGTCGCCGCGTGATGCGGAGCTCGTGTCGCTGGCGGTGCGGGGGTACTCGAACCACGACATCGCCGAGGCGCTTTCGGTCTCGGTCAAGACCGTCGAAGGCCGCAAGGCCAAGATCATGGCCAAAATCGGCGCGACCTCCAAGCCCGAGCTATTCGACTACGCGGTCAAGCACGGCTTGGTGAAAGTGTAGGCGCTTCTGCCGCGCGTCGCCGCAGTGCTGCTCTGACCGCCCGCTGCTCGTCGCGCCCCTTCCGGCTCTGCCGCGCTTCCCCCCCCCCGCGTCTTCCGAAACGCGGCTTCCGCCTCTCGTCGACGAGAGGGAAATCCCTCCCCGAGGCTTAGTGCGCCCCCTCTTCCGGTGCCTTCCTCGCGCGCGCCACAATAGCGGTAGTTTGCAAGACGAGAGGATTTGGAGGGAGAGGCGAGTACCATGGGAAGCGACATCACGCGCCGCACCTTCGTGAAAGCGGGATCGGCCGCAGCGCTAACCGCGATGGGAATGGGGGCGCTCGGCGCCGCCAGCGGCATTCCCGCAGCCAAGGCGCTGGCCGAATCGGCGCCGCCCGAGGGGGAATGGGTGCGCACCACCTGTGCGCCCAACTGCACGGGCGCCTGCGGCATGAAGGCGTTCGTCCATGACGGCCAGATCAAGATGATCAGCCAGGCGGCGGACTATCCGTTCGAGCGCTACAACCCGCGCGGGTGCCTCAAGGGCATCTCCATCAACACGATGATCCACGGCTCCGAGCGCCTGACCGCGCCGCTGGTGCGCAACGAGCAGACCGGCGAGCTGGAGGAGACTGACTGGGACACCGCGCTGGACGTTGCCGCGCAGAAGCTGCGCGACATTGCGGAAAAGTACGGCCCCGACTCGATCGGCGTCATCTGGCAGGTTCAAGGCACCGGGCACGTGCAGAAGGGCGCGCTGGTGCGCCTGACCAACATGATGGGCTGGTCGGCGATCGGCGGCTACGAGCTCAACGGCGACCTGCCGATGTTCTGGCCTGAGACGTTCGGCTGCCAGAGCGAGGAGCTGGAGTCGTACTGCTGGGAGGATTCGCGCTACACGATGATCTTCGGCTCCAACCCGATGGTCACACGCCTGCCCGACTCTCATTTCCTCAACTACTCGCGCGAGGCTGGCGGCAAGGTGGTGTGCTTCGATCCCAACTACTCTGCCACCGCCGAGAAGTCTACCGAGTGGGTGCGCATCAAGCCAGACACCGACGCAGCGTTCGCGCTGGCTGCGGCGCGTGTGATCATCGACGAGGGACTCTACGACCAGCCGTTCTGCAAAAACTTCACCGATCTGCCGCTGCTCATCGACACCGCGACGGGCAAGCGCCTGCTCGCGCGCGACGTAGCGGGCCTTTCGGCGATCGACGCGCCGGACTACCGCGAGACGTACGTCGCCTGGGACGAGGCGGCCGGTGCGCCGGTGGCGGTGGCCCCCGAGCATTTGGGCGGCACCGACGCCTACGCGCTCGAGGGCTCGTTCGAGGTGTCGCTGGCGGGAGGCGGCACTGCGGCCGCCAAGACGTCGTTTTCGCTGCTGCGCGAGAGCCTGGACGCCTACGACGCGGACAGCGCGAGCGCCGTCACCGACGTGCCCGCCGACACGATCCGCCGCATCGCGCGCGAGTGCGCGACGGTCAAGCCCATGCACATTATCTTCGGCGGCTCGGCCATGCAGTGGCACCACGGCGACCTCAAGGGTCGCGCGTGCGCCCTGCTCGCCGCGCTCACGGGCAACATCGGCCAGCTCGGCGGCGGCATCTCCACCTACGTAGGCCAGTACAAGACCCGCTTCAGTACGGCGTCGTGGTTCATTCCGCCGCGCCCCAAGCGCGCCTCGGCGCCGTTCCACTACGCCGTCAACGGCCGCACCGACACCATGAGCGCGACGTTTCCCCAGGCGGGGCTCAAGGCGCTGGTGGTGGGCTGGGGCAACCCGTTTGAGCAGCACAACGTGGCCAACTGGCTGCGCAGCGCCAAGGAGTCCGGAGAGCTGGAGTGCGTCATCTGCTTCGAGTTCCAGCACACCAAGACGGTGGACTACTCGGACGTGACGTTTGCGAGCGCCAGCTGGTACGAGAAGACTGAGCTGGTCATCACGCCCCTGCACCCGTGGGTGCAGATCATGCAGCCCATGGTGGACCCGCCGGGGGTCGCGCGGCCTGAGCTGTGGACGTGCAAGGAGCTGGCGTGCCGGATCGACCCGAGCGTGGCCGACATGTGGCCTGAGTTCGGCCCCGACGAGGCCGAGGACGCCGCAGAGGAGGTGCTGCGCACGCTGCTTGCCAACGGCGGAGATACGATCAACCACATCACGGTAGAAGACCTCAAGGCCGGGCCGTGCAAACTGGCGCACACCAACCCTGGCGAGAAGAAGGTTCCGTTCTGGGAGCAGATTCACGAGGGCCAGCCGTTCCCGACGGTGTCGCGCCCCAACGCGCTTGACGTGACGGCCAAGTTCGTCAAATCGGGTCGCATCGAGTTCTACAAAGACGAGGACCGCTTCCTGGAGATGGGCGAGCAGCTGCCCTGCTACAAGCCGGCGTTCGAGGACACCGAGTACGCCGCCGACCCCGAGGCGCGCGAGAAGTACCCGTTCGCGTACTTGACGCGCAACAGCCTGTTCCGCGTGCACGCCACCTACTGCAACAATCCGTTCATGCTGGAACTGCAGAACAACACGCCCAAGGTGTTCATGAACCCCGACGACGCCGCCGCCAAGGGTCTGGCGCAGGGGGACGTGGTCGAGGTGTTCAACAGCCGCGGCAAGGTCAACGGCGCGCTGGTAACGGATCCGGGGATGTACCCCGGCCAGGTGATCTTCGACATGGGCTGGTGGAGCCGCTACACCGGCGACGAGAGCTACAACTCGCTGATCTTCCCCTGGATCAACCCGATTCACGAGATTTACTACGTGTCGAGCGTGTGGTCTCCCAACATGGCATGGAACGAGTGCGTATGCGACGTGCGGCTGCTGGAAGCCGGCGGCGCGCGTGAGGAGGTGATCGCATGAGGTATGCGATGGCGGTCGACTTGGACCGGTGCATCGGGTGCCGCACCTGCGCGGTGATCTGCAAGGATCACCACGCCCAGCCCGAGGGCATCTGGTGGAACCGCGTGTTCGTGCCGGGCGCGCCCGAGTACGGCACGTCGGTGCTCGGCGACGACGGGCAGCCGCGGATGGAGTTCCTCCCGGTGAGCTGCCAGCATTGCGAGGACGCGCCGTGCCAGAGCGTGTGCCCCACCGGCGCCACCTACACCGACGATAACGGCTCCGTGCTGGTGGACTACGAGCGCTGCATCGGGTGCCGCTACTGCATGACGGCGTGCCCCTACGGCGTGCGCCAGTTCAACTGGGGCCACGCCGAGCCGCTGCCGGGCACCGGCGGCACCGAGTACTCCTACGGGTATCCCGTCGAATACCGCCAGGACGGGCGGCTGGTGTATATGCCCTCGCGTCCCGAGGGCGTGGTGGAGAAGTGCACGTTCTGCGTGCAATACACCAGCCAGAGGATCGAGCCGGCGTGCTGCGCGGGGTGCCCCGGCAACGCGCGCATCTTCGGTGACATCGACGACCCCGATTCCGAGATCTCGCGGTACCTGGAAGGACGCGAGACGTATCTGCTGGGCGAGGAGCACGGCACACATCCCAAGGTGTACTACCTGAAGTCCACGCGCGGCACCGAGGATGCGGGCGAGCTGCTGTCGTCGTACGGGCTGTCAGCTGTCGGAGCGACGGATCCGGCAGCCCAGGGTACCGAAGCTGGGAAGGACGGTGAGTAGCCATGGGAGCACTCATATCAAAAAAGCAGCTGTGCGCGCTGATCGCCGCGCTCGTCGTGACAACTGCGGGCCTGGCTGCCTGGATCGCCCAGCTCACGATGGGGCTTCTTGCCACCACCAACCTGAGCAACGTGTTCTGCTGGGGGCTTCTGATTGGCATGTTCGCGTTTTGCGTGGGGTTCGGCGCGGGCGGTCAGCTGGCGGCGAGCTACATCGTGCTGTCCAAGCGCCCCGAGCTGCAACGCTTCGCCCTGCCGGCGCAGGTTGCCGGCCTGGGCGGCGCCATCGGGGCGTCGGTGGCGATCATCGCTGATCTGGGATCGCCCGAGAACATCCTGGCGATGCTTCTGCATCTCAACGTCGTCTCGCCTTTGGCGTGGGACATGATAACGCTGACGCTGTTCATCGTCGCCTCGGTGATCGGCATCATCGCCCTGGCGCGGCAGTGGAAGTCGACGCCCATCTGGATGGCGCTCGGCGCGGTCGCGGCGGTGGCGCTGCAGGTGATCGAGGGTCTGCTGTTCGCGCTGCCGAGCGCTCGCGTCTGGTGGCATAGCGTCATCGTACCGATAGACTTTCTGATGGTCGCGGTTGTGTGCGGGCTCGCACTCGTGCAGGCGATGTCGGCGGTGTCGGCGCGGCGTGGCGGCGATGACGCGATGGCGGCGGTGCGTCGGTTCGGCAGACTGCTGGCACTTGCGATCATCGTGCACGTGGTGCTGGCGCTCGCGGAGCTTGCGATGCTCGCCTTCGAGGGGACTGCCGCCAGCGCGGCGACGCTTGCCGCAGTTGGCGCGTATGCGCCGTTGTACGCGGCTGAGCTGGGACTTCCTCTTGTCGCTGCGGTGCTTCTGCTCGTGCGCGCCGGCAAGGCGGGCGCAGGCGAGCTGGGCGTGTATGCGGCGCTGGCGATCATCGGCATGTTCGTGCACCGCCTGATGCTGCTGTACCCGGCGTTCGCGGCGCCCACGCTGTTCTCTGGGCTGTCCAATCAGCCGTCTGCCGCATGGGCCTACCCGATGTCGACCGGCCTGTACGCATCGTCGGGCGACGCGTTCGCGATGACGCAGGCCTACCTGCCGTCGCCGGTTGAATGGGCGAGCATCCTGCTGCCCATCGGCTGTGCGGTGGCCGTCGCGCTCTTGGCGCTCGTCGCGGCAAAAGCGCTGCGCAAGTAAGGCGCTGGCGAATCCAAAGACCCCAATACGCTTAAAGCGGGCCGCGGCAACAAAGCCGCGGCCCGCCGCTGTGTTAGGGGGTTCTCTACCTCAGACGCAACGACTCGCTTCGCGTTTTGGGCGCTGCTAGCCTGCGAGCAGGTTGGCAGCGACGGTAGGGATGGCGTTGAGGCCCCACCAGATAGCGGCAGCCATGCCAACCACCCACAGAACGGCAACCACGGCGCAAACCGGCTTGGGCGTGCGCAGGTTCTTGCTGGGGATCATGAACATGCCGATGGCTCCGCCGATGGCGCCGCCGAGATGCCCGCTGATAGAGATTCCGGGTACGAGCAGGCTGTAGGCCACGTTCACGAGGATTACCGCAAGCATGCCTTTGCTGTAGGCGCTGAGGTACCGGCGGTTTCCGCGTGCGACCACCACCAGAAGCGCCACGGCAACGAACAGGCCAAACACGCTTGTGGAAGCGCCGGCGGAGACCGTGATGCCTCCTTCGGCGAACAGCCCCCACGCATACGATGCCACGTTGCCCGTGATGCCGCCTACGAAATACAGCGCCAAAAACCCCGCCTTGCCCAAAATGCGCTCGAGTACCATGCCAACACTGTAGAGGGCTACCATATTGAAAAGCAGGTGCATCAAATCCATATGCAAAAACATCGGCGTCACGAAGCGCCATAGGTCGGCAGGGCCGGTGACATACAGGGGGAACATGGCTCCCATGTCAATGAGCACTTGCGTGGAGATGTCGAGGCGCAGCCCCGAAAGAAGCACTTCCGCCAGGTAAACAACGACATTGATGGCAACCAGCGCAAGCGTGACGGCTTGATGGCTGTTTCGCTTGAGGAAACCGTCGTTTTTGCGCATCATCCGCTTGAGCTCGTCTTCGTTGATCACCTCGCGCTGCATTGCGGGCGGCTGCGGGTTGAGCGGTTCGGACATGCTGCCTCCTTCGGATGCGAAAACGAAACGGCTGTTTATCGCGTCGTTATTGCTGCGAGCTTACGTAGCTTTGGTCGATAGTGATCTTGCAGATCGCCTTAGGATAGCGCTCTACCACCTGTCTGCTTATGCGATTGCGCAGCTCGTCGTCGGAGAGCGAAAGATCGGCGGGCTTTACGCAGTCGAAGAGCACGTTTATATGGGTGGGGCCGGGAACCGTGCGCAAATCGTGAATGGACAGGCGCTCGTCTATAAGCTTCACCTGCGCGTCTATCCAATTGCGCATGTCGTTCACTTCGGGATCGTTGGTAACGATGGGGTCGTAGTGCAGCGTGACAATGAGCCCGTCGTCGTTTTTGAAGTCCTGTTCGATGTTGTCGATGAGGTCGTGGCTGTCCATAGGGTCGGCTTCCACGGGCATCTCAACGTGCGCACTGGCGAACTGCCTTCCTGGGCCGTAGTCGTGCACCATCAGGTCATGTGTTCCCAAAACGCCCGGGTAGCTCATGATCTTGTCGTGGATGTGCTGCACCAATTCTGGGTCGGGAACCTGGCCAAGCAGGGGGTCAACGGTTTCGCGGACAAGCTGGATGCCGCTCCAGACGATGAACGCGCCCACGGCAAGACCAACCCAGCCGTCAAGGTCGACGCCGGTGTAAAACGACACGATTGCGCAGACAAGCACTACGCCCGTGGAGATTACGTCGTTGCGCGAATCGACAGCGGTTGCTTCGAGCGTGGTTGAGTTGATGCGCACCCCGATGGTTCGATTGAAGACCATCATCCAAAGTTTCACGAGGATCGAGAGCACGAGCACGCACACCACAGCTGCGTTGAACTCGGTGGAAGTTGGGTTGACTATCTTGTCGTAGGACGTCTGCAAAAGCTCGAAGCCAATAAACACAATCAGAATGGCCACCGCAAGGCCAGACAGGTATTCGTAGCGGCCGTGACCGTAGGGGTGCTCAGGGTCGGCGGGCTTGCTGGCAAGCTTGAACCCCAGCAGGCTGATGATGTTGCTTGCGGCGTCGGAGAGGTTGTTGACGGCATCGGCGACGATGGAAACCGATCCGGCGATAAGGCCAATGGCTCCTTTGGCAAGGCAAAGGAGCATGTTGCACACGATGCCCACGATGCCGGCGAACTGACCGTAGCGCGTGCGCACCCTCGCGTTGTCGGAATTCTGGTACTCCTTCACGAATCGACGTATGAGCCATTCGGTCATAATTGCTACGTTTCCCTTTCGTAAAACGCACCTCCGAACCTGCATGCGAGTGGCAGGCTCGGAGGTGCAGCAGCGGTTCTACACAGACTGCAAGTGTAGCGCTTTTCACTCCGCTTGCGAAAGCAGGGGAGTGAGCGATCCAAGCGCCAGTATGTCGACGCGTCGTGTGGCGCGCGAAATGGTGGTGTACAAGCGGCGTCGCGCGAGGGGCTCGTCAGGGAACAGCCCTGCGTTGGCGTCGGGAATAATCACGTGGTCGAACTCAAGACCTTTTGCCAGTTCGAGGGTGATAAGAATCACGCCCGTTGCCGGCAGCACGTCGTTTTTGCCCATCAGGCGGGGGGCGTCGTCTCCCAGTATCGCTTGGATGCGCCGCGCTTGGCTTTTCCAGGGCACTACCACCGCGGCGATCCCCTGGTTTTTCTCAGAGAGCTCAACAGCCTCGGCCACGACGGCGCGCAGCGCGCGGGCGTGCTCCTCTTCGGCTTGGTACGCGCTCACGTGGGGCGGCACCTCATCGCGCTGTACGGAAGAGACGCGGCCGCGTTCCTCTTCGGAAAGAAGGCTAGCGAACAGGTTGGTGATTGCGGGGGCGGATCGGTAGCTGGTCATGAGGAAGCATTCCTCCACGCGGCCGCACGCTTTCTCAAACACCTGCTTCACTTCGGCAAACGAGGCGGTGTTTGGCTTGATGGCCTGGTTCGGGTCACCCAGAAGCATGAAGTGCGCGCGACGGAAGTAGCGTGCAAGCACGGCAAGCTGAGCTGCCGTGTAGTCTTGCACTTCATCGATCATGACGTATTTTGCCTGGGGGTTCCCCATGCCGGTAACGGCCATTTTCAGATACAGCCATCCCACGGGCGTGAGCCCTTCGACGTTCAGAAGGCGCATGCCGATGCGGTCGAGGCGCAGCCACTCGTCGTTTTCCACCATCGCCGTCGCCGCGCCGTAGCGATCTGTCACGAATTTCAGCGTCAACTCGCGCGCCTCGCGCTCGTCTTGCGGGTCGAACGGGCCGTTGAACAGGCGAAGCTGCTCGTTGAGAGGCAGCCCCAAAATCTGGTCTTGCACGTCTTCGGAGCCCGCCATCGTTTTGAAGCGGTTTTCCAGGCGCTCCAGCAGCTCTTCTCGCATGAGCGCGCACAAGTGAGGGTCTGCTTCGATGCGATTGAATTTCTCGCGCACTTGTCGAATCTGCCCGGCAGAGACAATGCGCGTTCCCGCTACGGTGATGTCGCGGTAGTCGTTCGGTTCGAATTCCAGGCCAGCGCACGCCATGTCGATCCGCTCGAGCTCTTCCAAAGCGGAGTCGGCATCTGCTCCGCCTCGCCCGGCGGGTAAGAGGCGTTCGGCAAATTCCGTCCACGTGATGGTGACGGGGTTTCGTTCGCCCAGCTCGGGAAGAACGTTGTCGATGTAGTGGCGGAACACCGGGTTGGGCGTGATCAGGTAGACTTCACGCGGATCGAGGTCGTCGCGACGTTGGTAGAGCAGATAGGCGATGCGCTGCAGGAGCACCGACGTCTTGCCCGATCCGGCAATGCCCGACACCAGAAGCGCAGGCACGTCTTCATGGCGAATAACCAGGTTCTGCTCTTTTTGAATGGTGGCGGTGATGGCCTTCATCTGATCGGTGCGCTGCTGGGAAAGCGACCGCAGCAGCAATGCGTCTTGGATGGCCACCGTGGTGTCGAAATACGCGTTGAGCGTATCGCGCTGAATGTCGAATTGGCGGCGCAGCTTCAAATCGCAAGAGATGGTGCGCCCGTTTGAGTGATAGGAGGTGCGCCCGTTGTCTTGGTTGTAATAGGTTTCTGCCACAGGCGAGCGCCAGTCAACCACCAAACGGCGGTAGTTCTCGTCTGCAATGCCGGCGGTTCCGATGTAGAGCTCTTTAGGCGCATCGGTTGGCTTGAACTGCAACACCACCTTGGCGAAGTACGGCTGTGCGAGAAGCGTTTGAATGTCTGCCAACCTGCGCGCGTTGGTGTCCTGAGAGATGTTATAGGCTTCGATCACGCGATTGATGGTTGCCAGCTCGGCCGCCGTTTCCAAGGCTTCGTCGTCTCCGGCGAAGTTGAGCGCTAGTTCGTCCGCCATGTCTTTTTTGTCTTGGGCAGCCTCGGCTCGCGTTGCGTCGAGCCGCGCCGACAGCGCGCGCCCCATCTCTCGCAGCGTGGCGTATACCTGCGTTAGGTGCTGCTGCTCTTGCTGAAAGACCGGGTCGTTTTGCGGCGTGTCCGCCGCATCAAAAGCGCCGGGTGTATCCATAGGGCTATCGCTCACGGTACCTCCTCGAAAAAGCGTGTCACGGTATTGTAGCGCTCTGCGGACAAGCGCGCGTGAGCATCTTGTAAAGCCTGAAAAGATTCAACGGGTGTGTGAGCGCTTGCTGCCTGCCGCCAATCCGCCTCCGCGCTCTGGTTTCGGGGCGGCAAAGGTGCGCCCTACCGATTGCTTGCCAGCTGATCGTTGACCGCGTCCACGGTAAGGGAGAGGTAGGCCAGTACCTCTGCGACGAGCGCAAGCGACTCGGCGTCGGCGATATCGGCTATTTTGAGAGCCAATACGACCTGAGCCAGCCCAGCGAGAAGTTCCCTTGCTTCGTCCAGTTCGTCCACTGCATCGAGATAGCTTGCTATGGTGGGTTTTTCTGCAAACATGGTGTCCCCTTGCCTGTCGAGCGCGACCACCGCGAGAGAGCTTGCCCCCGCAGTTCCTGTGTTCTAATACAGTATACTAGAACAAACGTTCGATTTTATGAAGAAATAAGGAATAGTTGCAGAAGGCGTTGTCCTGAAGAAACGATGTGAATTGACGGAGATGAGCCCGTGCAGGCCGCAGTGCTCGTTTGCGCCTTGAGCCCGTGCGGGCCGCAGTGCTCGTTTGCGCCTCACATCTTAAAAGGGGCTTACCTGGGGTGCAAATACGGCAAGGGCACTGCGCTCGTTTGCGCCCTACATCTTAAAGGGAAGCTTGCCTGTGAGGAGCCGCTCGGCTGCAAGGTAAAGCGGCGTTTTAACGAATTTCGAGCTCACAAGGCAAATGGGGATCTCCACCGCGTCTTCGGGGCAAATAAGGCGCAGCGTCGAATTGAAGCGGTCGTCTTCCAAGGCGGGTAGCACCACGCTGAATGCATACCCGTTCTTCTCCTCGAGAAACGGCTGGAAGTCTTCCCGACGGTAGATTGTCTCAAGCGGCGAGCGCAAACCTGCTCGAAGGTAGGTGACCAGGATGGATTCGTTGAAATAGTCGAAGTCTTGCGCCACGGCGACGGGGTAGTTCGAAAGCTGTTCGAGCGTAACGCATTCTTGGGAAGCAAGCGGGTGGTTGACCGACAATCCCACGCCCGTGGGAGCGTTCAGAAGAGGGATGCAGTCGGTGTGGGGCGTGTCAAGCGTGCCGAGGGTGATAAGCGCATCGACCTCGCCTTTTCTCAAAAGGTCCATCCCCTTGAACCCTTCCGCTAAAACAAGCTCGATAGGCGAGTTGAGATGCCGGATCAAAAGCGTGCGTATGTTGGCAATGACGCTGGCGTTGTCTTTGAAGGAGGGCGCGCAAAGTGCCAGGCGCAGCGTCGAGGAGTCTTGGAGCGACCCTTGGCCTGTTGCGAACCCCTGCAAATCGTCAAAGCTGTTCAGCGCGTTGATGGCCTTGCAGTAAAACGCTCTGCCGAACGGGGTAGGCTCAACGCCTCGGCTCTTTCGTTCGAACAGCTCGTTTCCTAATTCGTGCTCGAGGTCGGCGATGGACTTTGAAACCGCCTGAACCGTGATGAACTGCTCTCGGGCAGCGCGGGAGAAACTGCCTGCTTGATACACGGCAACAAAGTAGCGAATCTGACCGATGTTCATGGCACACCCCGAATTACGTAGCGCCATTGGGAGGCGTTTGACGATGGCTAACGACGAAAGCTGGCACGACAACGTGAATTATATTGCAGGAAAAAGTTGGTTACGCTGGCTGGGTGCTGCATCGCCCCGCGCAATGCCGACTGTTAACGCTATGCATCCCGTTATGTGCGCAATAAGCCAAAGCACGTTTCGATTTCTATATAACGCCTGATTAAATACATATTTATTCAAAAATAAAGGAGAGGGAAAATCCGAGGGCGGAATCATTTTTATTCATAGCCGAAATGAATAAAAAGCTGAGTCTCAAATTCCCTTCAAAATCTAGTTGAGGATGCTCCTGCTCCTTTTTCCCTTCGTCATAATAGAAAGGCTCCTTATAGGGGCTCTTTTTATGTGGTCACACAGCCAAGGGCGCGGGGCGTGCGTCTGGGTGATGGGAGGGTTATGGCTTCAAGGGCAAAACGACTGCTGGCGATAGCGGTTGCCGCCATGATGTTGGCTGCTGCTGTTGGCCTTGCCGGGTGCAACGGATCCGATTCCAACGGGGGGTCGGGCACGCTTAAAGTGGGTGTGAGAAGCGACATCGTCAACTTCAGCCTGCTCAACGAGCAAACGGGCAAATATTACGGCTTGGAAGTGGATATCGCGCAGGAGCTGGCATCGCGCCTGGGCTATGCGGACGTCGAGTTTTCCACCGTCACGCCCGACGACCGTAAAGACAAGCTGCTCTCCGGCGAAGTGGATTGCCTGGTTGCATGCTACTCCATTGCAGACTCCCGTCTTGAGAACTTCGACTTCTCGCCCGCCTACTACACCGACGCCACTTCGATCATGGTGGAGAACAGCTCTCTTGTCACCGATGTGACGCAGCTTGAGGGCGGTACGTTCGGCATCATGTCGGGCTCCAATGCCGGGCCTTTGCTGGCTATCAAGCTCAATGAGATGGGCATCATCGGAGACAACATCATCTCCAACACCGACGAGGGCACTCAGTACGAGGGCGTCTACGTGAAGAAGTTCCCCTCGTATGCCGATCTGTCGCAGGCGCTGGAGGAAGGGGAGGTTGACGCCGCCGTGATGGACGGCAGCATCGCCGGCACCTACATCGACGATGATCGCAGCCTGCTTGACGTCAACATCTCCGATCAGCTTTACGGTGTCGCTACGCAGAAAGACTCCGAGCTCAGCCCGCGCATCGCGGAAGTCATCCAGGCGATGCTCGACGACGGCACGATTGCCGCGCTTATCGAGAAGTGGAACTAGGAGGCGGTTGTGTCTAAGAAACTCAAGATCAAAGCAGCTATTCTGACGGCGTTCGTCGCTTTGAGCGTTGTCGTGATGGGCTTTATCGTCTCCTCGATGCAAGACGATATTTCGCTGTCGAACTATTCAGCCGACATCCAGCACGAGATGGACGATCTGCCCGGGCTTTTGGAGTCTGCCCAGCAAGAAACCGAGCAAAACACCCAGACCTTCGACGAGATCTATCAGTCCAAGGCTGAAAGCGTCGCCTTCATGGCGAACAACAACACCGGCTATGAGCCTACCGATGCCAAGATGGTGGAGTACAAAGAGCTGCTGGGTGTTGACAACGTGATGATCGTCACCCGCGCGGGCGAGGTGCTTGCCAAAGCGCAAGACACCCCCGCCGTCTTCTCCTATGCGCGCTTCAATCAGCTGCGCACGACGTTCGACACCGGTGAGCCTTCTGCGGCCGTCGAGGTTGATTTTGCGGGCGAGGGGGAAACCTGGCGCTACTACGCTGCCGCCATCGACGCCGACACGATGGCGGTGATCGAGCAGAACCCCGCCGAGCTCGTCGAGCTTATCGACAGCACTGCGTCGGTTGGTGCGGTGCTCAGCGGGGTGAGCGTCGGGCAGACCGGGTACGTGTTTTCTGTCTCCGCCCGCGACTACCTGGTGTCTTATCATCCCAATGACGCCTACATCGGAATCGACGCGCTTGATGCCGGCATCGACGTGGCGGATCTCGAGAACGGCAGCTTTTCGTGGATGACCTTTGAAGGCGAGCGCCTGTTCTGCGGCGTGTCCGAGATCGACGGCACCTACTACATCTCCGCCGTCCCCGAAAGCGAAATGACTGCGTCTCGCAACCTGACGGTGGGCGTGGTCTTGTTCATCTTCTTCTCCGTGGCAATGATCGTTGCTCTCTACGGCATCTTCGTCAATCGCGAGGACGAGAAGCGCGGCTACAATCCCGACAACTACGTCAACCTGGGCGGCCTGCGCTTCAACAAGGCAATCGGCAGGAAAGCGATTGTGCTGTCGTTTGTGGGATTCCTTGCCGTTTTGGTGGTGACGTTCTACATGCAGACGCTGTTCTCGCTGTCCGCCGAGTCGGTGAGCAGCAACGAACGCGCTTCCGACATCGAAGCCACCATCACGCGCACCAACGAGCAGGCGTCGGCGCTGACCGACCAGTATAACGAGCGCTATCTGAGCAAGACGGAGGTCGCCGCCTACGCGCTCGACCACAATCCCGAGCTCAAGAACAAGGCGTCGCTGCAAGAGCTTGCCGACGCGCTGCAGGTCGAGTATCTCTACGTCTTCGATCGCAACGGCACGATGACCGTTACCAACTCGCCGTACAGCAACTTCCAGTTGAGCGAGGACCCCGCCGACCAAAGCTACGAGTTCCGCAAGCTGCTGCAGGGCGTAGACAGCCTGATTCAGGATCCTCAGCCCGATGAGATCTCGGGCGAGCTTCGCCAGTACATCGGCGTGACCCTGCGCGACTCTCAGGGCGATGCCGATGGGTTCGTCCAGCTGAGCATCCGCTCTTCGCGCCTTGAGACGTTGCTGTCCACTGTGCAGATCAACAACATCCTTGACGGCGTGAAGGTGGGCCAGAACGGCTTTGCGTTTGCGGTTAACAAAGCCGACGGCACCTTTGCCTACTACCCGCAGTCGGAGCTGGTGGGCCGCGATGCTCGGGCGTACGGCCTCACCGACGCTCAGCTGAAAGACGGTTATAGCGACTTCACCACGGTTGACGGTCAGACCTATTACGCCACCTCGTTCGAAAGCGGCGACTACTACGTGTACGTTGCGCAGCCCGAATCCGAGCTCATGACCGAGCGCGTGCCCTTGACCGTTGCCACGGCGGTGAGCGGCCTGGTGTGCCAGATCGTCATCTTCGTGCTGGTGACGTTTGAGATCCGCCGTAGAAACGAAGGCTCGCTCGACCCCGACGCGAAGCCTGCCAACTGGCCGTTGGACGACGACGGCAACCCCGACTCGCGCATGTTTGACTCGCTGATGCCCGACGGGCGCGTGGTGAAGACCGAGTCTGCCGCCAGCCGCTGGCTCTACACTTCGCTCGACTGGGGCGAGAAATCCGCCGAGCAGCGCGTGCTGACCGTCATAAAGGTGCTCGTGGGCATTTTCGCCATTGCGGTGTGTCTGGCGGTCGTCTTTAAAGACCAGGTGTTCCCGCCCGACTCGGTGTTCTCCTACGTTTTGGGCGGCGACTGGGTCTACGGCTTGAACGTCTTTGCCCTCACCATGTGCATCATGATCGCCTGCGTCGTGATGACCATCACGATGATCATCCAGCAGCTGCTCAAACTGCTGGCGGGCGTGTTCGGCAGCCGCGGCGAAACCATGTGCCGCCTTTTGTCGAGCTTCATCAAGTATGCCTCCATCATCGGCATGGTGTACTACTGCCTGATGGTGATCGGCATCGACACCACCACGCTGTTGGCTTCCGCCGGCATCCTGTCCATCGCGGTGTCCTTCGGCGCCAAGGAACTGGTCAGCGATATCCTTTCCGGTCTGTTCATCATCTTCGAGGGCGAGTTCCGCGTCGGCGACATCATCCAGGTCGGCGGCAAAAGCGGCACCGTCATCGACATCGGCGTGCGCACGACCAAGATCAACGACGGCTCGGGCAACATCATCATCCTGCGCAACAGCGAGGTGAGCAACGTCGTCAACATGACCAAGGAGAGCTCGTATGCCTCCTGCGACATGGACATCGAGTACGGCGAGTCGCTTGAGCGCGTTGAGTCTATTCTTCAAGACGAGTTCCCCAATATCCGCCGCCGCCTGCCCGCCATCGAAGACGGCCCGTTCTACAAGGGCATCGTGGCGCTTACCGACAACAGCGTTACCATTCGCATTGTTGTTCAGTGCGCCGAAACTGCGCGCGGCCAGCTTGAGCGCGACCTGCGTCGCGAGATGAAGCTGATATTCGACGAATACCAGATCAACATCCCCTATCCGCAGGTTGTTGTTCATCAGCCTATTGTGTACAAGAAGGCAACCCTTGCCGAGCAGCTGCGCGCCGACAGGTTCAACGAGGAGCAAAAGGCGGCTGCGGCAGCTCGCAAGATGGGCAGCGACGACGATTACGAGGAGGAAGAGCGCCGATAATAGCCGATTCCCTCGTGCCGAAGCGTCTTGCCGCAAACGTGCGAGGATGCCTGGCGAGTGAGAAGCCTGGCGAATGAGGATGCCTGGCGCATGCGAAGCCTTGAGCAGGAGAAGCCGGGCGCATGAGGCAGCGCGGGCAAGAGCGCCCGCGATCCTCGATGCCTCAAACGCCCGAGCGACAGGTTTTGCCGAACCCGCCCTTGCAGTTTTGCAAGGGCGGGTTTTCTTTTGCATCCGCTTTGACGCATAATGGATTCAATGCGTTGCGCTTGCAGCAGACGCAATCTTGTCGGGGTAGTGCCAGGGAAGCGTCCAAGGAGATTGTTATGACCAGGTATGGCGAACTTACGGCTGAGCTAATCCAGCAACTCGAAAGCATAGTGGGTGCGGACAACTGCCTCACCGACAATGCGATTGGCGACGACTATACGCACGATGAGATGCCCATCTACGGCTCCTACGTGCCACAGGCAGTGTGCCTTCCTGCTTCTACCGAGGAAGTGGCGGCCGTTATGCGCTTGTGCAGCGAACATTCCATTCCGGTTACCGTGCGCGGTGCCGGCACCGGTTTGGTGGGGGGCTGTGTGCCGCTTTTCGGGGGCGTGGTGCTGTGCACGATGCGCATGGACGGCATTTTGGAATACGACAAAGAGAACCTGACGGTACGCGTGCAGCCGGGTGTGCGTTTGTGCGACCTTATTGATGACGTGGCGGCGCACGGGCTGTTCTATCCTCCCGATCCTGGCGAGAAAACGGGCTCCATTGGCGGCAACGTGGTTACCAACGCCGGCGGCATGCGCGCGGTGAAATACGGCACCACGCGCGACTATGTGTTGGCGGCAACGGTGGTTTTGCCTTCGGGCGAGGTGCTTGAGCTGGGTCGCGCGGTAACCAAGACGAGTTCGGGATACAGCTTGCTGCACCTGGTTATCGGCTCGGAGGGCACGCTGGCAATCGTTACCGAAATCACGCTCAAGCTTGTCCCCAAGCCGGAAGCCTCTACGAGCTTCATCATGCCCTTTGCCGACATCGACGCCGCCATTGCCTCGGTGCCTTTCATTAGGCTTGCGGGGCTTGATCCGCAGTCCATCGAGTTCATGGAGCGCGACATCGTGGTGGATGCCGAAGAGCACACGGGCAACCAGGTGTTCCCAGGCGATGTCGATGGCGAAGCGGTGGGAGCCTATATCCTGGTGACGCTTGACGGATCCGACGAAGACGAGATCTTCCAGCGTGCGGAAAAGCTTGCCGAGATTGCAGAAGAGGCGGGCGCGTTTGACGTTCTGGTGATCGACCAGCCTTCCGAAAAGGAAGCGGTGTGGCAGGTGCGCGACGCCTTGCTGACGGTTATCGAGCATGACGCCGATCTGCTCGACGAGATGGACGTGGTGGTGCCGCCGAACAAGATCCCCGGTTTTTTGGGCTATGTGTATGGCGTGGGCGCCGAGCTTGGCCTTCGTATTCGCTCATTCGGCCATGCGGGCGATGGCAACCTGCACATTTACTGCGTTGGCAACGGGATGGACGAAGAGCAGTTCAAGCAAAAGGCGGCTGCGGTCATGGAGCAGGCGTATGCAAAATGCTCCGAGTTGGGCGGACAGGTGTCTGGCGAGCACGGAATCGGGCATGCGAAGAAAGCGTACCTGCGCGAATCGGTGGGCGATACCGCTTACGAACTGATGACGGGCATCAAAAAGGTGTTCGACCCGCAGGGCATTTTGAACCCGGGCAAGGTGTGCGGCTAGAACACGCCCTCCTCAAGGCGGCTTCAAACGGGAGCTGTCGAGCGAGCTTAGGGTGCTACAATTGGGGAGTCATGCAAAAGCATGAGAAATCGTTGCGGAAAGCGATGAGGGGGAATCGTAAATGACCAAGAAGATTCTGATGTTGTGCGGCGATTACACCGAAGACTACGAGACCATGGTGCCGTTCCAGGCCTTGTCGATGCTGGGCTATCAGGTTGACGCCGTTTGCCCCGACAAGAAGGCGGGGGAGGTCGTGCGCACGGCTGTTCACGACTTCGTGGGCGACCAAACCTACACCGAGCTGCGCGGCCACAACTTCGCGCTGACTGCCGATTTCGATGCTGTTGACGTTGCCGAATACGCCGGCCTGTTCATTACCGGCGGACGCGCCCCCGAGTACATTCGCCTGAACGCCCGCGTTCTCGAGATCACGCGTGAGTTCTTCGCTGCGAACAAGCCTGTTGCGGCAATTTGCCATGGCCCGCAGGTGCTGGCTGCTGCTGGCGTGCTGGAAGGCTACACGGCAACCGCGTATCCGGCGGTAGGTCCTGACGTCACCGCCGCCGGCGGCACCTACGTCGAGGCGGAGATGGACGCGGCGGTGGTGGATCGCAACCTGGTCACCTCGCCGGCATGGCCGGGCGACACGGCGATCTGCCGCGAGTTCGCTAAGCTGCTGGGCGCCTCCTGGACCATCTAGCGTTTTCGGACATACTGCGCGCGGGTTGGCCACTGCCGACTCCAGCGCCTTTGGCCGCGGCTGCCGCACCTGGCAGCCGCGGTTTTTTTATCTGCGTTGCTAAGCGCTGCGAATTGAGCGCACGCCCAGGCTCTTTCCTGAAGCCGATGTTATGCCGGAAGCAATATTGACAAGTTGTAATTAAATACATATCCTTAACCTTGTAATAAATAACATCATGCTATTTATCTTAGACGCATCAGTGGAAAGGGAGAGCATCATGGGCAGCATTCTGGTAGCGTACTTCTCGGCAACCGGCACCACTGCGCGCGTGGCGCACGAGATAGCCGACGCCCTTAGCGCAGACACGTTCGAGATCGCCCCCGCGCAGCCCTACACCTCGGCAGACCTCAACTGGACCGACCGTTCAAGCCGCAGCTCCGTCGAGATGGACGACGAGTCGTGCCGTCCCGCCATTTCCGGAGCCGTTAAGGATATGGCGCAATACGACACCGTGTTTGTTGGGTTTCCGGTGTGGTGGTACGTCGAGCCTCGCATCATCGACACATTCTTGGAGTCCTACGACTTTGCGGGCAAACGCATCGTGCCGTTTGCCACAAGCGGCGGCAGCGGCCTGGGCAAGGCCCCGCAGCGCATGCAGCAGATCGCGTCGGGCGCTGCGGTAGAGGCAGGCAGGCTGCTTAACGGGCGTCAGAGCGCCGCGTCTATCCGTGCATGGGCTCAGGATATGGGCATTTAGGCGCTGCAAGGAGTTGACGCGCCGCCGCCGCGCCACGCGGCGGCGCTTGGAAGAGCCCGCAACCTTGCTCTCGCGTTGCTCAAAGACGGCGGTTTTCTTTCGGCGCGATGGCTGTGGAGCCATCGCGCCTTGCGCTTGCGGCTATTGCGCGATAACGTCGTAGCGCACTGCTTTCCCCTCAAGCGAATAGCTGGGTGTGATCCCGGCAAGATAGGGCCCTTTAAGAGGCCGCTTAATGACGACCTTGCGCGGATTTGCCGCCAGCGCAGCATGCAGCAGCTCTTCGGCGTCGCTGCAGGGGTCTTCCAAACGGTGGAGAAGTTGGAACTTCTTTTTGACGGCGGCGCTTTTCCGACGTGCGGGAAACATCGGGTCGAGGTACACCACATCGGGGGAAAGCGTCCCGCCTGCCAGCGTGGCGATGCTATCGCCGGAAACGAATGTCATGCGCTCGATTGCGTCAGCAAGCTCAGGGTCGGCGGCGGCACGCTTAAGAGCGTCTTGCAGCAGTGCCGCTATCACCGGGTTGCGTTCAAAAAGCATGATGCGAAACCCTGCAGCGGCCAGCAAAAGCGCGTCTTCTCCCAAGCCGGCGGTGGCGTCTAGGGCAAGCGGCGAATCGTTGTGCGGGTGCTTGACCCGCGCCGCCCTCACAAGCAGCTCGCGTTGAAGGCGCCCCGGCTTGAGGCGGGGGAGTACCTCGCGAAAATTGGGAAGCAGCGTCATTCCCTCGCCCTCGAGCGCGAGCCCGCTTGTGGTGGCGCACAGCGCAAGCCCGCAGCGCTGCGCTTCTGCCTGCGCCGTCTCCAATGGCTGCACGTGCCGCCCCTTCCCTTGCGTCGGCTTCGACTACGTGAAAAGTATAGCGTGTCGAACGGCAAGCGTGTCGAACGCCGTTTTGCTGCCGCGCATCTCTCCGCATTGCCTTGCCTTTGCGCAAACCGTCCTATGCTTTTTGCGTGCAAGGATGCCTCTTTACCGTCCCGTGATTGTTCTTCGTACGTTTTGTCATAGAATGACGAGCCGTTGTTCTGGAAGGGCACATCCGAGCGAAACGAAAGCGCTCTTGCTGAGCAGTGCGCCGGAGGGCGTGCGGCGGTTGGATGGACGTTGCGAAAGGGAGCGGATGCAGCGAAGAGAATGGTTGGCGCTTGCCGGTTTGGCGTGCTGCGCATTCGTGATGAACACATCGGAGTTTATGCCGATCGGCCTGCTTGTTGACATTGCAGCAGACTTTTCCCTTACCGAGGCGCAGGCCGGAGCCGTCGTGACGATCTATGCGTGGGCGGTGGCGTTGCTGTCGATTCCCCTGATGGTAGCGTTGTCGCGCTTCAGCCCAACGCGGCTTTTGCTAGGCGTGATTGCGCTGTTTTGCGCAGGTCAAGTTGCTTCGGCGGTTGCTCCCACGTTTGCCCTGCTGGTTGTTGGGCGCTTGCTGGTTGCGGCCGCGCACGCGGTGTTCTGGTCGATTGTCTCGCCGGTGGCGGTGCGCATCGTCGACCCTAAGCACAGCGGTGCTGCCATCGCAACAGTTGCGGTCGGTTCGTCCATCGCGATGGTGTGCGGCCTGCCGATAGGACGCATCATCGGCCTTGTCATCGGGTGGCGCATGACGTTTATCTGCGTGGCGGCGGTGTCTGCAGCGTTGCTTGTGTTCCTGGCAGTGGTTCTGCCGCGCATGAGCGTCGGCGAGCCGTTCTCCGCCAAGGCGCTTCCGTCGCTGTTTAAACACCCCCCGCTGCTTGGCATCTATCTGGTAACCGCCCTCTACGCCACAGGTCAGTTTACGTGCTATAGCTACATCGAGCCGTTTTTGCAGCAAGTGGCAGGTTTTTCGGATGGGGCAATCACTCTCGCGCTGGCGCTGTATGGGGCTGCCGGGCTTATTGGCAGTGCGGTGTTCTCGCGCGTCTACAATCGAGCGCGGTTCTCGTTTATGCGTGCGGCAGTGCTGGGCGTCGCGGCAATGATGGCGGTGCTGCTGCCTCTTGCGGGCAGTTCCGTGGCAACCATCGCGGTATGCTGTGCATGGGGCGCGTGCTACACCGCGTACAATGTCGCGTTTCAGGCGGAGGTTATCAACAACGCCCCCGAAGGCTCGACGATGGTGGCGATGTCGGCGTATTCGGGCATCTTTAACGTAGGCATCGGTGCTGGAACCTGGGTTGGGGGCATGACGGTGGCCGGCGGCGCCATCTACGATGTTGGTCTTGTTGGCGCGGCAATCGGCGCGGCGGCAGGTGTCGTTTGCGCGCTTCAGCTCGTCCGCGCGATCAGGCGAGAGGAAGGCCGTTTTACTGTCTAGCCCAGCCGGCGTCTCTTTGGCGAGATCCACGCTCTCCTGCGTCTTTTGCCGACACTGCGGTTTCCATGGTGACGATTGTAAAGGCAGAGACGTTGCGTGAAACGATTGTGCGCGAAAAAGCGCCTATTTGGATGCGCGAACGCCTGCGCTAACTACGCGCGACTATGGTTGAAATCGGCATGGTGCCCCTAAAACGGGTTGTTCGCCTTTTGGTTTATACTAATGTTTTGACGTAGCTCGCTAAAGACTGTTAGGAGCCAGAATGTTTTGCACCCGTTGCGGCGAAGAAATTGAGCCGAGTTCCAAGTTTTGCACAGCGTGTGGCGAGCCGGTTGGCCAAACGGAGGTTGTCCCTAAAACGGAAGAGCTTCCCGAAGATCTCTCGGCCGCACCTGGGCAATTCCAGGCGGACGTTGACGGTCGGGCAGCCAACCCTGTCCGTGGCGCGCAACAGGCGGCTTCGCAGTCGGGTGTCGAGCAGCCCCGCAGGAGCAATACGACAGTCATCGTCGTTGCAATCATAGCTGCGGCGGCTGTCATTATTGTTGCCATTTTGGCTTTCGTCTTTCTTAGCAAGGGGAGCTCTGGCAACGACGCCGATGCTTCTGCCGGCCAGCAGCAAACGTTGCAGCAAGAGCAGCAGGATCAGCAGGAGGCGTCAAGCCAAGGCTCCGGCTCCTCTCAGCAGCAGGTGCAATCCGGGTCTGAGCCCGATCCCGACCCCGAGTACACTTACACGGGCATGACGCACGCCACGGCAACGTCTTATCTGCCAACTGGCGGGATCAACGCCAAAGACTACAGCCCGGCGAACGTGCTCGACGGCAACACCGCAACGGTGTGGTCGGAAGGCGATTCGGGCAACGGCGTGGGGCAAAGCATTACGCTTGCAGCCGACACCACGCAAAAGATCTCCGGATTCCGCATCTATGCGGGCTATCAGGAGTCCGATTACCTCTACGACATCAACACGCGTCCCAAAGACATCAAAGTGACGTCGGCGGAGGGCGCCACGGCCACCATGACGCTCAAAGACGCGGGCAGGACGTATCAAGAGTTCGTATTCGATACGCCCATGATCACTTCAGAGCTTACCTTTGAGATTCTGTCGGTGTATCCGGGCAGCAAGTATGCCGATTGCTGCATCTCTGAAATATCGTGCTACTAGGCAGTGAGGGGTCGGCGATGTCGCGCAATATCGCAGTTGTGGTAGGGAGTCCGCGCCGAGGTGGCAATACCTGGATGCTTGCCGAGGCGTTCGTGAGAGGAGCCGAAGAGGCGGGCCATCATGTGGAAGTGCTTGATGCGGGGCGGGCGCAGATTGCCGGGTGCCTCGGTTGCGAGTACTGCTTTTCCCATGCGGGGATTTGCTGCCAGAAAGACGACATGACGCCGTTTTACGGCGTTTTGCGCCGAAGCGATACGATTGTGTACGCCACCCCGGTGTACTGCTTCACTTTCAGCGCCCAGATGAAGGCGTTCATGGACAGGATGTTTTGCGGATTGGCCGACCCGTTCGGCATCACCTCGTGCTGCCTGCTGACCGTTTTCGAAGATGCGGACCCCTCCATTGTGCAGCCGCTTATCGACACCTACAAGATAAACGCTTCGTACACCCATATGAAAGACGAGGGCATTGTATTTGTTCCCGCAACCTACGAGAAAGGCGCCATCGAAGGAAACCCCAAGCTGCAAGAGGCCTATGAGCTGGGGCGCGGTCTTTCGGCGGAGCCGGTAGCGGTTGAGCGCTAGGGCGGGCAAGGTAGCGAGGCGCAACTATGGGAAGCAAGAAGCCGTCGGCGCGCGCCAAACAGGTTGCTGCGTTCAAAGCGCACCTCGACGATTTCGGCGGGATGGACGATCTGTTCGCCCGCGAAGGCGCACGGCGGGAGCACGCTGCGGAAGAGCATGAGGCTGCATTGCGCAGAAAGGCATGCGAGTCGAAAAACCGCTATGCCACCCGCGCCGAAGCAGAAGAGGCTATTGCCGCGTGCGCGGCGTACGGTCGAGCGGGCCTTCACTGCTACCGCTGCGATTACTGCGGCGGCTGGCATCTCACTCACAAACCCCCACGGAGCATGCCAAAGGGACGTGTCTAAGGCTACGCTCTGTGGCTCACTTGGGCATCTGGTAAACGAAAGGGGAGTGCTGTATGTCCAATCTCAACTGTATGAATTGCACCGTTGCGGCGTGCGAGCATGCGGAGCGAGAGCGCCCGAGTTTTTGCGTTCAGCCGCATGTGTCGGAGGAGATGTGCAAGGAAGCGAACGAGCTGTACCTGTCCCCCGAAAACTACGCCATTGTTGAAGCGGCGTCGTTGGTGGTAGAAGAAACGGTGGATTCCACGCGCGTTCAGGACACTATAAAGTTTGCGCACTATCTTGGCGCTAAGCGCATCGGCATTGCCACCTGCACTATTATGCTGAATGAAACGCGCGTGCTGGCGAAGCTGTTGCGCGCGGCAGGCTTTGAGGTAGAGGCAATTGGATGCAAGATAGGCGACAACCATCGAGCCGATTTCGACTTAGAGCCCACGAAAAACGGAACCGACCCCGTGCTGTGCAATCCCATTATGCAGGCGATGCTGTTGAACGAGGCTCATACCGACCTCAATGTCATCATGGGACTTTGCGTGGGGCACGACGCGCTTTTCTCGAAATACTCCGATGCGCCGGTGACCACCTTGGTGGCAAAGGACTTCTTAGCGGCAAACAACCCGTGTGCGGTGCTCTACACTGCGGGAACCAACGGCGTATACAACAGCAAGATCCAGCGAACCATCGAAGACGTGCGAAAAGCACGAGAGGAGCAGGATCGGTAAAGTCGCTAGGAGACTGGGAGCGTCGGCGCGCCAAAGTCGCTAGGAAGCTGGGAACGTCGGTGCGCCAAAGTCAGCGCGCCAAAGGCGGCGTCCCTTTGGCGCACCCTTGGCGCTTAGGTTTCCGGCTTCTGTATTTCAACGACGCGCGTGGCGATGTGGTCGAGTAGCGCATCGGAATGCGTTACGAGCACCATGCCGATGCCGCCGTCTTGCGCGTAGTCGATAAGAAAGTGCCAGAGGTACGCCTGAGTGGCGGCGTCGAGCATCGTTGAGATCTCGTCGCACACGAGGTAGCGTGGGCGCGCGATGAGGGCGCGTGCGATGCAGCAGCGCTGCAGCTCGCCTCCCGATAGCTCGGAAGGGAAGCGCTCGAGCCATGCGCGCCGAATGCCAAGGGCGTTAAGCAGCCGGGGCGCAATCGATGCATCGTCTTGCTCTTCGGAGCGGTTCTCGGGCTGTTCGGCGCCGTGTTCTGCCGGATGGCGCTCCCAGGCAAGCAGAGCCGTTGCGTCTTCGGGCGCAACGGCGGCCTCCAGCAGGCTCTTGCGCACGGTAATGGCGGGATCCATCATGCGCTCGGGATGCTGCGCAATAAGCTGAACAGGGCTTATGCCGTGCTGGGGAAGCTCTTTGCCGTCTACGAGCACTTTTCCCGAAGCCGGTTTCAGGTAGCCGGCGAGGATGCGGCATAGCGTCGTTTTCCCCGTTCCCGACGGGGCTCGCAATGCCACTCGCTCGTTCAGCTCAACCGTCAGGCTAAAATCGCGCAGCACCTGCTGCGTGCCATAGCTGAAGCATATTCCTTCCGCCCTCAGCGAGGCTCGCGGCGATGGCGCCAAAGGGGCACGTCTAATGGCGTCTTTTCGCAGCGGCGTGCCATTTGCGGCGTCGCTTCGGCGCGGCTTGACATCGCCGACAGGTTCGCGCATGCCGTGCTCGGGCAGCGCATGCCAGAGGGCGCGGCTGAAGGGGTGGCTTAGCAGATCGGGGGAAGCGAAGTTCGCCACCGCGGTCTCTTCCACTACGGTGCCGTCTTGAAAAACTGCGATGCGGTCTGCCACGCGCAAGGCGAGCTCTACGTCATGTGTGATAAGAAGGACGCTTCCGCCATCGTTTGCGAACAGCCGAAAATCGCTCATTGCCTGCACGGCAAGTTCCATGTCCAGCCCGGGAGTAGGTTCGTCTGCCACGATGATGCGCGGACGGTTCATCAGCGCGCCGATAAGCAGGATGCGACGCGCCATGCCGCCCGAGAGCTCGAAGGGGTAGCGGCGTGCGACCTCTTCGTCCAGTCGGTAGCGCGCGAACAGCTCTCGCCGACGCTTGCGCGCCTCGCCCTTCGCCATGTTTTGGGCCAAGCGTTCGATTTGTGCGCCCACGCGCTGCAGCGGGTCAAGCGATTCGACGGACTGGGGCACAAAGGCGATCTCGGTTCCCCTCAACGAGGCTAGGGAGCGCTCGGTCATCTTCTTGCCGTCGAACCAGATCTCTCCCGAAACGTGCGCGTTGGGGGCAAAAAGTCCCATGACGGTGTCGGCAACTAGCGTTTTGCCTGATCCGGAAGCGCCCACGAGAGCAAGGATCTCGCCTTCGTGCAAAGAAAGGCTGAGGTTCTCGATCACAAAGCGAGTTTCTTGCGGCGAGAAGACGGAGCGGTTTGCGTAGCGTTGGAATCCGACGCTCACGTCGCTGAGCTGCAGCGCGTGATGCCCGCCGGTATGAAGGCTGTGGGCGGCATGCGAGTGGTGATGGTGCGTGGCCTGCCCCGCGTGGCTGACGGCCTCGTGGTTCTCTGCGGCATCGTCTTGCCCCGGGAGGTGCAAATTGCGAGGGAGCTCAAGAGCCATCTTTCCACCTATTCTTGCGAGCTTGCGGGATCGAGCAAACGGCGAACGCCCGATCCGCATGCGTCGAACAGCATAACCACCAGCACCAATGCAAGGCCGGGGAAAAACGCCAGCCACCACATGCCGGCGGACAGGTAGCTCATCGACTCGGACAGGATGATGCCGATTGCAGCCGATTCGGGAGAGAGGCCGAACCCTAAAAACGTAATGGCGGCCTCATGCAGAATGGCGTGGGGAAACATCAGCAGCGCGCCAACTAAAAACTGCGGCAGCACGTGCGGCAGCACGTGTCGCAGTGCGGCATCCCAACGACTTCTTCCGAGCTTGGCTCCAGCGGTCACGTAAGGCGCCTCTTTTACTTGCAGCACTTCGGCACGAATTACGCGCGCGAGGCTTGGCCAGTGGGTGAGCGCGATGCCCGCTACTACCCCGTAGAAACCTTTTCCCAAGGCGTAGGAAATCAAGATAAGCAAGATGATATGCGGAACGCCCATCATCAAATCGATGAGCCAGGTTATGCAGGCATCTGCCCTTTTGCCGCCGAGTGCCGAAACGCAGCCGAGCAGCAAGGCAATGCAGGAGGATACGGCAACCGCCACCAGGCCTATTAGCATGCTTGTGGCAAGTCCGGACAGCGTGCGGACGAGCATGTCGTGTCCGAGGCGATCGGTGCCGAACGGATGCTGGAGGCTTGGAGCGAGAGAGCGCGCATCAAGGTCGGTTGCGGCGGCTTGGGACGAAAGGGAGAGCCCTGCCACCACGATGGCAACGAGCACGATGGCTCCCGCTGCGGCTGTGATTGCCGTTGCGGCACGGTTGCTTCTGAGGCGGCAAACCCAGCGAGGGGCGGTTCTTGCGTTGCCTGTGCGTGAGTTTTTGGGAAGATGCAGGGTAGGGCGCGCTGTCCTGGCCGCCGATTCAATCTGCTCGCCTTCACGCTGCAGGGGCTTTGTTTCCATGGGCGCGCACCTCCCCTCGACGAATGCGCGGGTCGACGACGCCGTAGAGGATGTTGGCAACGAGGTTGCCGCCGAACACGATGAGCGACGAAACGACGGCGATGCCCGCTAGGAGGGCGGAATCGCCTCCAAGGCCTGCAGTGACGGCTGCCTGCCCGAGGCCGGGGTATGAAAACACCTGTTCAACAAGGACCGACCCGCCGAATATCTCGCTCAACGATGCGAATTGCAGGGTGATGGCGGGCAGGAGCGCGTTGCGAAGCACATGCTGGGTGAGTATCCTCGCGTGCGACTTTCCCTGCGCTTGAGCGTAGCGAGCGAATGGGCTGTTCAGAATGTCGATGGTTTTTTCTCGGGTGTGCAGGGCGATATTCGCCACGCCGACGAACGCCAAAACAAGCGCAGGCAAGGCGGCGTGGTAGAGCCTATCGAGCCAGGTTACAGAGCCGGCATCCATTCCAATGGGAACCGAAAACCCGAAGGGAAACCATCCAAGCCAAACCGAAAACACCATCAACGCCACCAGCGCCAGCCAAAACGTCGGAACGCTGGCAAGAACGAAGCAGTAGCTTTTGACGGCGCGGTCAACCCATCGGTTGCGGTTCATGCCCGACACGATGCCCAGGGCGAACCCGATCACGCCGGAAAGAACCCACGCCATCGTCATCAGCAAAAGCGAGGAGCCTGCCCTCTCGGCAATCACCTGCGCCACCGGCGCGTTGAAGCGCAGGCTTTCCCCCATGTCTCCTTGGACAAACGCGCCAAGCCATTGGACGTAGCAGATGAAAAACGGCTGGTCGGTGCCCCAATAGGCGGCAAGCGCCGCGCGTTCGTCGGCCGACATCGATAGATAGGCGCTTTGCCCCAAGTTTGCCTGCATGGGGTCAACGGGCGATAAAGACACCAGGGCGAACACAACAAAGCTCACTGCCAGAATGAGTAGCAGGCATCTGAGGCATTGCTTTACGGTGAAAGAAAACAGCGACATAGCGGCGTGAGACTCCGGCCTACCAGCTCCACTTGTCTACGTTGTTGACGATCGACCATCCGTGGCCATGGGGATGGGGCTTTTGCTCCGCCACGTTCAGGCCTTCGCGAACGAAGTAGAGGTGGTCGACATTGGCTATCCACACCCAAGGCGCGTCAGCGGCGGGCGTAACGCCGGTTGTCCCATCCCACTGAGCAAGGCGATAAAACTCGTAAGAGTCGGAAATGTCTGATTGCGCGACAGCCTGATTGAGGTAGGAGTCGGTTGTTTCGCTTGTGCGACAGGCGTAGTCTCCCCATCCCTCGGAGTGGTTGAGCTCGTAGATTTCGATAGGCGAATTGGACCCCCATCCCCAAAGGATTGCCTGCGAGTAAGACTGCGGCTCCAGTTCGTCCCACGACAGACCCGACACGTTCACTTGGATGCCGAGCGATGCCATCTGCTCTGCGAAATCGGCGCAGAGCGCTTGGCGCACGGTATCGGGAGCCATGTAGAGCAGATCGAACTCGGCGCGGATAGCGCCTTTGGTCAGAATGCCGTCGTCGCCGGCAGTCCAACCGCCGTCGGCAAGGATCTGTTTCGCGCGCTCGACGTTGGTTTCGACCTTCATGTCGTCGCTTGCCCAAGGCATGCCGTCCGACACGCTGTAGGCAGGGGTGCCGAACCCGCCGAGGGTGTGCTGGATGGCAAGATCGCGGTCGAGGGCAACGCTCATCGCCTGGCGCAGAGAGAGATCGCTGGTGACATCGTTGCCGGCTTCGTAGGTTTGGCCGCTGCTTTCCCAGGTTGAGCCTGCGGGGATCATAGGCAGCGAGATGCCGCGCGAATCGACCGTTTCGCAATCGAACAGATCATAGCCGCTCACTATGTTTTCAGCGAACGTCGCCGACGTGTACGCCAGGTCAACCGAGCCCGCTTGCGCGGCGGCAAGAGAGGCGTCTTCGTCCATGAATAGCACTACTACGCGTTCTATCTGCGGTTTTTCTCCGTAGTAGGTAGGATTGGCGTCGAAGATGACCTGCTGGCCTTTGTCCCACTGCGTTAGAACGTAGCGGCCAGAGCCGATGGGGTTGGTTCCGTAGTCGCTGCCATGGGCGTGCTCGGGGCAAATTCCCACGTTCGCCAAGGTGTAGAGCAGGATGTTGAAGGGCTTGTTGAGGTGCAGCTCGACGGTGTAATCGCCTGTTGCTACCGCCTCGTCAACCATCGAAAGGTCGGCTTCGGCAGTGGGCGACGACAGGATGCCGTTTATGGTGAAGGCAACGTCGGCTGCCGTGAGCGGCTCTCCGTCGGAGAACACGGCGTCTTCGCGAATGGTGAAGGTCCAGGTAAGGCCGTCTTCGCTGCAGGAGTAGTCGGTTGCCAGATCGTTGGAAAAGCTCATGTCGGCGTTGGTGACGATGAGCGTCGACTGGATGAGCGGTTCGTGGACGTGCTCGCCGCAGCCCCATGAAACAAAGGGGTCGAAGCCAGCCGCGGGTTCTGCGCCGGTAGGCATGGTAACGATGACCTGCGCCTGCGTATCGCCTTGGGCGTTGGCGGCGTTCTCGTCGTTTGTGCTTTCCGGCTGAGAGCATCCGGCAAGGGCTCCGCCGAGCGCAAGCGCGCCGCCGCCTGCCATTGCAAGTTTGGCGAACGCGCGGCGAGACAGTGCGGGAGAGGACGAAGTTGAGGATTGCATGGTTCTCCTTTAGCAGTAGTGTTACGAAAAATGAACCCGTAACACTATAGGGATTGGAGTAACACGAAGTCAAGATTCGTAACACTGCATCCGGCGAACGGACGTGTTTGAGAACGCGCGCCTGCGCCCGCGCCAAAGGGAAGCGTCAGATGCCGTGCTGCCTTTGGCGCGCTAACGGCATGCGCACGGACTCCTTTTGACGTGCGCACGAACTCTTCTTGACATGTGCACGGGCCCTTCTGACGTGTGCACTGGCTCCTTTCTGCATGCACACGGACTCCTTTTAGCGTGCGCACGGGCTCCTTGTGGTATGCGTGTCATGACGGCTTTGCGGGCAAGCCTCAAAGCGCGTCTCTGCCTTCATTCCCCTCTTGCCGCCGCCAGGCGCTTCTGCGGCTTACTTGTTTCGTTTATTGGACACCCCCTTACTTCATCAGGTATAATGCGCTCATGCATGCATTGCCGCTGAAAGAGGTGTGACCGTATGGCTAACGCGGGGAAGTCGAAGCTGAAGATCCTCTACCTTCTTAAGATCCTGCAAGAGGAGACAGATGCCCAAAAAGGCCTCAGCATGAAAGAGCTTATCGAGCGGCTTGCCGAATATGGGATTAGCGCCGAGCGAAAGAGTCTCTACGAAGACATCAAGGTGTTGCGCGAGTTCGACATCGATGTGCGCACCTATCAACGAAACCCGGTTGAATATGCCATCGTGCGGCGCGACTTCAAATTCGATGAGCTGGTGCTTATGGTCGACGCCGTCCAATCGAGCCGCGCCATTACCGATCGCCAAGCAAACATGCTGATCACAAACATCAAGACATTCGCTTCCAACGACGAGCGTGGCATGCTGGATCGCAGGGTTCATGTGGTGGGTCGCATCAAAACGGCAAGCGAGAGCGTTCTGAAAACCGTCGATGCTGTTCACGAGGCGCTGCGCGAGCGGGTGAAGGTCTCCTTTTTCTACACCAAGCTGGGTGCCGACGGCCGAAGATACCGCACGAACCACGAGCAGGCCCATTGCGTGACGCCCGTGGCAATAGAGTACGACGATGGGTTTTACTATCTGGTTGCCTGGAACGAAGAGCACGACGGAATGAGAACCTATCGGTTCGACCGCATGGAAAAGGTGAGGGTTTGCAAGGATGACCCCGCAACGAGAAACGAAGAAACGCGGAAGTATCGTTTCGAGGATCGCGACGCCGCTGTGTTCGGGCGCATAGAGGGCGCCCGCATAACGGCGGAGTTGCTGGCAATGCCGGGCAAGCTCGAGATCATCACCGACCGATTTGGTCGCGATGCTATTGCGTCGATTGTTCAGGATGGGGAAAACTCGCGCGTGAGCGTGCGCGTGCATCGGAGCAAGCTGTTTTTCGGCTGGTTGGCCGGCCTGAACAAGGAAGTGCGCCTCGTTGGGCCGAAAAGCTTGGTGGCGGAATACAACGCCTACCTTTTGTACCTGTTAAAAGACTACGTTGAGTCGCTCCCAGCAGTAGCCGATACCGTTTGGGGAGCACTCGATGGCGAGCCGACCTTTCTCGAAATCGATAACAAGGCGCTTGTCGCCAGCTGTGCGGACTTGGAGCGCCTGCATGCCGATGATCGGTGAGAATGAAGGGTTGCTTCTCCAGGTGGGGCAGAACCGATCGGCGAGATCCCTGTTGAGAAAAGGGTCGCTCACTTCAACGCGTCTGTCGGTATCGAGCGCTCCCTGCCAAAAGGCAAGGGAGTTGTGCGCACTGCGCAAGGCAACGATGTCGCACTCCTCGAACCTCAGCACCGTGGGGGCGTCGGACAGCCAGGCGCCTCGGTAGCTATCCCAGACGCTTAGGACATCTGCCAGGTATTGCCCCGGTACCCTGTCGAATGCTCGCGGGTCGCTCTGTCGAAAAGAGCGGTCGAGCACGAGGCTGCCGATCCGGTTAATGCAAGGGCCGCAGGTTTGGCCGCTGGGATTCTGCGTAAGGGGAGCGAAGGGTAAGCGAGACAAGCAACGCGGGCTGTGTGCGACGTCTTCGTAGGGGAAAATGCTTAGCTGGTTCATGCTTCTCCTCTCTCTCGGATTTCAAGGGGAATAATAGAGCCAGGATCCTCGAACGCCTGTCCTGTATATCGGACAGGCGTTCGATTTTTCAAAAAGGGGAAGCATGGCGGAGAAGCGGGAGTACGAAATTCGGCGAGGGAAGACTACTCAGGCTCAGAAAACGGGAGTGCGAGGCTCGGCGAGGGAAGATCACTCGGACTCGGGGTGCCGCTTGTCGATAACGTAGAGGCCGACGCGTACTTGCTTGTACGGCTCTTCTTTGGGGTCAACCTTAAGGATGCGGCACTCTATCACGTCGACATGGCCGAAGCAGAGGAGCTGCGCCAGAAAGTCGTTTTCGTCGCGCGGTACGTAGCCGAGTTTCGTATCTTCCCAGTAAATTGCAACGGCGTCGCAATCGTGAGGGTTCTGGGGTTCGGGAACCAGCGTCAGGTTTTCGCCCGGCTTAAGTTCGCCGACAATAAAGGCGCCATCCCAATACCGCATTCCCGCAATGTAGAAGTCGGTGATGTTGCGAGACCGGATTTCCATCGCATTTCCTTTCTCAAAATGGTATCGATGGATACGAGGATAGGGGAAAGGAAAGCTGGCCGTGTCCTGCATATACGTTGTGTTAGACCACTTTGGATAAGTGTCCTGCACGCAGTACACGCGACGGGGCCCCGGTTGCGACAATTCCATCATCAGGAGAGATGGAGGTTGCAATGGAAGACGTGCTCACCCAGCTGACGAGGCA